>CALSSN010000011.1 GCA_943789025.1 uncultured Verrucomicrobiales bacterium
GGAACCTTTAAAGCAACCTTACATGTTGTTAATTTTGAATCTCCCGAAATTGAAATGACATTAGACTCGGATTTTGACTTGAATTTTTTGGCCGAGTTTGCCAATCAAACTGACTTTGAAAATTTAGAAGGGCAAGTTGAACTTAAAATGAAGTTTCACGATATTATTGACCTAACCAATCCAGAGAAAAGTATCGAAAAATTAAATGAAGCCTATTATTCAGAATTGAAAATTTCTGGTTTATCATTTAACACCGGAACCTATCACTTACCATTAAACAACCTTGATACAAAAATTAAATTGGACGGTCATGAAGCTACTATTCAACATCTTAGAGCTAAGGTAGGGACGACAGACATCAATGTCTCAGGAAGCATTTCAGACCTACCTGCAATACTTCATCATTCATCTGATCAGATAGTTGCCAATCTTGCCATAAAATCAAAATTGATTGATTTAGGCGAATTAGCTAATTCTGAAAAGACAGACACATCCGCCATAAACGAGAAAATTAATGACTTAACGATGCAACTAAAATTTATAAGTTCTGCGCGTTCATTTACAGAGTCTGCTAACCTGCCAGTTGGAGAATTCTTTATTGAGAATTTGTATGCTAAACTAGACAATTACCCCCATGTTTTTCATGATTTTCATGCAGATGTATTAGTTGAAGATAGCTCCTTGCAAATAATCGATTTTTCCGGAATGATTGATAAGAGTGATTTTCATTTTAACGGTAAATTAAGTGAGTACGAAAAATGGATGCAAATCAATCCAAAAGGAAATACAAATATAGAATTTGATCTAGTCTCAAATAATCTAGAATTGCATGATTTATTTTCCTATCAAGGAGAAAATTATGTTCCGGAGGATTATCGTCATGAATCACTGTCAGGTTTAAAACTTCATGGAGGTGCTCGACTTTATTTTGACAGCATAATCCAGTCTGTTGATTTAAGCTTGAATCAGGTAGCTGGCAAAATGAAAATTCATCCAATGCGACTAGAGTATTTAGAAGGAAGTGCACATTATGAAGATGATCATCTTATTATTAATAATCTTAAAGGTAAGCTTGGAAAAAGTATTTTTGATATCAATCTAAACTATTACCTAGGTAAAGACGAATCAATCCGGAAAAGGGACAATCATTTTGGCTTAGTTTCCAGTCGTCTAGACTTCGATGAATTATTTAATTACAATGGTTCTAAAACGGATCTCGCCAATAATCCAGAGGACCATGAAGCTGTTTTTAATATTTATGACATTCCTTTTACAAACATGACTTTTGATCTGAAAATTGATCATCTAAATTATCATCGGTATTTAATAAAAAACTTTAATTCTAATTTAAGAACAAATCCTGAGCATTATATTTATTTAGACACCATGCAGATGAACATTGCCGGAGGAAAAATGGATATAAATGGATATTTTAATGGGTCGAATAGGGATAAAATATATTTCAGTCCTATTATGAAACTGAATGGTGTAGATCTGGAAAAATTACTCTTTAAATTCGAAAATTTTGGTCAAGACTATATTCTTTCAGAAAATCTTCAAGGCCAAATAACATCCGAAATTAGCGGTAAAATTCATATGCATCCGGATCTGATTCCAATACTAGATGATTCCGAAGTTCATATGAATGTTGAAATTCTAAACGGAAGATTAATTGATTATAAAACATTGCTGATATTAGAGCCTTATTTTGGTGGAAAAAACCTGCACATTGTGCAATTTGATACACTTACAAATAAATTTAATTATTTAAATGGAACCATCGATATGCCATTGATGACCATAAATTCTAGTCTTGGATATATGCAATTTTCCGGAACTCAGGACATGGACTTAAACATGGAGTATTATGTAAAACTACCACTAAAATTAATTGGAAAAACCGCATGGAATACTCTGTTTGGAAAAAAAGAAGCTGAAGTAGACAAAAATCAAATAGATGAAATAGAATATTTAGACCCGACCAAGAAAACCGCTTATGTAAACATAAAAGTTATGGGTAATATAGATGATTACACAATTTCAATTGGAAAGGATAAAAAAGAAAAGAAAAAGAAGAATTAGTCTATTTCATATACTTTACTCACATTAAAAACATGAAAATCTACCTCAGCGGTTGCTTTCTGTAATTAGGTCTCTAGGGTTAAAAGTTTCAATTAAAATGCGTTCAGGCAGCTAAAACTATGCAACCTAGGTTTTATTATATTCAGTATTATTAAAAATCTCATCAACGGCTCTTTTTGCTGATAGCGCAGCAGTATGAACTGATACCCAATTTTCTCCATCTGTATATTCCCCGCCAGCAAAATACACTTTGTTTTCTACAGATTCACCTAATCTTCGTACATCTTTCCAATCGGCGTAGTCCGAAAGATAACCACCTTTTATGAAGGGCTCCTTATTCCAATTATGACAAAGGTGTTTTTTATAATTAATGGTTGCCTGATTTGAAAATAGCATGTCGAGTTCCTTTAAAACCACATCCTTTAATTGACTTTTTGATAAGGAGTTATATTTGCCAACGGCGCTTCCAACGGCAAACAAACCAATAATGTTATTGTCGCTATTCTGTCCAAATGACGCATCGTAAAAAATCTTTTGTCCAGCGTTTGAGTTCTCAATAATTTTTTCAAATCCTGAATCATAAAATTTGTTTGAGAATTCAAAGAAGGCTTTAAACCCATCCCATATTTGCGCATTTTTAATTACGCTCTGCTTCTTCTTTGATAAATCTGGAATAAACTCAATGTCTCCAACTTGAAGGATCTTTAATGGAACACTTACAATTACTTTATCAGCAACTTTCAATCCTTGGCTCGTTAAAATACTAATTTTTTCTTCAGAATAATCAATTTTTTTCACAACGGAATTGAATACTATTTTTTCTAAAATGCGCGGGACTATATATATCTCATAGAAATTATACCAAGATGAATTAATAAATTTGTAGTCGGGCGTATCCTTTATAGTTTTGACATCAAGGTGAACTGATTCATCATTCAAAATTTCTGAAAATATTTCGCACTTTGTCTCTATCCATTCTGCACCTAGTGGTATTGGAAACTCTGCAAAATTGGTGTTTATTTTCATTCTTCCACCGAAATTTGAAGAAGCTTCAAGTATTTCAAAATCAATTCCTAACTGATCAAGAAGGTAACCGGCTGATAGCCCCCCAGCTCCAGCTCCGATAATTGTTACTTTTCCTTCGAATTTATTGCTGATATTATTTAATAAACTTCTTGCAATACATGATGCGTTGAAAGGAACAATAATTCCCAACAAGCCGCAAATTTTGAGAAATTCTTTTCTAGTCATATTGTTTTTAGAGACGATATCAGCTGAGCAGTTACTCAGGTTGTAAGTTATCTTCACAACTATTGAGTAATCTCAAACTCCGTTGAATTTTTACGCCTTTTTATTTTGAATAATTGATGATCATAGTTAAGAAATCGTTTTAATATTTTCCCCCTATTGTTCAGACTGTTTTAGTTTTCTATCACACTAATTATCTTCAGAAATAAGTTTGGTTTGTCTTGGTAGTAACTTGAATTATTTACCGTTTTATTTACTCCTCCATTAGCATTACTGCAAGTCGTTTCGATTGATACCTGATCTAGTTCAGGTCCATATTCTGTCCAGCTAAAAGATGTATTACTATCATCATATGATACATTTGCGGCAGCGTTATAATGAAGGTGTGAAGCAGTGGAATGCGAATCTCCAGATGCAGTTCTACTCCATGTTTGACAATCCTCATTGGAATCAAAGATCAATTCATTACCGGTAAAAACATAATTGGCTAAACTGTCCAGCGTATAGGCTCCGACAGTTATTGTATAAGAGGTAGTGTCTGATTTATTACAACTATTAGAACATAAAGCAACTAAGACTATACCAATCATTATCAAATAGTTATAAAAAAGTGGTTTATTCATTTTAATCCTAAACATCTATTTAATTAATTCCAAGTTAGTGCTAAAAAAAGGGTTGTTTTATGCTACATATGATGCAATCTAGTTAAAAACCTTCAAAAATAACTGCTACCACTACCCTTTATGTTTTTTAATATTGTTGACGAGACTTCATATTTTTGATAAATAGGATTTAGAAATATAAGTCTAAATCATTTTTTTTCTCTGATGCAGTACCTACAAGTTGTTTTGAATGCTCTTTTGTTATTACCGAATCAGCCCAACTGGGCCTTGAAAATTATATTCTACACCATCGCCTCCAAGAGCATGAAGAATATAATAATAAGTGCCTTCAGGACACTCTATACCAGCTACTGTTCTGCCATTCCATCCTCCTTCAACAGTGTTAATAATAAAAACAACTTGCCCCCATCTATTGAAAATAGTACCTTCCAGTTCAAGTATATTATTGGTATTTAATTTAAAGAAATCGTTTTCATAATCACCATTAGGTGTAAAGATATTCGGAACAATAATCCAAGAAGAGTCTGCAGGAACAGGTGGGGCCTCGATTGTAATAATCAAAGAATAGGTATCGTTGCAGCCGTTGGTGTCTGAAACTGTTAATACTGAATTAAAGCTTCCCGAATTATAATAAGTATTCATAGTATCTTGTTCGAAGTATGTATTACCATCTCCAAAATTCCAAGAATAACTAATCCCCGCCCCTGTTGAATTGTCGGTAAAGTCAACTGATAATGGACTGACTCCTGTGGTTGGAGTTGCTGAGAAATTTGCCACTGGTGCTGGATCAATATTGACAACAATACTGTCATAAGTTCCAATGCAGCTTCCAATAACTTCTACAATATAATAAACGGTGCTTCCTACCGTGGTAAATGGTGATAAAGAAGAACCTGTTCCAATCAAGTTAGTTAAATCAGCGTCACTGTACCATGCTAACGTACCTGCACCTTGAGCAGTGGCAGTCATATCTATTATTGATTGACTTTCGCAATAAGATGTATCATTCTCCGCTAATGGTGACATCGGCAAAGCTACAACCTCCACCGTAACAGAAATTGTATCTCCTTCACAGCCATTCAAGGTTTCTGTTATCCAATAAGTGTAAGTTCCTGGTGCTGTTGGTGGTGTAAATGTATTCGTATTTGCCGCTACTTGATTCGTTAACAAATTATCATCATACCAATTGATTTCTCCACCAACTGATGGAAATGCAGACAAATCAACCATAACCTCCCCTTCACAATAGGTTGAATCTCCAAGAGCATTCGGAGCCAAAGGTATAATTGAAGCCAACGTGATCGTTACAGGCGATGAACCAACACATCCATTTAAATCAACAGTAAAGTTATCGTATACTCCATTCGACAAACCCGTAATAATAAAGTCTCCATTTATATCCGTGGTAATGGAATTTGGACCAACAGGGGTAGCATTTAAGTCATACGTTAAATTATATGTTGTATTTGCCGTTAAACCTGAAATTGTAATGGTTCCATCTACCGTTCCACACCCGGAAGGATCTAAAGGATTAACAACATTGAATGCCGGAACACTTGGATCGGATAAAACATATGATCCTAAATCTGTGTAAGAACAGCCATTTATTGTCAAGGTAAAATCGCTATAACTGCCCTGTGTTAAGTTGGATATTAGAATGTTCCCATTACTATCAGAAGTCAAACTTACTAAAGGCTGAGCATTTCCATCTATGCTATACTGTAAATCATAGGTTGTACTTGAACTCAATCCCTCTATTGTAATAAAACCATTTCCTCCACATATTGTTGGATCGCTTATAGCTATGGTAAAAGATGGTAAGGAATTAATTATAACATTTACAGATGCTGAAGGTCCAACACAACCATTTAGAGAATCTACGATGTAATACGTATAAGAACCAACCGTTGTTGGAGGTGAATATACAGGTCCTGTATTGGTATTATTTGTTAATCCAACATCATCAAACCAATAAAAAGTTCCACTGTTTACTCCACCCGGACTTGCCTGAAGGTCTGTAATTAGATCACCTTCACAATATGTAGCTCCTCCTAATAAAATAGGGGCCAATGGTGCAGGATTAATATCTATTGTCAACTGACTTGAAGGACTTTCACATCCCGAAACAGTTTCAGTTATGTAATAAGTGTAATTCCCTACTGCTATAGCTGGAGAATATGAGTTGCCGGTTCCAATAAGATTTGTTAGTGCAACATCATCATACCAAGATATTGAACCTCCACTGCCCGGAGTAGCTGTCAGGTCTGAAACAACATCTCCATCGCAATAAATAGAACTTGCACTAGCTGCAGGAGCTGCAGGAGTAGATGGTGCTGAAATAGTTAATAAGCTTCCTTCCACCGAACAATTTCCATCGGTTACTTCAACTTGATAAGAATTAACCCCTAATCCAATAAAAACACCCGTTGTATTGGAAAAAGTTGAACCTCCATCAATTGAAAAGTTATAAGTCCCTGTTCCTCCGGTTGCAGTTATTGTAATTGTACCATCTGATAAACCACAACCTGTTGCATCAACTACAATCTCTGAATCAATAGTTAGCAGCTCATTTATAGTAACCGTAACAAGAGTTGGAGGTCCTTCACACCCATTCAACGACTCAACAGCATAATACACATATACACCAACTGCAGTAGAAGGAGAATAAACCTGTCCAGTAAACACTAAGTTTGTTAACCCAACATCATCATACCAATTAATAACACCTCCCATTGCAGGTGTTGCAGTTAAATCGGCAATTAAATCACCTTCACAATATGTATCATCTCCAGATGCTATAGGAGCAAGAGGTGTAGGATTTATGGTAATTGTAATTTGTGTTGAAGCACTTTCGCAATTGGCAACTGTTTCCGTCACATAGTAGGTAGTTGTTCCGACGGTATTAAAAGGAGAAAAGGTAACATTATTTCCAACAAGATTGGTTAATGCTGCATCATCATACCAAGACAATGTGCCTCCTGACCCAATCGTAGCAGTTAAATCAACAATAACATCACCATCACAGTAAGTGGCATCCGTTCCTGCCACTGGAGCAGAAGGTATTCCTGGCCCCGTAATGACCAATAGGCTACCAGTTGTTTGGCAATTGGCATCAGCAACAACAACTTGGTAAGAGTTGACATCCAAACCAGTAAAAATACCCGTTGTATTTGTAAGTGTAGCTCCTCCATCAACGGAATAGCTATATGGTGGTATCCCACCAGAAGCAACAATCGTTATTGAACCATCTATTATATTACATCCTGAAACATTAACAGCTACTTCTGAGTCAATAGTTGGCACATCATTAATTACAACATTTACCAGAGAAAAAGGTCCTGTACAACCATTCATTTCTTCCGAAACATAATAAGTAAACATTCCTACAGAATTTATTGGAGAAAATGCTGTTCCTATTCCTTCAATAGTAATCCCCATATCACTATACCATGTTAAAACCCCACCTCCACCGGAAGCGAATAAATCGACAATTGGTTCCCCAAAGCAATAATTTGCATCAACTCCCGCAGTTGGCGCCAAAGGCAATGGATTTGTAATTATATCTGCAGCACCACTAAAAGTACCTGTGCAACTTGCATCAGAAACAGCACTAAGAACATAAGATCCATCCCCTGCTCCACTAATTGTATAAGGAGAAGTCATAATTCCAGATTCGGTTACCGGTGTTACCCCATCAGTATAAGTAATAGACCATGGTGCAGTACCCGTTAGTGTTACAATCATATCTGGTATCGGATCTCCTGAACAAATCGTTCCGCCTCCGGCAAGCGTAGCTGTTGGTAATGGGATTGTAATTATATCTGCAGAGCCACTAAAAGTGCCTGTGCAACTTGCATCAGAAACAGCACTAAGAACATAAGATCCATCCGCAGCTCCACTAATTGTATAAGGAGAAGTCATAATTCCAGATTCGGTTACCGGTGTTACCCCATCAGTATAAGTAATAGACCATGGTGCAGTGCCCGTTAATGTTACAATCATATCGGGTATTGGATCTCCCGAACAAATCGTTCCGCCGCCTGAAAGCGTAGCTGTTGGTAATGGATCTGTTGTGATTGTTGCAGCACCACTAAAAGTACCTGTACAATTTGCATCAGAAACGGCACTAAGAACATAAGATCCATCCGCAGCTCCACTAATTGTATAAGGAGAAGTCATAATTCCAGATTCGGTTACCGGTGTTACCCCATCAGTATAAGTAATAGACCATGGTGCAGTGCCCGTTAGTGTTACTGTCATATCGGGTATTGGATCTCCCGAACAAATCGTTCCGCCTCCGGCAAGCGTAGCTGTTGGTAATGGATCTGTAATGTGATATGCTGCAGAGCCACTAAAAGTACCTGTGCAACTTGCATCAGAAACAGCACTAAGAACATAAGATCCATCCGCTGCTCCACTAATTGTATAAGGAGAAGTCATAATTCCAGATTCAGTTACCGGTGTTACCCCATCAGTATAAGTAATAGACCATGGTGCAGTACCCGTTAATGTTACAGTCATATCGGGTATTGGATCTCCCGAACAAATCGTTCCGCCGCCAGAAAGCGTAGCTGTTGGTAATGGGATTGTAATTATATGCTGCAGAGCCACTAAAAGTACCTGTGCAATTTGCATCAGAAACAGCACTAAGAACATAAGATCCATCCGCTGCTCCACTAATTGTATAAGGAGAAGTCATAATTCCAGATTCGGTTACCGGTGTTACCCCATCAGTATAAGTAATAGACCATGGTGCAGTACCCGCTAATGTTACAGTCATATCGGGTATTGGATCTCCCGAACAAATCGTTCCGCCGCCAGAAAGCGTAGCTGTTGGTAATGGGATTGTAATTATATGCTGCAGAGCCACTAAAAGTACCTGTGCAACTTGCATCAGAAACAGCACTAAGAACATAAGATCCATCCGATGCTCCACTAATTGTATAAGGAGAAGTCATAATCCCAGGTACAGTTACCGGTGTTACCCCATCAGTATAAGTAATAGACCATGGTGCAGTACCCGCTAATGTTACAGTCATATCGGGTATTGGATCGCCCGAACAAATTGTTCCGCCGCCAGAAAGCGCAGCCGTTGGCAATGGGTTTGTAATTATAGCTGCAGAACCACTAAAAGTTCCTGTGCAATTTGCATCAGAAACAGCACTAAGAACATAAGAACCATCCGATGCTCCACTAATTGTATAGGGAGAAGTCATAATCCCAGATTCAGTTACCGGTGTTACACCATCAGTATAAGTAATAGACCATGGTGCAGTACCAGCTAATGTTACAGTCATATCGGGTATTCCATCTCCCGAACAAATTGTTCCGCCGCCAGAAAGCGTAGCCGTTGGCAATGGGTTTGTAATTATAGCTGCAGAACCGCTAAAGGTACCCGTGCAACTTGCATCAGAAACAGCACTAAGAATATAAGAGCCATCCCCTGCTCCACTAATTGTATAAGGAGAAGTCATAATCCCAGGTACAGTTACCGGTGTTACGCCATCCGTATATGTAATAGACCATGGTGCGGTACCCGTCAAGGTTACAGTCATATCAGGTATTGGATCTCCCGAACAAATTGTTCCGCCACCAGTTAAAGTTGCTGTTGGTGGTACATTTATTGTTATCGTCACCAATGCAGGAGTGGCTCTCGCAGCCAGCAATGATTTCTGTAACATAATGAATTGTTGTTCCGACGGTATTAGCTGGAGTAAGTGTTCCCCCAGAACCTAAAACATTTGTCAAGCCAATATCATCATACCATGTCAATAATCCACCAGACCCATTTGCAGTTAAATCTACCAAGGCATCTCCAAAGCAATATATAGCATCTGTTCCAGCTATTGGTGCTATTGGTGCTCCTGGTGTATTAATCACTACAGTAGCAGTATCAGCACAGCTAATTGAAGAAGAGGATATAACATGATAAGTCCCAGGACATAATGCGGTAGCAAGCGCTGTATTTTGTCCAATCGAATTATAAGACAGCATCAAACCAAGAATAGGTATATACAGGTATAGATCCTGAGCTATTTGCAGTAGCTGTTCCATCGCATAATCCACAACTTGCATCAGTTGATGCAGCGGTAGTAGCTATAGGAGTAATAGGCATACATCCATTGTTGAACTGTGCTATATAATCAGCATTTATAGCATTATTTGGGCTCCCAGGTGTTTGATCATTACTCCCACATGTAGTGGCATCCAATACTGTTTCATTATCCGAACAACCAGATGACCAATTAACTTGATTTGTTGGATCAGTATCATTAAAATAGTAAACAGTATTACTAGCGGAACCACCAAAATATATCTGGTTATTTTGACTATTATCCCCCCAACAAACAGAAAAAACTTCACAACCTGCCAAGTCTAATATTCGTGCACAATCACCTCCATTTCTTAATATTATGTTGTTCCAAGTTCCTCCTGCAGTCCATGCACCTCCGGGATAAGAACAAGCAACATCTCCTGGTGTTGTAGCATTACTTTCAAAAAGACTTGTATTGTTAATAGGAACAATAACTTGGCAATTGCCATCGGACAAAGAAATATCGTCTGCGGGAATTGAAGGCGAAATATCTCCTTGGTTATATACTAAAATTATTGTACCCAAAGGGACAGCACTCCACAAAACATCATTTGAAAATCGGACTGCACCTCCAGCAACACCCTCGTTTCCTGGAGAATGATAACCATTATTATCATCAATAATCCAACCTCTTATATCTATTGTTGGCGGAGAAGAATCCGCACAGTCATAAACCACAGTATTGTCAACAACAACAAACTCAATAAACTCCATGTTTCCAGATTCACCCTGGGAAACTTCATTAATAATTAATGTTTGGGCAGAAAAACTTAAAGCATAAATGAATGCTAATATCTGCACAAGTATAACCTTAAAACACATGTTAATGTTAATGTCAAATAAGGTAATTATGCGGTTTCAGGCAATACCTTCTAGGATATCACATAATTAATAAATCAAATATAAGAAAAAACAAGTTTTTTTCACATTAAAAATTTATTAAAGGATTCTTATGTTTTTTTGAATTTAAAAAATGTGAAATGAAACCAACGATATAGATACTAGCTAATTAAATTAAATAATACAAAAACAATTTAAATGCAATAATTAAAAAAATACACTTGGTTAATAAGTTTTATAACAATACATTAGGCATGTATATGTTAAATTTTGAAATAAAATCTGCATGAAAATAATTGGGTCATTTTTTATTTTAATCATTTCCTTCTCATACTATTCACAAGATAGTCGCACTCTGGATTCGCTGAAGCATCAACTTTCTATTGCATCTTCAGACACTGCAAGAATATTATTACGATCGGAAATTGGTTTCGCGGGATGGATTTTGCGAGAAGGTTACTGGGATAGCATCGCTGTGGATTGTAGAAATTTTCTTAAACATTCAGATCAGCACCATGCTGATGAATTACTTGTATTTAAAGAAAGATTGGCTGCGGCACTAATGAGTATTGCATACGTAAAATCGAATTCGGGTTATGCGGATGATGCTATCAAAATTTACAACGAAACATTAATTATTCAGAAGGAATTAGATAATAAAGAAGGAGTAGCAACTATCTTAAATAATTTAGCGAATATTTATGATGATAAAGGAGATATTCCAAAAGCTTTAAAGCTTTATCAAAATAGCTTAGAAATCAGAGAAAATATTGGTGATTTATCGGGTGTCGCATCTACATTAAACAACATTGCTTATCTATATGCAAACCTTGAGGAATATGATATAGCTATTGAAAAATTTACAAAGAGCTTGGAAATGTCTAAAGAATTAGAAGACGACAGATATATAAGTTTAGCTTTAAATAACCTTGGTTATGTTTATCAAAAACAAGGTGATTTGTTTAAATCAGAAAAATACCACCAAAAAAGTTTAGCACTACGTACAAAAATTAATGATCTTAAAGGAATTGCCATGTCCAACAACATGCTTGGAATGGTAGCAAAAGAGAATTTACAATATAATAAAGCTTTAGAATTTTTTAACGTTAGTTTAAAAATTTATACCGATAATAATTCTATAAAAGGTGTAGGAACAACTCTTTCCAATATGGGAAAAACATACATACTAAAAGGAAATTATGCCGAAGCTAGTAAATGTATTGAAGAATCACTCGAAATAGCTATGGAGTTAGGGTATCCATTAGACATTCAAATAGCAGCGGAAATGCTAAGCAAAATAAGTAAACAAAAAGGTGATTGGAAAAAGACTGTAGAGATGTTAGAATTATGTACAGTTATGAAAGATAGCCTAAAGAATATTGAAAATAATAAAATAATTATCAGGCAAAACTTACAAAATGAATATGAAAAAATGATCTTAGCGGATAGTTTATTAGCTGTTGAGGAAAAAAAAGTAACAGATGCTGAAATTGAAACACATAAGGCTCAAATCAATCAAGAACAAACCAAGCGATATACCCTATATGGAGGATTAGCGGTAGTAATGTTATTTGGCTTATTTATGCTCAACCGATTTCTTATAAGTCAAAAACAAAACGCTTTGATTCAAGAACAAAAGGAGATTGTTCAAATAAAGAATAATGAAATATTAGATTCTATTAAATACGCTAAGAGAATTCAGTCAGCTATTCTTCCAGCTCCTGACTTGATCAACAAACATTTAAAAGATTACTTTATTTTGTATAAACCAAAAGATATTGTTGCCGGAGATTTTTATTGGCTCGAGATTAAAAATGGAAAAACCCTTTTTGCAGTAGCTGATTGCACAGGACACGGAGTTCCTGGAGCTATGATCTCTGTGGTTTGCAATAACGGACTCAATAGAAGTGTTCGGGAACATGGTTTAACTGATCCTGGTAAAATATTGGATAAAACAAGGGAAATAGTAATTCAAGAATTTAGCAAAAGTGAGGAACAAGCAGAAATGGCAGATGGAATGGATATTTCACTATGCTCTATTGAAGGCAATAAGCTACTATGGGCTGGAGCGAATAACCCTTTATGGATTATTAGAAAAGGAAAATTACTAGAAAAACTGCCAAATCGAAAACCTATCGGAAAATATCCTTTTCCTGAACCGTTTCTTACGCATGAAATTACCTTAGAAAAAGATGATAGACTATATATTTTTACTGATGGTTTTCAAGACCAATTTGGAGGCACTAAAGGGAAAAAATATAAAGTTAAAAATCTAAAAAAGTTATTGATTTCCATATCGAACAACCCTATGAATGAGCAGCAAGGAATGTTGAATACGGTATTTGAAGAATGGAGAGCTGATCTTGAACAGATTGATGATATATGTATTTTGGGTTTAAAAATATAAATAAGCCCAATAATTCAAAAAGTAAAGTTTCAATCTTCTACAATTTCCATTTTCTTTAATAGGAAAGAAGCATTCATATTTTGGCAAATTCCTTCTTTAAATTTGTAATCAAAATATAATTCATCATTAATAATTTCTGCATCAAAATAGTTATTGATGACTTGAGGGAAACGCTTGTGAATTTCACAAAGCCCTAAATCATGCGTAGCAATTATTCCAGTAGAGCCAGAAGCTACCAATTTTTCTACAAACTTTTTCGACCCCATTTCTTTGTCCTTACTATTAGTCCCTTTAAGAATCTCATCTAGAATTATGAAATATTTCTCTGTCTTAATATTGTCTACAATAAACTTTAAACGCTTCAATTCAGAGAAAAAGTAGGACTCTTCTTTCTGCAATGAATCAGAAGTCCGCATACTCGTAATGAGCTTAACAGGAGAGTAATTAAATTCTTTGGCACTCGCTGGTAATCCTGCGTTTGCTAAAACGATATTTAGAGACAAGGTTCTCAAAAATGTGCTTTTTCCAGCCATATTAGCCCCAGTGATTATAATGAAGTTCTTTTTGTCGATACTAAAATCATTGTCAATTCTTTTTGCTTCTGGAATAAGTGGATGCCCCAATGCTTTGGCCTCAATAACCATATTATCATTGTTTATTTTTGGAAAGCAAAATTTAGGGTGATTGTAAGCGTAATTCGCACAAGATTGAATTGCATCAATGTAGTAGATAGAATCAAACCAATTTTCTACTTTCATTGAATAGTTATTTATCCATTTTTCCAAAAGATGAATAGATAATACATCCCATAGCAATAGTGCGTTTCCAAAGATTCCCACAATAAAATTATTTCGGCTGTTGAGTCTATCGAGAGATCTCCCCAATTTTTTAAGGATCAGAGAAGCCTTTGCATTCTTAGTTTTTATATTTTCTTGTTGTTCTATGAGCAAATCGGAATTAAAGTCCGATGACTCAATAATTTCCAGTAGTTCAGAATATTGATTAATAGTATCTGTGATTGTGTTGGCTTCGTTATAAATAGCGTTAACTCGCTTTAAAAATACGCCTGTAATAAATAATCCTACAAAAAACCAAATGATAAAAAGCATTGAATCTATTAAGTCCACACTAAGCAGTCCAAGTAGAACAGCAGATACAATAGGGAAAAGAACTATCAAAAAGGAAATGAGTTTATTGGATGCAAACGTTTTATAGTTTTTTAACCAGTCTTCAACGGTTTTGGATGTGGTTTCTGTTTTAATAGTTCCAGCACTAGCCCAGAAGTGCTGACGCTCCTTGCTGTTTTTTGCTAACTCTTTAATAGCGGCTTGTTTGTTCTCAATATTGTCAATTTCATTACTGACTAAAATAGACGCGAGTTTTTTTCTTCCACCGAGTGTTTTTGTTCGGTTAAAAAACTGAAAGAAAGAACCATCTCCAAAGAGGTCAATATCATAACTGTAGTGATGATTTGGGTTCAAGAATTCTACTCCATTTTCTAAATTATCAATATTTCCATTTAAAGCTTCAATTTCAATTTCATTAATGCTAATCAATTCCTCAAAGTAGTTTTTTTTACGATCTAAGTTGCTGTGGTACTGGACCATGAACACAAAGGAAAGTGCACCAAAAACACCTGTAGTTATTGCAAGCCCTGCATTATAAGAAAACAAATAGCATCCAAAACAAGTTGCTGCAAATACGAAAATACGAAGAACTACAATTTGTGTAATTTTCTTTTTAACCTCTTGAAATGCGGCTGTATTATTATTGATATTCGCTTGATACTCCTCTTGTCTTTCCTGCATATGAGTGCAAAGATAACCTTCATGTCAACATTTGCAATTTAATAAATTACTATCCACATAATTTTAGCCATTTAAGGAAGTGTTACTTTAGCATTTATAATATATCATTTCATGAAATACTTATCGTTATTTATATCATTCGTTTTTGCACTAAACACTTTTGCACAAGATTTTACACTAGCTGATTTTTATAATTACAATCCAGAATTAGAAAGGCGCATAGATGAACAATTCAGTTACATGAATGATACTCTGCGTGTTGGACAATTGATAGTTCCTGCGGTTGGGAAGCACGGAAAGCCTACAGAACACGTTGTTAAATTAATGCAACAAGGTAAAGCTGGAGGTGTTCTATTACTAAATGGGACAGTTGAAAGTTTTACGGCATTTGTCAACCAGTTTGATAGCATTTGTGAAGTCCATGGATATTTACCCCCTATTTATAGTGCTGATGCCGAACCTACATTGATAAAATATAAAATTAAAGGCACTACTCCAGTTCCGAAAACAAATGCTATTAAGACGAAGGAAAAGGTAAAGGAAGTAACAAATACAATATCTGGAGATTTAAATAAGATAGGTATTACACAAAACTTTGCCCCGGTTATAGATGCATCACCAAACAAAACTGTAAGTAATAGGAGTTTTGGTTTAGCAATGGATACTGTGATTGGGTTTTCGAATATTTTTATTGAAGAAACACAAAATAATGGAATTATAGCTACGGCAAAGCATTTTCCAGGTCATGGATTTGTAGTTGGGGATACACATGAAAAATTAGTCTTTATTGATGGAGAAATGAAAGAGGTTCCAAATTACCAACCCGTTATTGATAATGGAGTTTTGTCAATTATGGTAGCTCATATTGCAGTTAAGAATAACGAAAAATACAATACAGAAGGGTTACCATCAACCTGTTCTCGGGAGATTGTAACAAATTTATTGAAAAACGAATTGGGATTTAGAGGATTGGTTATTACGGATGCAATGAATATGGGAGGGGTTAGGACTGTGCCAAATTCTGGGTTAAAAGCAGTAATGGCCGGCTGCGATCAATTGCTTATGCCGGTAGAGGAAGAAAAAGATATAAATGACATCCTTTCTAAAATGAATGAGGATGAAGACTTTCGTTTTCAAGTTTATTCTTCGGTTAAAAAGATTATTCGCTTAAAATACTGTTTGGGACTGATTGATTAATTTACTCTAAAGTATTCCTAATAACTCCATTGGATTTGGGCAATTCTCTTTAAAAAAACTCAATTGGTTTAAGCTGCAAACACCTGGATAATCGCCAAAATTGTTTTGCATGTCCTTAATGATTTGAAAATGTAAATGGGGCGCGTAGTCTCCATTAATACTAGAATCACCCAATTGAGCAATTTCATCACCTTGCTTCACGCTTTGCTCTATTTTGACATCCTTAATAGAGTCAAGACTTAGATGACCGTATAGCGTATAAAAAACAGATTCTTCTAACTGGTGCTTTAGGACAATACAAGGCCCATAGTCTCCATGGTTTGTATTGTTCTTGAAACTGTGTATTTCCCCATCCAATGCAGCCAGAACCTTTGTTCCCTCTTTGGCCCATATATCCACTCCAAGGTGAATGTTTCGTCTCATTACTTGGGTTGGCTTGTTCATTGAAATATTTACTTCTCTTGTATAAGTTTCGAACCTCAAGATAACCACCAATTGCAACTTTTGCATTATTCATCTTCGTAAATTCATTAATGAATTCCTCCATTTCTTTCGGATGATTTACGTTAATTTTATTTAGGGATTCATTGCTGGCCGAAAGGTCAATATTCGTATAATCAGACTTGGAATACTTTTTATCTATTACAAAAATAGTTTTGGAGGCGAAGGGCTTGAAAATTGAATTATTCATCACTTAAAACCCCACTGCTTGAATCTGTTCGGTCGTCATCAACATCATAAATCGGTGCATGTTTTCCTTGGTTCTAGGAAGTAATTTTGACTTTTGCATTTTTCTTTCTTGATGCGCATCTGGCTTAGTATTTTCAACACTGTGAATCTTATTATAAGCAAAGTCCACCCATGTTAGAATAGTTGAATCCGTATAGCTTTGTATGTAGAATGCTACCAATTCATTTTTTGGATAGCCTTCGATAAGGATGGGAGACCCATCATCTTGTTTTTCCATTTCGGCTTTTATTGCTGAAAATTTTTCTGGAGTTAGGATAACGTACTTACCTTCTTTTTGAAGACTCGTTGTAGTTTCTTGGGAGAAAGATTGCCATGGAAATACAACAAGATGACTAATGCGAAAACGGTAATGAATAGTCTTATTCTAATCATGATTACAATGTGTTTAAAGCTTCAACTACAGCTTGTCTCTTTCGAGTAGATACCGGGACAGAAGATCCGTCTTTCATCATAAGGTAGCCACCATCCGATTTAATAAACTCCTTAACTAAGCTTGAGTTAATTAGATGAGATTGATGTACTCGGATAAATCCTAGTGGAGATAACATGTCGTCATATTCCTTTAAGCGTCTTAGTAACCATTAAGCGAGATTTGTCAGCAAAATAGAAAGTAGTATAGTTTACGCTAGATTCACAACGAACAATATCTTTTATTTCAACGATTAGAATCTTCTCTAAAGTATTGAGCGCAAGTCGAGTCATGGATTTATGATCCTTGATACTTTCAGATAGTAGATTGAGGTTTTCTTTTGGTAATACTTTTGTGTTCTTTATTTTTTCAATTGCGGCAACTAATTCATCTGGATCAATTGGTTTTAATAGATAGTCGATCGCCGAAAATTTAAATGCTTTAATAGCATATTCATCAGAAGCGGTTGTGAATATAACTTTGAAATTAATGTCACCTGCAATATCCAGCAAATCAAATCCCGTTCCGTCTTGCATTTGAATATCTAAAAAAACCACTTCTGGTTTCAATTCTCGAATTGCTTTTGCGCCTGTAACAACACCCTCAGCTTCTCCTATTATTTCAACATCCGAACAGTAAGTCTCTATGTCTAAACGGATATTATCTCTTGCATCTTTTATGTCATCAATTATCAAAGCTCTTAATCATGTAGCTAAGGTATGGAATAATGAGAATGGAAAAAATATTTTAAGACCAAAAGACGACCTTAAGTCACAAACTATCAAAGTTTTGAAAAAACGACTACATAGAGAACTATATTTAACAATTTAGCGGCATAACGTTTCGTCCAGCCTTGCAACCGATTATATTAAACAGAATTAATTAATGACTTCATTAGAAAAATCCTTCGAAAGCATATTGTCCAATTTGGAATTGGATATTAAACATGAATTATTGGTGCTTTATAAAAGTGAACTATTTTTTATTTCAATTGAAAGACTGTTGTTAAGTTTGACTCTTCTTCCGATGAAACAGCAGAATAAATTTTAAGAAACGTACAAAGACATAGAGAAAATAAACCTTTGTTTATGAACCTATTACACGACTTATCAAAACCTTTACTTTCTATACGATAAGTAAAGTATTTATAGCTGTTTTATGGTGGGTGAACCTCGATTTCAATTCAGTAGAATTGATTTCGAGGTTTTTTATTGCTCATTCCTTGCGCTTTACTTGGTAATTTCTTCTATTGAAAAGAACGTTTCTAGTTCTTCTTATTATTTCCGCGTTTTATAGTATCTTTAAGCACAATTTATTTCGAATACAATGAATAAAATACTTGTAGCCAATAGAGGAGAAATTGCCTTACGCATAATGAAAACGTGTAAAGCAATGGGAATTAAGACCGTAGCAATTTATTCTGAAGCAGATAAAAACACACCGTTTGTAAAGTTTGCAGATGAAGCTATATGCATTGGTCCACCTCCTAGTTCTGAGAGCTACTTATTAGGAGATAAAGTACTTCAAATATGTAAAAACTTAAATGTGGATGGAATTCATCCAGGCTATGGGTTTTTGAGTGAAAATGCAGATTTCACCAGAAAGACAACAGATGCTGGGATTACATTTATAGGGCCGTCTCCGCAGTCTATGGAATTAATGGGAAATAAATTATCTGCAAAAGAAACGGTTAAGAAATATGGTATTCCAATGGTTGAAGGTGTGGATGAAGCCATAGTAGATGTAGAAAAATCCTTAGGACAAAGCAAAAGAAATTGGTTTCCCTATTTTAGTAAAGGCTGCTGCTGGCGGTGGTGGAAAAGGTATGCGTGTTGTAGAAAAAGCAGAAGAGTTTGTCGAACAAATGAAATTAGCTATTAGTGAAGCTGAAAGTTCTTTTGGAGATGGAGCTGTTTTTATTGAAAGGTACGTCGGTTCACCTAGACATATAGAGATACAAGTTTTAGCAGACACACATGGAAATACGGTTCATCTTATTTGAAAGAGAATGTTCCATTCAAAGAAGACACCAAAAAGTGATAGAGGAAGCTCCCTCTATTATCTTAACTCCTGAATTAAGAAAAGCGATGGGACAAGCAGCTTGCGATGTTGCTAAATCTTGTAATTATGTTGGCGCTGGCACGGTAGAGTTTTTATACGAAAACGGAGAGTTTTTCTTTTTAGAAATGAATACGCGTCTGCAAGTTGAACATCCCGTTACGGAAATGATAACTGGTTTGGATTTGGTAGAACAACAAATTAAAGTGGCTCGAGGAGAGAAACTTGCATTTACGCAAGATGATTTAAAAATTAATGGTCACTCGCTGGAGGTAAGAGTATATGCTGAGGATCCTCAAAATAATTTCTTGCCAGACATCGGAACATTAGAGGTTTACAAAAGACCAACTGGAGAAGGAGTTCGAGTTGATGATGGTTTTGAAGAAGGTATGGAAATCCCCATATATTATGACCCAATGATTGCAAAGTTGATTGTACATGCTCCTACCAGGAAAGAAGCAATCGAGAAAATGACCAAAGCAATAGGTGATTACGATATTGTTGGAATAAAAACAACTCTAGACTTCTGTAAGTTTACAATTAACCATGCTGCATTTAAATCAGGTGATTTTGACACGCATTTTGTTCCGCAATACTTTTCTGACACTTCTGTTATGGACAACACAGACAAAAATATGCAAGAAATTGCAGCTGTTATGGCCAATTACTTCTTAGAAGAAGCAGAGGAAAAAGCAAGCTATGCAGCATCCGGTAATTTTAATAGTTGGGGTTCTAACAGAAAATAGTAACACCAAAAGACTTACTGCTTTTGTAGCCAGTTATAGGTAAACTCACAACGCTGATAATCGGCGTCTATTCTGATATAAATATCGTTTAATTTTCTATTTACCCAAGCCTCTGTTTCTTCTGCTTTTTTCTTACTTAATGCATAGTTCTGAATCATTTGATAATCATCAGTCAAATTCGCTTTATGTGGTTCTGTGCGCTTCATTAACTTCACAATTCTGTAAGCATTACCATTCATTGTTTCATAATAAATTGGAACAGAAATCTCCTCCTTCTTCTAAATCATCTATTCCTTTAAACAATTGAGGATCTATTTCTTTCATATCCCAATACATAGAACCTGTGGATTGATTATAGATCACACCCCTACTTCCTTTACTATTGTCATCATCAGAATATTTTAAAACAGCTTGCTCCCATGTTATATCTCCTGCTTTTATATCTGCTACAATTTGATTTAGCGTATTTTTTGATTTACTCATCTGCGTATCACTTACTTTAAATTGCAACAAAATATGTGATCCCGAATATTGTTCGCCTCTTCGTTCATTAATTACTAATATGTGATACCCAAAAGGTGATTCAAAAACTTGAGAAACTTCACCAATAGGTATTCTAAAAGCAACCGCATCGAACTCAGGAACAAAATCACCTCTAGTTACCCAACCAAAATCACCTTGTTTTTTCTTCGAACCTGGATCTTCAGATTTGTATTCTGCTGCAATTGCAAAAGTTAATTCACCATTAATTATTTGATCGCGAATCTCTGTCAACTTCTTCTTTATTGAAAGCTTCTCTGCGCTGTTACTTCCGGCTCTATTGTAATTTGAGCTACAGATATTTTACTATTAATAAGAGGAATACTATCGGTCGGAAATGAATTGAAAAAAGACCTTACATCTTTAGGGGAAACAGATACTTCTGCAGTTATTTCTTCCTGCATTTGTTGCGATTTCATTCGATCTTCAATTTGTGTAAAAAATTCCTCTTTAATCTCTTCAATACTTTTATCGTAAAACTTTTCTAAATCATCTACTCCACCCGGCATTTGACTTGCAAAATATTGGATACGTTGTTCTAATTCAGCTGTCACCATCTCCTCAGTAACCTCAATACTATCTATTTCAGCTTGATGCAGCAGCAAACTTTGAAACATCATTTCTTCCATAATTAAGCAACCCGTATTCGCATCAACCTTTACTCCCTGCTGAGTAGCTTGAACTTTTTGCGACTCTATTTCTGATTTTAATATCGCTTTATCTCCAACAACAGCAACTACTTTATCAATAATTTGCTGCGCTTTAACATTGGAAACAGTTAAAAGAAATAAAGCTATTGCTATAATTTTTCTCATATATTCTTGATTACTACTTCAGTAACTGTATTTTTATTTTATTATTACCTGAAGGCATTAATAAGTTTCTACTTGCTGAGCTTTTATTGCATCATTGTATAAATCTTCTCTCAATTTATTTCTTAAATCAATGGTTCTCAAATTCAATAATATTGTTTTTATTTTTTCTTTCTCAAAACTCAAAGGTGAAATTGCATCCTTCAACATAAAGTCAGTTATATTAACAAAGTAGATGAAGTTGTCATCTTCGAACATGATCTTCTTCTTCTTCCTCAGAAAAGACTCAGTATTAACCTCTTCCAAAGGAATTACTTTTAATACATCTTCAAAAAATAGCCACTGGTCAGGATCTATAATGAAATTGAACCGCATATAAATCGGCATAGTAGCGCATTTCATTCACATCAGCTTCTTGCTCCAACTTAAAATGAAGCTGTGGTTTCTCTATATCAGGTGTCTCTTTGGAAACTTTTAAATACAAAGCCTTTACAATATAGTCTTTTAACATAAAGTCATCTTTATGCGCTGCATAATATTCTTCTATCTCCATTGATGAAACTGCGGTATCTAATCTCTCCTTTATAAATTGCTGTTCGTAGGCATAGATGATTAATGACTTTCGATAATTTTCCAACCTATCCTTTACATCTTTAGCGTCTTGAGGCAAAACTTCTTCCGCCTTTTGCAAAACAATCTGTTCTTCAATCCAATTATTTATTAGTTGGTCCCTGAATAGCAAACTATCCTCCTTACCTAATCCGCTTTGAACATCTTTATCTAATACCTCCTCATACAAATAAACACTTCCTACCCGCGCCACTTTTACTTTTTCCTGCACAACCTCTTCACTATCGCAAGAAACAAATGTTATTATCACTAATAATATTAAACCTGTATAAAAATGTTTATTCATTTATGATTTATGCACAAATTCTATGCTGCTTACTGCTGACCAGCAATAGAGTATAGTATATCCTTATTAATCTGAATTGGATATTTCTTACGCAAAGCATCCAACCAAGTATTCTCTAAGTAATCTTGATAAGCGGCCGTAATTAATCCTTTAGCCTCTTTTAATTCTTTTACTTGACTTGGTAATTTTTTCGCAATTATAACAAATGAATATTTTCCTTCCAATTCGTCAATTAGCTTTGGTTTATTTAAGCCTGTAGCCCAAGAGAAATCTTTTATTACCTCTTTTTCATTTTCTACAAAACGACCATTTTCAAATTTAATGTTTAATTGAGATTCCTTATTTAAATAATTCACAATTGAATCATGTCCGATTTTACCCTTTTTAACTAATTTGTAGGCCGTGTTTATAGTCTTCTTGTTCGAAGAAGTGAATATTTTCGCATCGACTCTATCCGGCCACATATACTCATTTTTATGCAATTCATAATATTCTTTCAAGCCAGTTGTATCCTCAACACCTTTACTCCAAACCTTTTCATCTGTAATCCCAAACAATAAAATTCCGTCTCTATACTCTTTCAACAAATCTCTAAATTCTGGATATTTTTTAGACAGCTGTGTCCTTTCATAAGCAATTAGCATATTAGCAACATACTTCGAGTACTTATTGTTGATAAACTTAACAATATCATTGTTTTTAGAAGGTTTTTGCGTAGAAGCAATGTAACTTGCAAAATCTTGCTGCGAATAAGTTCTATCAGCGAAAGAAAATAATTCCCCTTTTAATTCATTCGTAGATTCGGGGTTCCATTTCCCTTTAAAAACAGAATTGTCAATTACTTTATAAAGTTCTGTCTTGTTTTTTGTTACCTCACTAAATGCATATTCTTCTTTTAATTTTACAATAAATTTTCCTTTAGAAATTTGTGCCCGAACATCTCTTTGGATTTTATTTTTTAATTCTTGACGCATACTTTCAAGATCTCCAACAGGCTTATAATCCCCTTTTTTAATAATGTGCCAACCTACTTTTGTTAGAAAGGGTGTTGAATAATCACCGTTATTTTTTAACGAAAAAGCCACTGAATCAAATTCAAGAAAAGCTTCTCCAGGTTTTAACCAAGCTTCCTTCCCCATTTTTAATTTTGACTGACGATCTTCGGAAAATTCTTTTGCGAGTTTTACAAATGACTCCCCTTCACCCAACTTTTCATATAATTCGTAAATTTTCTTTCTTAAGTTTTCTTTATCTAATTCTGACATCTCTTTCTTAATACTCAGCATTAAATGAGAAACTTTAACAGAACCTCTTCCCGCTCGGCTATCAACAGTTTTAACAATATGGTAACCAAAACGAGATCGAAAAGGCTGAGAAATCTCACCAACAGGTGTATTAAATGCTGCTGATTCGAATGAATAAACCATCCTAAAAGCAGTAAAATAACCTAAATCTCCATGATTTTGTTTAGCAGATTCATCTTCAGACATTCTTTTAGCAGCTTCTGCAAAAGTTAAATCACCCCTTAAAATTTTCTCTCTAATATTTTTAATCTTATTATATGCTTTTAGCGTATCCTCAGGTGTTGCCGATCCATCCATTTTAATTAATATATGGCTGGCTCTAATTTCAGTATTTATTCTATCATAAGCTTCAGTAATCAACCTTTCATTCACTTGTTTGTCAACTAAATACGGTTTTTCTAATTGCACTCTATAACCATCCAACTCTTTAATAAATGATGCTACAGTGTCCATTCCTAAATCTTCAGCTTCCGTTACCTTCAACTTGAATTTACTAAATAACTCCATGTACTCATCTAAATCTTCTTTAGTGGCAACCTTCTCCTTTTTATTTTTCCAATAAATCTGTTCAAATTCTGACTTATAAACAGGCACATTATTAACTGTCATTAAAACAGCTCCTTTTTCTTGACCGTATGTTGGTAATGCAAATCCAATTGCACAAACTATGATTAGTAAGTTTCTCATTTCTTCGTTAATTTATTTAATATTATAATTAGGCGCCTCTCTGGTAATAGCCACATCATGCGGATGGCTTTCAGCAATCCCAGAACTTGTAATTTTTACAAACTTTGCTTCTTTCAAATCAATTGTATTTGCGGCACCACAATAACCCATTCCGGCTCTAATACCTCCAATTAATTGATGCATAATTTCTTCTAATTTCCCTTTAAAAGGTACTCGGCCAGAAATACCTTCTGGAACTAATTTCTTCACATCAGCTTCATCCGACTGAAAGTATCTATCTTTCGAACCCTTTTGCATTGCTTCTAAAGACCCCATTCCCCGATAAGCCTTAAACTTTCTTCCTTGGTAAATTATTGTTTCTCCCGGTGATTCTTCTGTTCCTGCAAACATTGAGCCCATCATAATTGTATTCGCGCCACCGGCAATAGCTTTTACCAAATCTCCAGTAAACCGAATACCTCCATCTGCAATAATTGGAACTCCTGATCCTTTAAGAGCTTCAGCAACATTCATAATCGCTGTTAATTGAGGTACACCCACACCAGCAATAACTCTCGTAGTACAAATAGATCCTGGACCTATTCCTACTTTAACTGCATCCGCTCCTGCTTCTGCTAAAGCCAAAGCCGCAGCACCAGTGGCAATATTCCCAACAACTACTTGTAAATCTGGAAAATTTGCTTTGACTTTCTTCAATACTTGCACCACTCCTCTGGAGTGGCCATGAGCGGTATCGATAATTATTGCATCTACTCCTGAATTGACCAGAGCCTTCACCCTTTCTAAAACATCTTCTGTAACACCAACAGCTGCTGCAACTCTTAATCTTCCATGTTCATCTTTACATGAATTCGGATGTTCTTTAACTTTAATAATATCTCTAAAAGTTATAAGGCCAATCAATTTGTCATCTTCGTCAACGACAGGAAGCTTTTCAATTTTATATTCTTGTAATATCTTTTCTGCTACGCTTAATTCAACCTTTCCCTTTGCAGTAATAATATTTTCGGTTGTCATTACCAGTTCGATTGATTTGGACATTTCTTTTTCAAATCGCAAATCTCTGTTTGTAACAATCCCTACCAAAACATTATTGTCATCTACTACCGGTATACCACCAATTTTGTTTTCTGCCATTAATTCTAAAACATCTTTTACCTTTTTGTCTTTGGAAACCGTTACAGGGTCCAGAATCATGCCACTCTCTGAACGTTTTACTTTTCGGACTTCACCAGCCTGTGCTTCAATACTCATGTTTTTATGCACAACTCCAATACCTCCTTGCTGAGCAATAGATATAGCTAAGGCACTTTCCGTTACTGTATCCATGGCAGCTGAAACAATCGGCACATTTAGCTCTATTCCTCGCGTAAATTGGGTAGTTAGTTTAACTTCGTGCGGTAATACTTCAGAATAAGCAGGAACTAATAATACATCATCGTACGTTAATCCTTCTCCAATAAATTTTTCGCTGTTTTGTGGCATTGACTTGAATTTATAAATTAAGATTCCAAAAATAAATTCGTGCAAAGATAAAAATATATCAAACTAAGCCCTTATAATTAATGTTAATTATGAACAATGTTTTTTAATTTTTGCTTCACTAAAAAAAATAATCTAAAAACTATTTTATAATTGAACTAATGAAGTTTTGATGTGTATTCCTAACTGATTAAACCGTAATTTTAAAAAAAAAATAGATTCCTATGCTCATAAAAGCCTTTCTAAACCTTACTCTTTTATCATTTACCTTAATATTGTTGACTTCTAACTCCTGCGAAAATAAAATAGAAACAATACCTAACCTTAATACATCAGAAATAGAAATGCTTTCCTATGATTTTCAAGGAAACTATGAAAACATGTGGAGTAAAGTTGATTCGTTGCAGCAAATTGGCCTATATAAATCTGCATTAGATGTTGTTTCTGTAATTTTTGACTCAGCCAGTGCTGCTAAAAACTCTCCCCAAGTAGTCAAGTCGGTAATACATAAAATGAAATACAACTCTTACATAACTGAAGATGAGTACATAGCAGCACTCAATCAGTTGAACAAGATTTCGAAAAAATCTACGTTCCCTTTGAAACAAATAATTCACTCAGTTACAGCAGAAACTTATTGGGGGTATTATCAAAGTAATCGATGGAAATTTATAAATAGAACACAAACTATCAATTTCGATAACGATGATATTCGCACTTGGGACTTAACCACTATAATAGACAAAGTGTACAAACAGCATCAGTTGGCTATTTCGAATAAAGATAGTTTACAGCATACAGATATCAAAGACTTTGAAGAAATGCTTACAAGTTCTGCTGATGACAATGAACAAAGACCTAGTCTTTATGACTTCTTAGCGCATAGAGCTTTAGACTTTTTTCAAAATCCAGAAAAAAATTTAACTCGGCCTGCAGATCAATTTAGATTGAACGGAAAGGAATATTTCGGTCCAGCGCAAGCATTTTTAAATCTGTCAACAACATCTAATGATACTCTTTCCTGCGAATTATACGAAGTTCGAATTCTACAAGAATTAACCAAATTTCATTTAAGTGATGAAAAACCTACTGCATTAATTGATCTGGAATTAAGACGTTTAAAATTTGCCAGAACCAACTCCACCGAAACAAATAAAGAAGAGCTATACTTTTTGGCATTAAACAAACTATCAGAAAAGTATAGTGAGTCCGAAGCCAATGATGAAATTCAATTTTTTATAGCGGAATACCTTAATGAACAAGGAAATAAATACAATTCTGAAACAAAAGAAAACCAATTTGAGAAAAAGAAAGCACATGAAATATGCTCTGCCGTTATCATTAAAAACCCTAATTCCTATGGTGCCAGGCTATGTAAAAGCTTATTGAAGCAAATTCAAAACAAAAGAATTTCTTTTTCTATGGAGCCGGTTTACCAGCCAAACTACCCTTGGGAAATTTTCTTTATCCACTAAAAATGTAGACTCACTTTACTTTAGAGTTATTAAAATTGATTGGAATTACTTTTTAACTAAAAACAAATACGGCAAAGATTTAATGAATTCATTTTTACAAGAAAAAATAGTTAAATCATGGAGCAAGCAAATTAAAAACTTCGGAGATTTTCAATTGCATTCAACCGAATTAAAACTTGAAGGACTTCCAAAAGGGCAATATGTTATACTTGCCTCTCCAAACAAAAAGTTTACAATTAAAAATAATGCTATTGCTTACGCTTCTTTTTGGAGTAGTAATTTAAGTTATATCTACCGCAAAAATGACGACGAAACTTTTGACGTTTCTGTTTTGAATAGAGAAACTGGAACACCTATAAAAGGGGCAAAGGTTCAATTATATACACGAAAATACAACTACACAACTCGGAAATATGAAATAATAAAAGAAGAAAATTATTCAACAAACGATAATGGAAGATTAAAAATCAGTACTCCCAAACAATACAGGTATCTATATCTGGACATAACCTATAAAGATGACCGATACAATACAACCAGTCAATTGTATCAATATAAACCCTACGACAGAAGTCCAAGAGCCAACACTACAACACATTTCTTTACTGATAGAGCCATTTACAGGCCTGGACAAACTGTTTATTTCAAAGGAATTAAAATTCACCATGACAACGATGAACATACACTAGAAAAAGGAAAATCTTCTACAGTAGAATTTATGGATGTGAATAACCAAAAAATAGGAGATTTAAAATTAACTACAAATGAATATGGAACTTTTAGTGGCTCGTTTACAGCGCCATTAGGAATGTTGAATGGACAGATGCATATTCGAGATGCACATGGAGGTAAATATTTTAAAGTTGAAGAATACAAACGGCCAAAATTCGAAGTTAAATTTGAACCGATCGAAGGAGTTTACAAGATTGGACAAGAAATTAAAGTG
>CALSSN010000012.1 GCA_943789025.1 uncultured Verrucomicrobiales bacterium
TCCTCAAGGCCGTCGAGCATTCGCCGGCGCAGTGAGCGGTCGACTCCTTTCGGGTCGGAGAGGTAGAGCACCGGATCGCCCTGGGACCGGAGCGCGACCCCCTGGTGCTTGGAGGGGAGGAAACCGGCGCCCCAGAGGCGGGCAGTAGAGCGCCTGGGCGGCGCCGCTTGGCCGACCAGGCGGAGTTGAGGACGACGAAGGCCGGGAGGTTGGCATTCTCCGATCCGAGCCCGTAGGAGAGCCAGGCGCCGAGCGATGGGCCGTCCGGGGATCTGCGAGCCGGTCTGGATGTAGGTGATGGCGGGGTCGTGGTTGATGGCCTCCGTCCACATCGAGCGCACCACGGCGATGTCGTCGACGATGCGGGCGGTGTTGGGGAGGAGTTCGGAGACCTCGGTGCCGCATTGGCCGTGGCGGGCGAACTTGTAGATCGAGGGGCGATCGGGAAGCGGGCCTGCTTCGAGGTCATGCCGGTGAGGCGCTGGCCGCTTGCGGACCTCGTCGGGCAGGTCCTTGTCGAAGAACTTCCTGCATCTTCGGCTTGTGGTCCCAGAGGTCGATCTGCGAGGGGGCGCCTGACATGAACAGGTAGATGGCGCGCTTCGCCTTCGGAGCGCGGGCGAGGTAGCGTGGGAGAGCCGGCCTGGGTGAAGGAGGAGGCGAGCGCATCCTGGAGCGGCCACCTGCGAGTGAGGCGAGGGCGGCGCGCCGAGGCCTCTCGCGGAGCGGCCGAAGAACTGGCGGCGGGTTTCGAGCTGGTGCCAGGCGTGTTCGGGTGAGTGGAGTGGGACATGGGAGGAGGTGTCAGGTGTTAGGTGGAGTGTCAGGTTGCTGCCGGAGCGAGGATGCATGGGCCTTTGGCAGACCGGGTCTGGCTGGCTAGTTCTTGTTGATGACCTGGTCGAGGTTGAGGAGCTGGGAGGCGAGAAGGTCCACGGGGCCAGTTCTTCCGGGGCGAGGTCCGGGTCGGGCGGGGAGTCGCCGGTCTGAGAGAGCGGCGGCGCCCTCCGGGTCGCGCCGGAAGTGCCGGTGAAGTCTTCGAGCGAGGCGCGCAGGATCCCGAGGGTGGGTTCGTCTGCCTGGTCGGGAAGTGACCTCCTGGTAGAGGCGGGCAAGGCGGGAATCTGTCTCGTCGGCATCGTCCGTGGTCTTGAGCAGTTGGTGGCGATCCCGCGGGCGGCCTCGACGAACTGCGGTTCGTTCATCAGGACGAGCGCCTGCAGCGGCGTGTTGGTGCGCTCGCGCCGGACGGTGCAGGATTCGCGGTCCGGGGCGTCGAAAATGCTCATGGTCGGCGGGGGCGAGGTGCGTTTCCAGAAGGTGTAGAGCGAGCGCCGGTAGATGGCCGGCCGGTGTCCTGCTTGAAATCGGCGGTGTTCGATTTCGAGTAGCCCACCGTCTTCCAGAGGCCGCGCGGCTGGGGCGGCTTGACCGAGGGCCGCCGACCTGTGGGTTGAGGAGACCCGGAGAGGAACAGCGCCTGGTCGCGGATGACCTCGGCGTCGAGGCGGAAGCGTGGCGCGCGGGCAAGCAGCCGGTTCTGCGGATCGGCCTTCGAGGTCGCCGGGCGGACCTGGCCGACTGGCGGTAGGTGTGGGAGGAGACGAGGCAGGCGGTAGAACGCCTTGACGTCCCATCCCGAGGCGACGAAGCGGGTGGCAAGCCAGTCGAGGAGTTCGGGTGGGAGGGGGTTTCGCCCATGATGCCGAAGTCCTCCGAGGTCTTGACCAGGCCGGTGCCGAAGAGCTCCTGCCACATCCGGTTGACGGTGACACGGGCGGTGAGCGGGTGCTCCGAGCGAGACCAGCCACGGGCCAGGGCGAGGCGGTCGGGTTCGACGCCGTCGGGGAGTGGGGGCAGGAATCGGGGTGTCGGCGCCGACCTGCTCGCGCTCCTGGTCGTAGGCGCCGCGCTCGAGGATGTGCGCCATCGGCTTGCTGTTGGTCTTCTCCTCCATCACGAGGGTGATGTGGGCACGCTTGCGGATGGCCTGGCGCTCCTTCTAGCTGGGTGATGCGCTTGCGCGCGGCGATCGCATCCCGGGTGGACGTTGTGTGAAGTAGTGCTCCTCGAGGCGCGCGAATCCTTCGGGCGTGCGCTGGTCGGCAGGCACGGCGAGCAGCGGCCCGAGGCTGCCCCCGGCGAACAGGGTCGAGATCTCAAGCGGCTCGAGCTCGCGCGCGAACACCTGCACGTCCTGGAGGAAGATGCCGCCTGGAATCGCCTTGTCGTCGCGGGCGGCGAGGGCGAACGGCGCCTCGGTGCGGATCGAGCCGTCGAGGTTGTCGTTGGTGATGTCGAGCTGCTGGGTTGCTGCCGTCGAGGTAGAGCTTGATCCGGCGAGCTTGCCCGAGCCGTCGTAGGTGACAAAGACGTGGTGCCAGGTGTCTCGCTTGACCGTCTTCGGCTTGCCGTAGGCCCGGATGGCGTTGCCCGGCCAGCTGTGGATGATGTGCGCGCCGAACGGTCGCCATCGAACCAGAGGTCCCAGCCGCGGTGTTCGTCGGCAGGGCGCATGCGTGCCAAGATCGCCGCCCTGGTGTTTTTCGCGGCCTTGACCCAGCGCCCGTAGGAGAATGGCTGGTCGTGCTCGAAGTCGCCGAGCTGCGCGTGGGAGGTGCCGGCGAAAGGCGAGGCGGTGACCTGCTTGGCGGGGAGCTTGCCCCGTGCGTTCGGGTGCCAGGCGCCGTGGATGGTGAGGGATCCTCCGGTGGCCGAGTCCGGCGAGCGGCGGGAACTGGTCACCGGCCCCTCGGTCGAGCGGCAGGCGGAGAACCAGATCCTTCGGGTCGATCTTCCCGATGTCTTCTGGCAGTCGAGTCCTGGAGAGCCACTTGTCGAGTTCGCCTCGGCCGTCGTTGCCGGAGGTCTGCCGAGACGCTTCCTTTCGGCGCGCGATTTCTGCGGGGATGCTCGTCCCAGCGCGCGCTTGTCCTCGTCGGTCGGGATGACGGCGACCGGCGCGTGGTCCTCACGGTTGCCGTCGCTCGGGTTCATGGTGGTGTTGCGGAAGAAGGCGGAGAGCTCGTAGAAGTCCTGCTGGCTGATCGGGTCGAACTTGTGGTCGTGGCAGGCGGCGCACCCAGCGGTAAGGCCGTTCCACACCGCCATGGTGGTTTCGACCCGGTCGGTGGCGTAGATGACCTCGTATTCCGCCGGGATGAAGCCGCCTTCCGCGGTGGTCGGATTGCAGCGGTTGAAGCCGGTGGCGATCCGCTGTTCGAGGGTCGGTTCCGGCAGCAGGTCGCCGGCGAGCTGCTCGATGGTGAACTGGTCGAAGGGCATGTTGGCATTGAAGGCGTCGATCACCCAGTCGCGGTACGGCCAGATCGAGCGGTAGTTGTCGAGGTGGAAGCCGTGGGTGTCGGCATAGCGGGCGGCATCTAGCCAGTAGCGGCCGCGGTGCTCGCCGTAGCGCGGCGAGGCGAGCAGGCGGTCGACGGCGCGTTCGTAGGCGGCGTCGGGATCGCTTCTGCCAGGCAGAGAGAAAGGTCTCGGTCTCCTCCCGGTTCGGCGGCAGCCCGGTGAGGTCGAGGCTGAGCCGGCGGATCAGGATGGCAGGGTCTGCCTCGGGCGAGGGCTCGAGTCCGGCCCGATGCCAGGCCGTGCCTGGATGAAGGCGTCGATCGGGTTGCGAACCGGTGTCTCCTCCGCCCGGGAAGGGGGCTCGGGAGGCGTGGGTGCGACGAGCGGGGTGAAGGCCCAGTGGCCTTCCCATTCTGCCCCCTCCTCGACCCAGCGCCGGATCAGTGCGATCTGCGCCTCGCTCAGCGGCTTGTGCATCTCCGGAGGCGGCATGAGCTCGTCTTCGTCGTCGGTGATCATCCTGGCCAGGGCCTCCGAGGCGGCAGGGTCCTCCGGGTCGAAGGCCAGGTAGCCACCGAGGTCGGCGAAAGCACCCTCTTCGGTGTCGAGGCGCAGGTCGGCCTTGCGGCTTTCGGCGTCAGGGCCGTGGCAGTGGAAGCAGTGCTCGGAGAGGATCGGGCGGATGTCGCGGCTGAAACTGACGCCGTCGGCAACGGGTGCGGCCGCGACGACCGGGACGGACTTTTGCGGCGGGCGCTTCTGCGAGCCGGGCTCGATGGTCGCCACGAGCATTTTTTGGTAGCGCTGTTCCGGAGTTGCGTTCGGTTCCGTGGGGGTTTTGGGGAGCGACGACCGGGACGCGGGGGGGCTCGTAGCATTAGCATTCACGCCGCGTGGGTCGCCGGGGTTAGCAACTGCCGCTGCAGGCACGCTGACGAGAGATTCTGGTCCATGGGGGTCCGACTGCTCGAGAAAAAAGAAAGCCGCAATGGCGGCGGCCCCGAGAGCGACGGCAGCAATTCCGATTGGGACGAGAGCAGGAGAATTCGAGCGGGTGCTGGTTGCGGGCAGTAAAAAAACGTCGCTCCGTTCGCTGGATGCGTCGGACTCACCCTGCGAGAGGAAAGCGTGAAGTTCGCAATGATGACGGAATTCTGCGCGAAGTTTCGGATCGCTTTTGAGGAGCGCCTGGAGTTCCGAGGCCTCACCCTCACGGAGTGAACCATCAACCGCTCGTTGGACGAGAGAGCTGAAATTTGCTTCTGCTTCTTTTTTCATGGGATGATTACGGGCGTTGCGTCAGGAATGAAAAACTGTCAGGCATTGAGGCACTCAAAAAGATTTTTCCGGGCTCGATGAAGAAGCTGGGAGACGTTGTTGGCGTCGATGCCCATGCGCGTGGCGATAGCTGCAACCGATTCAGAATCAAAATACCGACTTGTGATGACTCCGCGTTGTCGTTCCGGAAGTCGAGCGATGCACAGGTGGAGGCGCTCTCTTCGGGAATGCAGTGGGGCCTGGGTCTCATCGATCGACTCGGCAGCAAGGGTGGTGATGAGGTCGTCATCGAAGACAAGGCGGTCACGAGCCAATTTCTGACGATGACTGAGCACCTGAAAGTGAGCGATTCGGAAGACCCACGCTTTAAAATCACTTCCCGTCGTGAATTCACCAGCTTTCCTCCATGCGACGAGGGTTGTTTCCTGAAGGATGTCTTCGGTCGCAGACGGGTCGGCACAAGAGAGAGAATGAATCCGCGGAGAGCAGACTGGTGCTCTTTGACCAGCTTTTCAAAGCGCGAGGGTTCTGGGATTTCTTCAGAGTGAGCCAAAAATGTCAGGGGTGCTTGCCACAGAATAATAACGCCGGAATACGAAATCTTACGCTGAATGTTTCCTTGGGTAATTTTTCATGGTGCCGTGGGTGCCGTGGGTGCCGTGGGTGCCGTGGGCGGATTGAAATGCCGAGCAGTTTTCTGCTGGTGGTATTCGTAACAACGACGATGAGGTTCTTGAAGAAATCTCCTGCTCAGCTGGGATTTGAGTGCCTCTCTTGCGAGCGATCTCAGCTAAAAAGCTTGGCCGCCAGTTTGATCATGGTGCCTTCCTGGGAGCTGGCAACTTTGTTGAGCATGGATGAGGCAAACTCCATGAACTCGAGCAGCTCTCGGCCATCTGCGCATTGAAGGCGATTGCGGCGTCCGGGTTCGGGGTCCTTATCGGTGCGCTGCTTTGCACTCCCTGACCACCGCCATGGCCGGCTCGATCTCGCGCCGTTTGCGCTCGCGGGCGATGGTGCAGGCCATCTTCCAGATGTCCTTTTCGCCTTCGAAGAACTCCTTCCGCTCTCCCGGTTTCGTCGACCGGGCCGGATCAGGCCCCAGGAGACCAGCTCCCGGAGGCTGGTGTTGGCGTTGCCCCGGCTGATGGCGAGGACCTCCATCACCTCGTCGGTGCTCAGTGGCGGTCGGGCTGGTGATCAGCAGGGCATGGATCTTGGCCACCGTCCGGTTCACGCCCCCAGCCGGTGCCGATGGCTCCCCATTGGTTGATGAACTCCTCCCGTGGCCTCGTCGGTAGGCTGTGGAATTGTTCCTCAGCGCATGCGCTTTCCACGGAAGCTTGAACCGCTCGGGATAGCAAGCAGAAATCTGCGCGGCTGAGCGTGCTGGCTCGTGCCGTGCCGCAGGTTGGCTCAGTCCCGCGGCGCAAGCTGCAGGCGGGGCAGGTTCGGGTTGAATCCTCCCGGCCTCCTTGGTTATGTCGCTTTTCGATTAGTCATGAGGGGGATCAATCTGGTCGGGTGGTTCAGGCCCGGACGCGAGGCTTCGGGGAGACCTGCGCGTCTCCTCCGTCGCGCGCATGGAGGTGGGCGGTATTCCGCACCGGGCGATTCCCTACTCGGGCCGGAGGCACCGAGGCAAGGATGCCCGGCTCCGGGGACGGATGCATCGGAAGACAGACCTCGTCTACGACACCAATCTCTTTTGCCTCGACACGCGACCAGCTGCATCGTCATTTCGGCCAGGGAGGCCGGTCCCGGCTTTCTTTGACGGGCGCTACAACATGTGGGCCTCTGGTTCTGCGAGACCGGAGCCTCTGCCCAGAGGAGCAAGCCGATCGGTATTGCGGTTTCTTCGACGAGGTCTGGGTCTGCTCGGAGTTCGTCCACAAGGCGGTGAGCGCGGCGACCGACCTGTTCCCGTTCGCTACCTTCCTCACCCGATGGAGGTACTCTCAGGGGCGGCGCGATCCGGGCGACGCCATCGACTGGCTCGGGCTGGGCGACAGGTTTGTCTACCTCTACCGTGCTCGATTTTGCCAGTGACCTCAGGCGGAAAAACCCCATGGCAGCGATCGACGCGTTCGCGCGGGCTGTTTCCAGCTGCGCCGGAGGCAGAGGCCGGCCCCGTCCTTGTCTTCAAGACGGTGCATCGGCGCCGCCCGTCCCGCGCGACCTTCTCTACCTTACAGCCACTCTGCCCGTGGTCACCGTGCCAAGGTCCGGATCGTTGACCAGTAGTTTCGAAGGCTCCGGAGATGGCGGCTCTCATGGAGCGGCGCCGACTGCTTCGTGTCGCTCCACCGCTCCGAGGCGCTCGGACGGGCCCTCATGGAAAGCATGCTGCGGGGCGTGCCCTGCCTGTCGCCACGGGCTATTCCGGCAACCTTCAATTCATGGATGCGGCCAACAGCTTTCTTGTGTCCGCACCGCATGGTCGGCTATCAGCGAAAGCCTCCTATCCCCTATCCTCGGTAGGAACGCTCAGTGGGCCGATCCGGACTGCGGCTGAGGCGGCCCGGCTCAGATGCGCGAGGTCCACGACGACCCGAAGGCAAGCCGCGGCTCGGAAGCGAAGCTTGCCAGGGACGCAGCACCGGCAGAGGAGCTTTTCTCGCCCAGATCACCGACTGCCAGAGTCATCGGCCAGTCATCTCGCCGAGATCGGAGACCGCTGCTTCGCGGGTCGAGGTGGAGAAGACCTTCCCGCTGGCGTCGATGAAGGAGACCGGCCTTCGCACTTGCTCAAGGAGGAGCTGCGGCAGGGAAGAGAAGTCGGCGAAATTTTTCGCCCAAGCGGGCTCTTCCGGCTTCGATTTCCCGCAGGTGCTCGATCTGCTCTGCCGACTATGACGCAGTTTCAGAGGAAGACCCACCGCGGCGGTTCTCAAGGCCCTGATCAAGGAGAGCGAGGGCGACACAGCCGCGCAGGAAGTGCGCGGGCTCGAGGCGGAGGTCGAGACGGCTGACCGACCTGGTGGCTCTCTCTTGGTCAGTCGAGGTCGGCAGCAAGCAAAAGAACTCTTCCGGCAAGGGCCTGCAAAGCAGGAGCGGAAGCAAGGCATTTCCGGCAATGGTGCCTCGACTACCCAGTTCGATTGTCAAAATGCAGAGTATGGTCTGGTACGATCCGGATTGCGACTATTTTCGTTTGCCGGTTTTTCGGTCGAATTGACTGCTCTCACAAATCTATGAACATCCTCGGGTATCTCCGCCTTCTACCACGACTCTGCGGCCGCTCTGCTTGTGGTAGTCGGTGAGATCGTGGCCGCTGACTCAGGAAGAGCGCTTTACCCGGAAAAAGCACGACCACGAGTTCCCGGTCAATGCCGTCAACTATGCCCTGAAACAGGCGAGGCATCACGGCCGCCGATCTCGATTACGTCGTCTTTTACGACAAGCCGCTGCTCAAGTTCGAACGCCTGCTCGAGACCTACCTCGCCTACGCGCCGCAGGGTTTCCGCAGCTTCGTCAAGGCGATGCCGATCTGGCTGAAGGAAAAGATCCACCTGCCCCGCGAGATGGACAAGGCGCTTAACAAGGAGTTCAAGGGGCGCTATCTTTTCACCGAGCACCACGAGAGCCACGCTGCCAGCGCTTTCTTTCCCGAGTCCCTTCCAGGAAGCCGCAGTGTCACGCTCGATGGCGTGGGCGAGTGGGCGACGACTACCATTGGTCCGGGGCAAGGACAACGACATCGAGCTCCTCCGCGAGATCCGTTTCCCGCATTCCCTCGGCCTCCTTTATTCTGCCTGACCTATTACTGCGGGTTCCGGGTGAATTCGGGGAATACAAGCTGATGGGGCTGGCGCCCTATGGCGAGCCGATCTACGCGGACAAGATCCGCGAGCACCTCATCGACTTGAAGGAAGACGGATCGTTCCGGCTCGACATGCAGTATTTCAATTACTGCCAGGGGCTGACCATGACCTCGAAGAAGTTCCACGAGCTCTTCGGGCGGGAACCCGAAGGGCCGAGAGCGAGCTCGAGCAGTTCCATATGGACATGGCCGCCTCCGTCCAGGTGGTCACCGAAGAGGCGGTGCTCAAGACGGTGGCCTATGCCAAGGAGTCACCGGCTCGGACAATCTGGTGCTCGCCGGTGGGGTGGCCCTCAACTGTGTGGCGAATGGCCGGATCCTGCGGGAGGGGCCTTTCGAGAATGTCTGGATTCAGCCCGCGGCGGGCGATGCCGGGGGTGCCCTGGGAGGCGCCCTCTTTGCCTGGTATCAGCTGCTTGGAAACGAGCGCAAGGCCGAGCGCCCGATCTGCAGACGGCCTCCTCTCTCGGCCCTGGTTACTCGGATGACGAGATCGAGCAGATTCTCAAGGACGAGACCGACGCCGTCTTCACCCGCTTTCGAAACGAGGACGAGATGGTCGCCGAGGTCGGTCTCTGCCATGCAGGACGAGAAGGTCGTTGGTTGGTTTCAGGGAGAATGGAGTTCGGCCCGCGGGCGCTCGGGCGGCGCTCGATCATCGGCGATGCCCGCAGCGAGAGCATGCAGAAGGTGATGAACTTGAAGATCAAGTTCCGCGAAAGCTTTCCGCCCGTTTGCGCCCACCGTACTGATCGATGATGTGGACGAGTATTTCGATATGCGCCCGGCGAGGACAGTCCCTACATGCTTCTGGTGGCGGATGTGAAGAGGACAAGCGCCTCGGAGGCGCCACTGAGGCGATCGAGGAGCCCGGGGCTGGACAAGCTTTACGTGAAGCGCTCGGAGGTCCAGGCGATCACGCACGTCGATTTTTCTGCGCGCGTGCAGACGATCGATCCGGTGCGCAATCCGCGTATACTACAAGCTGCACAAGGCTGGAAGGAGGCGACCGGTTGCCCGGTGTCTGATCAATACCAGCTTCAATGTCCGCGGGGAGCCCATCGTCTGTGATCCTGCTCACGCCTACCGCTGCTTCATGGGAACGAATATGGACGTGCTGGTGTTGGCAACCTTGTCATGCACAAGCCGGATCAACCCGGGGCCGGCGAATCGACAACGAGGAATACCTCGCCCAGTTCGCCCTCGATTAGCAGACCGTTGTCTTTTTACCACAACCTTTTAGCCAATCTTCATTCATGCGCATGCTATCGACATTGATCTGGAATCCCGACAACAAAAAGCTCAAGGAGTTTGGCTGGGTCTCGGTGATCGGGTTCTCCGTCATCGGGTTTTCTGTTTCTGCCCACGTGCGGTGGCTGCATGGCCTGGGGCCGAGGAGCCCTGCTGGATGACTGGAATTGGAAAATCAGCCTGGTGCTTCTCGGTGTCGGGTCTGGTATCTGGATTCTGAGCCTGATTTCGACCAAGGCCGTCAAGCCGATCTTATTTTTCTGGATGGCGTGGCCTTTCCCATCGGCTGGACCATCAGCCACATTGTTCTTGGCTTGCTCTATTTCCTCTCTGTTCACGCCGATGGCCGATCGTGTTTCGCCTGGTGGGCAGGGATGCGCTCGAGAGAAGAATCGACAAGCAGGCCGCATCCTACTGGATCCACAGAGGAGGGCTCCTCCGGCCAGTCGCTACGTGCGCCAGTTTTAGACGTTGCGGGGATCCCGGCTGAAACTAAAAATACAACCAGCAGTAAAACAAACTCATGTCCGAGAACAAAGTTCGAAGAAGAAATCGGCGACGAGCAGGTCGGTATCGTCAAGGAGTTCATCCTTTTCTGAAGGACAACAAGAAGTGGTGGCTCCTGCCCATCCTCATCTGCCTTCTGCTGCTCGGCGCGCTTCTTTCCTGGGAGGTTCGGCCGCGGCCCCCTTCATCTACACGCTTTTCTAAGGGGGGGACAGTCTGATCAGTTGCGCCACCCGCCACCCGCCACCCGCCACCCGCCACGTGGAATGAAATTGGATTGAATTGAAGTGAGAATCGCTACGCCCTGAGCTCGCTAAAGAAGCCCTCCGGGTTGCTGCCCCATTCAGCTTGGCTTTGTTTTGCTCGTTGGTCGTGGATGTTTATCCACTTTCGCCGCGCGCCGTGCCACACAGAATTAGGGCAACAATGACGGGCACCGCCATGAATCAGACCCTCCTTAACCAAGCAGCTGAGACCGGGTCGTTGAATTCTGTCGTCCTGTCTTGCTCGAGAAGGCTTGGGCAGAGCCAGAGTGTTTGAAAGGTCTCATGCGGTTTTCCAGATCGACCTTGCTCAGGATGTCTCGGTGCGCGATGACTAGAGGATGGCAGAAGAGCTGAAAGACGAAACGGGCGAATCGGAGCGTATTTCTTCGCTGCAATCTGAGGGGGGAAAAAAGCCTTCCCCAAGCCCAAGGGCCTGGTCACAGAACAGCACCCTGCGCATCTCTTTGATTCTGCTCAGTGGCATCATTCTTCTCTCGGCCCTTCGTATGGCCGGGGATCTGTTTGTGCCCATTCTCCTCGGCATCCTCCTGGCCATTGTCAATTTTCCTATCCTGCGGGGGTTTGAGTTCCAGAAAATCACGGGAGGTCTTGCGGTGTTTTTAACCGTCGGCATCAATATCCTCATCCTTGGGTTCATGCTTTATCTTGGAACAAGCGCCATAGCAGCCTTTCAGGAAGATCGGGAGCGTTATTTTCAGGGGCTGAGAACGCTGGCGACAAAAGGTGCGGAATGGGTTGATTCGAAGGGAGTCAAAGGGGCTGAGGAGGTGGTCAACAAGGCGCTCGATGACCGCAATGAGTTCGTGCGTTATGTCCTGGAGGCTGACATTGCCAGCAACCTGGGAAATACTCTGGCATCTTTTTCCACCTCTGTGGTCGATAAGGTAACGGGCATCATTACCACTGGGTTTCTGGTGCTTATTGTCATGGTTTTCTCCTTGATTGAAGGGCGAAATATCGGCAGTAAAATTGAACGGATCCGTAATTCCAGAGGGCCCGACTTCAGCGGGTTTCTGCGTTCTGCTGATGACATTCAACGTTACATTCGCATCAAGACGGTCGCGTCCATGGTGACAGGTGTCCTTGCGGGAGTGCTCTGTCATGTTTGTGGGCTCGATTACGCCTTCCTCTGGGGGCTTCTTGCCTTTGTTCTCAATTTCATTCCCGTGATCGGGTCGATCCTGGCTGGAGTCCTCCCTGTGATCATCGCTTTGCTGAACAGTCCTGTCATTGCCCTCGCCGTGTTTGTTGGGTATCTCATTATCAACATAGGAATTGGAAATTTTCTTGAACCCCTTATCCTTGGCCGTCGGTTTGGAGTTTCGACTCTTGTGATCGTTCTCGCGGTCTTCTTCTGGGGGTGGATGTGGGGGCCATTGGGAATGTTTCTGGCCGTCCCTCTCACCATGGTCGTCAAGGTCATCTTCGATAATTCAGATGATTTTCGATGGCTTTCCGTCGCGATGGGTAAAGGCGACGTCGATGAAGAGCGGATTCTGGAAGAGCAGAAGGCTGCTGACAAACGCCGCCGCCACCGCCGCATCCAAAACTGAGATTATATTATAATCTGAGGGGATTTTTATAACCTCACGGGATGAACGTGACCGAGGAATTACTGTCTAATCTTTTATGAACGCAGATAAAATTACAACGAAGATGCAAGAGGCCTTGCAGGGTGGGAACACCTTGGCTGGCTCTCTTGGCCATTCGGAATTGAAGGGCAGCCATGTTGTGGCTGCACTTCTCGAACAGGAGGGAGGTATTGTCCGCCCGCTTCTCGACAAGCTGGGGATTTCGCCCACCAAGGTCAAGGAGGCGCTCGACGCGCATCATGAGAAAGGTCCTCGGATCGAGGGAGGAACAACTTCGCAGATGTCGATCAGCTCTGAGCTTAGGAGAGTTCTCGAGGCTGCTGAGAAAGAGCAAAAGTCGCTGGGTGACGAGTATCTCTCGGTGGAGCATTTCCTCCTCGCATATCTCGAGAAGGGAGGTCAAGGGGCGGCGGTTCTGCGCGAAATAGGGCTCGAGGCGAAAGCGACCCGTGAAGCGATCGTGGCGATCCGTGGTTCCCAGAAGGTTGTGGATCAGGATCCGGAGGGGAAGTATCAGACCTTGGAAAAATACGGAACCGACCTTACTGCGCGTGCCCGCCAGGGGAAGATCGATCCGATTATCGGGCGCGATGAGGAAATCCGCAGGGTGATGCAGATTCTTTCCCGTCGGACGAAGAACAATCCGGTATTGATTGGTGAGCCGGGGACCGGGAAGACCGCGATTGCAGAGGGCCTCGCTCGTCGCATCATTGCCGGGGACGTCCCCGAGTCGTTGAAAGGGAAACGCCTCATTTCCATGGATATTGGCGCCATGATCGCTGGAGCAAAATATCGGGGCGAGTTCGAAGACAGACTGAAGGCCTTTCTCAAGGAGGTCACCGATTCTGAGGGTGAAATTGTTCTTTTCATCGACGAGCTCCATACCATTGTCGGCGCTGGTGCCCAGCGAAGGGGCGGTAGACGCATCCAATCTTTTGAAGCCGCAACTCGCCCGTGGTGAGCTGCGCGCTATTGGTGCCACCACTCTGGATGAATACCGGAAATACATCGAGAAGGATGCGGCGCTCGAGCGACGCTTCCAGCCGGTGAAAGTCGGTGAGCCGAGCGTTGAGGATACCGTCGCAATTCTGCGGGGAATCCGTGAGCGCTACGAAGTGCACCACGGCGTGCGAATCCAGGATGCTGCGGTTGTCGCTGCGGCAGTTTTGAGCGATCGCTATATCTCCGACCGGTTTCTTCCTGACAAGGCAGTCGACCTCATTGATGAGGCGGCTTCGAGATTAAAAATCGAACTCGATTCGATGCCAACCGAAATCGATCAGCTTGAGCGTCAGCTCATGCAGCTTGAGATGGAGCGGCAGGCCTTGATCAAAGAGGATGATTCGGCTTCCACAGAGCGCCTCAAGAAAGTTGAAAAAGAAGCCGCTGATATCGGGGAAGCCGCCGCCGCCATGAAGGCGCAGTGGCAGAACGAAAAATCAGCCATTAATGAGGTGGCGGAAGTGCAGGGGCGGATCGATTCCCTGCGCACCGAGATTGAGCAGGCGCAGCGGATCAACGACCTGACGCGCGCATCGGAGATCCAGTATGGAGAGCTGCCAAAGCTGGAAAAAGAGCTTGAGGAGACAAAAGAAAAGTTGGCCAATTTCCATCAAGATGGTGACTCGATGCTCAAGGAGGAAGTGACCGAAGAGGATATAGCCAAGGTCGTCGCTACCTGGACGGGGATTCCCGTGAGCCGTCTTCAGGAAGGTGAACGGGCCAAGCTCGTCAAGATGGAGGAGCGTCTGGCTGACCGTGTGATCGGGCAGAAAGAGGCGATCACTTCGGTCTCGAATGCGGTGCGCCGTGCCCGCGCCGGCCTTCAGGACGAGGACCGCCCGATCGGAAGTTTCTTCTTTCTCGGCCCCACGGGTGTCGGAAAAACGGAACTCTCGAAGGCTTTGGCCGAGTTTCTCTTCGACGATGAGAAGGCCATGGTGCGCATCGATATGTCCGAATACATGGAGAAGCATTCGGTGGCTCGGTTGATCGGAGCGCCTCCGGGATACGTCGGGTATGAAGAAGGTGGCCAACTTTCTGAGATCGTCAGGCGTCGCCCTTACAGTGTGGTTCTTCTCGATGAGGTAGAGAAAGCGCACTCAGATGTCTTTAATGTCCTCCTTCAGGTTCTCGACGACGGTCGAATTACCGATGGTCAGGGCCGGACTGTGGATTTTAGAAATACGGTCATCATCATGACTTCCAATATCGGGAGCCAACATCTCCTTGAGGGTGCTACGACGGACCCGGCTGTTTGCGAGAAAGTCATGGAAGCATTGCGCGCCCATTTCAGGCCCGAGTTCCTGAATCGTATCGATGAGACCATCCTCTTCGATCGTTTGGACGAAAAAGACATCGAGCAGATCGTTGAGATCCAGCTCGATAGAGTGAAGGCACGCCTCGAGAAGCAAGGAATTGAGATTGCGCTGGGCGATGCTGCTGTCGCATTCCTGGCACAGGAGGGTTACGACCCGGCATATGGTGCCCGCCCCTTAAAGCGTGCGATTCAGCATCACTTGCTCGATCCCCTCAGCCTTCGTCTCCTCGACGGGGAGTTGGGAGAAGGGTCGCGGGTCGAAGTGGGCCTGGAAAGCGGGGCGCTTTGCTTCGACACGCAAGTGCTTGATCTGGTCGAGGAGGCTGGTTGATCCGGGCATGCCGTGCGACGTCTATGCCGCAACCTTTTCCGTTTCTGATTCCTCAGCCGAGTAGATGAGCCAGAGATTGCGCAGGTAGATGAACCAACCGGTGGTCTGCCCGAGGATGCCGACGGCATCGACTCGCCACGTGAAGTAGATGATAAGCATGGAAGCACCCGCGAGGCTGAGCCACCAGAAGGAAACCGGAACCATCGATCTTTTCAGTTTTTCCGAAGTAAGCCATTGGACAATCATCCGACCGGTAAAGAGAATCTGGCCGAAAAGTCCGATGCATACCCAGAACACGCCGGTCCACGAGGTGAGGTTGAAAATCCGCCTGAACACTAAGGGAGGAAGCGAGCGATTGGATCCTTGAGCTTGCGCTACCTGCTCGAGAAATTTCTCAGCAGAGTAAATTTCGATTTCACCTTGCTTGTTTTTCAGGGCGATCGCCGAGGCGCCATCGGAGGTGGCTTCGATTTCCAGCCAGGGCGAGTCGGTCGGAGAGCTTAAAAGGGTAGGGGCTCTCTCTTTTCTGGACAAAAAGCATCCAGGTAATCAATGGCAGGCAGATACAGGCTCCCAGGATGATAAAAAAGGTGAGTTGTCGTTTCCGTTTCACGGATAGAAAAGGGCCCCTTTGTTCAGGCCATGAGGTCGGGCAGGTGACTTCTTAAAGGGGTCGAAAGAAAAGACCACCTCCTTTTCGCCTATTCAACGTCTTTTGAGGAAAGGGCGGTCAGGCAGTGCGCTTGCAGATAGACTTGATTTTTTCCTTTGAGCTCCTGGAAAAACAAGCTGCTCGGGAATTCAAGAAGGTTTGATAGGGCCTGAGAATTTCACTGCGGAAGCGGATTGCAGGTGGGTGAAAAAGCTCTACGATCGGAACTGTGACTATGGAAGTAGAACTAAGAAAGAGATTTGAGGAGGCCGGGCAAGGTCACGTGTTCAGGTTCTGGGAAGAACTTTCCGAGAACGCGCGCGAGGATTTGAGTCGCCAGGCAGACGCCATCGACCTTGAAGAACTTCGTCGCCTGACTTCCCATTTGCTGGGCAGTGATTCGGATCCTGGCGCGATCGGATTTGAAGGAATCGAGCCTGCCCTGTTTTTGGCATTGCCCGAGAATGGCGGAGACTCGGTGCGTTGGCAAGAGGCGGCAGAGTGCGGTGAGGAGGTTTTGCGAGCAGGTCGGGTGGCCTGCTTTTACCGTAGCCGGAGGGCAGGGGACGAGGCTTGGCTACGACGGGCCGAAGGGAACCTTTCCGGTGACCCCGGGTCCGCAAAAACACTCTTTTCCAAGTGTTTGCGGAGAAAATTCTGGCCGCCTCAAGGCGGCATGGGGTGACGATTCCCTGGTTCATTATGACCTCAGAGATCAACCACGAAGCCACTCTCGCTGCCTTCAGGGAAGCGAACTACTTCGGGTTGCCGGAGAGCTCGGTCATGCTTTTTCGGCAAGGTCTGATGCCGGCGGTGGACCGGGAAGGCAGGATTCTTCTCGCCGGTAAAGGCAGGATCGCTCTCAGCCCTGACGGGCACGGTGGGGGTCCCTACGAGCTCTTGTCAGGAGTGGAGCGGTGGCCAGAATGGAGGAACTGGGGGTCGATGTTCTGAGTTATTTTCAGGTCGATAACCCGCTGGTTCGCTGCATCGACCCGACTTTTATCGGGTTTCATGTTCTCGGTGCTTCTGAGCTCTCAAGTAAGGCCCTGCCAAAGGCGTATGCGGGAGAAAAAGTGGGGGTTTTTTGTCGTCAGAATGGGGCGGAATCTTGTCGTCGAATACAGTGACATGCCAGATGATCTGATGGCGGCCACCGACGCTGCCGGGGAACTTGTCTTTCGGGGCGGAAGCATCGCTATCCATATTTTTGACCGTGCATTCGTGAAGCGGCTGGGAGGAGACGGAGCCGGTGAAGAAAATGCCGGCCGTCTTCCATTCCACCGCGCGGACAAGAAGGTTTCGACTCTTGATGAGGCAGGAGAGCCACTGATTCCGGATGCGCCGAACGCGGTCAAGTTTCGAGTTGTTCGTCTTTGATGCGTTGCCTTTTGCGAAGAATCCAGTGATCATCGAAACCGCCAGGCGTGATGATTTCAGTCCAGTGAAAAACGCGGAAGGGTTGGATTCGCTGCAGACCTGTCAGGGACGACCAGTTGCGCCAGTTCGCACGGTGGTTTTTGGCCGCTGGGGTTCCTCTGGCCTGCGATGAAACCGGCCTCCCGTCCATGACCCTTGAAGTTTTCTCCACTCTTTGCGGATTCGGAACAGGCTTTCATCTTTGCCTGGAACGCACTCGAGGAGAAGCCAGCTATCGTTGAAGGGCTTGTTCTATCTTGAATCCTATACCCATCGACAAGAATCCTGCTGAGATCAGGAGCCACCAGCCTGCCGGCGGCAATCACTTCCCGTCGCTGGGTGTCAGCGGATCGAGATCCCAATAATCTCAGGGAGGATCTGATTCATGGCGGCGCCCGTCATTGTTGTCCGGATTCTGTGTGGCACGGCGCGAGGCGGAAGTGGATGGACATCCATGACCAACGAGCAACAAAGCCACGCTGGATGCGGGCAGCAACCCGAAGGGCTTTTTAGCGAGCCCAGAGCGCAGCGATGCTTGCATTTCATCCAATTCCATTCCAAGTGGCGGGTGGAGCAATTGATCAGGACCTTCCCTAGGGCTCAGTTTGTGCTTTCCGCTGCGATCCGGCGAGAACGTCTCCGAGCCCCTTGCTTGAAGATGCGTGTAAGCCGGAAGCAGTATGCGGGGTGGCGAAGAGAAAAGAGAGCCGCTCATCGATGGTGGCCAGCCTGCATTCCAGGTGGAGGATTTCTGCTTTTCCCTTCAATTCGACCAGATGAGGGGGTTAACGGGCACAGATTGTCTCCCTCCGTGGATTGAAGGAGCTCTGTGAGACATTTGCTTTGGAAAGATTCCTCGTCGAAGGAAGAAGGGAAGTCTTTGGGAACATGTATGTCGAGCACTGTCTTTGTGTGCCGGTCGACGAGAAGGACTGGCTTCTTTGGAAGCGGAAAATAAAGCCTGGTTCTGCATCTGGCTTTTAATCAGTTCCGTTGTGTCGGGCGGTTCTTCTTCCCGCGGAAGGATGAGGTAAGAAGTGAATGCCGGTTTTCCGTTTTCGTCGGTGATCAGGGCAATGTGGAGGCGCACAGGAATCAGCTCGCCTCCCGCGCGGAGGGCTTCAACAGCCACCGTTCCGACCTGCTTGCTCAGTTGATGCGAGCTCTCAAGGTGTTGCTGGATTTTGGAGTGGTCGTCGCTGTTGATGAAGTCGTTGAGTGGAGTCTTGCGAAGGTTGAGGCGGCTGCATCCTAAGAGTGATTCCAAGGCAGGGTTGGCATCGAAGATGTGTCCTGAGGGGTCGGTCAGGGCAATTGCGACAGGCGTGCTCTCAAAGAATTTTCGGAGGCGGGTTTTCGCTGGCTCGAAGTGCCTCTTCTCCCCGTTGAGTCCCGGTGACATCAGCGATGGTCAGAAGCAGGAAATCGTCAGAGAGGAGCGAAGGACGAAACTCGATTTCTCTAAGCAGACCGTCAGTTTTCGCTAAGGTGAGGATGCGAGGCAGGCGCTTTTCCCAGATCTGGTTCCTCCATTCGGCGCGGATAGCTTTGGCGTATGCTTCGTCCGGACAGCCATGGCGGAGCCAGTCTTCAATGTCATCCCCGGCATGCAGGTCAGATCCGAGCAGCTGACTGACGTGCTTGTTGGCATAGAGGATGGCGGCGTCGGGGTCGAGAAGAATCAGTCCAAGGGGGGCGTTTTCAGCCGCGCGCAAACCGGGTTCGCCAGGAGAGATCGATTTTTTTCCTGGCGTCTGATTGGTGGCCGCCTGAAGCCTAGCGAGAGCACTTTCTGTTTCCTGGCGGAGAGTGGAAGAAAACGGGCTACTTCCAGAAGTCTGGGTAGCGGGAGCAGCGATGCGCTTCGATGCACTCTCGGAAGAAGACTGGCTGGAAAGGCTGGAAGGGTGTTGCGAAGAATGTTCGGCAGGACGGGAGAAAATATTTCCTGCTGATTCTGATCCTCTGGCTTCTTCGGAACTCCGGTGAGAACAAGCTGGTGAGCACGCCGTGTTCGTCTACTCCTGGTGAGAGAGTCCAGAAGATTTCGCAGGTTGCTATTCCCTCGGGGTTGCTCGTTTGACCTCGGGTGATGACAGTGCCCGCGGTGTCCCCATCGCCTATTTTACTTTCTAGGGCGCTGAGGAGGCTGTTTTTTCGACGATGCTGAGACCCCATCCATTGGGAAGGCCTCGGTAAAACTCAGGCCGATAATCTCTCCCTCTGGGCTCGCACTTGTGTCAGCCAATGGAAGGGCTCCCTGACTGTGGTCGAATGATGTGGCCGGTGGCATCGAGGACGACAACGGGAGAACTTCCGCTAAGGAGAGCAGAGACGAGGTCGCGATCGTCCTTGAGCATTTGCTCTGCCTGCTTGAGCGGGGGTGATAATTTCACATGAGGGCGATCAGGCCGCCGACCGACAGGGTCACTACGATGCCACGGGCGCAATTCCCAGCGAACCCAATCAGTGGAGCCATCCGGTCTCTCCAGCACGTCTTCCTCGAAGTGTTCGACATCGCCTTGGAGGCAGTGCTCGTAGGTTTTGTCGCCAGCCGTCTTCGAGTTCTGGAAAGATTTCGAAGTGACCGCGTCCTTTGAATGAAATAGATTCGAGGCTGAATTCCTCGACCCATTTCTGGTTGGCAATGAGATAGCGCAGATCCTCATCGAACATCGCCATCGCCAGCGGCGTATTCTCGAGAAGAATCATCGCGTAGTCGCTGCCAGCAATCCTGCCTGCAGGATCCTGTGGCGGGTCCTTGAGTCTTGTTGCCTCCTTTGCGCTGGTGTCTTGCAAGCCTGTCTTTGCCATTCTGCGTGTTTTTGGAGGAGGAGTTGACGTCAACGCGAAGCACTGACCTGGAGGTAAGTAAAATCAAAAGTAGCTTATGGAAATAAGTTTTTGCAAATTTGTCGTGGTGGGTCTGTGTGAGTTCTGGGTTGATAAATGCGTGGACGGTAAGAGAATCCGCAGTCGAGACCCATGGCATTGATCGTTCAGAAATACGGAGGCACCTCCGTAGGCACTCCGGAAAAAAATCCAGAAAGCGGCCAGGCGGATCCTTGAGACCCAGGAGCAGGGGAATCAGGTCGTTGCGGTTGTCTCCGCGATGTCCGGAGAAACGAATCGCCTGATTGAATTGGCCTCGGCGGTTTCTCCCAGCCCCGCTGAGGCGGGAGATGGACGTTCTGTTAGCGACTGGAGAGCAGACGACGATTGCTCTGATGGGCCATGGCGATTCAGGGAGCTGGCGGCCAGGCCATTTCGTTGACGGGAGCCCAGGCAGGGATCGAAACCGATGACCTGCATCGTATGGCGCGTATCTCGAATATTGCCGCCGACAAAGTACGTGCCTTTCTCGATCAGGGGAAGGTCGTGGTTATCGCTGGTTTTCAGGGGATGACCAGAGACGGGCGGATTACCACTTTGGGGCGCGGAGGATCTGACCTCTCCGCCATTGCCATGGCGGCAGCGGTGGACGCCGATGTCTGTGAGATTTTGACGGACGTGGATGGTGTTTTTACCTGCGATCCGCAGATCGTGCCGGATGCGAGGAAAATCTCTGACATCAGTTATGACGAACTGCTTGAGATGGCGAGTGCGGGGACGAAAGTCATGCAGTCGCGTAGCGTGGAGTTCGCGAAAAAATTCGGTGTTCGCTTTGAGGTTCGCAGTAGTTTGAATAATCATCGAGGAACTATGGTCATGGAAGAAACCAAAAAAATGGAAGGCGTGGTGGTACGGGGAGTGAGTCTGCTCGGAAACCAGTCGAAGGTCACGATTTCCGGTGTGGCTGACAGGCCTGGCTTTGCGGCTCGTATATTCGGTGCCCTTTCGGAAGCTCATATCAGGGTGGATATGATCGTCCAGAACGTCTCGCATACCGGCGTGACTGATGTGTCACTCACCCTTGCGACGGAGGATGCCAAAAGGGCAGAAGATGCCCTGCGAGGCATTCTTCAGGAACTTGCTCCCGATGGTGACAGTGATGAGGTCAAAATAAAAATTGCTGCCGGAGTTGCGAAGCTCAGCGTGGTGGGAATCGGGATGCGCTCGCAGTCGGGGGTGGCGTCGCGGCTTTTCAGCGTGCTGGCGGAGAACGGCGTGAACATCCAGATGATCTCCACTTCGGAAATCCTCATCGCGGTGACGATTGACGAGGCCGAGGGGAAGCTGGCGGCCCGCGTGGTGCACGACGCATTTGGCCTTGCTCTTGATCCTGAAAAAGCGTGACTGGGGCTGCTGGCTCCGGGGGGTAAGAAAGAGACGCGCTGCGTTGGGAAGAAGCTGCAGGGTTTTGCGATGGCATCGGCTTTGTTCCGTGATTTTTCCTCAATAACTTACGACATCGGTGTTGATTAACGCTCAAATTACGTGAAAATTCACCTATAAGTGAGCAAAATTGAGGTTCCCAGAAAAGCTATTTACCGGCTCTCTCTGTATGCGCGTGCGCTGATGAAGCTTCGTGACAATGCAGTGGAGACGGTGTCCTCGCGCGCTTTGTCGAAGGCGGCGGGGGTCAAGCCAGCTCAACTGCGAAAGGACCTTGCTTATTTTGGGCAATTCGGAACCCGAGGCCTTGGCTACAAGGTGGATGGGTTGATGAGCGCAATCACCGAGGTGCTGGGAACCAACAGCTTTCAGCAGGTGATTCTTGTGGGCGTTGGCAACCTCGGGGTAGCGCTTCTGCGTTACGGAGGGTTCAATAAAGAGGGTTTTGAAATCCGTGCTGCTTTTGATGTCGATCTGGAACGCCCCAGAAGTATCCCAGACGGGGTCGCGCTCCTTCATTACGAGAAAATGATCGGTTACATGCGCAAGCACTCCGTGAAGATGGTGATTCTGGCAGTGCCTGCGATGGTGGCGCAGTCGGTGTCCAATGACCTCGTCGAGGGTGGGGTGCAGGCGATCCTGAATTTCTCTCCCGCGGTGCTGGAAGTTCCTGAGGATGTTGTGGTCAACAGCGTGGACCTCGCCTTGGAGTTAGAGAACCTGAGCTACTTCGTGCGTTAAGGAGGGTCTGATTCATGGCGGTGCCCGTCATTGTTGTCCGGATTCTGTGTGGCAACAAAACCACGCTGGATGCGGGCGGTAATCCGAAAGGCTTCGCCAGCGAGCCCAGAGCCGAAGGCCCAACCCAAAACGACAACCAATACCAAGCCCAAGAAAAAATCGATCCAAACGCTTTTGCAGCACTTGCGGGACACAACTCGGGCTTTCCCTTTCCCGGGGCTCCCTGGGTTTGCAGGGTTCGGCGCCACCGTTATTATCCGGATCGAGATGAGATGCTGGCTGGCGATGCATGCCACGCATTGGCAGCGAGACATTTTGGTTTCTGCGCGTGGCCGGGCGTTTCGGTAATAAGAAAGCGAGAGACAAAGCCACAGGGATGAAAGGATTCTCCCGCGGTCGTGACGATTCTTCTTGCTGGAAGTGGGCTGCCCTCGTCTAGTTGAATGGCATGCCTCCCAGCGAGAACAGAACCGTGGTGTTAAGTCCGATGGAGAAGGCTCTCCAGATGAATCTGGACACCAAGAAGTACGGCACCTTTGCGGAAATAGGAGCCGGGCAGGAAGTCTCGAACTGGTTTTTTCGGGCGGGGGCATCGAACGGAACGGTGGCCAAGACGATCTCGGCCTATGGAATGGCGATGAGTGACGCCCTTTACGGCAGCGGAGTTCGTTATGTATCTCGGGAGCGGCTGCAGGGCATGCTCGACCATGAATTCGACATCCTGTGTGAGCGGCTTGATGAGGAGCGTGGTGTCGACACCACCTTTTTTTCTTTCTGCGACACGGTGCGGGCGAGAAGTTACGGTGACTCAGAAGCGACGGAATGTTTCGGGTGGATGGGCATCCGATTCCGGACGGAGCCACACGGGCCAGCGCACGATATTCTGGCGCACGTCCGGTTGCTTGATTCCGACAACATCGAACAGATGGACGCCTTGGGAATTCTCGGGGTCAATCTCATTTACGGTGCCTTCTTTGAACGCGAAAACCTTGATCGCTTCATTGTTTCTTTGCTGGATAATCTCAATCGCCAGCGTGTCGAGATTGACATGCTGAAGTTTTCCGGGCCGGAGTTTGAAGAAGTGGATAACCGTGCCTGTGCGCTGAAACTGGTCGAGCATGGCCTTACCGACGCAGCTCTTTTTTCTGACGTCGGGGAGGTCATGCAGTCGGCAGAAATTTTTCACGGCCGGCCTGTCTTCTGCATGCGGGGAAGTTTTAACCCGGTGACCCGAGTGAATCTCGATATGATGGAGTCAGGGACCCAGGCCTTCGCGGATGACCTGACCGCTGAGACATGCGAGGGCGAGGCTGTCAATGTGGTGGAAATCACCGTGAACAATCTCTTCGGAGGCCTTGAGGCACTCGATGTCGAGGATTTTCTGGCCCGCGCTGATGTGCTCCAGCAACTTGGAAAAACAGTGCTGGTGTCACGCTTTGCCGAGTTTCATCAACTCGGTCAGTTCTTTGCACGTTACACGAGGGAACCGGTAGGGGTCATTCTTGGGACCGGGCTCCTCGAGGTGATCTTTCTCGATAAGTGGTATGAGGATTTGGATGGCGGTATCCTTGAGAGCTTCGGCCGGCTCTTCAAACACCGTTCACGCATCTACATTTATCCAACAGTCGATTCCGGCTCGGGAAAAATGAAACTCGCAAGAGATGCAGAAATCCCGTTGCATTCGCGTCATCTTTTCGCCTATCTGCTGGAGAACAGTTACATTCGGGAAATTCCGGAATGTTTGGAGGATTGTGCTTTGTCGACGAGTGCCGACGTTCGACGCCTGATCGAGCAAGGCAATCCCGCTTGGAAGGAGCTGGTCCCCGAGGTGGTTCTAAAACACCCGAGGTGGAACTAGCGAGCGATGCGAGCGAGCGAAAGCGGGGTGGTAGGCCCGGCGAGATTGATCCGTGGGATCCAGCTCGGGTCTGGCTGCGCTGACCCTAGAGCACCTTTTCTCTTTGGGAAGAAGTGCGCCCAGCAGGATTTGAACCTGCGACCAAGGGATTATGAGTCCCCTGCTCTAACCGCTGAGCTACAGGCCCGCATGAATTTTTCCGTATCACGGGGTGGGTGGGAACGGGGGAGAATGGTAAATGGTGGGAGCCAAAGATCAAGCCTCTCCGTGAGCGACCCGTTCGGAGGGGTTTTGTTCGGTGAGTAATGCATCGATTGCGTCCAGGACTGAACGGCTGGAAATCGCGCTCATGTCACCCGCTTCATCGTTCATTTGAAAGCGTGTTACCGGTGCATCCTGTCCGCTGAGAATGACTCTGGCCTCGGGGTTTCGAGGGCGCCATCGGAAGGCGCTGGTTGGTCCGAAGAGAGCAACGAGAGATCGCTGGAAGGCCGAAGCCAGGTGCATCGCAGCGGTATCGACTCCGAGAAAAATCCGGCATTGCGAGATGACTTGGGCGCTCTCGAGAAAGCTCAGTTTTCCGACGAGATCAATAACGGGAACGTTACCGTCCAAGGCGGCCTTGATTTGCGAGACGTGTGCGACTTCTTCCTCTCCCGCTGCGCCGGTGATGACTGGTGTGAGGTCCCTGTGAAGAAACGTGTTTGATCACCTCTGCCCAGCGATCGGATCGCCAGTATTTTTCAGGTCGTGCGGTGCCGGGGTGGATCACTGCATAGCCCATTTCTTTGTTCGATTCCCGCGATGCGTTGAGGACTGTTGCCTCGCGAAGCTCCTCTGGCAGGTCGTTACGTGAAGAGTCGGGCAGGGTGGCGGTAAGGGGTTCTTGCGTGGGAGCAATTCCAATCGAGGAAAGTAGTCTGATGAAGTAGTCGATGGTATGGGATTCCTTGAGCGCGACTTCGGAGGAATGCGTGTAATCGTTGCGGGCCGAAAATACGTTTTCCATGTTTGGAGAATCCAACTCGCTCGCGTGCTCCGGAAAGAAAACAGAGAAACCGCGCTCGATCGGTGCCGCTGAAATCGTAGGTTGCGTCATAGCTTCGTGCTCCGATATGCATCCAGATATTAGGTTCAAGATGTCCTTTCCCGATCCCCAGGACCCTGTCGGCGCACGGAAAGAGCGGTGCGAGTTCTGCAGCCGGAGAGGAAACGGCGAAGGTGATGTGGGCGTCCAGGATGGTGCCTTCTCAAGACGCGAAGTGCAGGCAGAGTAAGAAGGACGTCGCCAATCTGCTTGACTTGGATGGCGAGGATCCGATGCATAGGGGAGGTTCTTGATTCCGTTTCCGGAGATGGTTTCTGGTGAGATGAACAAAGAAAAGCAGGCAAACGACTAAAGAGATAGGGTGATTCGTCAAACGTTCCAGTGCCTTCTTTCGACTTCCCAGAGAGGGATGCGACATCATCTGTCGGCTTTTCTGGTGACCTTGGTTCTGTGTCTGGGCCTGCGGGAATGTTACCCCTTTTCGCACTTTCCAATGTATTCAGGAATCTCCCGGACCCAGCATTACTTCTTTCTGGAGCGTGCAGGTGGAGAGCCTGTCATGACCCGTGCCTACCTCGGCATCAGTGCCTCTTCGATGAAAAAGATGTATTACAGTCACCTTCACGAACTTCGTGACGCACTGAAGAAAGATCGCGGCGAGTTGGGCTCGGAAGATTATGCGGCGGCGGGGGATTCTCTCTTGGATCAGCTTTTCTCTGGTCATCGCGATCGGAAGGCATGGCGGGAAGCACCTTTGACGGGAGAAGTGCGACTTATTCGGGTCGATATCGAGCGGGTAGCGGCAGGAATTTCAAGACGTCGGAGTTTTATCACCAGTATGGAATTGTCGCCATGAGAAGAAACTGGCTGAGCGCTTTTCTGAAGGCTGGGTTTCGACCTTTTCAGTTCTCTCCAACCGAGAGGTTCTGTCTGCGCCTGCTGACAGCGATGACCCTTTTTATTCTGCCAGAGATAGGCGGCGATCTGACGCGCCAATCCCTGCCTGGTCCCGGGAAGTTTTCTTTTGAGTCACAGCCTCACCCAAATGGGCTTGCTCACATCTTTGATCTCACATGGATCGGTGATCCGGAGATTTATGCCTGGGTCTATTGGGGAATGCTTGGACTCTGTGTGCCTTACGTGTTGGGCCTGCTCTTACCTGTGGTTCTGCCTTTTCTGGCGCTCGGACATATCTGCGTGTTTACGCTCTATCAATCTCAGGGAGCGATCGGGCACAACCGCCAGATTCTATCCCTTGTCCTCCTCGGCCAGGCGGTGGCCGTGGTGCTGCCACCACTTTGGCGGAGGTGGAAAGGACGGGCCTTCCCGCCGTGTGGCTCGGACGAAGGCCGGCTGAAAAGTTACATGTTCAATGTCAGCCTCCAAGTGATTGCAGCCTGCTATGTCGTCGCCGGTATCAGCAAGCTGATTAAGTCGAAAGGACTGTGGGTGTGGCAGACGCCAGACCTGGTTGTCGAGATGGTCAAAACGAACGACCAGCGACTCTACACGAAGCAGGAAGAGGCAGGCGGGGTGGAGCTCGTCGATACCATCGCCTTCATGACCGACTACCCCGGGCTGACGCGCCTCGTGTTAGGAGGCGGTTTTTTTCTGGAACTTTTTGCTTTCCTCGCCCTCTACAGCCGAAAGTGGGCGCTTGCCTTTGGGATCGGGCTTTTTGGATTGCACCGGAGCATTCTCTGGCTCATGAAATTAGGCTTTCCCGAGAACGAGCAGTTACTGGTGATTTATTTCATCAACCCGGTTTTTTGGGCTGTGGCAGGGTGGGCGTGGCTTCGAGGGCAGCGCCAGGATCTTTATCGCAGTTAGGGATGGTCTGATCAATTGCTCCACCCGCTACGTGGAATGGAATTGGAGTAAAGTCAGCATCGCTGCGTGGCTATGCTGCTCGTTGCTCGTTGCTCGTTGGTCGTGGATGTTCATCCAGTTGCGCCTCGCGCGGTGCCACACAGCATTCAGACAACAATGACGGGCACCGCCATGAATCAGCCTCTGCTTAGAAGCGTTGGTCGAACTGAGAGGCTTTTTCTTTCAACTGCCTATTTTCTTCCTGCAACCGCTGCATGGTATTGGATGCCATGCTTTTCTGCGCGGAGGTGCTTTTGGTGCTGCTCATAATTGCCTGATGCTCCTTAATTCGCTCTTCATTGCGCTTGATTTCTCTGTGAAGGCCCTCAGCAAGGCTGACCCGTGGGGAAGTTGTTTTTTCTCTCGTTGTGGCTGTTGCTGGCGCTGATGAAGGGGCTTTGAAGTCGGTGCTGTTCAAGTTGACGGAGAGGGTCGCCACTTGCGAGCGTGAGGCCTCTGAGAGCCCGGAGAGTTGCAAGTCGAACTGGAGCGCGTCGGACTTTCTCTGAAAACGGAGGAAGTCTGGTCCTTTACCGAGGACCGTGACGTCGAGGGATGTCCCTGTGGCATTCTCGATCGTCATGGGGAGGGGGTAGTTCGTGATGGGGGAGCTGGCTTCAGTTGAATCTGGTGTCGCAAAAGGATCGAACTTCGAGAGCCGGCCTGTTTCCTCGGGCGGGACGGATTCCGCATCTTCGGATTTTTCTTCCTGTCCCAGGATCTTCCTGAGGAATCGTTCCGGGCTGGTTAGCGTGCTTTGCAGGCGGGCATGGGCGTCATCCCGGACGAGGTAGCCGGGCCACTTAAAGAGGACGCTTGCGAAAACGAAAAAGACGAAGGCGAAAAATAATTTGCTCATGGTTGGCTCGTCGAACGATTACTTGTGGAATGGTGGCTTTGCGAGGCGGGTCCGTCAAACTGTGGTTGGTAGAACTTCTCGTTGCGGATTGCTTGAAGAGGTTTTCGGTAATACCACTTGGTTTTTAGCTCCCACATCTTCCTTTTTTATTTTCTGCCGCTGGCGCTGCTTTTTTATTATGCGGTGCCGCGGACGTGGAAGCACCTTGCCTTGACGGTTTCCAGCTACGTTTTTTACGGTTGGTGGAACCCGTGGTTCATGCTTCTTATGTTCGGTTCGACGGTGGTCGATTACCTCTGCGGAAAAGCGATTTCGGCGCAAGGAGCATCGGCTTCGCAGCGGCGTGCAGGCCTGCTGACTTCGGTGGTGATGAACCTGGCGGTGCTCGGCTTTTTTAAGTATGCGGGCTTCGGAGCGGATACAGTGGCTTCTCTGGCACGGCTTTTCGGCGGCGAAGGATTTGAGATTCCTGAGTTCTTCCGGAATATCGTCCTGCCGGTAGGAATCAGTTTTTATACCTTCCAGTCGATGAGTTACAGCATTGACCTCTACCGCGGGCATGCAGTGCCAGCGCGCAACCTCGTCGATTTCTCGTGTTACGTTTCGATGTTCCCCCAGCTGGTAGCTGGGCCGATCGTCCGCTACGGTTCGGTGGCTGACCAGTTGCGGGAGAGAACCCACACCGTCGATGGATTCGCCCTCGGCGCGACGAGATTCAGTTACGGATTCGCGAAGAAGATTCTCCTTGCCAATCCGATGGGCGGGATTGCCGACACCTGCTTCATGGCGGGGGAGGGGGCTCTCGGACCTGCCAGTGCCTGGGTGGGAGTGGTGGCCTACGCCTTCCAGATCTACTTCGATTTCTCCGCCTATTCTGACATGGCCATCGGTCTGGGGCGGATGTTCGGGTTTCGCTTTCCGGAGAATTTCGACTCCCCCTACAAGTCGAAGTCGATCACCGAGTTCTGGAGGCGCTGGCATATCTCACTGAGCAGTTTTCTGCGCGATTACCTTTACATCCCGCTCGGTGGGAATCGAAAAGGGAATGCCGCGAACTTATGTCAACCTGATGACAGTGATGCTGTTGGGAGGCCTCTGGCACGGTGCGCAGTGGACCTTCATCGCCTGGGGAGCGATCCACGGAGGAATGCTGGCCTTCGAGAGGCTGATGGGGAAAGACTCCTTTTATGCGCGCATGCCGGCACCGGCGCGGATTTCCATCACCTTCGTCATTGTCCTTTTTACCTGGGTCTTTTTCCGGGCCGAGAACTTCGAGGTCGCCTCGCGCTACCTCGCCGCAATGTTCTGGATGGGGGGAGAGACCCCTGCTGCGGGTTTGACTGCAGCTCTCGTCTTCAGGCCCTTCAACCTTTTCTGGCTGGCCCTCTGTGCTGGCGCGGTCTGGGGTGCCCCGAGGACCTACGAAATCCTGCTTCGTCTGACGCCGGGGAAGGCAGTGGCCGGCCTCGTGCTGCTGGCGGGATCGGTGATGGTCATGTTTACGCAAGGGGTGAATCCTTTTCTCTATTTTCAATTTTAGACGGTGCCAGAGAAAGCCATGCCAGAAAACGAACCCAAGAACCCCTACCGGGAAGGCGACGATGGTCAGGAGATTCGGCTCTCTCGGCGATTTGCGGTCATTCTGTCCGCGCTCTTCCTCCTGGCGATCGTGTTGGCTCCCGTTGCCCGCCATCTGTGGCAGATGACCGCAGAGAAAGACGCTCGGTGGTTGCCTTTGCTTGCCTTTTTCAACCATCCCAACTCTGATTCCGAGGAGGTTCTGAAAAATAAGCGGAAGGGCAATCCGGGGATCGAGCGCACGACGCCGAATCTGCGGGATCACCTGCAGTCCTTTGAGAAGAAAGTCGAGGGCGCTCCCTTTTCGGTGCCGCCCCAGAGGATCCTCCAGAGTGTTTTCACTCGAGTCTTCGACGAGGGCAACAGCCGGTGCCATATCGGCAGAGATGGATGGTTTTTTTATCGTCCCGCACTCGAGGCCATCATGGGATACGGTCCGCTGAAGCCGGAGCCGGACTCGGTGACCAAGGATCCGGATCGACCGATCTGGAGTGCGCCGCTTCCCGAAGTTTTGCGTTTCGCCTCGGAGTTACACGAGCGTGGGGTCCCTCTCCTGCTTGTTCCGGTTCCCACCAAGGCGATGGTCTACCCTGAGCATCTTGGTCTCGCTTCCGAGGACGCTCCGCTCCATCATCCTGACCGTGCGCGGTTCATCGATGCCTTATCGGAGGCTGGGGTCGAGGTGCTCGATCTGCTTCCCGCCATGGTCGCAGCGAAAGAGAAAGGGCAGCTTTACCTGAAGCAGGATACGCACTGGACGCGGCTCGGGATGGAGGTGGCTCTGGACGCTCTGGTGACAAAGGTGAAGGCGCTGGGAGTCGAGACGGGTGAAGAGGAATTTGTTTTCGAAAATCTCCAGCGCAACCACTTGGGAGATCTCGTTGAGATGCTCAAGATCGATGCGGCAGGGCTTGGGTTTTTGCCGGAGCAACAGGAAGTTGTTGCGGTGGTCGATCCAGAGACCGGAAAGCCGGTGGCTGGGGACGAGCGTGCGTCGGTGGTGGTTCTGGGAGATAGCTTTGCGAATATCTACCACGCCCCGGGAATCGGGTTTGGTGCCGTGGAATGGGACGAGGTAGCGGCCGGTATGGAGCCTCTCATTGGTGGAGGAGTGGCTCAGCATCTCGCGGCGCGCCTTAGCCAGAAAATCGATTTTGTGGCAGTCAACGGCGGGGGAGCTACCGAGGCGCGCCAGAAATTTGCCAGAGAGCGTGAGGACGATCTCGTCCGCGCTAAGCAGCTCGTGATCTGGCTCCTCGCCGAGCGCGACCTTTTCCTCTCGGCCACCCCGGCTGGTAGCGAGGTGCTGTTTCGGCCGGTGGTCTGGAATCCGCATCGATCGAAACCGATTGAAGCTGTGGCCACCAGGAAGGCCGGAGATCCTGGAAGCGGGGAAAATATCGTTCTGGAGGTTTCTCTTACGGAGAGGTCCGGGGTGAATGATCCCGAGGCGACTCCCTACAAGGACTCGCTTTTTACCGCCATATTTTCTGTGGATTCGGTGGTTGCGGGCAGTTTCGAGGAAAAAGAGGTCTTGGTGGTTCTCTGGGGGTTCAGGAACCGGAAGTATCTTCCCTCCTCAAAAATCGAGGTAGGCAAGCGCTATCGCCTGACTTTGGAGCCGTGGGACGCGCAGGTGGAGCTCCAGAGTATGAACCTACGTGATGATCTGCTTCTCTTTCTTGATCAATGGTTTGCATTCGAGGTGGAGCCTTTGTAGCAGAGCGGGGGGGTGGAGCATGTAAATCCAGCCGGCCGGGAGAGGTTTTTCCGATTTCAGAGCCGAAGGATCAGATCGCCGGGGTTTCTCTAAGGAGGTGGAAAAGTCTCAAGATGGAACTTGAGGATTCCAGCTCAAGACTGGAAGGGCTGCAGGAACGTGTGTGGTTCTGAGTGCGGTCTATCCTGATCAAAAGTCATCGCAATCGGGGGTTCAGGTCGGACACCACCAGCAAAAATCAGGTTTGAATATTTATCGCATTTGAGGTTTACAACGCTTCCCTATTTGGTCTATTTTACAGGTGTCTATCACATTCAGAGCTGAAAAACCTGTGAGTCAAGTTCGTCGAGTCTGAATGAGAAATTATTTATTACAAGCCAGCATTACGATGACAATCAAAGCGTCCTTTCTTCGCCTGCTCCCCCTGGGCCTTTTCGCGCTTCTTCCGATCAGTTCTCAAGCAGAGGAAGGTGAAGGCAGCTGGAAAAAGCTTTCCGAGAGTGACATCCCTTCCTACGCGAAGAATCTGGCACGTCATCATCTGGGGGCCAGCGTCGATACAGAGGAAGAAGAGATTGTTCTCAGTTCGGTAATTGATGACGGTAATTTATCGGCCGAGGCCTTGCTGGTCGAAGATCCGACCATTGGCTACCCCTTGCCTGTGGGAGAGGCTAGTGTGGTGGTTCAGCTGTCCGAGATCGAAATTCTTAACTCCCTTTCATTCACCAACGAGGACGCCGCTGGCAGGGTCTCGGTTTCGACGGCAATCACGCGGAGTGCTGCTGAGGAAGGGCGGTGGCAGGCGTCATCGTTCGCGGTGTACGATGAAGAGAAAAGAACAATCACGGTCGATCTCAGTGGTGTCGATGCCAAGTTCGTGAGGGTGAGCTGGGACAGTTCAGCCGCCGGAAGAATCTACAACTTCGGGATTTTTGGAGAGCCCCGAGCTGAAGAATTCGCCATGACGAAAATCGCAGGAGAAGCCCACGTTTCGAATGAGTTGAATCCAGGTGTGTCAGCGGTCGATTATAACCTGCTTTCGCACTACGCCGGTGCCCGGCTCGCGTATGTCAGCTCTGGAAATGGCGACGTCACGGCGATGATTGACGGGGACAGTGCAACTTCCTACACATTCAGTAGCTCCGACAAGTTTCCAGCTATTATCATCGACTTGGGGACCTCGTATCCAGTTACCAGAGCAAGCGCGCTCTACGATCAAGCGAACACGAAAGTCGCTTTCTTCGTGCTTCCAGAACTGTCTGAGTCTGAAGACTGGGTAGGCAGAACTTCATTTGAGGAGCAGAAGCTTGGCGAGCACGAACCCTTGGTCTTGGGGGTGGATCACGAGGGGACAGGCCATTTGGCGCTCGATTTCGGCGAGGCTCCCGGGCGCTTCGTGATTTTCCAGTTCGCTCCTACCAATATCGAAGAAGAGGGATTCAGCGTGGTTGAGCTTGGAGTCTTCTCAAACAGTGTCGATGCGCGTTACCTGGTCTCGAGGGAAGCGTGGTATGAGGACGGAGGAAAAGCGGTTGAAGAAGGGGGCAAAGCTGTTGGAAAAGCAGTCGACGAGGATCTGGAGTCCCGAGAGCATCTGATGAGCTATTACTCCGAGCCCGGCTATTCCACGCCGTATTACGGCGGTGGTGGCAGCTATGGTGGTGGTGGTGGTGGTGGTCTCTTCGGTGGCGGCGGCAGTCTCTTCGGTGGTGGGAGCGGTGGGAGTTACGACTATCCGCCGCCGTATCCATATCCACCTTACCCCTATTTACCTCTGCCTGAGGATCTCCCGATCCCGATCCCGATCGAAGAAGAGGATGAAATAATTATCGAGATCGAGGAACCAGAGGAACCAGAGGAACCAATTCTTGTCGTGAGTCGGCTTGCTGTTTCCACGAAGACCTACCCAGGAGAGGGGCACCGGTACCTTCAAACCTACGGAAAGAGATTAAAGCCATCAGCTGAATACACATTCCAGACAACTTCTCCAGATTTTCCTAATGGCGTGATCCAACCGGTGCTCGTAGATCCTTTCCGCCTTCCATTGAATGCCGAAGATACCTACATTTGGGGAGACAACGATCAATCGGGTTTGCCTTACGACCTCCCTGGTTATGGGCCTCATTGGGATGTTCCAGAAGGAGCTGTTTCCGACTTTTTCGGGATAGATCCGGATTGGGCTGGGTAAGTATAGCCCACTTGTATGAGGTATAAATGATACTGGGCCAAGGTTTCGTGTTGCCGGTATTCGGCAGGGCATTCCGGCAGCGTATGTTTTTAGCTTCGTCCTTGCGAGTATTGAGAAAGACAGAGAAGACGGGATCAATTTTGGAGGTTTTTTGAACTCTGTCGACGCGAGTTATTATCGTGAGTCAGGGAAAGCGGGAGATGAGGCTAGACAAGCCTGAAAACGGCAAGAGAAACCAGCTTTTCCTTAAGGGCACATGCGTCCTCAGCGAGTTCCGGAGAATGTCCCCTTTACCCAGAGGGTGCATGCCTCTCTGTGAGGAAAATCGAGTTTTGACCTCTTGAGCCTAGCTTCAAGCGAGAGTGAAAGATCTCTGGATTGGCCTGTGGTGTGCGCGGTTCCGCAAGCCGTCCGCAGGCCCGAGATCCATCGTCGTAAGCTCCTCTGGATGAAACGTTGCAACACCCCATTGCCGTTTCCAGAATTAGATGTCAAAGTTGTGGCAACACATCTTTTTCCTTTTGGGCCCAAAGGCGGAGGAGCGTAGGGAGCAGAGACGCCCCTCTTTTGGACGACGCTTCATGCGCTGTCATGGGGTCACGGGTCGACTTCCGCTTGTGGTGAGGGGTGCGACGAGAATAAAAACGGGTGGGTAAAAGCAAAATTCACAGACATCATCACGACAAAAAACTTGCCAAGCCCCTCTTTCGCAGGATACAACTCATGGGCGCCTCAACCCTATCCGGAGCCGTGGAAGCATTGGACGAGGCCTTGAGGAGATGATGATGAAGACGCTAGATCGCAATTTTCTCTCAAGCCGAAAGAGAGCACTCCTTTTCTTGGTGCTTCTCGTGCAGGGTTTCTCGCATCTTGGGCAAGCGCAGGAAGAGACCAAGGCTGCAGCTGCAACTTCAGTGCAGCCTGCGGATCCTGCTAAGGATACTGGCGTATCGCATACCAACTCGCTGGGGATGTCTTTTGTCTCACCAAGAGGGTTAGAATTTCAAATCGGGATTTATGAAGTTACGGTGGGAGAATTTGCGAAATTCTCAGCCGATTCCGGATACCGGAGGGATGCCAAGCCTCTCTATTTTGCGCAGGACTCGAATCACCCTGTTGTGAATATCAATCTGGAAGATGCGCGGGCCTTCTGCGTTTGGCTGACTCGCAAGGAAAGAAAGGAAAAATTGCTTTCGAATGAGCAAAGCTACCGCCTTCCAACGGACAGGGAATGGGACGCCGCGGTCGGGTTGACGGCCAGTAGTGGACAAGCAAGTCAGATCTATGGAGATGAGCGTGATTTTCCCTGGGGAGATGAGTGGCCTCCGCCTGCTGGAGCGGGAAACTATGCTGCCGATGAAATCGAGGGATATGAGGATCCTTTCTCCTACACTTCGCCGCGGGGAAGTTTTCGTGCCAACAAGCACGGAATTTTTGATTTAGGCGGAAATGTCTGGGAGTGGACGAGTGATCCGTCCACCTCAGATCAGGTCGAAGGGACCTTGAGAGGTGGAGGTTGGATTTATTTCAGCCCTGAGTTCATGCGATCTTCTTACCACTACAAGGTGCCCAAGAACATGCGGGCGCCGACTTTTGGATTTCGTTGTGTTTATGATGACAAAGAATTCAAGGGAAAAGTGCTGCTCGCCAGAGATAGAAAAAAGAAGGCAGACGTCGCTGCGGCTTCGAAACGTCTGCAGGTGGAGACTGATTCCAACTTGGAAAAAGATGCGATCAAAGAGGCGCGAAGCCGCTTTCTGCGTTCGGAGTCGAGTCAAAACAAGCCAGAGATCACGAAAGCGGAGAATTCTCAGACGGATGATTCCGACAGGAAAGAAATGAGTGCGATTGAGAAGGCACGAAGCCGGCTGCTTCTCTCAAGATCACGTGGCCGGCCAGGAGAGATGCAAGGCGACAAGCAGGTGGCTTCGCCCGTGAAAGGGGCTCGGTTTGTCAATTCGTTGGGGATGGAATTTGTGCCCTTGCCAGGTGGGCGGATTCTGGCCGGCGCAGTGGAAGTAAGGGTCAAGGAATTCGACTATTTTGTAAGTAAAAAGAAAATTCCCTGGAAGCGACCAACTTTCAATCAAGGTGCGTCGCACTGTGCGGTGGGAGTCACCTACGACCAGGCGGTTGAGTTTTGTGAGTGGTTGACTGAACTCGAACAGGCTGCCGGTATTCTGCGTCCGGATCAGCGCTATCGACTGCCCACGGATGCCGAGTGGAGTCTGTCGGCTTTGCTTGAAGAAGGCGAGGGAATGCCGAGCGAGCTCTCTGGTCAAAGTCCTGGGATTTTTCCATGGGGGGTTGAGTGGCCGCCGCCATCTTCCTCTGGGAATATCGACGGAGATAAGATCAGTGGTTTCAGGGACCGCTTTTCCTATACCGCTCCGGCAGGAGTAAGTGCAAAAAACCGTCTGGGCATAGCAGATCTGGTTGGCAATGCTCTGGAATGGTGTTCCGATGAGTTCAGTTCTGGTTCAGGGACCATGGTTGTCCGTGGCAGTTCGTGGCTCGACTCCTCGCAAGAATCGATCCATTCCAGTCATCGAAGGCATTTCCCGCGAGATACCAGTAAGATCAACATCGGCTTCCGCTGTTTTCTTCAGCTGGACTAGTGCGTTGCGAGAACATGGAAGCATCGGGGAGTTTTTCTCTGCTGGTTTGGGGGTGGAGAATCCAGCAGTTCACGGAGCTGAGACTTTCACTTGGCGCATGCTCGCAGTGGGGATACTTTAATGACTGTCTCTGCCATGGATGATAAAACAAACCCTGAGCTTTCGATGAGCTCAGAAGAGCCCCGCGAAAGTAAAAAGAACCTGTGGATTTGGGTTGTTTCGGGACTTCTCGTGGTTGTTCTAGTTCCCGTTTTGAGCTTGGCGGTTTGGTTTCTTTTCAACATCTATCAGGATAAGAGCGCCGCCATCAGAGTAGCGAAAGCCAACGTAGAGATGGATGATGGTAATTTGTCCATGGCACACAGGCATGCCATGGAGGCATACAAATTAGCCCCCGAGAGCCCGGATGTGATGCGGTTACTCGCTCAATTGTTGATGACGGTGCCAACCGAAGTTGATAGAGCGATTTACTTTTTTAATAAGTTAAGGCAAGACGGAGAGGCCACGAGAAAGGATATGGTGGCTCTTGTGCGATGTTATCTTGCTGTTGGGAAGCGGTCGGAAGCGAAGGATCTGGTATCCGAACTTATGCGTGAGGCGCCTGATGACGCTTCGATTACTTACCTTCAGGCGGACGTCGCGATTTCCTTGGGGAAAGATAAAGAGGCAGAATTGTTGCTGGGTAAAGCGATGGGGCAGGCGATCGACCCCCATGAGCAGTTTAATATCGCCTCTGCGATGATCACACAGGGGTATACAAAGCTCCGAGAAATTGCTTCACGGAAAATCGAGGAACTTGCGGAGCGTGAGGACCAGGTCGGCATCCAGGCGCTGGAGAAGCTGAGTGCTATTGCCAAAACAGGTCAGATGGAAAACGTCAGGGTGCTGCGATTGATTGAGCGACTCAGGGTGCACCCTGAGGCCTCTGATCGTCATCTTCTTATAGCGGAATCATTGCGTATCTTTCTCAACCCGAAGGATAAGAAACAGATCGTGAAAGTTGCGATTCGTGAGCGTGTCGGCAAACCCATTTATGAACTTGTCGATTTTCTGGAATGGCTTTCTGAAAACGGTGAAAATGGTTGGGTTTTGGATCTTGTGGAGGAAGAAATTGCACTGGGAAATGCAAATGTGTTGAACGTTTATCTGAACGCTCTCATTGCGGAAGGTCGTTGGAGAAATTTGCAAAAGCTTATGAATCAACGTGATCTTCTCATTGGCGAGGTCGCGAAGCAGCTGATGCGAGCAAAAATCATTATGGGGACGGGGAAGAGCAGGGGTGAGGCACTGAGTGCAGTTTCTTTGGCCTTGAGCATGGCGAAAAACTCGAGAGACATGAACGCAGTGGTTGAGGTGACCAGGCTGGCGGAAGAGCTTCAGGCAAAAGATCTCTTGGAAGCAAGCCTACACACCCTGGAGGGCGTAACAACACGGCGGGAGCTGGCCTTGGAGAGTAGATACATACTAGCCAAAAACAGACAAAGACTGCAGGATATGCGGGAGATTGTGGATGAGATTTTAGCTCTGAATCCTAGCAACCAAAAATTTGCAGAAATTGATATTTATTTCGATTTGCTTCTAGGGAGTGAAATCGAGCTCGTATCTCTTCAGGTCCAGAATGTGATGACGAAAGGCTCTGGGAACCGTCCCATGCAGATTTTTCTTCGTTTATTCGATGCTTTTCGGCGTGCAGATTATGAAGAGGCTATTTTGATGGCACCTGCAATCGATCCCGAGTCTCTTGAGTTGGGGCCGCGTGCGATTCTCGCCGCGGTTCTTGATCTTGGAGGTGATTCAAGAAAAGCTGTTCAAATTACCGAGCGGATTCCAGAGGAGATGGTGCTGCCTCAAGAGCGCCGGTTTCTCGAAACAGCCAAAGCGACGTGGTCGCCTATGCGGTGAAAAAAGGGAGAGAGAAGGAATCTGGTAAAACTGCATGAAAAGACGGCAATAGGAGAGTGATGAGCCATCGGCATAAGAAAGCGGTTCATTGGTTTCGGCGGGATCTGAGGATTACCGACAATACCGCTCTGAATAGGGCTGCAGCTGAGTCTGAATACGTGGTGCCAGCTTATGTCGCTTCTGTGTGGCGCGGCGGGAGTCATCATTGGGCAGGAGAGCCGCGTCAGAGGTTTCTGGCAGGATGTCTGGCTTCCCTGGATGGAAATCTCAAGGTTCTTGGGGCAAGGCTCCATATTCGTAGAGGAGATCCGGTGGAAGAGTTGTTGGCATTGGCCGGTGAGGTGGGTGCCACTGGCATTTTTTTGAACAAAGACCCGGATCCGCATGGCAGGAAGATCGAGAAACGGCTTGTGGCTGAAGCGGGGAAGATGGGGATTGAGGTGGTGTGCTGTCTGGATCATGTCCTCCACGGTCCAGATGAGGTTTTGACAGGAGCCGGTGGTCCTTATCGGGTGTTTACCCCCTACGGGAGAAATTGGTTGGCCAAAGCCAAGACCTCACCAACTGGAAGGCTGAAGAGTTTGGCGACGCCCGATAAGATTCCGTCCATGGAAGTTCCAGACGTAGGGTCCTGGGGTTTGGAACCGGGAAAGGTCGTGATCCCGGAACCAGGGGAGCGGGCCGCACGCTTAAGGATGGATGCGTGGTTGGGTGCGGCGCTTGCTTCGGCTAAAAAGGGGGGGGTCGCTTCATACACTGCGAGAAGGAATCTGCCAGCCGCAGAAGGTACATCGCGTCTGAGTCAGGACCTTCGCTTTGGTCTTCTCTCGGTCCGCGAACTCTATGCTCGGGTTGAGGAGGGGAGAAGCAAGGCGTCCGGAGAGGAGGAGCTCGCAAGCTACAAGACTTACCAGACGGAGCTGGCATGGCGCGAGTTCTACATGGCGATCCTTCACTATTTTCCCGAAGTGCTCCGTCACGAGTTCAACCCTGACTGGCGGGGGTTACCATGGATGCGTGGGGAGGAGGCAGAAGAGTCGTTTGGAAAGTGGTGTCGCGGAGAGACCGGATTCCCGATCGTCGATGCTGGCATGCGGCAGTTGGCGGCTACTGGATTCATGCACAATCGCGTGCGGATGATCGTGAGCATGTTTCTGACCAAGGACCTGCATATCGATTGGCGCATGGGTGAGGCATTTTTCATGCGCTCGCTGGTCGACGGGGAGATTGCCAGTAACAATGGAGGATGGCAGTGGTCGGCGGGGACCGGAGCAGACGCGGCACCTTATTTTCGGATTCAGAACCCGTGGACGCAGACGAAGACCTACGATTCTGATGGGATTTACGTGAAGCGTTGGGTGCCGGAATTAAACGAGACCCCCGTAGCGCGGCTTTTCCTCCAACCGAAGCCCGGTGAGCCTCTGGCTGCCGGATATCCAGAGCCGATGGTGGATCACAAGACCGAGAGGGAGACGACCCTGGAACTCTTCAAGGCGCACCGACGTCATGGTCAGTGAGCCGGATCCAATCGCAGGGAACTGTTGCTTTCAGGGTCTGATCAGCGAGCGCTTTCCTCAGGGAGGGTCTGATTCATCGCGGTGCCCGTCATTGTTGTCCGGATTTTATGTGGCACGGCGCGAGGCGAAAGTGGATGGCAAATTCAAACTGCTATCGAATCATTTGCTTCTAAGCCGACTTTCGCTGTTCTGGGTGTTTTGAAGCCAGAATCTTTGATTTGGCGCTGTTTTTTCGCCAGGTCTCCACCACATGCTGGCATAAGGCTTGCGCTGGTTCAGTGATGGAGATGTGAAGCCTAAGGTTTTCCGTGGAACAACCGCCCCTCCTGCATTCCGTGCACGGGATCATCGGTGGCATCAAAGTCGAGCACCACTTCTTACGGAGATTCCCTGTGCCCGGCGATGAACTTCTCCACCAGCAGCGCATTGAGACCCACTGCGCAGCTCCGGTTGGCGCGGCCTTCTATCCCGCACAGCGTCGATGTTTTCCCGCCGGCGGTTCGGTTTTCCCCGCGCATGACTTGTAACAGCGGCTCGTAGCGGATGCCCTCGCCGTGGGTCGGTCCGTGGTCGTTGAGATCCTCGTAGTCCAGGGCGATCCCGTAAACTCGTGCTCGCAGCATCCCCAGCATCGTATACTCGATTAGCCAAGAGGCATGATCGTCAGGAATCAGTTTCGCTGCTGCCTCCAGCAGCCCCAGTTTTCGCTCCGCCTCTGCGAGCAGTAACGACCCGCCGTCAGAGGTCACTGCACCGCCCTCGAAATCCACCTCTACCTCGCGGCCACGAAGGCCCTTGAAATCAAACCGAGGTTGCTCACATATTGTCACGGTCCGTAGACGCTTTTTTTATATGCTGTTTATTCATTTCCAACATATTAGAGCGAAGAGCCGCTTTTGTGCATGAAATGTCCGGGCTAGGGCTGTTCGGCGGGGTGCGGGGCGTTCTTTCGCGAGCAGTTCCTGACAGAAGAGCTGGACTCCTTCTGCGCACATCGAGCAGGGATTGATCAGCTCGTAGAGGTCCCAGCTTTCGGGGGGGCATCCATCGCGTTCTGCTCGTTCTCGAGCATAAGCCGAAAAGTGCTCACTGACAGCCGTGGGACTGAGACCATTGCGCAGGTGGGCGAGAACGAGTTCGGTGGATCCACACACGATCTGCCGACAGCGTGAAAGGTGGTCGGAGACGTCTTTAACGACGCCGAAATGGGTCGGGTAAAGTTCCAGGAAATTTGCTTTTTCGAGCCGGGAGAGGGTGGCTTCGAAAGCTGGCGGGTCGAACTGAGGAGGTGCGCTGGCCAGTGCTATGTGTCGATTTCTGTTGAGGCGAACGTTGGCGGCATCGCCTGTAAAGGCGATGTGTTCCTCATCAAGAATCCAGCAATGATGGTGGCGGGCGTGGCCAGGCGTGTCCCAGGCGGTCAGTTCAATGTCGCCCACCTGGATGCTCTGATTGTCCTCCACTGGAATGACGTAGGCTTCCGGGGCAGGAAGTATTTCGCCCCAGAGTTCCTTCATTCGGTCACCATAGACAGCTTGGGCACCAGCGAGAAGCCGCGATGGATCGACAAGGTGGCGTGCACCCCGCGGATGAACGTGAACCCTGGCGCCCTGCCGCGCCCACCACCCAGCAGCGCCAGCATGATCGAGGTGGATGTGGGTGAGGAAAATATCCTGGACTGCTGTTGGCTTGAATCCGAGCTGGGCCAGACCATCGAGCAGGGGAAGCGAGAGTTGATCCCGGTCCGGTTTCAATGAGAGCCAGGCCTTTTTTCCCCCTCGATGAGGTAGGAGGCAATGGTTCCTGACTTATTCTGGAACCGGAGGGTCGAGAGTGTGGATCTTCACCGTTGAAAGGTGAGCGGTCTCCGTCAAGACTGGCAGCTTCGGAATTACCGGAAATTCCGGACTTTCAGCCTCAGATCGGGGGTTCCCTGCGAGTTGACGATCTCTCGGGTAGCGAGTCACACAGCGCTGGGTGACAGGTCCGGGTTTCCCGTTTCCGATGACCCGCTGGTCGAGTTCGATCGCTGCGATCGTCTCGGCGGCAGTGCCTGTGAGGAAAAGCATTCGTCGGCCGTGAAGATATCGTAGCGGGTCAGGTTGTCCTCTTTCCAGGGCAGTTTGAACTCTTCGAGGATTTCGATTGCTGTGTCTCGCGTGATTCCTCTGAGAGAACCAGCCGATACGGGGGGGGGTGATCACTTTGCCCGTTTTGACAATGAAGATATTGTCACCTGTACATTCCGCCACGTAGCCTTGCTCGTTGAGCATGAGCCCTTCGTCCGCGTCGGCTTGCCTGGGCTTCAATTTTTCCCATAACATTGTTAAGATAATTCAGGGACTTCACCATCGGGCTGAGTGATGCCGGAGTCGGCCGCCCTTGTCGCGCAGGTGACCAGGTTTGAGCCGCGGTTTCGTATTTCTCTTCTGCGTAAAGAGTGATGTTCGGAGGCAATCACGATGACGCTCGGATTCGGGCAGGTCTTAGGACTCAGTCCGAGGCTCCCTTTCCCTCGGGTCACAATGAGCCTGACGTAGCCTTCGGTCAGGGAATTAGCCCGAATGGTTGTCAGGACAGCCTCGACCATATTCCTCTGGTGCAAGGGGGGATGGTGAGAAGGAGTGCTTTAGCGGAATCATAGAGACGCGAAATGTGTTCCTCCAGCTTGAAGACGCGGTTGGAGTAGAAAGCGGATACCTTCAAAAAATTCCGTCGCCATAGAGGAGGCCGTGATCGAAGACAGAGATACGCGCTTCTTCCTCCGGAACGAGGTTTCCATCGAGATAGATTTTCATGATTGTTGGTGCGGGGTAGGAGTGTCGGATGGGATCTTGTCGCCGAGTTTTACTACTGAACCTGACGTTTTTTCTTCAGATGATATACAACCGTCCGCAAGACTGATACAGCGGTCTCCCATGGTAGCGAGCTTGCGGTCGTGAGTGACCACAATCAGGGTTTTGGCAGACTCGTCAACGATCGAGAGGAGCATGCCCATAACTTCGTTTCTCGTCTTCGAGTCGAGGTTGCCGGTGGGTTCATCGGCGAAAACGATCGGGGGATCATTCATCAGAGCACGGGCGATGGCGGTGCGTTGTTGTTCGCCTCCGGACATTTCGGCGGGGAGATGGTCGCTACGATCAGCGAGCCCGACCTTCTTGAGAAGCTCGAGGCCGCGGCTGCGGGCCGCTTGGCCCCGAATCATGGAGGGAAGAAGAACATTCTCAAGAGCTGTGAGGTCAGGGAGGAGAAAGTAGTTCTGGAAGACATAGCCCATGAAGCGGTTGCGGATGATGGCGCGCTGGCTTCGCGAGGAGCGGTAGAGGGGCTTGCCGTCAATAAAGACTTCGCCGGACTCAGGTTCCTCGAGGCCGGCAAGTGTGTAGAGAAGCGTTGTTTTGCCGGCACCCGAAGGGCCGCAGAGGAACACTTTTTCTCCCGGAGATACTTCGATGGAGACTCCGCGGAGGACTTCAATGGAGTTTTTTCCCACCGCGAAAGACCGATAAAGATCTTCGGCTTTGAGGGTGGGTGGGTGGTCAGGTGGCATCGGTTTTTCTTGTATTCTTTGATCCTGGAGGCGTGAATAAAAGTGTCTTTCATTAGTCCATCTCGTGAGGGGCGTCCATTTGATACTTGTTGCCATTGCGATGGGCTGGTATTTGAAAAGCATGGTGATTTCGCCGCTCCTTGAAATGAAGAACCACCTGATAAGCCGTGAGCCGATTCGATGATGTGGACGGGGCCCGGGAGTATGCGGGTTTCCGGAATGAGATGATGGCCAGCACCCTGCAGGTGCGGGAAGGCTCTCCTGATGAAGCCAGCAGGAAACTTCCCAGCGAGTATGAGCTGCAAAGTCGTTGGTTCGCCGGGGAGTTTGGAAATACCTTCCAGACGACCTGTGGCAAAGAGTTGAAAATCCGCCAATTCGGCCACTGGAACCACTCAGGCGGTCCTGATTTTTCAGATGCAGCGATTGAAGTCGATGGTGAGGTGCTGGCAGGAGGAATTGAACTGGATCCAGATGTCAGGGACTGGGAGGCGCACGGACATGGAGCGAATCCTGCTTTTGACAAGGTGGTTCTCCATGTCTTTTTTCGCACAGCTCAGGAACGAGGGTGCTATTTCACGAGAACCTCTCAGCACCAGGAGGTTGCTCAGCTCCACCTTTCCGAGGAGTTGTTGGCAGAGGTGAATCCGCCAAGATTTTCCACGGCGGATGCCCATCCAGGCCGTTGTGCTACTCCTCTGGCTGGGATGGCTGCGGAGCGGGTCAATACCCTTCTTGCCGCGGCGGCACAGATGAGGATCCAGCAGAAAGCGCGTCGATTGCGGCAGGTCGGGATGTTCCATGGCAAGGAGCAGGCTTTTTTCTTCGGGCTGGCGGAAGCGCTCGGTTACCGCTACAACCAGTTGCCGATGCGAATTCTCGCTCAGAGACTCCCGATTGCGGAGTTGTTGGAGCTTTCTGCTCTCGAGGCTGAGGCGCGTCTTTTCGGACATGCAGGCTTTCTTCGGGCCGCTGGATTCGACCGCTATTCCCCCCCAACCCGCGGATACCTTCGCAAGCTCTGGGACGAGTGGTGGAAAGAGCGGGACGACGACGAAGGTGCATTGCACTTGCCGAATTGGAGAATCGCAGGAGCGCGGCCGGGAAACCATCCTGAGCGCAGATTGGGCGCGCTCTCTGCCATCGTGCGTCGGTGGGATCAACTGCGGGTGGCGTTCAATGAGTCGCCGGTCGCCATCGCCGGACTTCTGGCCGAACTGGAGCACCCGTTTTGGTCGACGCGTTATACCTTGCAATCCCGGCCCGCCCCGCGGCCCATATCTCTCGTGGGGAAAAGTCGTGTCACTGAGATTCTGGCCAATGTTCTTTACCCGATCGCTCTCGACGACTCGGTAAACCATTGGGATGCTTTCCTCAAGCTCCCAGCCCAGCAGGACAACGAAAAACTCCGGCGCGCCGCAATCCGCCTTTTTGGTGAGCGGAAAGACCGCGGGAGTTTGCAGAAATACGTCTACCAGCAACAGGGGCTTCTGCAGATTTACCAGGACTTCTGTCTGGAAGACGACTCCGGATGTAGTGGCTGTCCTTTCCCGGAACAGCTCATGGATTGGAAGGGGTAGTCCACCTTACTCGGGAGCTGAGGATTCTTTAGTTTCGACATCGATGACCTTTTCCGATCCCTTGCTGGTGGCAGATCCTGGTTTTTCATCAGCGCGGGGGAAGCGCTCAGGTTGGCCTGTTTTGACGTTCTTCCATTGGGCCTTGGTGGCATAGTAACCCAGGAGCCATCTTCCGAGGATGCTCCGGACCGGAGGCATCAGGAGGGAGAACCCGACAGCATCCGTGAGAAAACCCGGGGTGATCAGCAGAGCACCCGCGATGAGGATAAGCAGGCCGGCGATTACCTCCTCGCCGGGAATTTGACCACTGCCGACCCGCTTTTGGAAACGCTCAAGAGTTCGCAGGCCCTGACTCCGTGTCAGGCTGGCGCCGAGAAGTGCTGTAATGATGATGAGAGCCAGTGTTCCCGGAATCCCGATATGCCTTCCCAGAACCATAAAGAGAACAAGTTCCACCACAGGAACAAAGATAAAGAGAGCGAAAAGACGGGGAAAAAGCATGGCCCGTAAAGATACACATTCCTCAAAATTTGCCACAGGCGACTCGACGAAGGATTGCCGAGGGGAATGAGGGCCAGCGTTGGGGAGTTTCAAGGCAGCCACTTTCCGGTTGCGGATCAGAGGAAGGTAGCGTTGGATATCAACTCGCAAAAATGGCGATTGCGCGATTAGCTCAGGGGTAGAGCATCACCTTGACATGGTGGGAGTCGCAGGTTCAAATCCTGCATCGCGCACCATTTTTCGCCCTGCATTTCACCCTGATTCGGGGCATTTTTCCCCCATATTTTCTCCGCTTAAGCACAGCGATTTTTTTTACAGAAACTTTTGTGTCGGTTCACCCGACTGGACATGTCAAAATTAGAGTGATGGCAAAAAAACTCAGCACACCGGTTGCCGAAGGCGTGACCAGGCAGAAGCCCAAAGGCAACGAAGCGATCAAAACCCGGTCGAATTTCCTTCGGGGAACGATTCTCGAAGGACTCTCGGATCTGACCACGGGCGCGCTTTGCGCAGACGACACGCAGTTGACGAAGTTCCATGGCATCTACCAGCAGGATGACCGGGACGTGCGGAAAGAGCGTCGGAAGAAGAAGCTCGAGCCTGCCTATTCCTTTATGATCCGTGTCCGGGTGGCGGGCGGGGTATGTACGCCGGAGCAGTGGTTGGATATGGACCGTCTTGCCACGACTCACGCGAACGGAACCCTGAAGCTGACGACCCGTCAGGCTTTCCAATTTCATGGGGTGATCAAGTCGAACCTCAAGCCTACCATCCAGGAGATTAACACGACCCTCCTCGATACTGTCGCCGCATGTGGCGATGTGAATCGGAACGTGATGTGCAATCCGAATCCTGATCTCTCCGAAGTACACGAAGATGTGCTCAAGGTTGCCCAAGAGATCTCCGATCATTTGACCCCGGCGACTCGCGCATATCACGAAATCTGGCTCGATGACGGGCAGGGTGGAGATAAGCAGAAAGTGACGGCCGATCCGGAAATTCTTGAAGACGATGAGCCTATTTATGGTCGCACGTATCTTCCGAGAAAGTTCAAGACGGTAATTGCGGTTCCGCCAAGTAATGACGTCGACATCTATGCGCATTGTCTTGGCTTCATTGCCATCGTCGAAGCTGATAAAGTGGTGGGTTATAACATCACCGTCGGTGGCGGCATGGGAATGACGCATGGCGCGCTGGATACCTTCCCGCGCCTGGCTGAGGTGATGGGTTTCTGTACGCCGGAACAGGTCGTTGAGGTGGCGGAGCAGGTTGTCCGGGTGCAGAAGGAATACGGGAATCGCAAAGAGCGAAAGAATGCCCGGCTCAAATATACGATCGAGAACTTCGGCCTGCGCTGGTTCCGCAATGCAGTCGAGCAACGGCTGGGATATAAACTTGGGAAGCCCAGAGAATTCGAATTCACCCACAATGGCGACCGCTACGGATGGACAGAGGATCATCAGGGAAATTTTCAATGCACGCTCTTCATTCAGAATGGACGTCTTTATGACGACGAAAAAGTGCAGCTTCTTACCGGACTGCGTGAGATCGCTAGAATCCATGACGGCGACTTCCGCCTGACGGCGAACCAGAATGTCGCCATCGCCGGCATCTCGAAAGCGAGGCGGCCGGAGATTGAGTCGCTGCTTAGCCAGTATGGCCTTGCTGACTGCTACAAAGCGAGTGGACTGCGTCTTAACTCAATGGCTTGCGTTTCCTTGCCTACCTGCGGTTTGGCTTTGGCAGAGAGCGAGCGTTATCTGCCTGACCTTGTAGGCGAGATCGAGGATGTTATGGCAGAGGTGGGCCTGGGGAGGGATGAAATCACTATTCGGATGACAGGCTGTCCGAATGGTTGTGCCCGTCCTTACATTGCTGAGATCGGCCTCGTCGGTCGAGGCCCACGGAAATACAATCTTTACCTCGGTGGAGGTTTTGCGGGCGATAGGCTTTCCAAGCTCTACAAGGATTCGGTCAAAGATGAAGAGATTGCGGGTGTTGTTCGTCCTCTCTTGAAAGACTATGCAGGGCAAAGGACGGAGGGGGAATCTTTTGGCAACTTTGTCATTCGGACGGGATGGGTCGCTGAAACAAAACATGGCCGAGAGTTTCATGAGGACTTGAAGGATGTCGAAAAGAGGGGTTAGATAGGGGCGTGCGGGCAATGAATGCCTGCGGTATTGACATGAAAAACATCTACGTGGGGAATCTCCCCTTTTCTTCTACCTCCGACGAAATCCAGCAACTCTTTGAGGCGCATGGAGCAGTATCACGAGTTCACCTCGTGGAAGATCGAGACACTGGACGCCCAAGGGGGTTCGGTTTCGTTGAGATGGAGGATGAATCAGCAGGAAACGCGGCCATTGAGGCCCTTAATGAATCTGAATTTGGCGGCAGAAACCTCGTTGTGAACGAGGCGCGCCCTCGTGAACCACGCGGCGGTGGTGGCGGTGGCGGCGGTTATCGTGGTGGCGGTCAAGATCGTCGCGGTGGCGGCGGCGGCGGTGGCGGTGGCGGCGGACGCGATCGTCGTGGCGGCGGCGGTGGTGGTGGTGGTCGTGACTGGGATCGTGGCTCGCGTGGAAATCGTGGCGGCGATGACTTCGGTGGCGGCTACTAAGGCTTCTGTAACAAATCATATTCACTTCTTGAATCCCGCGTGCTCGATTTTTCGGGTGCGCGGGATTTTTTTGTCCCAGATCGTCAGAACGGTTACAGTGGGCAGAGAGGATCTCTCAAGAAATGGGACAGTGTTCTCCGAAACTGCATCCGCAGTCTTCTCCAACCTAGGAGCAACAGTGTCATCGTGGATTTCCGTGCGCGGTAGGATTTCGCAAAGCGTTTCGTTGACTTCCACTTCCCTTCACAAAGATTGCAGCTGATGACGGGTGAACGAGAGACTGATTTTCTTGCCGTGGACCTGCGGAATCGCATTGAGCGTCGTCTGATTCGTCTTTATGGAGCAGAAAGGGCTACCGTATTAACAGACCGAATCGAGCGGCTGGTGGCAAGGTGGCGGAAGGAGTTTCCGAATCTTCCTGGTGGCTGGACAGAGCGTGACGCTCTGCTCATTACCTATGCGGATTCCCTGCTGCCGGGATCTGATGGTGGGAGTGCTCTCAAAGAGTTGGCCCGCTTCCTCGACGAACGGGTCGGTGACCGGATCACTTTTCTCCATCTTCTGCCATTTTATCCCTACTCCTCGGACGATGGGTTCTCAGTGATCGACTATCGCGAGGTGCGGGATGATCTTGGTGATTGGGGTGATGTCAGCAGGTTGGCAGAACACTATCGCCTTGTTTTCGACGGCGTGATCAATCACGTTTCTCAGCATTCAGATTACGTGCAAGGTTACCTTGCTGGTGATTCTCGCTTTGCTGATTTCTGCCTCGCGGTTGATCCGGATGAAGACACGTCACTGGTGACCCGCCCGCGCACATCACCTCTTCTCCACGAGTTTGAGGCGCATGACGGGCCGCGCTGGCTCTGGACCACTTTCGGCCGTGACCAGGTCGACCTGAACTACGCGAACCCCGAGGTGCTGCTCGAGGTTCTTGATGTTCTGCTTTTTTATCTTACACGAGGCGCTTCCATGATTCGTCTCGACGCGATTCCTTATCTCTGGAAGAAAGTGGGCACGAACTGTGTTCATCTTGAAGAGACGCACGAGATCATCAAGCTCATCCGGGATGTCTATGACGCGATTGCACCGGGGATGATTCTGCTTTCTGAGACGAACGTTCCCCATCAAGAGAATATCAGTTACTGGGGAGAGGACGGTGATGAAGCGCAGAAGATTTACAATTTTTCGTTGGCGCCGCTCGTGCTGTTTTCTCTGGAGACTGGGACTGCCACCCGTTTGACTGAGTGGGCAGGAACTCTCAAGCCGCTTCATGACCGGACCGTGATTCTTAATATCACGGCGACGCATGACGGCATCGGCATGCGTCCTACCGAAGGAATTCTTACCGCTGCTGAGCGGCGCCTGCTCATCGATCTCGCCGAACGGCATGGAGGCCGGGTGAGCTACAAGACCAATCCAGATGGCACCGAGACACCCTATGAGCTGAATCTTACATATTTCGATGCCATCAATAATCCGAACGATCCGAGTTTGGAAAAAGACGAACAGGTCAAGCGCTTCGTTTGTGCTCAAGGTATACCGATGGCATTGATAGGAATTCCTGGGATTTATATCCACAGCCTTCTCGGTTCCCGGAATGACTACCTTGGGCGGGAAGAGACCGGGCAGTCTCGAAGTATCAATCGCGAAAAGCTGGCCATTGAGGGGCTGGAGGAGGAACTCGCTGACCCAGACAGTCTTCGTGCTCAGGTAATGCAAGGGGTGCTCACTCTTTTGGAGATCAGGCAAGCACAGCCTGCTTTTCATCCCAATGCCCACCAAGCGGTGTTAAGCGTGGAGCGTAATGTTTTTGCGGTTCTGCGAGCGAGCAAGGCACTGGATGGTCAGAGGATTCTTGCGCTTTACAATGTTTCCTCGAAGCAGCAGTCAGTGTCCGTGAGGGCGATCATCAGTGGCACGTCCCATGACCTGATTTCCGGCGAGCCTTGCACTGCAGAACTCATTGAACTCGCGCCGTATCAAATTTGCTGGCTGAGCTTCTGACGGGACGCGTGGTGGTCGGAACCTCTCATTGCAGGTGCTGTTTCGAGCCCCCAAGTGATCCTGTGTGTTCGACAGAAAGCACTTTCCCCATGTGGAAAATCTGACTCTTAATCTGCACGCCGTTTTTGTCCCAGTAGGTGTTTTTTCCGTGGCGTTGACCGTCCTTGTATTGGGTCTCAGCGATCTTGGTGCCGTGCTCGTCAAACTCAATGATTTTCCCATGCGGAAGGCCTGCTTTGAATTCCCAGTGCCCTTTTAGTGCTCCGTTGGAGTGGGTTTGGACTGCGCTCCCGGTGAAGGGTTGCTTCTTAAAGTAATAGACATTTTTCTTCCAGCCAAGGTCGTCATAGTTCACGGATTCAGTCTTGGGGCCGTCGCACGAGGCAAGAAAGCATAGCGAGGCCAGCAGAGAGATTGCTGTGGGGAGAGAGGATGGTTTTGAGATCATGGCAAAAGCAAGGAGGATGCATGGGTGGCCCACTTCAGGAGAGTCCGGGATTAATCAAGAAGTCCCTCGATAAGAGAGGCAGCTACTTTGAATATCCCTCCAGAGGTGAGCCAGTGGTTTTCGCTGCCATCATGAAGCCCCTGTAGGCCAGCTGTGAGCACGCCCGATTTTTTATCCTTTCCTCCGGTGATCATGGCCGCGTCTCTGGTTTTTTTCTGGAGGATTCTACCGATATGGATGACCTCCCCACCGTCGAGCCAGACTGCCCGGCAATCTGGGCAGGTATCGAGTTGCACACCATGCTGGATCCGCTGGGCCATGAGATACCCACAGTCTGGACAGTGAATTGAGGTTACGCGGTGGACGGGTTCGGGCAATGTGTCGAGTGCGCCCATCAGGGTGCTGTCTCGGCGATTGGAGAGACCGTGAAGCAAGAGGCGAGAGACCCAGACGCCGGAGCATTCCCAGCACTGGTGGAAGCTACCCTGGCCGTGTGGGCGCTCTGTCATAGGAGTGCCATCGAGCGGGCAGTAAGCGATGCTGGACATTGGAATAGGAGCAGTTCTCTCCGCGATTAGAGGACGCGATCAGGGATTGATTTCGGTAGTTCTTTGTGGGTCATCGAGAATGTGTCTCGTGACGGTTTCGATCGCTGCAACCTGGGCTCGGACGCGGTGCCAGAGTGACCATTCTGAAGGAGTTTCAAAGGTGATTGAGAGGTTGGTGTGGTGGTCAAAAAGCACGATTGCTTCAGGTTTCTCAGGCATCTTGGGTGAGCGTTTGCGTTGAAAAATCCCACGAGCTGAGAGCCTGCGGCCGTCAATGGTGCGGCGTGGATCAGATGGTATGTAGCGGTTGCTGGCATCGAGAAGTGACGGGCCTAATGGCTTCGCTTCACGTGTCAACTCATAGAGGTAGCACCCTTGCGCATCGTAGTCCTCATGAAGACAGAGACAGGCGTCGAAGCTTCGATCGGCCACGAGATCCTGCCACGCCTGAATACTTTCGCATGAGCGAGGATCGTGGAAACATCGGTTGAGGTCACGTTGTCTGGAGTCACGTCTCGTGTTCTCAGCCAGGCCGTGAGGGTTAAAAAGAGGGAAAATGAGCACATCGCATGAAGCCAGATGCAGTGGGTTTTCCTCTGCCCAGATGAGGAGTCCGAGAATTCCTGCAGATTCATCCCCGTGGATGCCGGCGCTCAGGTAGAGAGTCTTTCCTTCCCGTGGCCTCTGCGGAGCAAGGCACACGATGGGATACTTGGCGTCTTTGGCGAGTGTGCCGACCTTGAGGCCGGTCGCCTTTGCCACCCGCCGCCACCTCGCGAGCAGGTGCCTTGGGTGGTGGGATTTGTGGCTGGTCAAAAAGGCCTTCTCCGCGTCTGGCTCCATCGCAACTACTTCCTAATCCCTCGGAGGACTCTGGACAAGGGACTCTGTCTGCGGGAGTTTGCGTAATGAAGTTGATTTCATGGAATGTAAACGGGGTTCGAGCAGCGCAGAGGAAGGGTTTTGACGAATATTTTGCTGCGTCTGCAGCTGATGTCTTTTGTCTGCAGGAGACGAAAGCAGAGCAGTCCCAAGTCGAGTTAGAGTTCGCTGAGGAATATCACCAGAGCTGGAACAGCGCGGAGAAGAAAGGCTACTCGGGAACCGCTGTCTTCTCGAGGAAGGAACCCGTGGAAGTAACGCTCGGAATGGGGATCGAGGAACATGACCATGAGGGACGTGTGATTACTCTTGAGTTTCCGGATTGCTTTGTCGTGAATGTCTACACTCCAAACGCTCAGAACGGGTTGCGGCGTCTTTCTTATCGAATCGATTGGGATAGGGCTTTTCGAGAACTGCTTGTCTCCCTGGATGCGAAAAAGCCGGTGCTTGCCTGTGGGGATTTCAATGTGGCACACGAGGAGATTGATCTCGCACGCCCTAAAGAAAATGTGAAAAACCCAGGCTTCAGTCCCGAGGAGCGGAAGGGGATTGCTTCCCATTTGAGCGCGGGATTTACCGACAGCTTTCGCCACCTTTACCCAAAGGTTCCGGATCGATACTCCTGGTGGTCCTACCGTGCGGGAGCCCGCCAGAGGAATGTTGGATGGCGAATCGACTACTGGCTCACCTCAAATCGGGTGGCAGGCGCAATTCGGGAGGCTGAAATTCACCCTGAGATTCTTGGCTCTGACCACTGCCCAGTATCGCTTGAGATTGACATTTAAGGCAGAGAGGCAGGCAGGCAGGGTGCTCAGTATCAGCGAGGATCGAGGCTGATGGATCCCTCGGAGTGGGAAGATTCACGCTCCATGAAAGCTGCGATCATTTCAAGGAACTCGCGACGCTTCTTAAGTGGGTTTTCTCCGGCAGAATCCCTGGCGAGTTTTTCGATTTCGCTAAGCGAAAGGCTTGAGACGTTCGGGTCTCCGCTGAGATAAAGTCCGAAAGCAGCAACGGCAGAGGCAAAGCGCAAGTCTTCTGATGCAGTGTGCTCACTTGCAGTTTGCTGAGTCGCTGAGCCGGCCGGAGCTGCGAGTCGTCCGAGTGATGATTCTCCTGGCAGGCGAAAAAGGATGTCGGCATGGAGGAGAGAGGGTGGTGAGCCATCTTGAGGGGCAGCGTGGCGTGCCAGGCGCATACGCTCAGTCTGCTGCTGATCGGGAATGTGAGAGGCCGCTACCGGGACGATTTCGTAAAGAAAGGTTATTTTCTGGTCAGGCAGAACCTCGCCTGAGAGGAGAAATGCAGATGGCTTTCCTTCTTTATTCCGATACCCCAGGAGTCGGTATTTGGCGACCAGGGTGGGATTGAAGTGGACTTGCAGGCCGGCGGCCTCGGCAACAATGCCGGGAGCGCGGTTCCCGCGAGGCCGGGCCGAAGCATCGACTTTTGCGATCAGGTGGTCATCGGCCCAGGGGCACCCTCCGATTTCAATGGCGAGGGCAAATTCCTCATCACTTCCTAGTTTTGGGTAACGATAGTCGAAGTGGTTGATGAGTTCGTCCAATCGGATTCCATCAGGTTTGGGTAGGTTTCCTGCCATGAGAGCATTGCGGAATTCACTCAAAGAGGGGTCTTTCAGAGCGATCATCGGAAGACCCATCAGAGGTGCATCAGAGGCTGTTACGAAGCCGCCGTCCCTGATATGTAGTTTCCTTTCGGAGTAAGAACCGGGAGATTGATTTTCGGTAAAATCTGCGAACCGATTACTCAGGGCTTTTGCCATGGCGGGGAGCTCGGGGATTGACTCGCTGGCGTCGGACTTCGCCAGTGATGGCCCTTTGGGAAGAGTGGGTTGCCGCTTGGGTTTCGCGAAAATCGAGGGTTCAAGAGGCGGTGCTGCGGTGGCTTGGTTTTTTATTCCGCTGGCAGCAGAGCTTGCGAGGACTTCTTCTGGGTTGAGAATGAAGGAGATGGTCACCGGAGGGGTAGAAATCGCTGCGGAATCGATCCGTTCACTGTCGGTGGCCACAGAAGAAAGCCGCTCTCTTTGAGTGCGAGAATTTTTCAGGGTGACCCAGGCGGCAAGGATGAAAGAAGCGGCAAGAGCCACTCCAAAAATCGGGATGAAGGCGGGGAACGGGTGTGGCGGCCCTGGTTTGAGTTGAGCCAGAAGATGCTGGCGTTGTCCGTGGTCGAGCCTGAGCGTGGTGCTTTCGTTTCGAAATTCGCCTTTGAGAGCACCTTCGAATTTTGAAATTTCGGCAATCTCGTTGAGGAGCTCCAAGTCACCTGCGATTTCTTTCTTCAATGACGCGTGCTCTTTGCCCGGGAGTTCTCCCAGGGCAAAAGAAGTGAGCTTTGGATTGTCAATGTTCATCGAAGGATTGGTTGGATTCGAGAGGCTTGAAGAAGGAGAAAAGGTGGAGGGGCAGTGGAGAGATGGTGTCCTGAGGGCTTCGAGAAACTCAGAGATCTGCCGCTTCCTGGTTAGAAGAACTGCGTGGAGTTGATGTCATGGCGCTGCGGAGTTTTTTCAGGCCGGTATGGAGAAGAAATCCGACGTTGCCCTCGTTTAAGCCGGTGACATCACTGATCTCGCGGTAGCTGAAATCTGCTTCAAACTTGAGGCGAATAACTTCCTGTTGGTTTTGGGAGAGCCCTTTGAGGTGGTTCAGGATGATCCTGTGTTGGTCGTTTCCGTCGGCGATCTCATCAGGGCGAGGAGAGGAGGATTCTTTGCTTTCGAGCACAGTAGAATCAACGTGCAGAATACGTTTTTCTCTCCGCAGCATATCGATGCATCGATTTCTGCAGGTTGTGTAAAGCCAGGGTTTCACAGACATAGCATCAGTTCGGTGGTTCCAGAGTCTGAGAAACGTGTCTTGGACTGCGTCTTTGGCGCTTTCAACGTTTCCCAGGAATGTGCAGGCGTAGCCAATGAGTTGGCCTTCATAAGAGTTCAGGATCTCTGTGAATTCGTCGGCCTCCATCAATACTGGTCAATGCCGTGGCTGCTTGTTTTTTTGGGATCTGCTCTGTCTCCATGTGAATAAAGACGCACGAAGGGTCGATAATCTTAGGCCGAGGGGGAAGATATTCACGGCTCGGATGGTGTGCGGGCTCGCAGAAAAAGAAGCAATTCGAAGGAAAACAGAGAACGGCTCAACAGGAGGAAGGAACACGCTGGGCCAGTTTAACGGAGTGATCGATCGCTCCGCATACAGATACAAAGCACTCAACTGCGCCGGCAGGTTTTCCCGGCAGAGCAACGACCAGCGAGCGCTCGACAACGGCAGCGAGCGCGCGTGAAAGGATGGCGTTGGGGGTGGTCTGAAGAGAACTGAAGCGCATCGTTTCGCCGAAGCCTGGAATCTCGACGCGCATGATTCCGCGGATAGCCTCGGGAGTGACATCCCGTTCAGAAATACCTGTTCCTCCTGTGGTCAAGATGAGTCCGCAGCCCTGGGAAGAAAACGAGCGAATCGTTTCCTGGATTCGAGTCAAATCATCAGGAATGATAGCTTCTGCACCAATCTGCCAACCTCGTTCCTTTAAAGTGTCCCGAAGGGCGGGACCACTTTGGTCTTCATAATCTCCGCGCGAGGCTCGGTCTGAGACGGTGATGATGCCTGCAAGCATGGTAGGGAAACATCGCGCGTTCTCAGGCGCGGTCGGTTGGAGACTTTGATTTGCTGAGGAGGCGGGTTTTAGTCACTTCAATTTTCTTATCAATGCCTTTACACATATCGTAGATCGTGAGGGCAGCGATCGAGGCACCGGTCAAAGCTTCCATTTCGACTCCAGTCTGTGCGATGGTACGTGCTGTGCAATGGATGGCGATCGCTCCGGCAGGGTCGATTTCAAAATCCACCGCCACTTTTGAGAGGGGAAGTGGGTGGCAGAGAGGAATCAGTTGTGCACAGGCTTTGGCACCTTGAATTCCGGCAACACGCGCTACGGCGAGGACGTCTCCCTTTTGAATCGAAGCGTCTTGAATTGCATTGATGGTTTCCTTGGCGACAAGAACCAGGCTTTCGGCTGTAGCTTCCCGAACTTGCGATGGCTTGCTGGAGACATCGACCATGCAGGCCTCTCCGGTGACATCGATGTGAGTGAGACGGCTGGATTCAGGCATGATGGATGGTGAATTTTGGTGCTTCTTCCGCGTTTCCGAGTCAGGATCAACCGCCGATGGCTACCATGTTCCGTCCCGGCTGGTAGGTGTCGCGGAAGCCGTGAGTTTCTGGTTTGCGTGCCACGGTGGAATGAAAAAGGTCGGCTATTTCTTTGTCATCGGCTCCCTGCCGCAGGGGCTCGCGCAAGTCGATTTCAAGGTGGCTTCCCAGACACGGGCGGAGCTTTCCTTCGCAAGTCAGGCGCAGTTTATTGCAGGTGTTGCAGAAGTGAAAGTCAGAGAGCGCGCTGATAAAGCCTATCAGCTGGTTGGTTCGAGGAACCTGGTAGTAAGTAGCTGGACCATTTGTCTTAAAATCGGGCCTGGGTTCAAGCTGGCCGGTGTGAAGTTCGAGAATACTTTTTGCGAGGCCGCTGGCAAGAAAGCGACTGTCGTCGAGGACATTCGAATCAGTGATTGGCATCAATTCGATGAAGCGAAGAAGAGCATTTTCTTCGCGGGCGAAATTCAGGAGTGGGATCAGTTCGCCTTCGCTCCGGTTCTTCATAAGAACAGCATTTAATTTAACTGCCAGACCGTGCTCACGAGCCGCTCGGATTCCTGCGATGGCTCGGGCATGGTAGTCGCGGCCTGTTGCGGATGCGTAGACCGCTGGATCGAGACTGTCGAGTGAGATGTTGACGGATCCTACCCCTGCCGCGGCAAGGCTTTGGATATAGGTTTTTCTGGTGTCTTTGGAGCTGGAATCGAGACGGGTGAGAAGGGTGCCGTTTGTGGAAACTCCCAGTTCATCGATCCCCGGAATGTCGACCAGCTTTTGGATGAGCTGGGTGGCACCGCTGCGGGTCAAAGGTTCCCCGCCGGTGATTCGTAGTTTGCGGACGCCAAGTTTTGCGGCAATGCGGCAGATCCGCTCGATTTCCTCGAAGCTGAGAACTTCCTCTTTTGGAAGCCACTTCTGCCCCTCTTCAGGCATGCAGTATGCGCACCGCTCGTTGCAGCGGTCGGTGATTGAAATGCGCAGGTAGGAAATGCGGTGCCCAAAGGTATCTTCCAGCATGGTCAGGAATAAATTATTGGGTGGTCGGCCCCAGAAAGTTAGTTTAGGATAATCTATCTGGAGCGAATGTCTGCCAAAACCGCTCACTTATTCGTTTGAGCGGAGCTCTTCCTAGTCGCAAAAAAATGTCATGATCGATATCTCTTCCCAATTCGTCGTCAGGCTCATTTCTTCCTGCTTGTCTTTGCTTTTTCTGGTCGGTTGCTCCTCGGCGATCGATCCGTGCGATGCAAAGCATCAGGAAATGTTCAATCGCCTGACTCCTGAACACCAGAGCATGGTGCTGGAACATCGGATAGAAAACGGAATGCACAAAGATGCAGTCTATCTTGCCTGGGGAATACCGGAAACAGTGATCGAGGGAAATCGAGATGAAGATGACTACAAGAGCTGGGTGTATCGCGATTACGTGACGCGTGTCACAACCTATCCTGGAGTTGTTGTGGCGCAGTCGACCGTCTACGGCGCTCCCGGAGGTTTCTTGCCCTCTCCTCATGGGCGGAATTTTTGGCAAGTCCATCATGGGGGGTATTCCTATCAGCACCTGCCGAGGGCGTCAGCGATTGTGCACTTCAAGAATGATATTGTGACCTCCTGGGAGACGCAAAAATCTCCTCTTCTGCATCCGCTTGTGGATGTGAAAGAGTAAGATTTGACACCTTAGGAGTGACGAAGTGTCTCGGGAGCAAAGTCTCCAAGCCCCAACAGGTTCCAAATCATCAGCGGTTGGAATCCGCGCTCGCGATAGTTCGCGATTGAGGATGCGTCGGATCTTTTGGCGAGCCTTTTCCCGTTCTCATCCGCGATGAGTTTGTGGTGAAGATAGCTGGGGAGCGGGATCTTGAGGAGTCCCTGAAGAATGCGCTGAACGGCGGTGGAGGGCCGAAGATCTTCTCCTCGAATGACAAGATCGACTCCTTGCCAGGCATCATCAGTGACAACAGCGAGGTGGTAGCTTGTTCCAATGTCTTTTCTGGCGATGATTTCGTCTCCGTGGAGGAACTCATCGATTTGAAAGATAGTTGCGTCAGTTTCTTTCCAGCTGGTGGCTTCCCTGGAAAGGAATTTGAGCGCAGTCTCGGTATCCAGACGGAGTGCGTAGGGTCGGCCGGATCGGAGCTGTTTCTCGCGCTCTGAAATCGAGAGTGTACGACAGGTTCCCGGGTAGATGGGGTGCTGTTGATGAGGAGCGGAAGTGAGATTTGCCAATTCTTCCTGAATCTCTTTTCGAGAACAAAAGCAAGGGTAGAGGACACCGCGTTCCGAGAGCTGAGCAAGGGCCTGCTGGTAGGCTTTGCTTCTTTCCGATTGCCGGACAACTCCATTCTGCCAATGGATGCCCAGCCACTTGAGGTCGCGTTGGATGGTTTCTTCAAATTCAAGATGGCAGCGCTCCACGTCGATGTCCTCAATCCGCAGGAGAAATCGTCCACCTGCTTCCCGGGCGTGAGTGAACGCCATCATTGCAGAGTATGCGTGCCCGAGGTGCAAGAGTCCGGTCGGGCTTGGGGCGAAACGGGTGGTCATGGCGAGCTGTTTTTCAGTTCCTCGTTCTGGGAAATATGCGCTCATGCGAGGCCGGTTGAGGTTGGTATGATGACAGGTCCCTGCCTTTTCCAATCTAATGCCTGTGTCCCTTCTGGCCAAGAACGTAAGATTCCTTTGGATTTGGCTGATCAGAGCGCTTGCCCAGGTCAGTTGACAGGTGGGAGGCTTGTCTCCACGCTTATCCTTATGGGCAGGTCTTTTTTACGAATTCGTTTTCCGCAAATGACTCTTAGTGTTCTCTGCATTCCGGTGCTCTTCGGATGGCTAAGAAAAGTTGATGCTGAGAATTGGCCAAACTGGAGAGGACCAGCCCACAACGGATCCTCGTCCGAAATCAACCTTCCCACCCTTTTTTCGAAAGAGAAAAATGTGCGATGGGTCGCGGATCTGGCTGGGGAAGGAGCCTCGACACCTTGTGTCTGGAGTGAACGCGTCTTTGTTACATCAGTGGTTTTTGGTGAGGATGCGTTCGAAGAGGGCAAGCTTGTCATGCAGTGCTTTGACCGGAAGAATGGGAAGCTGCTCTGGGAAAGGAGCCGTGCTGGACGAGTCAGGCTCGATGAACGCAGCACCACGGCATCTCCATCACCAGCCTGTGATGGCAAACGCGTGATATTTTTTTTCGGGACCTGCGATCTTTTTGCTTTCAGTCTCAATGGAGAGCCTCTCTGGCAGAAAAAGTTGACTCCGGATGCCCATTATCTTGCCTTTCTTTGGACTTTTGCTTCCAGTCCTCTGTTGGAAGCCAATCGCGTCTATCTTCCGATTCTTCAACGTGACACAAGCTTTGTGCATAACGGTTTGGCACGTGGCGAACCGAGCAAGACAGACAATCAATCATACTTACTCTGTCTTGACGCAGCAACGGGTGAAGAGATCTGGCGGCAGCATCGACCGAGTGAGGCAGTGGCCGAGTCGCGGGAGGCTTTTGGAACGGTGGTTCCTTTTACCCACGATGGGGTCACTCAACTTCTTGTCGCAGGTGGAGACTGTCTGACTGCGCACGATCCCAAAAATGGGAGAGAGGTCTGGAGGTGGGGCACTTGGAATCCGGAAAGAATTGGCCACTGGCGACTGGTCCCGACGCCTTGTCCCGGGGCTGGTCTCGTGGTGATTCCCGCTCCGAAGAAAGCCCCTGTTTACGGAGTTTATCTTGGCGGCAGTGGTGACCTTGGCGAGGAAAGTTTGGCTTGGAAAACTGATCCGGATGAGGCAACAAGCGATGTTTCTTCAGCTCTTTTTTACGAGGGAAGGTTCTATCTTGTTGATGGTGACAGACGTGACAAGGCGCTTGTTTGTCTGGACCCAGCCGATGGAAAGGTGATTTGGCGAGGTGCTTTGGAAACGAGAGATAAGATGGAGGCGGCGCCTACCGGGGGCGACGGGAAGATTTATATGATCGACCATGGGGGAAAGGTCTTTGTGGCGCGAGCTGGTGGCTCAGCGTTTGAACTTCTTCACCAGGTGGAAATGGGAGAGCGGGGCGATGAACCAATCAGGTCTTCGGTGGTGGCAGCCGGGGGAGGGATTTTTCTCAGGATAGGGGCGCGTCTTTACCATATCGGCAGGGAGTAAAAAGAGGGGCCCTCCGGTTTACTGGAGGCTCGCCTGGTGGTCGCGATTGCCGATCTGGGCAAGTGTGATAGCCGCAAGAAAGAGTGACCCAGCAACGAGGACGGGCCGGGAATCGTCCTCGATGGCTTGAATGAAAGCCTCTTTGGCGTCGGCAATCACTTGTGGAGGTTCGGCATGCCTCGGAAGAATTTTCTCTACCACTGCGGCTAGATGATTGGCAGGGATGGATCGGGTGGTTCCAGTCTCGGTGATAATGACCTTGTGTGCGATGGGAACCAGCGTGGAGAAAAGAGTGCGGGTATCTTTTTCCTTCAGAGATGCGAAGAGGAGGGTCGCTTGGGTTTGTGGAAAGTAAGCGTGCCATGTCTCGACCAGAATGGAAGCGGAGTCGGGATTGTGTGCTCCATCGATCACGATCGGATGGGTTCGGTCCGGGAGATGAATGATTTGAAACCTGGCGGGCCAGGTCGTGTCTGCTAATGCCTGCGCAATTTTTTCAGGAAAAAGAGTAATCCCTGAGCAAGCGATCAACTGAATGGCGAGAGCAGCGTTTTCCCGCTGATGGAGGCCTTTGAGACCGAGGTCAATTGCAGGGCAATCGGCCGGGGAGATCTTGATTAGCGGGCTACCGAGCTCTGTGGCACGCAAGGTGATGACGTGTTCAGCAGCGGGCTTCTGAGGAGCGACTGCAAGGGCTACTCCGGGCTTGATGATACCAGCTTTTTCGCCTGCGATTGCGGTCAGATTATCTCCAAGCCACTGAGTATGGTCCAACCCGATACGGGTGATTGCAGTGCTGGTGGGAGTGACTGCGCTGGTCGCGTCGAGTCTGCCGCCCATGCCGGTTTCGAGAATGACAACATCGACAGCTTCCTCTCGAAAATGGAGGAGAGCGATTGCCAGAGTGAGTTCGAAAAAAGTAGGGTGCGGGTTCCAATTGCTCACCGCCTCCCTTAATTGCGACGTCAGGCGAACGAACTGGGCATCCGAGACCGGTTGGAAGTCGACCCGAATGCGCTCGTTTACTCGGAGCAGGTGCGGGGAAGTGAAAAGCCCGGTTCTAAGCCCTTGGGTCCGGCAGATGGACTCGGCGAATGCGCAGGTGGAGCCTTTGCCATTTGTTCCTGCGACATGCAGAACATGGGGGTGGTCTCCAGGTAAATCGAGCGATTGCAAGAGCCGGGAGATATTATCCAGGCCGAGTTTAACTCCAAAGGACTGGGTTGAAAACAGCCAAGCCGCACACCCGTCGTAATCCATTTCGTCTCGAATATCCGGGTCTGGTGAGGATGAAGCGGATGAACGTGAGCGGACCGTCGCGGGGAGGTGGAGAGCTGCTAAAAGAGCGCCGCCTTAGCCAGTTGGAGTTTGGAAGGCAAAGCCTTCGGCCGCATGTAGAGAAGCAGTTCCGAGAGTTTATCCTTCATTTCGGAACGCGGAATAATGATATCAACAAGTCCGTGGCTCTGGAGGAACTCCGCGGTCTGGAAGCCGGGAGGCAGCTTTTCTCCCGTGGTCTCTTTGATGACTCGAGGACCTGCGAAGCAAATCTGCGCGCCCGGTTCGGCAATGATGACGTCGCCGAGAGTGGCGAAACTTGCCGTGACACCGCCCGTCGTAGGGTGGGTGATGACCGAGATGTAGGCGAGGCCTGCACGGTCGTGGCGCCCGAGCGCTGCGGAAGTCTTTGCCATCTGCATGAGGCTGAGAATGCCTTCCTGCATTCTGGCACCACCAGAGGCAGAGAAGAGAATCATGGGAGTGCGCTCGGCGGTAGCTCTCTCGATCGCGCGGGTGATTTTCTCGCCGACGACTGATCCCATGCTGGCAGCGAGAAACCGGAAGTCCATGGCGGCAATGCTTACATTCCTGTCTGCCAGTTTACCGGTGCCGGTGACCACGGCTTCCCGGAAGCCGGTTTTCTGTTGGTATTTGGCTACCTTCTCCTCATAACCTTCAAAATTGAGAGGATCGACAGTGAGGAGGTTCTTATCCATCTCGACAAAGGTTCCGTCATCGATGATGGATCGGATACGTTCGCCAGCGCTCAGAGTGAAGTGAAAGTTGCACTCCGGACAGACATGAAGATTTTTGGACAGCTTCTGGTCGTAAATAGTCTCTTTACATCCAGGGCAGCGTTGCCACAAACCCTCCGGCATGTCACTTTTCTTTTCTCCGAGTCCTTTGACAGATCGTTTATCGAAGATTCCCATATTGGAGGTTAAACGAGTTTTTGGCGGTGCTAAAGTATAAATTTTGCTCTATGCGCGCGTCGCAGTCGCAATGATTACTCGATTTGGCTGACTTATCTGAAGGATTCCAAGGGTGGCGTGGTGCGCTGTAGCGCCTGTGGTAAGCACATCGTCAACGAGGATCACGGTGCTACCCGCGATTTTTCTTGGGCTGGGAGCAAAAATTCCCTGTGCCGGGGCGAAAGCTCCCTCAAGATTGACGAGCCTCTCGGATCTTCCAAGATGGGTCTGGCGAGGGGTAGGAAAGAGGCGGATGAGGGATTTTACTACCGGGAGTCCGAGGAGCTTTCCTGCGACCGCTGCGATTTCCTGGGCTTGGTTGAAGCCTCTCTCGCGGTGCCGGGTCGGGTGTGCGGGGACTGGGACAAGGACGGTGTTTGCCAGACTGCCGATGCGCTCGTCTTTCTCGATTGCCTCCGCGATCATTCTTCCAATCGGGTTGCGCAGCCAGAGTTGTCGCTGGTATTTGAGGCGGTGGATCATATCTCTGGCCACACCGCGGTTGTGGTATTGCGAAGTGGCGAAGTCGAATGCCAGATCACGGTTGTTACAGTTCGAGCACTGAAACCTGCTGCCATTCGTGCGGTCCGGAAAGGGCTCTCCACAGACTTGGCAGCGGCTGGTGATAATCGGATTGAGTTGGTCGCTGCAACGAGGGCAGACAATTCCTTCTCCCCAGCCGCCCCGATGCTGGTGGTGACAGGAGGGACAGCCTTGAGGGAAGATGAGGTCGAGCGCGATCTGAGAAAAGGCTCGTTTGGGTGGTATCGAAGGAATCGAACGATCTGTTGAGAAAGCTTTTCCAGAGATTCTATTCATTGTCGGGGTGGCTCTGGGGTCTTTGGAATCCGAGCAAATTTTACTTTGGCTGCTCGTGGCGGAGGAAGCTCGCAAAGCCGATTCCAGTGGTGCGCTTTCCAGGAAAAGACATAATTTTCCTTCTTCCCCAGTTGATACCACTGCGCGATCGGGTGACCGACGCCGCCTTTGACTTTAAGAATGGCATCGATGTGTTCCTGTCCCATGATTTGCCCACTTCGAAATTTTCCGGGAGAATAAAGGGTATAACTTCCGACATCGTAGATCCAGAGGGGCGGTGGGTCAGGTTCTGATCTGGTCTCTCGCCCCATGGCGACAACGGCGGTGCCATCGGCTGTCCACGAGAGCTTGCCCATCAGGGGGTCCTCTTCCGCTGCAGGCGCTATGGTATCCTTGTAGTTGAGGTCGGCGATCTTGACGGGCGAAGCCTTGGGGTCAAGTTTTCGAACGAAGAGCGTTGCCTTACGTTGGGACGATCCGCGGTGATAAATGACAATTTCCCGGCGATCAGCAGGGTAGCGAATGATCTGCAGTGAGGGATAATTCAGGTAATTCAATCCCTCCCGAATCACAGCGAAAGCAACAGTGACTACCGCGATGGTGAGGACGAGAAACTTGACCGCTGTGTCCATGGGTTTTGGACGTTACCTGCTTTATTGGGGGGCTTTTGAAGAGTGTCCCGGCCGGCAGCGGCGGGATGATCGTAGTCGTTCCGCTTGAATGATGACAGAGAACTTAGCGAGGTCCTCATCTGGAGTCCCAGAGATCAGGGTGTAGATGTAAGCGGGCCAGTGCTTCATCTCAGCGATGGCGTTCTGCATTCGAAGTGCGAGCTGACCCTCGTCTTCTGTTCCTCTGCCTCGGAGTCGGGATTCGAGCTCGGTAGTGCTAGGAGGCAAAATAAAGAGATCTGTCAGGGCCACTTGAATAGCTTCGTCTTCGCAATTGCGAATGAGGGCGGCTCCTTGCACATCGATGTCGATGAGGATGTCGATCCCCGCTCTGAGCTGTTCCTCCACGGAGGATTTGAGGGTGCCATAAAGATGCCCGTGAACCTCGGCATGCTCGAGAAAGTCATCATTTTCCACTTTGTTTTCAAATTCCTTAACCGAGAGGAAGTGGTAGTCTTTGCCATTGATTTCGCCTCCTCGTGGCGGGCGCGTTGTGCATGAAATTGAGTAGGCACACCCCCCTGATTTGACCATCCTATGGCAGAGGGTCGTTTTTCCTGATCCAGATGGGCCTGAGACGACACAAAGGATTCCAGTACGTTCTTGGGTGTGCATAGATGGTTCTGGCCTCAAGCCGTAAAGAGATTGGTAGGACGAGGTGACAAATTCACAGGAGGGTGAAGCAGGTTATTCGACGTTTTGAATTTGCTCGCGGATCTTCTCCAGTTCAGTTTTTGCGGTAACAACATGTTGCGCGATGGTGGCGTTGTTTGCTTTGGATCCAATCGTGTTAAATTCCCTGAAAAGTTCCTGTGTGAGGAAGTCCAGTGCTCGTCCTGTGGGCTCGGTGGCGTGGATCAGTTCTCGAAATTTCGAGATATGACTGTCTAATCGCGTCAGTTCCTCGGTGATATCTATCCGCTCAGCGAAGAGGCTGATCTCGCGAACAAGCCGCTCATCCTCGAGGGGAAGAGGGAGTCCGGACTTGGCAAGTCGGGAAGTGAGGTTCTTCCGGTGATGCTCAACTACCATCGGTGCGAGTTCATGAATGCATGCCTTTTCTGCTTCTACAAGAGCGATGCGTTTCTCCAGATCTTCGAGTAGATGTTGACCCTCGAATTCACGCATTGCGATAAGTTGTTCGAGGGCTTTTTCCAGCGCCACGCTGATTCCCTCCCATGCAGATTCAGCCTCAATCTTATGCTGGACCTCAAAGACCCCGGGGGCCTGAAGAAGATCTCCTGCAGAGATTTCAAGATCGATATTTCCGGCTGAGGCAAGTTGGCGAAGCTCTTCCAGATATTGACCAGCGAGATCGTGATCGACTCGGAGGCCGGAAAGTTTTTTTCCGGTGGCGAGTGGTTTTGCTTGAACAGAGGTGCCGACCCGGCCTCGCGATACCCGGGCGAGCACGGACTTTCTGATTCTCGATTCGAGAGAAGTGAAGTTTCTGGGAAGGCTGATCGGGATGTCTGCCTGTTTCCTGTTCACCGAGCTGAGCTCAACTCCATAGGACATACTGTGGTCGGCGTGTTCGCCTCGACCGAAACCTGTCATGCTGCGCATGGTATCAAGATTGGCGCGGTGAAGCCAAAATAACAACTGCGGTCTTTGAATTCAGCCGAGATTCTTGGAGGCTATCCCAAAACAAAAATATTCTATGATTATGCACGTTGAAACCAAGGAAGGAGCAGTTGGATTTGTTGTGTGAATTACTCCCCGATGACCCGCCTCACCCCAAGGGAGGTAGACCAAGGACTGACGGGCGCCAAGCATTCAAGGGTATTTTTTGGATTCTCGATAACGGCGCAAAGTGGAAAAATCTTCCTGAAGAATACGGCGCGAAAAGTTCAGTTCATCTTCGGTTCCAGAGATAGTTAAAAACCGGGGCATTTGAGAAAATACTGCTTCGTCTGGGTGAACTTGTTCAGGCAAAAGAGGGCTACAAGCTCTATGAATGCTACATTGATGGTAGGTTTTCCAAGAAGATCAAAGGCGGCGGCGATGGGATTGGATGCACCAAAGCATGAGGGAGTGTTAAAGTCATGCTATCCGTTGACTATAAAAGTTTTTCTGGTTGCCGTGAATACAGGACTCTGCATCGCCCCATGAGAGCCAATTGGTCGAGCAGTGGTTTGACTTTATGATATCGGTGGAGCATCCAGAACTTCTCATTGGAGACAAGGCCTGTGACTCCGACAAACTGGATGAGGCAATGGCTCAGCGGGGTATCGAGGTGATTGCTCCCCACCGATCAAATCGAAAATCCGACAATGACAACAAAACTCAAGACGGCAGAAAGCTTCGCCGATACAAACGCAGGTGGACGGTCGAACGAACAATCGGCCTGGCTTCAGAATTACCGTAGACTCTGTATCAGGTGGGAAAAGTCCACTGTCATGTTTCAAGGCATTTCTGCATCTGACTTGCTCTCTTTTGCTGATGAGAGAGGTTTTGGGTTAGCTTCTAAGGAGGTTCTGATTCATGGCGGTGCCCGTCATTGTTGTCCGCATTCTGTGTGGCACGGCGCGAGGCGGAAGTGGATGAACATCCACGACCAACGAGCAACAAAGCCACGCTGGATGCGGGCAGCAACCCGGAGGGCTTCTTCAGCGAGCCCAGAGCGCAGCGATGCTGACTTGAATCCCATTCCTATTCCATGTGGCGGGTGGCGCAATGGATCAGACCTTCCCTAAGGTTCAAAGGACCAGATTTCGACGATTCTGTTTTTGCTGAGGTTTTGGCTGTCGAACTTGTCGGTGGAACCGAGGTAAGTGGCCTGAAGAGAGAGTGCCCCTGGGTAGGAATCGGTCATGGCGCGCACCACACTGGAGGCGCGTTTTTCCGAGATTGCCTGGTTCTGTTCGGGTGTTCCTGTGGTGTCTGCGTAGCCAACGATGAGGAAGCCTCCGACGCGCTTGCCGAGGCTTTGAGTCAGTTGGGCAAGTTGGCTGGCGGTGATGTCATCGACTCCAGTGGCCCCGTGTCCGAAGCCGACGCGCCTGCGTAAAGTAGCTCGGTTTTGCATGGCGACTGCCTCTTGGCGCTCGCCAAAGCTCGACGCCCCATCCGGCGTGGTATGGATTTTGAGGAGCGATTGGAAGAGCGCAGCAGCCTGCGGTTGGAGTTGTTCGGCGGAGCGCAAAAAAAGCGGCCTCGCCTTGATCACGGATTCGGAGGCTTCTGGGGCAGGAGATTCATCGGGAAGGGGTATCTCGGCGAGTGCCTCGTCAGTAGGAGAGTTTTCAACGGGTGGCTTCTCTACAGGTTCTTCCACCACTGCGGGCTCTTCTACGGGCTCCTCTGCCACCGGCTCCTCTACCACGGATGTCTCCTCGACGGGCACTTCCTCGACGGGCTCTTCCTCGACCGGTTCTTCCTCAGCAGGAGCGCCCTCAAAGGACCAGATTTCAACGATTCTGTTTTTGCTGAGGTTTTGGCTGTCGAACTTCTCGGTGGAACCGAGGGAGGTGGCCTGAAGAGAAAGCGTCCCCGGGTAGGAATCGGTCATGGCGCGCACCACACTGGAGGCGCGTTTTTCTGAGATGGCTCGGTTTTGTTCAGAAGTTCCGGTGGTGTCTGCGTAGCCGACGACAAGGAAGCCGTCGACGCGTTTGCCGAGGCTTTTGGCGAGTTGTGCGAGTTGGCTGGCGGTGATGTCATCGACTCCAGTGGCGCCGTGTCCGAAACCGACGCGTCTACGCAAGGTGGCGCGGTTTTGTATGGCGACTTTCTCCTGGCGTTCGCCAAAGCTGATGCCCGCGTTGGGGGTGGCATGGATTTTGAGGAGCGATCGGAACAGCGCTGCAGCCTTTGGCTGGAGTTGCGCGGCGGAGCGCAGGAACAGCTGCTCTTTCTGGGTTTCGGCTTCGGCAGGTTTTTCGGCGGGTGCCACTACCACCACCGGCTCCTCGACGACAGGTTCCTCTACCACGGGTTCCTCGACGACAGGTTCCTCTACCACGGGTTCCTCCACCACGGGTTCCTCCACCACGGGTTCCTCCACGACGGGTTCCTCCACCACGGGTTCCTCCACCACGGGTGTTTCCACCACGACGGGCTCCTCTATCACGGGTTCCTCGACGACAGGCTCCTCTACCACGGGTGTCTCTATCGCGGGTGTTTCCACCACACGGGTTCCACCACCACGGGCTCCATCACCACGGGCTCCTCGACGACAGGCTCCTCTGCCACCGGCTCCTCTACCACGGATGTCTCCTCGACCGGTTCTTCCTCAGCAGGAGCGCCCTCAAAGGACCAGATTTCAACGATTCTGTTTTTGCTGAGGTTTTGGCTGTCGAACTTCTCGGTGGAACCGAGGTAGGTGGCCTGAAGAGAAAGCGTCCCCGGGTAGGAATCGGTCATGGCGCGCACCACACTGGAGGCGCGTTTTTCTGAGATGGCTCGGTTTTGTTCAGAAGTTCCGGTGGTGTCTGCGTAGCCGACGACAAGGAAGCCGTCGACGCGTTTGCCGAGGCTTTTGGCGAGTTGTGCGAGTTGGCTGGCGGTGATGTCATCGACTCCAGTGGCGCCGTGTCCGAAACCGACGCGTCTGCGCAAGGTGGCGCGGTTTTGTATGGCGACTTTCTCCTGGCGTTCGCCAAAGCTGATGCCCGCGTTGGGGGTGGTATGGATTTTGAGGAGCGATCGGAACAGCGCTGCAGCCTTTGGCTGGAGTTGCGCGGCGGAGCGCAGGAACAGCTGCTCTTTCTGGGTTTCGGCTTCGGCAGGTTTTTCGGCGGGTGCCACTACCACCACCGGCTCCTCGACGACAGGTTCCTCTACCACGGGTTCCTCGACGACAGGTTCCTCTACCACAGGTTCCTCTACCACGGGTTTCCACCACGACGGGTTCCTCCACCACGGGTTCCTCCACCACGGGTGTTTCCACCACGACGGGCTCCTCTATCACGGGTTCCTCGACGACAGGCTCCTCTACCACGGGTGTCTCTATCGCGGGTGTTTCCACCACGACGGGTTCCTCTACCACCGGGCTCCATCACCACGGGCTCCTCGACGACAGGCTCCTCTGCCACCGGCTCCTCTACCACGGATGTCTCCTCGACCGGTTCTTCCTCAGCAGGAGCGCCCTCAAAGGACCAGATTTCGACGATTCTGTTTTTGCTGAGGTTTTGGCTGTCGAACTTCTCGGTGGAACCGAGGGAGGTGGCCTGAAGAGAAAGCGTCCCCGGGTAGGAATCGGTCATGGCGCGCACCACACTGGAGGCGCGTTTTTCTGAGATGGCTCGGTTTTGTTCAGAAGTTCCGGTGGTGTCTGCGTAGCCGACGACAAGGAAGCCGTCGACGCGTTTGCCGAGGCTTTTGGCGAGTTGTGCGAGTTGGCTGGCGGTGATGTCATCGACTCCAGTGGCGCCGTGTCCGAAACCGACGCGTCTGCGCAAGGTGGCGCGGTTTTGTATGGCGACTTTCTCCTGGCGTTCGCCAAAGCTGATGCCCGCGTTGGGGGTGGTATGGATTTTGAGGAGCGATCGGAACAGCGCTGCAGCCTTTGGCTGGAGTTGCGCGGCGGAGCGCAGGAACAGCTGCTCTTTCTGGGTTTCGGCTTCGGCAGGTTTTTCGGCGGGTGCCACTACCACCACCGGCTCCTCGACGACAGGTTCCTCTACCACGGGCTTCCTCTACGACAGGGCTCCTCCACCACGGGTTCCTCTACGACGGGTTCTCCACCACGGGTTCCCCACCACGGGTGTTTCCACCACGACGGGCTCCTCTACCACGGGTTCCTCGACGACAGGCTCCTCTACCACGGGTGTCTCTATCGCGGGTGTTTCCACCACGACGGGTTCCTCTACCACCGGCTCCTCACCACAGGCTCCACCACCACGGGCTCCTCTACCACGGATGTCTCCTCGACCGGTTCTTCCTCAGCAGGAGCGCCCTCAAAGGACCAGATTTCGACGATTCTGTTTTTGCTGAGGTTTTGGCTGTCGAACTTCTCGGTGGAACCGAGGTAGGTGGCCTGAAGAGAAAGCGTCCCCGGGTAGGAATCGGTCATGGCGCGCACCACACTGGAGGCGCGTTTTTCTGAGATGGCTCGGTTTTGTTCAGAAGTTCCGGTGGTGTCTGCGTAGCCGACGACAAGGAAGCCGTCGACGCGTTTGCCGAGGCTTTTGGCGAGTTGTGCGAGTTGGCTGGCGGTGATGTCATCGACTCCAGTGGCGCCGTGTCCGAAACCGACGCGTCTGCGCAAGGTGGCGCGGTTTTGTATGGCGACTTTCTCCTGGCGTTCGCCAAAGCTGATGCCCGCGTTGGGGGTGGTATGGATTTTGAGGAGCGATCGGAACAGCGCTGCAGCCTTTGGCTGGAGTTGCGCGGCGGAGCGCAGGAACAGCTGCTCTTTCTGGGTTTCGGCTTCGGCAGGTTTTTCGGCGGGTGCCACCACCACCACCGGCTCCTCGACGACAGGCTCCTCTACCACGGGTTCCTCGACGACAGGCTCCTCTACCATCGGCTGCCTCGATCGACGGGTGTTTCCTCCACCACGGGCTCCTCGATGACCACGGGCTCCTTCACCGTCGGGCTCCTCGACGACAGGCTCCTCTGCCACCGGACTCTACCACCA
>CALSSN010000013.1 GCA_943789025.1 uncultured Verrucomicrobiales bacterium
ACCTCGTAAGGATGAAGAGACGCTATCAAGCGATGAAGACGAAGAGGGCGCGCAGTCGTGTGCTCGATGACTTTGTGGCGATTTCCGGCTACGAGCGGAAGTATGCGACGAAGCTTCTCAACGGGAGGCGTGCGGGCCCGGCGGGTCATCGGGGCAGGAAGAAGCGGGCGGGTCGGCCACGCAGTTACTGCGAAGAAGTTGTGAGGGTGCTCAAGGATCTGTGGAAGGTCAGCGAGATGCCGTGCGGCAAGCGTCTGAAGGCGTTGGTTCCGGAATGGCTCGGACACTACGAGCGCAGGGAGGGTGATCTTGGCGAAGAGTTGCGGCAGAAGGTGCTCGCGGTAAGTCCGGCGCAGATCGATCGCCTGCTCGCGCCCTACCGTGTGGAGGACGGGAGGGCACGGGCGCGAGGCTGTCGGAGTGACGCAGCGATCAGGGCGGAGGTGCCTGTGCGGGCGGAGGCATGGTCGGTTGAGGAGCCCGGATGGGTAGAGGCCGATACCGTAGCGCATTGCGGGGGTTCGATGTCCGAGAGCTTCATCTGGACGTTGACGGTCACTGATATCTGGAGCGGATGGACGGAGTTGCGAGCGACGTGGAACCGCGGGCAATATGGTGTCATCGAGCGTCTTGAGGAGATCGAGAGAGCGATGCCCTTTGGGCTGAAGGGTTGGGATACCGACAATGGGGGGGAGTTCCTCAACTGGGCGCTCGTCTCGCATCTCAAGGGGCGCGAACCGGCGGTTGAGGTGACTCGATCGCGCCCCTATCGCAAGAACGACCAGGCTCATGTGGAGCAAAAGAACTCGACTCATGCACGGGGCCTGCTCGGCTATGACCGGCTCGGGCACGACGCTCTCGTGGCACCCTGCAACGAGCTTCTGGCATTGTGGAGCCTCTGGGGCAACCTCTTTCGTCCGACGATGCGGCAGGTCTACCGGAGGCGGGAAGGAGGCAGCTATAAGAGGGTCCATGAGAAGCACGCCAAGACTCCTGCACGCAGGCTCCTGGAGGCCGACAAGCTCGGGAGGGAGGCCAAGCGCGAACTAGAGAAGCAACTCGCTAAGCACGATCCCTTCGAGCTCAAGGAGCGCATTGAGGCGGCCCTCTCAGCACTCTGGAGCCTTGCTCGCGAACTCGACGATGAAGACGAGTGGGAGGACGCCCGCCCGGGGGAGGGGTTGGCCGCCGACTTCGCTACGCTTCGTCGTCGGCCAACCCCTCCCCCGGCATCCACCCCCAAAAGATCACCCAATACCAAGACATCACGGTGTCCCCAATTATGAGTCAACCACCCCTCACTTGAAAAAACTTACGGTGTCCTCTAATTTTGAGTCAACAGGGTGGGAGCATCGCCTGCGCTGCGCCGGACGGGGGCAGTCGAACTGAAGTGCTCATCCCACCCCCTCCATTCTATAAAATAAAAATGGCGGAGGGGGTGGGATTCGAACCCACGAAGGCTTTCACCTTGCTAGTTTTCAAGACTAGTGCATTCGACCACTCTGCCACCCCTCCGGTTATGGGTTGCTGTGATGGGCGAGCGGAAAAGAGTAGGGCATTCGAGTGGCTTGGCAAGAGGAAGACGAGAGGGCGGGCAGAGAGAAGCCAGACTTCTTGCCTTGACCCATTACTAAGGGAACCTTAAGGATATGTGTCTTTTTCTCTTGCTATGGCGGAGCCCTCTTACACCGAAGATGATATCAAATCGCTTTCCTGGCGCGAGCACATTCGGCTGCGTCCGGGGATGTATATCGGCAAACTGGGGGACGGCTCAGAAGCAGACGACGGGATCTACGTGCTGCTCAAGGAGGTCTCGACAACTGTGTCGATGAGTTCGTGATGGGCTATGGGAAGCGGATTGAGATTGGCATTGAGGAAGACGGGATGGTGGATGTCCGCGACTATGGCCGGGGCATTCCGCTGGGGAAGTTGATGGACTGCGCGGCTAAGATTAATACCGGGGCGAAATACGACTCGGAGGCCTTCAAGCGCTCGGTCGGCCTCAATGGGGTGGGAATCAAGGCAGTCAATGCGCTGTCCGATTTTTTTGAGATCCAGGCTTTCCGGGAGGTGAGACCAAGGCCATCACCTTCTCGCGTGGTGAGGTGACCGATGAGATGAAGCGTCCACGCAAGTGTTCCGAGGAGAACGGCACGCGCCTCATGTTTCACCCCGACCCGGAGTCCTTCCCGAGCAGGTTTGCTTTTCAGTTGGAGATCGTGGGCAGATGCTGCGCTACTACAGTTACCTCAATCCGGGGCTCTCTCTGGTGCTCAACGGCAAGACCTTCCGGTCGAAGAACGGGCTCCTTGATCTGCTCCAGGAGAAATGAGCGAGGAGCCGCTCTATCCCATCGTTCACCTCGAAAGGCAGTGACGTGGAGATCGCCTTCACACACGTGGATGCCTACGGTGAGGACCACTTCGGCTTCGTCAACGGGCAGCACACGACGATGGGCGGGACGCACCAGGCGGCATTCCGCGAAGCGATCGTGAAGAGTCTGCGCGACCACTTCAAAAAACAGTATGAGCCGCAGGACATCCGCCAGGGGATCGTGGCGGCGGTGTCGGTCAAGGTGCAGGAGCCGATCTTCGAGTCACAGACCAAGACCAAGCTCGGGAGCACGCACATGGAGCCCGGGGGAAGGACCGTGCGCGGGCATATCGGAGCGGTGCTGGCAGAAGAGCTCGACAACCACCTGATCCGCAACCGGGAGACGGCCACGGCGCTGCAGGAAAAAATTGTGCGCTCGGAGAAAGAGCGACGCGAGATGGCGGGTCTCCAGAAGGCGGCCAAGGAGCGGGCCAAGAAGTCGAAGCTGGTCAACAAGAAGCTGCGCGATTGCCGGGCGCACCTCGACAGCAAACACAAGCGGCGTGAGGAGAGCATGCTGTTTGTCACCGAGGGGGATTCGGCTTCGGGCTCGATCACCAAGTCGCGTTGCCCGGAGACGCAGGCGGTCTTCTCCCTGCGGGGCAAGCCGCTCAACTGTTTCGGCCTGACCAAGAAAGTGGTCTATGAGAACGAGGAACTGGCGTTGCTGCAGAACGCGCTGGGGATTGAAAAAGACATCGAGGATCTGCGCTACAACAAGGTGGTGCTTGCTACCGATGCGGATGTCGACGGCATGCACATCCGCCTCCTCCTGATGACGTTTTTCCTGCAGTTTTTTCCCGACCTGGTCAAGGGCGGGCACGTCTTCATTCTGCAGACCCCGCTCTTCCGAGTACGAAATAAGAAGGAGACGCGTTACTGCTACAGTGAAGACGAGCGACTGAAGGCGATCGCCGAACTCGGTAAAAACCCGGAAATCACCCGTTTCAAGGGCTTGGGAGAAATAAGTCCGGATGAGTTCAAAGGGTTCATTGGAGAGGATATTCGTCTCGATCCGGTAGTGGTTGATGAAAAGCAATCGGTGCGCGAGATGCTGGCCTACTTTATGGGGAAAAACACGCCGGAACGGCAGAAATTCATCATCAAAAACCTCCGGGTAGAAGGGGATCTTGACGACGGAGAAGAGGAGAAGGAAAGAGCTGCGGTAGCAGCATAGAGGAGGGCTTGGAAGGGTAAGAAAGCTGAGTTGGGTGGCGGGAGTTATCCCTCACTCTCAATACAAACTTCTCCACGACTGCTGCTGCTCAAATACCCTGAAGCCCGAGTCATCTCCTATCCAGTGAAGGTTTCGGCACAGCGCCCGCAGACTTCTGCGTGGGACTGGCCGACATCGGCGGTTTGGCGCCAGCAGCGCGGGCACTTCTCGTGGTCGGTGGCAGTGACTTCGGCGGTGGTCTCGGCGGCACCACGAACGATCGTGAGATCGCTGAGAATCAAAAATTCCATCAGGCTTTCCTGATTCTCGAGCAGGGCCTCGGGCAGGTCTCCATCTTGCAGGTGGAGGGTGACAGCGGCTTCGTTGTTTGAGCCGATGAGGTCAGCCTTTCGTGCGACTTCGATCTGTTGCTGGATGGTGCTGCGGACTTTGAGGAGGGATTCGATCTGTGCGGAAACCTGGCCCGGAGCGAACTCCGGATCTGGAGCAGGAAAGTCTTCGAGGTGGACGCTACCGGTATTCCCCATGTGTTCCCACGCTTCATCTGCAGTGAAAGCTGTGATCGGAGCGAGGAGACGGCAGAGGTTGCTGAGGACCTGATGGATGGCGGTTTGGGTGGCGCGACGGCGTGGGCTGTCGGCGGCGTCGCAGTACATTCGGTCTTTCGTGATGTCGATGTAGAGGGCGCTCAGATCATTGGCCAGGAATTGGTTGAGGGCATTGAAGACCTTGCGGAACTCGAAGTTCTCGTATGCGGCCAGGCACTCGGCGGTGAGGGTGTGAAGGCGTTCGAGAATCCAGGTGTCGACAAAGGTCAGTTCGGTCGCGGTGACGCTGTCGGTCGTGGGGTCGAAGCCGTCGAGGTTGCCGAGCAGGATGCGCAGTGTGTTGCGGATCCTGCGGTAGGCATCAGTGGTCTGAGTTTTAAAAAGTTCGTCTGAGAACGGGACTTCGGTCTCGTAATCGACCGAGGCAGCCCAGAGGCGGACGAGGTCGGCACCGTAGGCATCGTAGAAGGCCTTAGCGGTCATGGGCTTGACTTTCTTGCCGCCTTTCCCCTCGTCGGACTTCGAGACTTTTTTGCCGTTATGGGTGACAAATCCGTGGGTGATGACGGTCTTGTAGGGCGCGGTGCCGCGGACTGCCGTAGAGATCATGAGGGAACTCTGGAACCAGCCGCGGTGCTGGTCGGTGGCTTCGAGGTAGAGGTCGGCAGGGGCGTGGAGATCCGGGTGGCGGTCGAGCACGGCGACGTGCGAGCAGCCCGAGTCGATCCAGACGTCGAGAGTGTCGCGTGAGCGGCGGGTGCCCGCGGGCAGGTCGAGCCGGGTGGCCCAGGCTTCATCGCTGTCAGCATACCAGAGGTTGGTTCCGTGTTCTTCGACCACGTCGGCGACGCGTGAGATCAGGTCTTTATCGAGGATGACTTCACCTTCTGGGGAAAAGAAAACCGGAAGCGGGACGCCCCAGGTACGTTGGCGGGAAATACACCAGTCGGGACGTGCTTCGACGGTGCCGTGGATGCGGTTGCGCCCCCAGGCTGGGATCCACCTGGTTTTGTCGATTTCCTCGAGTGCCGTCTCGCGCAGGGCATCGATCCGGATAAAGAACTGCTCGACCGAGCGAAAAATAATCGGCGTCTTTGACCGCCAGCAGTGGGGGTATTCGTGGTGGTGGTCGTTGCGACCTAGAAGTGGTCCTTTGGCGTCGGCAAGCAGCATCGCGATGATGCTGTCATTGGCTTTGAAGACGTGGGTGCCGACGAGTTCGGGGAGACCGCATTCCTCGGTGAAGAGACCGGCGTCATCGACCGGAGAAATAAGCTCAAGGCCGTTCTCGATCCCTGCGACGTAGTCGTCCTGGCCGTGACCCGGAGCGATATGGACGGCTCCGGTGCCGGTCTCTGCGGTGACAAAGAGGGCATTGATAACCCGGGATGAGCGGTCGAGGAAAGGGTGGTGGGCGCTCAGGCCGAGGAAATCCTTGCCTTTCAGGATCGCGGTGGGCTTGTCGGCATTCAGGGTGAAGCCGGTGTTTTCGGCGAAGTTTTCGAGCAGTTCTTTTGCTATGACGAGGCGCTCGCTGCGACCGCTCTCATGGCTGAAGGTGCCGACGAGATAGTCAAAGGCTGGGTGCATGGCGATCCCTGTATTGGCTGGTAGCGTCCACGGGGTGGTTGTCCAGATTACCAGCGAGGCGTCTGCAAGCTCGTTCCCGGGCGAGGCGGCATCCGCCGTGAGATTGAATCGGACGTAGATGGCGGGAGAGACTTTTTCTTTGTATTCGACCTCTGCCTCGGCGAGTGCGGTCCGCGCACCGAAGGACCAGAGAACCGGCTTCTTCGACTGGTAGACGAGGTCCTTCTCGACGAATGTGGCGAAGCACCGCAGCACATCGGCTTCGTAGGTAGGTTCCAGCGTAAGATAGGGGTTCTCCCAGTCGCCGAGGACGCCGAGTCGCTTGAACGACGCCCGTTGGACGTCGATGAAGTTCCGGGCAAAAGCCTCCGAACGTTCTCGGATCTCGACCGGCGTGAGGTCGCGGGCTTCCTTGACCACCTTGAACTCGATTGGAAGGCCGTGGCAGTCCCATCCAGGGATGTAGGGGCAGCGGAAGCCGGCCATCGTCTTCGACTTGAGGACAAGGTCCTTGAGGAGCTTGTTGAGGGCGGTTCCCATGTGGACGTCGCCATTGGCGAAGGGTGGGCCGTCATGGAGAATAAACGAGGGCGCGTCTTTTCTTCTCTCCTGGATCTGCTGGTAGAGCCCCTCTGCATCCCAACGCGCGAGGCGTGTGGGCTCGTTCTGGGTGAGGTTCCCCCGCATCGGAAAGTCGGTTTGCGGAAGGTTGAGAGAGTCCTTGTATGGGTTGGCCTCGGCCATGGTGATTTCTGGTGCCTGGTTGGAGTGCCCGGGTGACGGGATCGGGAGTTTAGCACCCAGTGGGGTGGTGACAAGCTGACATGGAGAGGTTTGTTCAGAGAGGAAGGAACGCGATATTTGGCCTCGACCTCGTTCCTGAGAGAGCTTACCCATAAAGCTTTGAATCTGAGAAAAACAATCCGTTCATTCCAGCGATGACTGAAGAACCCAGAGAACCTGATTCTGATCCGCCATCAGACGAGACATCGTCGACTGCTGACGAGAATGCTGGGAGTCCCGCCGCTGAGGCCCCCGCCGAGAGTCCCGCCGAGAGTCCCGCCGAGAGTCCCCGCCGAGAGTCCCGCCGAGAGTCCCGCCGAGAGTCCCCCGAGAGTCCCCCGAGAGTCCCGCTGAGAGTCCCACCGCTGAGAGTCCCACCGCTGAGAGTCCCACCGCTGAGGCTCCTGCCGCTGAGAGTTCGGCGCAGGCACCTCCTCTTGAGTGGACCCCGCCATCGCTGGAGGAGGTCTCGGCAATGCTGGGAGATTACAAGATCACTGCTGTGCTTGGCTGTGGCGGAATGGGAGCGGTTTACAGGGGAGTCCAGACGAGCCTGGACCGTGAGGTCGCGATCAAGCTCCTGCCTGCCGAAGTCGGGGCCAATGCCGAGTTCGAGGCGCGATTCAAGCTCGAAGCAAAGGCGATGGCGCAGCTCAATCACCCGCACATCGTTCAGATTTTCGACTTCGGCCAGACCGCCCAAGGTCATTACTTCTTTGTCATGGAGTTCGTCGAGGGGTCGGACTTCTCCCAGCTCATTCGTAAGAAAAAGCTCGACGTTCAAGCGTCGGTGAACACCGTCACCCAAATCTGCGAGGCCCTGCAGTATGCGCACCAGAAGGGGTTCGTGCACCGGGATATCAAGCCGGCGAATATTTACCTGAATTCTGAAGGAGTGCTCAAGGTCGGGGATTTCGGATTGGCCAAGCTTGTGGATGAAGGTGAGGGAGTTTCCCAGAGTTCTGAGGAAAAGAATCTGACCGCCGTAGGGACAGTGATGGGGACACCCCATTACGTGGCGCCTGAGCAGTTGATCGAGGGAGTAGAGGTAGACGGCAGAGCAGACATTTACAGCCTCGGCGTGATGTTTTATGAAATGGTCACCGGGGAGGTTCCGCGTGGGGCCATCAAGCCGCCGAGCGAGAAAGTTCCGGAACTCGATCCGCGCTTCGATAAGGTGATTTTTAAGGCGATGGACGTTGAGCCGTCATCGCGTTACCAGAGTGCCGCCGAGCTGCATACAGCGGTCAATCAAGTGCAGCAGACTCCGCGTCTCGCGGTGCCCATGAAGGCGGCTCCGACTCGATCTCAAAACCATGGTAAGGGTGTGGTGCCGGCTGCTGGTGGGGGACCGCAGGCGGTGGTGGGCGATGGGGGAAAAAAACGCAAAGGCGTGCTCTGGACCTGCCTCAGTGTTGGCGTGCTCGCGGCGGTGGCAGCGGCTGGAATCTTTCTTGCAGGAGGCGGAGACGAAGGTCAAGGAGACGAGGGCGAAGGCCAGAAAAGCGGGCAGCAAGGTTCCGGTGCGGGAAAACCTGAGAGCGCAGGGCAAATTGAAGGATCAGAGGGGACCGGAGTGCGTGCTGCTTCAGGGACCGCAGTGGCTGAGTTTGATGCGGATACCCCCTACGTCAATTGTTTTGGGATGCGCTTCGTTCCAGTGGCAATCACAGGTGGCCCGACCGACTCGGCAGCCAGTGGGAAAACGGTGCTTTTTTCGATCTGGCAGACGCGGAGGCAGGATTACCTTGGATTTGTTAAAGAGACCCGGACCGAGTGGCGAGCACAGCACTGGGGTCAGCCTGCAAAGGTGCCTGTTACGCAGATCAGCTGGGAGAATGCAGTGGCCTACTGTGCGTGGTTGACCGAGAAGGAGCGAAAGTCCGAAGCAATCCCCGAGGGTGCCGTCTACCGCCTCCCCAGCGATCATGAATGGAGCTGTGCTGTGGGTATCGGCAAAGACGAAGATCCAGAAGCCTCTCCGTCGGAAAAGCAACATGCAGTAAGCATCTTCCCGTGGGGAGAAGAGTGGCCACCTCCAGCGGGTGTGGGTAACTATGCGGGCGAGGAGATGAAAAGTTTCGAGGAGGAACGCAAGTGGATTGAGGGGTTTTCCGACGGGTTTCCAGTCTTGGCGCCGGTAGGCAGTTTCGCTGAAAATGAGCACGGGCTCTATGATCTCGGCGGCAACGTCTGGGAATACTGTCAGGACGCATTCAGTGATGATTCGCAGATTCGGGTAGCTCGTGGAGGGAGCTGGGCGTCGCATATAAAAAAGAAATTCACTCTTTCAGCCAGATCGCTTATCAAATTGCAGTCGCAGATTGGGGATAAAGGGTTCCGTTGTGTTCTCGAGGTGCCGGCAGGGGGCACTCTGGTCACCAGTGAAGGGAAAGTAGCCGCCGATGCCGGGGCGGAGAAAACTTCGCGTGCGGAGTCCTCGCCAAGTGAGCCAAGCGAGCCCACTCCTGTTGTTCCAGCGCCCGATCCTGAATCTGCGCCCAAGCCTGAACCTGAACCTGAACCCGAGCCTGAACCCGAGACTGAACCCGAGACTGAACCCGAGACTGAACCCGAGCCTGAACCTGCCCTGGCTTTCTTAGTCGATGTCATGACGGTTCCTGGCGTCAAAGAGCGCTTCGGAGCGTATCTGGGGGCTCGGAGAAAGAAGGTTGCGGATCTGGCAGGCAAATACGGTGGTGCTTTGGAAAGCCGGCTGACACGAGCCGTCAATGCCGGGGACTTGACGCTTGTCACTGCCTTTCGGGATGAGAAAAACCGCATCGCTACGTTCCAGAAGGATCTCGGGGACAAGCCGGGCACGCCCGAGGAGCTGGCTGCCGCGGTGTGGGAGCCTCTCCGTCTCCCGGCTCTGACGGGGGATATCGCACCGGGCCTGGCGGCACTCCGGAAAGTCTGGAGCAGCGAGACCGGGAAAATTGACAAGGAGTTAGCAGCTGCGCTTCGTCAATCACTCCAGATCCTCGAAAGGGAATTAACCCGGTCACGGAAGATCGAGCAGGCGAGCAAGGTGAGAGAATTCCAGACAGAGCTCGCTTCCAAAGGGAGCTCGGCGCCGGCTTCCGTAGCAAACGCGGCAGCCCCTGAGAGCAATTCCTCCAGTGGCCGCGAGGCAGACCCGGCCGACGCCGTTTCAATTCCCGGAGCATGGACGCGTATTCTTGAAGGGCGCAATCTCGATGGCTGGACGGTGGCTGGGGATCAGAGGTCGTTCTCAATCGATGGCGTTGAGAACGCAGTCAAAGTCTCGGGTAATCCGGGGTATCTCTATTATTCCGGGCCTGTGGCTGGAGCGGTGCAGTTCCGAGATTTTGATTTCCGTGCGGAGGTGAAAACGACCCGCGGAGGTAGCGGAGGACTCTTTTTTCATACTCTCAAGGAAGGGAGTGGATTTCCGAAGCGAGGCTACGAAGTCAAAATCAACAATGCTGTCGGTGGCGACAGCGCGAAGACCGGGAGTCTCGCTGAGGTGAAAACGCTCGAGAAGAGTCCAGTGAAGGAGAATCAGTGGTTCCAGCTCGAGGTTTCGGTCCGCGGGATGGAGATTGTGATCAAAATCGATGGCAAGGAAGTGCTCCGGCATATCGAGCCCGAAAACTTCAAGCCCCCGTCGGGGGTCGAGGGAAGGTTTTTGCGAGAGGGCACCTTCGCGCTGCGCTGCGAGTTTTCACCGGACGGGAGTGTCATGTTCCGCAAGGTCGATGTGCGGCCGTGGACTGACGCCTTGACTGCTGCCTGTGCGATGAAGCCCGGGGCGGGTATCGAGCGCAAGCCGCCGGATCTTCGCGCCCTCCCAAAAGGCCGGCTTAACGCGTGGGGGATCGGTCGCGAAGCCAAGCTCATCGACCTGGGTGACCTCAATCGAGGGAATGATTTCGTCAGAGCCTACGTAAAAAAAGACGGTTACTGGTATGCTTTCCGAAGTCGCGGCGCGATCGTCACCAATGACAATAACCAGAGCAGACACCAGGACGGGATCGCTGACTTCTCAATTACCGCGGGCCATGGTCGGCCGGTAATTATCTGGCGGGACGGTAGATTGAATAAAGAAAGCAGTATGCGCTTTCCTCCAGGCATGGAGCAGGGCATGCTCGTGGACGGAGCTGCCGGGCTTGAATACTATGCCTTCCTTGACGAGGATGGACGTGTTGGTAGTGATGTGGGAGATCGCACGTGGTCATGGAGGTGGGGGATGCGTCTTCCCCCTGTAGGCCCCACTGATATTATTTCCCTTAGCTTTGGGTACAAAACGTGTTGGTGTCTGCGTTCGAATGGGCAATTGATCTGGTTCGGGAAGCCACCGCGCATGGAGCTGAGCGCAGCGCAGAACCGGAATATCGTAGCTGTGGAAGCCTCGCCGAACTCTGGTCACGCGCTCGCGCTGACCAAGGACGGACAGGTCTACGCATGGAGTTCCGAGAAAAAGGACCCTGAGGCTCTTGCGGTCCCGCAGGAAGCCCGCACCGGCATGCAGGCAATTCGAGTTTCCAACAGTGATCGCAACGGAATCAGTGCGGCCCAGAAGAAAAACGGCAAGTGGATCGCCTGGGGCAACAATCAGGATGGCATCGTTGCGAAGATCAACTCCCTGAGCAGTGACGTGAAGGATATCGCCTTCTCCGAGCGCCTTCTGCTCTGGATCGAGTAAGATCCATATGCCTGGCGCCTGGCCGGACAGGGTGGTTTTGGAGCCCTGAGGAACTGTGGTCGGGTGCCTCGCAAAGCCACGAAGTTTGGATCATCCGAGAGATTTGGCTTTTATCTTTCGGGAGGTTCCTGAACCCTGAAGAGTCTCAGGAATCTTGGAAAGTGATTTCCACTCGGCGGTTCTTGCGGCGGTTCTCGGTGCTGTCATTGGGCGCCAGCGGCTGGTCGTCTGCCACTCCTCGGGATTTTAATTTGTCTTCGGTGACACCTTTTTTGATGAGAAATTTCACCAGATTCTCGGCGCGTTGCTTGCTGAGGTTCAGGTTCCCCTCACGCTCGCCGACGTCGCACGTGTGCCCGATGATTTCGAAGCGTGCATTCGGAAAGGCATCAAGGATTTCTGTTATTTGAGCGAGGACGCGTTCCTGCTGTGCTGTCACGTTTGCGCTGTTCAGAGAGTAGCGGATCGGGTCGATCTGAACAAAGCGTTTTTTGAGCTCCTCGGCGCGCCCCTGGATCTGATTTTTGTCATTTTTGAGTGCTTCCATCTGCGCCCTCAAGTTGCGGAGGTCAACCATCTGCTTAGCCAGAGATTTTTCGAGCGAGTCTTTCGAAGCAGTCAGTTCTGCATTTGTTCCCTTGAGCATGTCGAGGCTGCCTTGGGTTTCGTTGAGTCGGGCCAGAGTGGTCTTCGCCTCGTTCTCAGCCTTTTCTTTGAGGCTCATGGCCTCAACCACCTGCGTGTTTTTCGAGTCGATATCAGCCATCAACTTCTTCGTCTCCTGGGTGAGCCTCTGGACTTCTTCAGCAGTTTTCTGGGCTTTTGCCAGTTCGGCTCTGGTTCCCGCGAGCGCGTTCTCGATGTTCTTTTTCTTCTCGTCAGCGCGGAGTCGCATTTCAGCCTCACGGAAGGCGTCAGCTGCTGATTTTTCGGCTGCCTGTTCCAGGTTGGTGATCCGGCCAGATGCTTTTTGAGCGTTCTGTTCGAGCTTGGAGAGCTGGCCTTTTGAGGTGTTGAGTGCCTGTTCCAGGCCGCTGATTTTTCCCGCGGATCCGGTGAGCTGGTTCTTCAAGTTTGCGAGCTCCTTTCCAAGTGCCGCGTTCGCCTCGAGGGTAGCCTGCAGTCTCGAAGCGGCTTCGGCGGATACCTTCTGTTTCTCCTTAAGTTGGGCGATAAGGTTTTCCAGTTCCTTGTTCCGCGCATCGGATTGATTTCCTCTGGCCGTGCTGGCATCGAGTTGTTTTTCTAGCTCAGCCTGCTTGGCTGCTGCTGCCGCAGTCGCTTGTTCGAGTTTGGAGAGCTGGCCTTTTGAGGTGTCGAGTGCCTGTTCCAAGCCGCTGATTTTTCCCGCGGATCCGGTGAGCTGGTTCTTCAAGTTTGCGAGCTCCTTTCCAAGTGCCGCGTTCGCCTCGAGGGTGGCCTGCAGCTTCGAAGCGGCTTCGGCGGATGCCTTCTGCTTCTCCTTGAGTTGGGCAATAAGGTTTTCCAGCTCCTTGTTCCGCGCATCGGATTGATTCCCTTTTGTCTTGCTGGCATCGAGTTGTTTCTGCAACTCCGCAAGTCTGGCTGCCGATTCGGCAGTCACTTTTTCTTTTTTTTCGGAACGTTGTTTGAGGGTTGCAGCATCGTTCACGGCTTTGGCCAACTGCTCTGTGAGGGTCTGTTGCTGGTGTTTGAGGTCGGCGAGTTCTCCGTCTTTGTTTTTGAGCGCCTCACCAAGACGCTTGAGATTCTCTGCCAGTTCCTTGTTGCGAGTGTTTAAGTCGTTGTTGCCCTTTTTGGCTGTGCCAAGATCTGCCAGAGCCTTTTGCAGGGCTTGCTCAGAGTTCTGGTTTTTCGACTCAAGTTGGGTGAACGCGTCTTTACTCGCCTGCAGTTGTTGGACGACTTGATCAAGGGCAGCGGCATCAATGATGTTGTTTTCGAGGGCCAGACTGAGTTTTTTGTTCTCTGCGACGGCTTTGTCACGCCCAGCCTCGGCTCTGTGGAGTTGTGCCAGAGTGAGCTCCTGATCTTTTTTTAACTGGGTGAGAGCGGCGCTTGTTTTCTTCTGGATGTTTGGGTCGGGGCGTTTGGCGAGTTGTTGCTTGAACCCTTCGATCTGGGCGTTGAGAGCTGTGATCTGCCCATCGCGTTGGGTGATCTGTTCTGCGATTTCCTTGTCAGATTTTTCCCGGGCTGTAAGTGCTGTGGCCAGTGCCTGTTCTGCCTTGCGTGTGGCATCGACTGCCTCGTTCCTGGCTTTTCTTTCCGCAGTGATCAGGTCCGTGGCTTTGCGTACCTCCTCGGCGAGAGCTTGCTCTTTGTTCTGGAGCGCCTTCAACTCGGCTCCAAGTTTGGCTTGCGCTGTGAGTTTGGCCTGCGCCTCGGCGAGGGCGGCCTGAGCAAGCTGGCGGGCGGCTCCGGCTTCGGCAGCTGCCGCTTTCTGTTTTTCGAGGAGTGCCGCTGCCTGCTCGGTGGATCGGGCGCTCTGCAGTTGTTTTGCCAAAGCGACCTGGAGGTCACTCTCAAGTTTATTCCGGGCAGCGAGCGCAGCATCCGCCACAGTCTTCGCCTTTGCCGCGACCCTGCGAGCTTCGGTGGCTGCCCTCTGAGCGATGTCACGCTCGCCTACTGCTACCGCGCGTTCTTTGAGCGCCTCCTCCATTCTCCGGCTCGCCTCCACGCTGGTGGCGGTGGCGGCACGCAGCGCCTTCGCCATATTTTCTTTTGCAATCCTAGTCTCCTCCGAGTTCCTGGTGTTGGCCACCTCAAGCTCTTTTATCTGGCGGAGCAGGGCTGCTCCCTCTTTGATGCTTTCCACCTTGGCTTGCTCGGCTGCAGCAAGCTTTGTCTCAAGCATCGCAAGTTGCTTAGTTTTTTCGGCCTGTGCGAGGCTGCTGGTTCTTGCCATTTTTGCTGAGCGCTCCGCCTCGGCTGTTGCTTTGTTGAGTTCATCGCTGGAAGTTGTGAGCTTCTTCGTGAGTTCGCTGTTATCTTTTTCTAGCTTGGGGATGGCTTCGAGTTCGCTGTTGGCCGTGTTGAGGTCTGCTTCGAGTTGGATGGCTTTCTCCATGGCGGTCACGGCTTTTTTCCGCGCCGCAGTGGCGGCGGCCTCGGCAGTGGCCTGAGCCTCAAGCATTGCAGGAATCCTGGCTGCCTCTTTCTCTGCGAGGGCTTTGGCTGCGAGTGCCTTGCCAAGATTGTTCCGGGTGGCTTGAAGCTTGCGGGCGACATCGCTGAGCTGTCTGTTTTTTGCTTCGGTGGCAGCGAGTGCTTTTTTGGCAGTCTCTCTGGCTGTATAGGCTGCTGCGCGTTGCTTCTGAGCGGCATTTTCCCGGGCCTTCGCTTCCGCTTCCGCTGCCAGAGCCTTTTCAGCAGTGGATTTTGCCTCTGTGGCCGCTTGGATAGCTTCGGCTTTCTTTTGCTGAGCAAGCCGGGCTTCGGCGAGGGCTTTGTCCCGTGTTCTGACAGCTTCTTGCGCATCCGTGATGGCTTTTGCAGCGCTCACCTCGGCCTCTGATCGGATCCGATCCGATTCTTCTTTCGCCACTTTCACTGCAGCGAGAGAGGTGTTGGTGTTGGCAAGTTCCTGGCCGAGTCGTTGGGTGTTTTCGCGGGATCGAAGAAGTGAGACGAGGTCGGTGGCCGCGTGGTCGTTGTTCACCGCATTGGCGAGAGAAGCGACAAGCGCCTCATCGCTGAGCTCACTCCCTCCCCCGGACCAGTTTCCGTCATTGCGAATAGCAGCGACGGCGCCTTCCGGTTGGAAAAAGTCAAGGGATCTGGCGCCTTCGGCGGGTGCATAAAAAGTCGGCGGGTTGTCAATGGCGCGGGAAACTTCAATGCGATCTTCGATTTTCTGCGATGGGCCGAAGGTTTCCTGAAAGTCCTTAAGGATCTTTGCTTTCACCGTGTGGTTGTTCACCTCACCAGTGACAACCAGGGTGTCTGCAAAGAGGATGAGGCCAAGGTAGGGAGCCGGGCGAATATCTTCCCAGGTCAGGTTACTGCGATCGACCTGCCGCACTCTCTCTTGCTGAAGGGCGATTTTTTCGATTTCCACGGCGTCATTCTCTGAATTGACGGATCCTCTCAGAACCAGGACGCCGGATCCATCGTCGGTAACTTTGATCTTCTCGAAGCCGGCATCTTTGAGAGCTGCTCTGGTTATCGAGACGACCTGTGCGGGGTCGGATTTTTTCTGGTGTCCGCTGGCAGCGATCCAGAGGAGGCTGATCAGCAGAAGCGAGACCACGATGAGAATCTTGTTTTTCATGAACGAGTGGAGAGAAGATAGTGAGGAATTCGAGATAAAACCGATACCTTGCTTGTCGTTCCATGTCTCACGAAAAATAGCGGAAGAAACGCTTCAGTAGAGGCAAGGTGAGGATTGGATGCCATGGCAGGAAAAGGAGGAAGAAAGTCAGGATTTGAGCACGCGTTGGATGAGGGTCATCCAGGAATCGACGTGGTAGTCCCACGTGAGGTGGAGGACCCGCTGACGCGCTGCTTCACCCATGGCGGTTTTTTCCTGCGCATTGAGCGAGAGTGCACTCTCGACGACCGCGACGAGCTCCTCTGGATTCTCAGGCTGGGTGATGAGGAGCCCGGTCTCGCTCGGGGTAACGAACTCATGGGCGCCGTCCCTGATCGAAATGAGACCGGGCAGCCCCGAGGCCATCGACTGGAGCACGGTGTTCGCGCAGGCGTCGTATCTGGTCGGGTGGAGGAAGAAGTCCGCTGCTTGGTAAAAAGGTGCCGTATTCTGAGTAAGGCCGAGGTGGAAGACCCTCTGGTTGATCCCGCTTCGTTCAATTTGTTTCAGGTGGCTGCTGCTGAAACGGCTGCCGACGATCCAGAGGTGGGCGTCGATGTTCCGCCATGCCCGAAGAATGGTTTCGAGGCCTTTTCGTCGATGGCCGAGCGAGACGACAAGAAAGACGGGGACTTCTGGGTCAGTCCGAAGCTCCGCGCAAATTTCTTTGCGTACAGTAGCCGTGGGATCGGGGTGGAAGCGCTGGCTGTCGACTGCGGTATGGATGACCGAGATCCGCTCGGGGGCGATCTGGTAGGTGTCAGTGATCTGGTCAGCCACCATCTGCGAGTTGCAGACGAAGTGACGGGTTCTTCCCGAGGTGTAGAGAGCACGTTCGAGTGCCAGTTCGGCGCGGTTCTTCGCACGGAATCTTCTGGTCAGTGGCAGCACGTGGTCAGAATACATTTTATGACACCCGCCGCCGGCACGGTGGACGTCGTGGGTGGTGGTTCGACCGAAGCCGATACTGACGTCGGGCTGGAGCTCCCGGACGGCTTCGGCAGCACTGCTGTCAAAGCTTCGCAGCCTTGATCTTGCAGTCAGGCCGCTGCGGCGGAGCTTCTTGATGCGAGCGCCTGAGGCGGCGGTTTCAGGGTCGGTGCGGGAGGTGATGACATCTACTTCATGCCCGTCCAGGAGGAACTGCGAGACGAGGTCAGAGAGGTAGTTCTCAAGCCCCCCGCCACGGACGAAGCGATCGTAAACTGCAGCGATCCTCATGGTTGTTTTGGAGGCTGGGACGGCTGGGCCTCTTCGTAGGTGCGGCTATGTCTGACGAATGTCTGGAAGGCAGTGGCAGTAGCGATCCAGAGGCCGGGAAAGCCATCGAGAAATCCACGTCGCAGAAAGTAGGCACGCAAGAACCTCCAGATCGGCCGGAGGAGATTCTGCCCGAGACACCATGCGTTTCCGGCTTCAAGCTCACGTTTCAGGTAGGCGTCGGCATAGTGATTGATTTTCTCGATGTAGCGCCGGGTATCAGGAAATGAAAAGTGGTTCAAGTCGCCGTGCAGTTGCAGACAGGCTCCATCGAGTTCGATCTTGTCGTGTTCGTGGGAGCCGGTCCAGCGGGCACAGGATTTTCGGAAAAGCCGGACTTTCCGATCAGGATACCAGTCGCCGTGCGTGATCCATCTTCCGAGGAACCAGACCCGGCGGTTCATTGATGCACCTTCATACTGATCGTGGCGACCTTTCTGGAAAAATTCCAGGATCGATGCCGTGAGGTCAGGCGTGAGTTCTTCATCGCAATCGAGGGCGAGAACCCAGTCGTGGGAGCAGCGGTCGAGGGCGACGTTTTTCTGGTCCCGGTGGCCCGGCCAGTCGTTATGGGACACCTTGGCTCCGAACGACTCCGAGATTTCGACAGTGCGATCTTTCGAACCGGAGTCGACGAGGATGATTTCGAGTTCGTGGGCGGCGGCGAGTTCCCGGGTGCTCGCGAGGCATCGGGAAATGTTGGCTTCTTCATCGCAAGCGATAACCGAGACCGATATGGCGGGAGGAGAGAGACCCATCTCCTCAAGGATGGGTGCCATGCGCAGGTGCGCAAGAAAGAAAACGAATCCGCCGCCTGAGGGTAGTAAAACGACGAGCATGCCTAGCAGCCCCCCTCCCGGGCGCGCCCGGGGAAAGACATCGATGAAACTCAACGATTTATGGCAGGATTCGCCAATCCAGTTTCATAAGAGTGACAGCGAGCGTGAGACGGCAGCCCGGGCGGAGGCAGAAATGGGTGGTATATTTAGTCGAGGTAGCGGAATTCGGCACTGGCGAGAAGAGCCTGGCAGAAGCTGTGGAAGCCGAGGAGTTGCGGATCCGGGTAGTCAGCTTCTTCGGCTTTTTCGAGGAAGGTCTGGTAAAACTCGAGGGCTCGGTCGGTTTCCTTTTCGGTCGGCGGTCGGCCGTAACAGAGAAGGTGCCCAAGGAGGAGGCGTTGGGAGCGATCTGAGGCCTCCTCGAGGAGTCGATAGCCGAGGTCGGCCGCGCAGTCCTGCACAAAGGCATGATTCAGGAGGTAGAGCGCCTGTCCGGGGACGGTGGTGACATCTCTCGATCCAGTGACGAGACTGGCCTCGGCAAAGTCAAAGACGTCGAGGGCATCGGGAATGTTATCCCGAATGATAGGAAGATAGACCGATCGGTTGTCGTTTTCCGCGAGAGCATCAATCTGTCCCCGGGCGAGGAGAATCCTGTGATTGACGTTTCGCAGGGTGGTGACAGGAGATCCCATGAGAGGCTCGGTGACCAGTCTTCCGCTGGTGGCGAGCATGGCATCACGAATGGCCTCTGCGTCGAGTCGGCGTTTGCTCATGCGCCAGAGCAGCGCATTTTCTGGATCCTTGAGAAAGCTTTCTTCGTCGAAGGTAGAAGCCTGCCGGTAGGTGTCTGAGAGAACAATCTGTCGAATAAGCGCCTTGGTTGACCACCCGTCCTCGATGAAGCGAATGGCAAGGTGATCGAGGAGTTCTGGGTGGCTTGGTTTCTCGCCGTTGACGCCAAAATTGTCAGCCGACGGGACAATCCCCTGACCAAAGAGGTGTTGCCAGATGCGGTTGACGAAGACCCGTGCCGTCAGTGGGTTGTCGAGTGCCGTAATCCATTGAGCAAGTTCCAGGCGGCCACTCTGGTTACCGGTGATTTGAAGGGGCTCTCTGAGTTGGACGAATCTCGGGAAGCCCCGCGCGACTCTCTCGCCGGGTTGATCAAGTTCACCGCGACGAAGGACTTCGGTGTCCTCGATCCGTGAGCCTTCCCAGATTCCCATGGCGAGCGGATAGGCACGTCCTGAAGTGTCGACTGATGCGAGCTGTGCTTCGATCTGTCCGAAGCGTGTCTGTATACGAATTGCGGTTCGGATGTCAGGTTGGAATGCCTGTCCATTCTGGCGTGCCTTGAAGGTAGCAATTCGGAGTTCTCTGCGCGTCGCCTCCAGTTCATCCATTTCGTCGCGCAGGCTGGCGATCTGTTCGGTGGAAAGATCCGGGTCGGTGATGATCTGGCCCTCGACGTCGGGGAGACGGAGAAGCTGACTGCTCTGGCGCCTGCCCGGTCCACTTGAGATGCCAAAGTAAGTCTCACTGCTGAGGAAAATGCCTGCCAGGGCGTAGTAATCTTTGGTGGGGACAGGGTCGAATTTATGGTCGTGGCAGCGGGCGCAGGCCACGGTGGTTCCGAGTACTGCCCGCGTGAGCGTATCGATCTGTTCATCGACAAGATCGAGATGGAATTGCCTGGCATTGCGCTCGTTGAGAGACTTCGTCCCGAGAGCGAGAAATCCGGTAGCGATCATTTGCTCGGCCTGTTGGGCAGAATTTTCATAGGGCAGCAGATCTCCGGCAATCTGCTCGGTGAGGAAGCGATGGTAGGGTTTGTCTTCGTTGAATGCCCGGATGACGTAGTCGCGGTAGCGCCACGCATACGGGTAGGGGACGTTGGTTTCCTTCCCGTTACTCTCGGCGTAGCGGGCAACGTCGAGCCAGTGACGGGCCCAGCGTTCACCGAATTGTGGGCGGGCGAGCAAAGCGTCGACGACGGCAGTGACAGTAGCCTCGGGGTTCGATGCGTAGCGTTTGATGAATACCTGAATTTCTTCCGGGGTTGGGGGTAGGCCGAGAATATCGAAGTGAAGACGACGCAGCAGGGTGTAAGGGTCTGCGGGCGACGAGGGTGCAAGCCCATTCTCCACGAGGCGAGTGGTGACGAAGCGGTCGATCTCTGCCCCTTCTCCGTTGGGAACCTTCTGACGTCTCAGAGGGTTGTAGGCCCAGTGCTCGCGGGCATTCGCGGGATCGAGCAGTCTGTTTTCTGCCTTCTCGGCATCGGTTTTCCCACCGCGTGGGTCGGGTGCGCCGAGAGCCACCCACCGTCGGAAATCCTCCACGATATTCTCTGGAAGTTGCTCCTCAGGAGGCATCTGGTAGTCCTCGTCGTGATAAGAAAGTGCAGTGATAAGGAGGCTTTCGTCTGGGTGGTTGGGAATGAGAGCGGGTCCTGAATCCCCGCCTTCGAGGAGACCTGGAAGGGAGTCGAGAAGGAGCCCGCCCTTGGACTTGCCGGAATCAATCGAGTGGCACTCGTAGCAGTTGTCGACGAGGACCGGCCGGATCTTCGACTCAAAGAAGCGAAGGTGTTCCGGATCGTGCGACGCTGCGTAGGTTGCCACAGAATGCCCTGTCAGAGTGACGACTGATAAGAGCGTGAGGAAGCGAAATTGCATAGCAAGAATAAAGCAGCTGAAGAATGGAACCCCACGGGTTGCTGGGAGTCGCTGGAAAATTTCAGTGACCTGATTTCAAGCTTGGTGGCAGCACCCTGAAAAACACCATAGGCCTTGCCAGAATGCGCGTCATTTTTTGTCGGCTTCCTAGTAGGATCGGCTCTAGGCTTACGGCTCTGATGCCTGAAGCACCTCCCGAAGCTGAAGCCGCTATCCCTTCCTCCCTAGAGCCGCTCCGTCGCCCGCCACTCTGCCCGGATGGTCGAAAGAGGCTTCCTGCCGGGCGGGATGCTGTTCTTGATTTCTTCCTCGCATTTCTTGAGTCGAGCGGAATTTCGCTCTACCCAGCGCAGGAAGAAGCGATTCTTGAAATCTTTGATGGCAAGAATATTATTCTGAACACGCCTACCGGATCGGGAAAGTCGCTGGTGGCCACGGCAATGCATTTTAAGGCACTGTGCGAGCGGCGTCGGAGCTATTACACGAGTCCGATCAAGGCCTTGGTAAACGAAAAGTTTCTTGCCCTCTGTCGCGATTTCGGGGCCGATCAGGTCGGCTTGGTGACAGGTGATGCCACGGTAAATCCCAGTGCTCCAATCGTCTGCGCGACTGCCGAGATTCTGGCGAATATCGCCCTCGTGCACGGCGCACAGGCTGAGGTAGATGACGTCATCATGGACGAGTTTCACTATTACAGTGACCGTGATCGCGGCGGTGCCTGGCAGGTTCCCTTACTCACGCTCTCTCGGTCGCGGTTTCTTCTCATGTCTGCCACGCTTGGAGAGACAGAATTTTTTTCCAAAGTTTTAGAAAATCTAACAGGGGTTCCTGCCGTGCTCGTGCACAGTGTGGAAAGGCCGGTGCCTCTAGAGTTTCGCTGGATTGAAGAGGGGCTGGAACATGCGGTTGAGGAACTGGCAGGGTCGGGCCAGGCCCCGGTCTATGTCGTGCATTTCTCACAGCGATCGGCGGCAGAGAGCTCAAAAAAATTCCTGAGTTTGAATTTTTTGTCGAAGGATGAGAAGCGGGAGATCCAGAAATTATTCGAGAACCAGTCCTTTCGGTCGCCTTACGGAAAAGAGATCAAGCGTCTTCTTTCGCACGGGGTCGGGCTCCATCATGCGGGACTCCTGCCGCGTTACCGATTGCTCGTCGAGGTTCTAGCGCAGCGTGGGTTTCTCAAGGTGATCTGCGGCACAGACACCTTAGGGGTGGGGATTAATGTCCCGATCAGGACAGTTCTTTTCACGCAGCTTTGCAAATACGATGGAAGGGCGACAAAAATACTCACGGCGCGTGACTTTCACCAGGTCGCGGGTCGCGCCGGAAGGAAGGGGTTCGATGACCGTGGTCTGGTGGCTGCCTTGCCTCCTCCGCACGTGATCGAGAACTTGAAGATGGATCGTCGGGTGGCAGCGGATCCCACGAAGAAGCGGAAGATCGTCAGGAAAAAGGCGCCGAAAGGGATGGTCCCGTGGGACGAGAAGACCTTTCAGAAACTGATCGAATCCCCTCCTGAGGCCCTCGTCTCGAGCTTTTCAGTCGGGCATGGAATGCTGCTGCAGGTACTCGGGAGAAAGGGGGAGGATGGCTGCGCAGTGATGCGCCATCTGATTCGTGATTCCCATGAGTCGGCCGTGAGCAAGCAGCGGCATACCCGGCGAGCGTGGCAGCTCTTTCGCTCGCTCGTCGATCACAGGATTGTTGAGATCCTGCCCTCGGATCATGCGGAGAAACTGCGGATCAATGTCGAGTTGCAGGACGATTTCTCGATGCACCAGACCTTGAGTCTGTGGCTGGTGAATACGCTCGACCTTCTTGACCGCGAATCGGAAAGCTATCCTCTCGATGTAGTGACACTGGTTGAATCGATTCTCGAAGACCCCGCAACGATTCTTCGAAAACAAGAGGACCAGGCAAAGGGCGATCTGCTGGCACGACTGAAGAACGAGGGGGTCCCCTATGAAGAACGGATGCTGCGACTTGAAGAGGTGGAACATCCAAAACCCTTGCGTGAATTTGTTTACGATACCTTCAACGACTTCGCTGCAAAGCACCCGTGGGTTGGTGATGACAATATCCGTCCGAAATCGATAGCCCGGGAGATGGTGGAGTCGTTGCTGGATTTTCACGACTACGTTCGTCGTTACGGATTACAGCGCGTCGAGGGTGTGCTCCTGCGTCACCTCAGTCGCGTCTACAAAGTTCTCAGTCATACCGTTCCTGATGCGCGGAAGACGGAGGAGCTTCACGAAGTTGAAATATTCCTTGAGTCCCAGGTTCGGGGGACCGATTCGAGCTTGCTCGATGAGTGGGAGATGATCGGGCACCCGGAGGCAGCGGCGAGCGGTAAGAGGAATGGTAGGGAGGATCTTGCCGCAGCACGGCCTTACGATCTGACGGCAGATGAGAAAGTCTTTCGTGTGCGTGTCAGGAATGCGGCATTTCAGGCGACACGGGCTCTGGCCCAGGGGCGCTATGACGAGCTGCGAGAGATTCTTGGCCAGGGAGGCTGCCCTCCGGACGAAGAGCTAAGCCAGCAAACAGGGGATTTTGTCGAAGCTTTCGGACCGCCGGATTTTTCTTCCGCAGCACGGGTGACTGCGCTTTTTCGCTTCCGGGAAGATGACGGTGCTCAACTTGTCGAGCAGGTACTCTGTGCCGAGGGAGGTGAAGCGACGGAATTCGGAATTACCTATCAGGTCGATCTCAGTGCAAGCCGTGCCCAACAACGTGCGGTGCTGGTTCTGAGAATTTGAGAATAATCCATGGCCGTTACGTTCTCGCCACTTGACCAGTGATGGCGGGAAAAATCCGCGAAGCTTCAGGTCTCCACCTCAAGAAAGCCTTCCAGCTGTCGGATGCGGGTGGGGTGGCGCATTTTCCGAAGGGCCTTCGCCTCGATCTGGCGGATACGTTCGCGGGTAACTTCGAACTCGGTGCCCACCTCTTCCAGGGTGCGACTGCATCCATCGCGAAGCCCGAAGCGCTGTTCGAGGACTGCCCGCTCACGCTCTGAGAGGGTATCAAGGAGATCCTTAATTTTGTCCCTGAGCATGGCCATGCCAGTGTGTTCAAAAGGATCTTCGGCCTCCTTGTCCTGGATGAAGTCGCCGAAGCAACTGTCTTTCCCATCGCCGACTGGTGCGTGCAGGGAGATCGGTTGTTGTGCCATCCTGAGAACAGCGCTGACGCGCTCGACAGGAAGATGAATTTCTTCGGCGATCTCTTCGTGGGTCGGCTCTCGGCCGAATTCCTGAACAAGCTGCTTCTGCACCCGCATGAGCTTGTTGATGGTTTCGATCATGTGCACGGGAATCCTGATCGTCCGCGCCTGGTCAGCAACCGACCGGGTGATTGCCTGGCGTATCCACCAGGTAGCGTAGGTGGAAAATTTGTAGCCGCGTTTGTACTCGAATTTCTCGACTGCTTTCATCAGTCCCATATTCCCTTCCTGGATCAGGTCGAGAAATGACAGCCCGCGATTGGTGTATTTCTTTGCGATGGAAATCACGAGCCGAAGGTTGGCTTCGATCATTTCGGTTTTCGCCTTGAGTGCTTGGGATTGCCATTCTTTGAGCTCCTGGTGGGTCACACGGAACGCATCAGCTTTCATCCAACAGGTCTTCTCAACCGCTCGCAGTTCATTAGCGAATCTTCGTGAGCCTGGCTTTTTTGCTAATTTTTTCTGGAGGCAGGTAATCGTGCCAAGAATTTTCGTGCAATGCGCGCTGAGCTCCTCGGTGATTTGGAATTTGAAGTGAAGGCGCTGGCAGAGTTTGGTCAGCTTGAGACGCTGTTTCTCGACATCTTTTCCTATCGCTTCGCGTTCGGAGACTTTGGCTTTCCCAAGTTGGTGGATAGTCTCGGCGCTTTGGTCGCGAGCGCTGCGAATCTGGGAGAGGAGTTTGGGCAGGCTCTTGAGGTAGCGATCTTTGCTCTGAAGATTTTTATCGACGACGACCTGATCGAAGCGCGCGCACCCCGCGATCAGGGACTCCGCGGTTGAGAGGTGGTAATCGTAGGTGAAAGCAAACAGGCTGAGGATTTTCAGGACAGATTTTTCTGCCTTTTCGATCCGTTTTGAAATTTCGATTTCCTCTTTTCTCGTGAGCAGAGGGATTCGGCCCATCTGCTTGAGATACATCCGGACTGGGTCGTCGAAACCTTCCAGCTTGCTTTCTTCGTTCTGGTTGCTCGAGCCGCTCCCTTGTTCCTTGTCGATGATGGTGGCAGGTGCCCGAGTTTCATTCTCGGAGGAATTGACAATCCGAAACTCCATGGCGCGGAGGCGCTCGAGAAGAGAATCGATCACTTCCGGGTCGACCAAGCCATCAGGAAGAAGCTCGTTGATGTCGTCGTGGGTGAGAAATTCCTGCCCCTTAGCGCGCTTGATCAACTTCCTGAGAATCGCTTGGATTTCGGGATGTGTGACATCCGAAATTGGCTCTGTGCCACGCGTTTCTCCTGCTCTTTCCGAGCCCCCTTGAGGAGGTGCAGAGACGGGAATATCGTTCGTTGTCTGAGAACCCATAACAGGAAATCCGTCCACGGGGTGTCGGAATGGTCCCCTGGGAATCAAGAACTCAGACTATCGGAGAGACGATTTTTTGCGTCAAGGATTTCTTTGTTTAGTTGTTTGAGCTTTGCAAAGACTTCTCTCTGTTCATCTGCGGAGATTGTGGGGGTTTCCAGAGAGGCCTTCTCGGCAGCGATTGAGGTCTCCATGGATCGGATGCGAAGACGGCTGAGAGCCTGGTCTGCGGACTCGACGGCTGGGGCTTGAGGAGCTTTGCTCGCGAGGAGCAGGAGCAGTCCCTGTTCGTCAGATGCTGGCAGTGTGGCGAGAAATGTGTTCACAGCATTTGAATCGTCCGGGAGAGGCGCTCCATCGATGATGCGGAGGAGAAGGCGCCCGCCAGGGAAGTTTTCGAGCTCGGCTAAGTGCGCATTGACCCGCAGGTAGCGCTGGGCTTCAGCATCGGTGAGAGCGAGGCGGCAAAGCAGAGCGACGGCGCGATCGGGGAATTCGGTGGCGGCTTCCTTCTCCTCCATTGCATCATCGCGGGTGTCAGGATGCACGGCATACTTTCTGCGTTTGCTGCTGCTGCCGCGAAGCGCCTCGGCAACGAGTTTTCGGAATTCATCCGGCGCGAGTCGGAGCCGCGTGGCGGCGTGGCTGATGAGAGCGTCCTGTGCGGCCTTGTCAGAGAATTGTGCCGCCGTGTGCGCAACTTCGCGGGCAAGTTGAACACGGGACCGGACTGTGGACATGTCCATCTCTGCCGAGCGGTGGTCGATCTGAAAGTCATGAAACTCTTTCGCCTCATCGATCAGGTGCTGCAGGGCCTCGGGACCTTCTTTTTTAAGGAACGAGTCGGGGTCCTCCCCTGCAGGCATCTCGCCTGCGCGGACAAGAATGCCGGCGTGCGCCAGCGCGGTGAAGGTGCGAAGCGAGGATTTATAGCCTGCAGCGTCGGCGTCATTGAGTAATATGACTTCGTCCACGTGGCGCTTAAGGATTTTTCCGTGCATCTCAGTGAAACCGGTGCCAAGAGCCGCGACGACGTTTTGAATCCCTGCCTCGTAACAGGCGATGAGGTCGATCTGGCCTTCACAGAGGATGGCGGTTTTTGCCTTTAGGATCGGGCGTTTGGTAAGGTGCATTCCGAAAAAAAGTTTCCCCTTATCGAAGATGGGGGTTTCCGGACTGTTGAGGTATTTAGCGGCCTTTGCTTCTGAATCGAGAAGTCTTCCCGAGAAAGCAACCGGTTCACCATTTTCGTTGCAGATTGGAAACATGAGGCGATCGCGAAAGCGAGGATAGGCACCTCTTCGGGGATTGTTTTCATCACGGTAGCCAACCAGGCCAGCCTGCGCCATAACATCAATCGAATATCCGTTTTCCTCGGCCCATGTGACGATGGCCTGGCCGGCTGGAGCGAATCCCAGGCCCCAGCGTTTTGCGACTTCGGCGGTAATTCCCCGCGCCTTGAGGTAGGTCCGTGCCGTCTCCGCGCATGAATTTCTCATCAGAAGGCGGTGAAACCAGTTGGCGGCATCCTTGTTGCACTGTTTCAGTCGACCGAGAAGTTTTCTGCGTTTTTCGAATTCCGGGTCGAAGGTTTCTTCGACAATCTGGATCCCATATTCGGTGGCCAGTTGTTTGATCGCCTCGGGGAATGGAAGATTGTGGTAGTCCTGGAGGAAGCGGATTACTGAGCCACCGCTTCCGCAGCCGAAGCAGTAGTAGGCACGCTTCGATGGGCTGATCCCGAAAGACGGCGTCTTTTCGTCATGAAACGGGCAGAGTCCTTTGAATTCGCTTCCCGCTCGCTTGAGCTGAACGTGCTTGCCGATCACATCGACGATATCTGCCGCGTCTTTGACTTGTTCGATAATGTGATCGGGTATGCGTCCCATAATTTTTCCATCGCAACAACTCATGTCCTAGGCAAAGCATCAAGAAAAAGGACAGCTTTACTGGAAGATCTCTCCGCCCTTAAGCTGGCACGCTTCGGTGTCCGCTGTTGAGGGGTAAAGTTGCCGATCGCGGGGGAATTGTGGGAGCCGTGAAGCTCTGGCTCGATGCTTAAGAAGGGTTAAACTTCAGTAAATCGATAGTAAATTTCATGCTTTATTCTTTAAATATGGATATTTAAGGATATTTAACCAAATAAACGGTGTTGCCTGTTTAGCAACCTCAAGAGGTCAACTTTTCCCGTAATGAGCGATTGTTTCCTCCGTTGGAGAGAAGGAAAAAAGCGTAGTATCACCCCGCTTTCGTCTCAAATCCCCCTTGGATTTGTCTCAGTGGGAGAAGGGTCGGGTCACTGCTTCGGAGATGCTATGGTCGGCTTTTTTGAGGATGCTGTTATGCCCTGCTCGTCGCGTAAGATGCAAGGCTGAGACCATTTTTGGATGGGATCTGGCAAGTTCTTCGGACATTTCTGCTGGAACGATTCGGTCTGATTTGCCGTGGAAAATGATGACCTCGACGTCATCACGGCAGGCCAGCTCCTGCATGCGTGCCCGGTTGTCAAAATGATGGCGGAGGATATAGCCTGCCCACTTTCCGAATTGCACCTCGGCCATATCAGTCATCGATGTGAAGGGAGAGACCAGGATGACCCGGTCGGCCTCAAGCTGCTCGGCAGCAATCAGTGCGGCTGCTGCTCCCAGCGAGTGCCCGAAACACCCGAGGTGTATTGGCTGGTTGATGATTTCACTGGTTGTGAGGTGGTTATGCGCTGCCCGAAGGTTTTCGGTGATCGTCGACGGATCTGGGTGGCCCTGGCAATCTCCATAGCCGGGGTAGTCGACGAAGAGGAAGGAAGCAGCGGGGTGTTCGTTCTGCCAGCGCATGGCGTGCTCCAGGTAGTCGAGGGCGAGGCTGCCATTGCCTGCGGTGATCATCCAGAGGCTGGTGGCATGCTGTGGGGGCTTCTTGTGGGGAAGAAAGTGAGCCACCTGCTTGCCCTGCGTGGTTTCAAATAGGATGGGAATGACTCCGGCAGCATGTGCGTCAGCCAGGAGCCTATCAGGATAGCTGCGAGGAAAGTAGATGAGGGAAGACTGGCAGCCGGCAAGGATAAGAATACCACCAAGGATGATACCGCCGATGCCGATGGCGCCGAAGCGGGCCAGAACAAGAAAATGGGGAGCATTGGCCACAACACATCCTGCATGCGACTGAGGAAAGCTGCAACAAGGCGTGGGAGCCCGTCCGTGAGAGCTCAGATTTCTCAGGGTGCGGGAAAATCGAGTCCTTTGAGGCTGGCTTGTCGATCGACCTTGAGATCAACAATGACAGCTTCATGGCTGCTCTTTCCCATACGTCTGTGGTAGGTGCGGGAGGCGATCATGTGATCTCCGAGCCATACCTGGTCGAGGGTAAGCAAAGGAATCGGAACAGGCCAGGTCTCTTGAAATCCTGAGCCAGAGACATCGAACGCATTGGTGAGGTTTGCTCTGATGTGGCTCAGGTAGGCAGAATCCACCGGAAGGTTGAAGTCACCCATGAGGATCAGCGGTCTGCCCGCAAAGTGATCGATGGCCTCGTCGAGTTTTTTGAGAGCATGTTTCCGCGAAAGATCGGGGTCTGAGCTGTGATCGAAAAGCAGAGCCAGAAAGGACCTCCCCCGGCATGCGACGACAAGCTGCACCAAGGTGCCGTCCTGCCACTCGGAAGCAGCGAAATTTTCAGCTAGAATGCTTCCGCGGATGAGGGCAAACCGTCCGGAGGGAAGAAAGGCAATTTTGTGGTTCGGGAAGTGAGCTGGAAAGACGCTCTTTTGGGTTCCGAGGTCGATGATTCCCTCGTTGAGAATGATGAGATCGGCGTCGAATTCAGCAAGAACCGGAGCTGCCTTGTGGATGGGCAGGGAGTCGAAGTTATCGGTGGTCCAGAAAAGAATCCGGATCGATTCTTCATCTCGTGTTCCATCCGGGTGACTCAGATTTCGATATGAGCTTCCAAACCACTGGCAGAGGGGCAGAATGACGCAGAGCCCAGTGATGACGCCGCGAATTCGATGGAGCGCTGCAAGCCGATAGAGAAATTCAGGAAGGGCCAGCGTAGCGAGAACAGGGAGGGGAGTGAGATAAAAGACGAGGGGCAGGGGGAAGGGTAAGGCGTCCTGAAAAGTGACCCGGATGGTCAGTGCGAAAAGGAAAACGAGGAAAAAGGCGTGTGCGAAGAAGCGCAAGGTGAACAGGTTGGTCCGGACAGGCACAGGTTCTCCGCCAGTCCCTTCCAGTTGCGATCTACTCATGCCTCATAGGTGGAGGCCAGAGCTGGATTCTGAACTGCACCTCCGGCCGAGTGCTGATAATTCAGGCTTCTTTGGTCTCTTCAGCAGCTGGAGGCTCAGATTGATCCTCTTCTGCTGCAGGGGCGGTTTTTTCTTCAGCTTGGGGCGCTTCCTCAGCGGCAGGCTCTTCAGCGGCAGGCGCCTCAGCAGCAGGCTCTTCAGCGGCAGGCGCCTCTTCTTCGGGGGCGGCTTTTTCTTCTGCTGCAGGAGCTTCAGTTTGAACTTCTTCAGCTGCAGGATCAGGAGCTTCTACTTGAGTTTCTTCAGCTACGGGAGCGATTGCCTCTTCAACTTCGGGCTCGACGGTGTTTTCGACCACGACGCGAGGAGCGCCTTTCTTCACCGTGGTGGCGCGCTTGCCGACCCTGTCGCGGAGGTAGTGGAGCTTGGCGCGGCGCACCTTCCCGGGTTTGGTGACTTCGACCGAGGCAACTTTGGGAGAGTGAAGTAGGAAGACCCTTTCCACACCCTGGTTGTAAGAGATTTTTCGAACAGTGAACGACTGCGCCACACCGGTGCCATTGCGTTCGAGAACAATTCCTGAAAAAATCTGAATTCGCTCTTTGCCACCTTCGACAACCCGTGTATGCACCTTGACTTGGTCGCCAACCCGAAAGTCGGAAACCTCGGTTTTCATCTGCTCTTTTTCGATTTTATCGATGATATTCATGATGCCTGAAATGGATAAAAGGTCCCCAGAAAACGCAGGGGCAGGATGCTTAATTCAAAAGGTTTGGACATGCAAGTTAAACCGATGGTCTTTCTGAGTCCTTTGATCTTATTTCGAGCCCTATGATTTTTCACGCATTTTCTGACCAACCTGTGCTGCCGGTTTCTCATGACAAGGAGATCGTAAAGAGGGTGCTTTTAGCAACTGGGGAGGTGTCTCATCTTGCGCAGCTTGCGCGGAGTGAGATTCCACCCAACGGGTCCACCTCCCCCCATGTCCACCGTGACATGTCAGAGGTTTTTGTTGTCCTGCAGGGGGTGGGAGAAATTTTTGTCGACGGAAAGATGGTTCGGGTTTTGCAAGAGGGTGACTGTGTGGTGTTCGAGCCGGGGGAAGAACACGTCCTGAGAAATCCTTCCCGGGAAGAGGGCCTGCGGCTGCTTTACTTCGGAACGGTTCCGGAGAAGGAGCGGCAGGCAATACAGAAAGATGAACTTGGGAGCTCCGATCCTACCTTAGCCAAGTGAGTGGCATCCTGACGCGGCAGCCAAACCGATGGAGGATCAGACTCAGTCGACGAGAGTATTGATTTTACCGGCCATGTCGAGGTCGCGTTGGGTGACTCCATTCTCGCTGTGGGTGGTGAGTTGGATGGTTACCTTGCGCCACGAGAGGATGAGGTCCGGGTGGTGATTGATTGTTTCTGCCATCTCTGCAATGGCACGCACGAAATCGACACCTTCCAGGTAGGTGGGGAAGCGGACGACGCGTTCGATGCGGGAATCGATGGAGGTCCATTCGGGAGAGTTTTCGAGGAATTTGGCAATCTGTGGTGGGGACATGGATGGTGATGACTTTTTCCTGAGTTACCTCTCAGGCCAGTGCTGGGCAACATGAATCGTTGGCCGAAAAGAGAAGTGATCTTTTGTAGTATGTGAGGAAATCCTCTCGCGCCGCCTCGTCCTTGGTGCGATCATCGTGCTCTGGCGACGACCGAGGACAGCGAAAAATCAAGGTGGACGGGGTTCCTGAAAGGACTTTGGGAGTTCTTCTTGTCCCGACGTCTGGATCCTTTCCCGTGCAGAGATGTTCTGGGAAATTATGGATTTGCCCCATTGCGCTCCGATCTTCGTGCTGGTGTGAACGTTGCCTTGCTGGCTTTTCCCCAGGGGCTTGCTTATGCGGCAATTGCTGATCTTCCGATTGTTTACGGAGTGACCGGTTCAGCCGTGGCGGCCATCATCGCTCCTTTCCTCATGGGTTCGCGCTTTACGATCCTCGGCCCGACCAACGCGACCTCGTTCATGATTTTCAGTTTTTTCGCAGCTTATCGCGGTCTGGATGCTGAGCGTTGGGTGACCTTGGTGATTCTAATGGCGGGAGTTGCCCTGGTAGCTGGAGCTTTTCTTCGTCTTGCTGACTTGATGCAGTATATCAGTAGAAGTGTGGTTGTAGGCTACATTACCGGAGCAGCCATCCTGATCATCACCAACCAGCTGCGCCACGTTCTGGGGATTGATTTCTCGCAACTGGAAGAGGTGCCGACCAGTTTTCTGCGGGTTTTCTGGTGCACCGTGCGGCTTCTCCCTCAGGCCGACATCGTCACGAGTTGTCTGGGCGGTGGAGTGCTTGTCTTGTATCTTTTTCTGCACAGGCGATTTCGGAAATTTCCCCTTTTTGCTCTGCTCCTCATTATTGCGTCGGTGGTCGGGGTTTTTCTCCAGCGTTCGGGGAGCGATATCGCGACCTACCGGGACCAGGCTTTTCCCGCCTGGGAGATCCGTGGGCTTACTCCCCAGGCTCCTGACTTTGGACACCCTCGGCTTTTCGATCGCATCGGTCAGCTTTTCAGTCTCGCCATGGCCATCGCATTTCTCTCTGCGATGGAGCAGTCAGTAATGGCGCAGACCCTAGGAAGTCGCACCGGGCAAAAACTGGATAAGAACCAGGATATGCTCGGGGTAGGAATGGCCAATTTGGCCTGTTCCTTTTTGAGTGGCATGCCGGCCTCTGGATCTCTCACGCGTTCGGCACTCAACCATTCGAGCGGAGCCGTCAGCCGGATGTCGAGTGTCTTCTGCGGGTGTTTCTGTCTTGTGGGAGTGGTGACATTAGGGCCCTCAGTAGCTTACATTCCGAAAACTGCTCTCGCTGCTCTAGTCATCTGTGTCGCGATTTCCCTGATCAGCCGAAAGAATCTTCGTATCTGTTTTCGAGCTACCTTTGAAGACGCTGTGGTGGTAGCGATCACTCTTTCTGCCAGTCTGTTTCTGCCGCTGCATGTTGCTATTTTTGTTGGCGTTGGGACATCGATCATTCTTTACCTGCGCCAGGCTTCGCGGCCCCACCTGGTGGAATACGAGTTCAATGAGGAAGGGAATCTGCGCGCCACGCACTCGAAAGAAAAGAAATCGAACCCCTTTATTTCGATCGTTCACGTCGAAGGTGAACTTTTCTTCGGGGCGGCCGAGCTTTTTCGAACCCAGATTCAGCGAACCTGCCAGGACCCAGACCTCCGCGTCATTATCCTTCGGATGAAGAACGCGCGGCACTTGGATGCTACCAGTGTGATGGCCTTGGAGGAGTTGATGCGGTTTCTCAAGGAGCAAGACAGACACTTGATTGTCAGTGGCGCTTCCGAAGAGGTCTTCGGTGTCTTTCAGAGATCTGGTCTTCTCGATGTATTGGGGGCCGAGAATTTCTTCATGGGCAACGCGGACAATCCGACTCTGGCGACCCGTAACGCTCTGCTTCGCGCTCAGGAAGTGCTTGGTACCAAGGACGTCGAAATTAAAATTTACTACGACCCGGCAAAAGATCCCGAGCACAAAGGGTAGCGGATTGAAATTTTCCGCTGGTTATTGACGAGGGGTGCGCCGGTTTTCGTGCGGGCGGTGGTCGATCTCTCCATCGGCATCCCGGTCCTCACCATAGGGCACTGCGCCTGCAAAATAGATTCCGTTTTTCCTGCCCTCAGCAACGTGGGAGGCGTAGACCTTCTGTTCGGTGTTCGCGGCATAGTGACTGTTGGCACGGGACATGACTGCGCGAATTTCCTCAGGCCTGGCGTCGAGAGGGAGAGATTGGTAAAGCACGCCCTCAGTGCCAAATTGACCTGGTTGGACGAGGTGGATTCCCGGGCTGTCCTCGAGGCCGGAGATAGTCGATGTCCAGTTTGGTTCCGGAGAACAGTCGTAGTGGAAGCGTCCGATTATCCCGCCCGACCATGCGATCGGCCGCAGCGTCTCTTTCGCGCGCTCAAGCTCGTCTTCGGCACCCTGAAGGATGACGAGCACCCGTTGATCTGCTGCTGCGACGTTCAGGGCTTGCCTGAACGAATCAAAATCCTGCAGAAGTGGGGCTCTACCTGTCTCCTTGGGCATGTAGCGGTCGGATAGTTCCTCCATTCGCGCGATGATTTGCCTTGTGCTGTCGCCTCCCATACCTGTCCGGAACACCTGGTGGGGGCCGCGCCCTGAGGCAGTCAACCGCTCTTCGCCATCCGGTGCCAGAATGCAGAAGGCACTGTTTGCAAAGCGTCCGTTGAGGAAATTTCGAACGTATTTCTGTGCCGTTTCGCTCTCGTAGGAATCGATCCGGACACAGACGAACCTTCTGCTGACAGCAATAAAATCAGGGTCGCTGAACAGACTGTTCTGCGTTGCTGTGTAGCCGGGTCAGAAGACACCTGGAACTCCACCGCACTGGGTGGCAGCAGCGACGAACATGATCGAGCGATTGCTGCGTTGTGCCTCGTGCCAGGCTGAACTCCAGGTTGTGTGCCAGGCGATACCCGGCTCGCCAACAGGCAGATCCGCGGAGCCGAGATCGGTGGGCCTCGGCCCTCCCTGTGCATAGAGAGGACTGGTTACGAGGCACCAGAGAGCAAGAAAAGAGAGAAGATGATTGGGGGTGTGCATTGACTTAGAAACCCCGCATCATGCCGGAGGTTACTATGCCAGTCCGAATTTTCTGAAACGCTTATAAACCACAGCCGCCTCGAACTTGAGAGGTTGGCTCAGGAAGTCAAAGCTCGCTTCAGGCCATTTCAGGCCATTTCAGGCATCCTCTTCCCCGGTTTCGTCGTCAATGACGATGAGACCTTGAATAATCTCCGTGAGTGCAATGTCCGCAGCACCCAGACCAATGGTGTCCGCCAGCAACGGGCGTCGTCCACGGTTAAGCTGAGCGACTCGCTTGGAGACCATGTTGATAAGGATGGGCGGGTCGGTGACGACTTTGGCGGCTTCGTTGACGAGCTCGGCTTTCATGATAAAATGATGGTTTCCGTTGGACTTCCGATCCAGCGGGTGGCGTTGGTAGCACGGCATGGTTGCCAGCTCAAGAGAAATTCACTGGTTCTTCGACTCGGTTCCTAGACTTTTTGCGTGGTTGGAGAAACCCAGGTAGGAAGAAAATGTATGAGACCGGCGCGCAGCTTTCGGGACCACGGCTGGGTAATCTACCGTCACCTCAACGAGGTAGAGATCGAAGCCTCCAAGGACAGTTGTCTGTTTGAGCACTGATCCGCGTCTTTCGAGAATTCGGATGCGGGCAAAGGATCCCCCGAGGCTTGCGTTGTTCGCCCCGAGATACCCTTGTTGGTAGGCTTCAGGGCCGGGGTGCTCGATGACTTTGCCTTGCTCATCGATGAGTAGATAGAAGTCGTTTTTCCCTGAGATGAAGTCAGCGATGTCCACTGTCTGAAAATCAAAGGAAATCTCTCGGTTGTCGGTAGGGCTCTCAATGAGGATTTGAGAGGAATCGGAGCTTAAGGAAAGCCCTGTAAAAACCCGACGGGCTATCGCGGCAGCCCGGCTCTCTGCTGTGGAGTCGCGAATGGCGTCCTTGGCGTAAACTGCAAGGGTCACAAGCGGCAGGACCATGAACGTGACGATGCTCATGGCAATCGCGACTTCCACGAGTGAAAATCCCTTTTCCTTGGGCGCGCAGGTTCTGGAGTGCTTAATTATCATCGTTCGCTTGGGTGCTAATCCCTACCTCGCGCACCCTGCCAGTGCTCTGGGTGATGGTGAGGAGGTCGACAAGAGGCACTTTGTTCTCGCTGTTTCCGACCTCGGAAATGAATGCGGTAATGACACGGTTCCCATCTACGACACTTCCGCTGACGATGCCGAGGTGGAGGCTTTGTGCCTCGCTCCAATCAGGAAGACGGACCACCCCTTCCCGGTTGAAAGCAATGCAGGGAAGAGGCCCATCATAGGGTTGTCCGTCGATTTTGAGCGGAAACGACCGATAGCTGGAGCTGCGAAATTCTCCCGATTCCTCTGGGTCACCGGCGTCGAGAAGTGTAAAAATTCTTTCTGCATCCGCCAGGGTCTCGATGTCCTCGCCGAGGGCAAAGAGAGTGCCATCGGGAAGGGACTTCCAGTTGGCGATCATTTTTAACGGGCAGGTATGGATGTCAGCGTTATAGCGAAGGACAGGATCAGTCTGGGTAGGTTCTCGAAGAAAAATGGCATAAGCACGGTAGCGCATTGCATCGGTGGACTGGGTTCCCTCGTAGTTGGGAAGGCTGTCAGTGAAGGCGACAAAGGCATCGGTGCGGTTTCGGATGGCTTCGGATCGAGCACGATCCAGAGCACCTTTCAGCTCGATGAGAGCACCGCTTGTGGGACGGCTGAATCGGAGTGCAGGGGCGACTACTCCGACCAGTGTTATGACAATCGAAATAACAACAAGCAGCTCAAGGAGGGTGTATCCCTGGTGGAGGCTCAATATTTTCTGTCTTGAGGTGCGCAATGAAGAGGTGGGTTTGAAAGGGAGCTAACTTGTCGCCTTCGCGGGTTCAGAGAGTTTTTATCACAGCGGCAAGTTGGCCGCTACGCTTTCGAAAAATGGCTACGATGGCATGGTTTCCTGGCCCGATTTTCTGTGAGAAAAAAGGTTTCTCATTGGGAGTGCTCTCTCTGAGCTCCAGAATGCTTCCCGGAGGACGCGGTGCAGAACGTAAAGGGTTGAGCGAGCTGATTTGGACAGGGATGCGGTCAAGAAACAGGGAGATTCCCCCGGGTGTGCCGGTAAGGTCCAGCAGGACAGTAGCAGGCTTAGTGATTTTCGTCGGGGTGGTAAAATCGTAAAGATTGAGAGTGTGCGTGGGGCGAATTTTATCTTCAGCTGCCTGGCCGTTCTGTATCTCTGGAGCTTCGATTTTTTCTGCTTCCATTTCTTCTAGTTCCTGCGGGTCGATGGGAAGGGTGAAAAAGAACCACGTATGGATTTTCCCCTCGTCGATGGAATGGGGACGGTTGTAGGGCAGGCAACCTAGAGATTGTGCTTTGATCGTGTAGGTCCCGGGCTGAAAGGCGGAAAGATTACTTACTTTGCCTGTCGGGTAGCGGACGGGTATCGGGCGTTCATCAATGGTGAGGTGAAGGCCATCAGGAAGATCGCAGGCAATCGCAAGTGCTCGAAAGGCGTCAGCCTTGGCGTGGAGTGCTCCCGAAAGAAGCAGAATAAAATAAAGAAGAGGACTGGAGCTTCGCCAAAGCCTGGGAGCCGTTTCAGTTGGAGATGAAGCTGCGGATTGAAGAATCATAGGCAAGAAAGCGCACTTTATTTTGTTATCTCTCCCTCATGTTGAGAACTTCACAGTGAACCTCAAGGAATTTTCCGGTGGTGAGATCGTGGACGGGGCGAAGAAATACCTCGTAGACGCGTTGCACGGTGCCTCTGGAGTTCTCTTTGCCGGCAGAGGAATAAAAATCACCTGCGACGTGGATGCGGAAGTGGCGGCTGCTGAGCTGGCTGAGGTTCATTAGGCGGGCGAAGGGTTCCTCATGGACGGCGTCCGAGGCAGCAAAACGGGGACCATCGACATCTGCACTCACATCGAGGCTTTGGCTTTTTCCTTCCCGGAAGAGGGGCGGGTAGCTGTGAAAAATTGCGGCGACCTGCGAGAGGGCGGTGTAGGGGCGATTGTCGTGGATCTCCTGTGCCAGGCTTTGGATGGCGTGTCGGCCGTCGAGTCCTAAATCATCTCCGTAGCCGGCATCCATGGCAAGGACTCCTTCAAGAAGCATGCGAATGGAGTCTGCTGAAGCGGTGTTGATGTTGAGACGCCCGCGGATTAGCTCAAAGGGACTTTCGGCATGGAGATAAGGGCCGTAGAGATTTTCCCGGGGATGGTGTTTTGCGAATTCTGCATTGCGGGCAGATGGTGGCTGGACATAATCGCTGGGCTTGTAGGGTGTGTCCGGGTGAAGTGAGAGGTTGCTACCGTTGACTCCGACGTGAAAGAGATCGAGCAGTTGCGCTGCTGGAGTTGAGGCAAGGGCGGGATGTTCTGGGCGCCCGATACGAAGCGTGTTTCCTCCTCCCTGGGCAGTGGCATTTTTGGTGGGAGTCCCTGGGGTAGCGTCGAGCCACTGGAGCGGGTCGTTATCCACTTGCGTGCTGGGATACATGATCGGGTCGTAGACATTTCCAAGTTCTGAGAGGGAGTAATACCGCCCGAGGTTGGAAAGCCGAAATGGGGCCCGGGCATTGTAGACGGTTTCGCCAGTGCTTGAGACCTGCCTCAGAGATGCACTCGAGCCATTGCTATAATTTTCGCTTAGCAGGTTTCCCTCGATCGGGCTTGTTTCCTCAGATCCAGGGTGAGTGACAGTGTCGGTGCGGTATCCGCCGTCAGGCCAGAACTCAAGGTCGACCTGGCTTCCAGGTTTTTCTGCGGATGCTTCGTAATGTGAGTTACGCGAGCCCAGGGTCGAGTCTGCGGCATAATTGTTCTCTTCCTGGACGTGCTGGCGGAAGTAATAGGTCATTCTTGGATCACCGGGATTGAGAATTCTCAACGAGGGGTCAGGTGTTCCGGTGGCGCGATTCTGGAGGTAGTTGTGTCCCGCATCTCCGCCGCGGAACCGCTGGCGTGAAGCGGCAGAGGAACCTGCTCCGGACCAGCGAAATGAGGCGGGGAGAGCGGTATCCGCCGGCGATTGCCCAGTCGATGATCTGGTCCCCTAACAGGATTTTATAAGTGCCGATATCGAAGGCGCCTTCTTTGCCAACAAGCGTAAATTCCTCTGGCTGTTGTTCGCCGGGTTGGAGCGCGAGGTTTTGGAATTTGTAAGTCACAGAGGGAAATTCAACAACCTGGAAGCCATTCTCTGGAACTTCGATTGTTCTGTGGAGAACAAGCGATCCCTCTGTGCCCTCATGGGAATTAATATTTCCGACTGCCTCGAGGTCAATTTTGTGAAGGTTCGCACCGATTTCGGCCTGGTATCCGGTGGCGAGTGACTTGCCGCCCTCAGCATAAACGAGCGAGAGGGTGGTGGCTGGGAACGGGCGGTTAGTCTGGTTCCAGAATTCGATAAATGGTGTCACTTCGATACGGATGGAGAAGGAAGTGGGGTTACTGGGGTTGTCGGTCTCGACGCTGATCCAACGGAAGCGGAAATAGCACTCATTGACCACGGGGTAGCTGTCCATGCCGCGGACAGGGAGAGTGATTTCGTCGTTACTACCGTCAGCGCGAGAGATGGTGGTCGGCAGGCTGTCAGTGTCGGCATAGTCAATGATGTTAGCTGCCAGAGTGGCAAGGTAGTCGCCAGGAAAGTTGCCGCCGCGATTTTGCCACGCAGCAGGAAGATGAGTCCTGAGGTGTCCCTGCAAGGCTTCGGGGCCGGCGGAGATCAGAGCGTTGAGATTTGCCTTGGGCTGTCCCCCATTCGGATAGCCCAGGCCGTGAGGAACATAGGGGATGCGGAGATATGGCCGAAGACCGACGGCGATGATTCCGGATACCTGGTCGCTGAAGGACCCTGCCCCTCCGGAAGTGAGGATGTCCCCGGAAATCGCTGCGTTCTTAGCGTCTGAGGCGAGCTTGCCAATGATTTGGTGGGCAGGAAGATAGATTTCTTTGGGTGAGAGTCCAGGTGGCGACAGCATCGAACAGATTTTGGCTGGCTGCTGTCTTCAGGCCTCTGGTCGGTTGGAGATGCCTGGGAACGCGGTGCCCTGGTCGGGGCTTGAGGCAAAACGCCCGGTGGAGACAAATTCCGGAATTCTTGGATCGAAGCGTGAGTAGCCGAGGCGGACGGTCTGTTGGTTATTGGGGTGAGATTTGCTGATAACGTCCAGTTGGGGAAGAGCCTCCATGTCTTCAATCAAGAAGGTGTAGCGAAGGGTTTGGTCTTTGTTTTCCGAGTTGGTTTGTCCGCCGACCCACGAGGTATAAAAAGGCTGAAGAGCAATGCGACCGGGATTTTGTTCGACGGGTAACTCGTGGAGTCCGGCGAGAACAGCATCGGCGGGGGGGAGCGTTTCGGAGCGGGCCCATTGCGGAGTTTCGCCAGGTTGGGTTACCTGAACGATGCCTCCAGACCAGAGGGGGATGTGTAGGGTTGAGCCGTTTTGAAAAGGGGTCGAAAGAAAATGATAAGGGCTGGAGAGCTTGTCATAGGGATCCACGTCCTCTCCGGAAGTGATGAAATATCCATCGCTGCGGTGTGAGTTGGAGAAGCATGGCACGGGCGGCTTCGAAGCCGGAGTCCGCGGCCAGGTGCGCACGTTGGGTATGGGTGTAATTCCGGGCCTGAATTGTACGATTTATTGAAAGCGTGTAGAGGGTGATGGTGAGAAGAGTAAGGCCTGCGAGAAGGATCAGGGTGGTGATAAGAATGAATCCGTCGCGATTATTTGACCGCTGGACGTGAAAAAGAGCTTCGCCGATGGGAGAAGGAAAGGCAGGCGCGAGAGGATTCCTCGCCAGAGCTTGTCTTCGGCTACATCTCATCGATTCCGATACGGATGACAGTTTCGGTTTGGTAGGCACCTCGGAGCACTGCCGCACGAAGATTTTCTTTTGTCTCCCACTGCTCCCAGTCATTTTGATCGCTGAAGAGGGCGGCTGTCTTATCATCGATTATGAGAAGATCTATTTTAACAGCGTGGGGGGCAAGCACGACCGGCCACTCTTCCCTGGCATTCTTGTTCAAGGCGTAGATGCGGTTGATTTCCCGACTTTCTGCCATGCTCGGACTACCACTTTCAGGATTGAGTATCTGGCGGATGGGAGTGACCTTGAAACGGAGGATGTTGTTGGCAATAGGTTCGTCGGAATAGAGGCTTGCTTCCGAATCGGGGTCGTGGCGGTCGCGGCCTTGATGGGTATTTTCGGGAGGTGGGTAGGGAAGGCTTGCGTAGTCGAGGCGGCCGTCAGGACTGGCTGGGAAGCGGGGCCACGGATGGATGGGCATCGCGTCCGTCGTAGTGTGCGACCGGCGTCAGAAGCATGGGCAGATCAGAGTTGTTCAGGCGTCCTTCGAGGCGTGGGAGCAGCGAACGGCGCACTACTTCTCCGAGCACGTAATAGGAACGTCCCTGGGACCTGTTTTCTGAGGAGTCCGTGTTACGGCTGGACCCACTGTCTCGAAGTGACGGAAAAGTTTCATGCTTGCGGGTGCACCCGGAATGGCAGCATTTTTTGTGTAGGCGACGTAGTAGGCGGCGAGACAGGCGTCGCCGTCGCTGCGCAGAAGCGCGTCGTCCTCGTCAGAAAGCGTTTGTTGTCCGAAGCTGTTACTTCGATCGATCGAGGTGTGAGATTGCCGGGTCAGTGGTGCTCGTGTGACGAAGGCAATGGCGTCATAGTTCGGGTGGTAGGTGTCTGGGTCTCCCGTGGCTGCCAGAGCATTGCCGATGCTTTTCCAGGCCCGGGTCGGGTTGCCGGTATGCGGATCGAAGATTGCCCCAGCCAGGCGGTTGATTTCGAAAGGAAGGAGAATCCTGCGGGCTAGTTTGGCGGTTGCGGGTGCGAGGCTGTTTTGGCGGGCGGAATCCGAGCTATTTGTTACAGGGAAATAATGATTCTCAATCCCAGCCACTCCGGGATCATTTTCTCGCCCGGAATACGCTGAGGCGAGGTCGCGCTTGAGGAGTGCGATGATGGCATCTGCCTCTGACGCCTCTTCGATCTTTCCGGAGCCTTGCTCGAAGGAGTTGGTGACGGCATTCAACGCCGCGAGCAGAGTGCTGATAATGATGAAAGAGAGTCCGGTCGCGACGAGGATCTCGATGAGAGTAAAGGCAGAGCGGTAGCGAGAGGAAAGGGCAGGCATAGAGCGATCCAGGCTCTGGTGAGATGCTCTGGGCGGGCGGGTTTCCATGATCACATGCTCAGACAACATTGGGAAGGCTTGTTGGTCTCCGGCATGCCACCGTTTTTTGGGACCAGATGCCAGGTAGTGGTGGACAGAATGCTGAGACTGAAAAAGAAAAAAGCGGGCTGAAGCAGGGTGGGTTCAGGTTGAGCGGTCAGGGGTGAGAAGAAAGGCACCTTCCAGATCGTTTGGGTCTGACTCCTCCAGACGGACGCTGACGTAGTCATCTCGCGTTGTGTTCACTTCGACACCGCAGTAGCGGGGGGCAATCGGGAGTTCTCGGTTCTTGCGGTCGACAAGGACTCCGAGCTCGATGCAGGCGGGACGCCCGTAATCCATGAGGGCGTCGATAGCCGCATGGATCGTGCGTCCGGTGAAGAGTACGTCGTCGATCAGCACGACATGACAGCCCTCGGGATCGAAAGGGAGATCTGACCCTTTGATCGCGGGGATGGTGCCGAGGTTATCAAGATCGTCGCGGTAGAGAGAGATGTCGAGGGTGCCGGAGAGAACATTCGCGCGTTTTTTCTCGATCTCAGCAAGCAATCGACGAGCCAGTGGCACCCCGCGGGTTTCGATCCCTACGATGGCCAGTGGTCGACTTTCGGGGGCTCTCTCGATAATTTGGCTCGCGATCTGCTTGAGTTCCTTTGTCATCTCCTCGGCTGTGAGGAGAGTCAGCTTTTTCAGGTCTTGTGGATCTGGCATGGTGACGTGATGCGGTTCGGATGGGTAAAGTCTGAGAATCCTGAATCTGCTTGCCGATTTAGAACGATGGTTCTTCGGGTTTGCGGGTAGCGATGGGCGTATTGCGATGGATCCAGACACTTTGGATCATGCCGAGCAGGAAGAGAACGCAGAGCATGAAGGTGCCCCCATAACTGATCAGTGGAAGCGGAATTCCGGCGATGGGAACAAGTAGGAGACACATGCCGATGTTCCAGAAAATATGGAAGAAAAGCATGGCTACCGCACCTACCGCGATCAATCGCCCGAGCTGATCACGGCTGTAAAAAGCCACGAAAATGCACTGAAGGAGAAGGAATGCCATGGCTGAAATCATAAGCAGACTCCCTCTGAAGCCATGCTCCTCGGCGATGACCGGGAAGATGTAGTCATTGATTGCCGTATCGGGAATAAATTTAAGCCGGTTGATCGTCCGTTGTTCGGGAACGCTTTTCCCAAGAAATCCTTTTCCATCCCACCCCGCCGAGCCAATGGCCGTGGTGACGTTGTGGATATCCCATCCCTCAGCGCGCGTGTTGATGGATTCGCCTTTCCAGAGTTTGATCAGGGTATCGATCCGTTGCTGCTGTGATCTTTGAGCACGAAGAAATATCCGATCGGCACCACACAGAGAACGATGAGGAAACCGGTGATCAGGTAGCGGTAGGGGATGCTGCCAACCAGCCACATGCAGGCGAGAACCGGGGCCCATACCATCCCGGATCCGAGGTCGTCCTTGATGACAAATGCCATGGGAATTCCCGCGATAACCGCGGTGACGAGGAGGCGCAGGAAGTGGTAGCGGAAAACCGGCCAGATACGTTGCAGCTCACTGAGGCCGACGGCGAGGAGCAGGATGCCAGCTACGATGGCGAATTGCGAAGGTTGGACGGAAAGTCCCGCGATGCGGATCCAGCTACTCTGACCATAGATTTCTACGGCGAACTTCTGGAGAGCAAGAAGTCCGCCCAGACCGATCAGGTAAGCGATGGGCGAGCCCCATCGCACCCATCGGTAGTCGACAATGGCAGCTCCGAAGTAGACAACGAGTCCAAGCGCGATCCACTTGATCTGCTGAGACCAGACGTTCTCGAATTCTGGCCCACGATGCGAGCAGGCGGAGTAGACAGCGAAGACCCCGAAGACGAGAAGCCCGACCATGGTGGCCACGAGAATCCAGTTGATGCTCAGGAACTTCTTGAAAAAGGGCGTCATAGATTGACCAAACTTAAAGCCTAACCAACGATAGGCAATCGAGCAGTCATCGAGGCGGGCTTCGAGTGTATCGGAAAGTACGGTGTTCTTTGGACAATAATCTTAAAGGGGTCTTGAGCCTGATCCTGGCCGGTACAAGGAAGAGGGCTAAGATTCACCATGACGCCCGATTCCGAGTCTTCAGCCCAGCTGGGGGCGGCGGGCCGCCTTATCGAGCAACCGGTGAGGACCCTCCCAGTGCCTTATGGAGGAGGATCCAGGTCACCATGAGCCTGGCTTTGCTCTGGACGGAAGAAAGTTGAATTTCACGGAGTCTCTCCTCTTCAATAAGCACATCAAGGAAGCTGCTGGCGCCTGCTGCCTGGGTGGTGCGGACCTGAGTAACAGCGTCGTTAAGAGCGGTTTCCGCGCGCTGCAGTGCAGCGAGCCGACGGGTCTCAGCCCGCAGGCTGGCGAGCTGAGTTTCGACTTCGGAAACTGCAGAGAGAACGGCTTTTTCATAGCCGATGAGAGTTGCTTTCTGCCTGGCATTGGCAGCATCGAGAGCGGCACGATTAGCGCCCCCAGTGAACGGGTTCCACTCGATGGACGGTCCGAATTGCCAGAAAAAACGCGAGGCGTTGAAGAGGTCGCCAAAACTTGCGACAGTAGCACTCGGGCCGCCGCCGATGCGAAAGCTCGGGTAAAAGCTGGCAACAGCGACCCCAACATCCTCGGCCGCAGCGGCCACATCACGTTCTATCTTCCGCAGGTCGGGGCGGCGATGAAGGAGTCCGGCTGGGAGTCCGGTTTGAGTCATGGGAAGGTGTTCGGGAAGGTGCGCGCGGCTGAGATCAATGTTCTGGGTCTCGAGTTCGCCAGCCTGTTTTCCGAGGACGAGTGCGATGCGTTGCGTCTGGGCGGTGATACCCGCTTCCAGCTCGGAAACTCCGGCTCGAGTGGTTTCAAGCCGACCAATCGCCCGTTTCAGGTCGAGTTGAGAGACGGCGCCAGCCTTGCGCCGCCGCCCGAGATCTTTTACCTGTTCCTCCTGGCTGTCGATCTGGGCGAGAATCAGGGTTCTCTGTTCGTGAAGTGAGGCCAGGGAGAAATAGGCTTCAGTTACCTCTGCTGCGACGGCGAGACGAACCCCCTCAGCGTTGGCTGCGGTGGCCTCCTCACGGGCTTTGGCGCCTCGGATTTCCCGGCGTTTGCCACCGAAGATATCGATTTCCCATCCCGCCTCAAAACCGCCCTGCCAGATGGTGGTCGGGTTGTCGAAGGGGAGGTCTAATAATCCCGGGGAGGAAAGGGACGTGCCAGAAGAGCCTTTTGGATTGATCCGGGAGAGCGCGAGGTTGGTGCCAAGGCGCGGAGCAAGAGAGGCTGCGGCCTGTTTACGAAGAGCGCGGGCCTCGAGGATCCGCTGTCCAGCGATTGCGATGTCGTGGTTATGCTGGAGGGCCTCATCCACCAGGTGGTCGAGGTTTCGGTCTCCAAGCTTCTGCCACCACGATTTTCCTGCCATGGGCGTGAGGGAGTCACTGACTTTTGCCCCGGCTTCCGCAAAGGAGTCTGCGAGGTGGAGTTCGGGTGGTCCCTGGTAGTCGGAACCCACCGTGCAGCTGCTGAGAACAGGGAAAAGGCAGGCAGGAACAAGCAGGGGCAGAGCGAGAAGAATGCCCGGCTTGATAAGCTTGCAGGGCAGAGTGCTGAAAAGTCTGGTCATGGTGAGGTGGGTTATCGGCGTTCCTCGATGCGGGTTCCGTCGGTGATGCTCCCTCCGGGATGGAGGACGACTCGGTCGCTTTCCGTGAGACCGGAGATGACCTCAGCGACATCAGGGTTGCGATGATCGATCTCGATGGTGGTGAGCTGCGCACGCCTGTCATGCGCTCCGAAACGGAAGACAGCCCAGCGATCCCCCATGCGAAAGAGAGCGGAAGTAGGGACTTGCAGGACGTTATTCGCTTTCCAGATGACGATGCGGGCTTCAACGCGGAACCCGTCGCCGAGTTCGGCCTGATGCTTGTCGCGTGGAGGAGGTTCAAAGTCAGCGAGCACTTTGACCCGCTGTTCATCAACTCCGAGAGCGGATATCTTTGTGAAAGCTGAGGGTTCAATATGGCGAACTTGACCGAAAATCGGCATCTGGCCTCCCCAATGCTCAATACGAATGGGTTGTCCCGGCATGATCTTGACGGCGTCCTGAGAGAGGACTTCGATGGCGATTTCCAAGTCCTCAGGATTGCCGATTTCAAGTAAGAGCGTTCCGGCTTGCAGTGGGCGACTGCTTTTTTCAGGGACGCGAAGCACCTGTCCGTCAATGGGCGATTCGATGATCAGACTCCATGCTTCGTCATCTTCAGCCCTCTGGTCATCCGTGAGGGGGGGCTCGGGGGTGTCGCGTTCGGCATGGAGAAGCGCGGCTTTCGCCTGCTCGAGTTCAAACCACGCAAGCTCGACCCCGGATTCTGCTGCGTGGAGGGTGTGACGCGCTGTCAGGAAGATGCGTTCCGAAGCCTCCAAGGCGACATCTGTCACGCCGTCGACGGCGTGCAGCTCGGTATTGCGACGGTGGGATTTCTCGGAGGTTTCGACATCGACGATGGCCAGTTCCACCTGTTCCTCAGCGTGTGTGAGCGCGGCTTCTGCGGCCGAGACGAGGGCCTTTGCCTGGGCACGTGCCCGCGGGTCCAGAAGGCTGGAGGCCTCTGGGATGATGGTAGCGATTCGGTCACCTTTCTGGAGGATGTCTCCGGGTTCGAGGTTCATACGCAGGACGCGTCCGGTCAGCGGAGAGGAGATGAGATAGCGCTCGCGGACGCGAGTCTCACCTTCGTCGTCGATGGTGATTTCCATCGGGCCGCGGACGACCTCCCCGAGATCGACTTGGACAGGTTTGGGTGCAATCGCAAGATAGAGGAGGCCTGTGACGACGGCGATGGGAGTGATCCATTTCAGAAAGCGGATCACTTTGTTCTGACTTGAATGATCGGAGTGTGCGCCGGAGGATTCGTCGTTATTTGATGGTTTCATGACACGGTGGGTGGGCTGTGGAGGTAGGTATTGGGTGTCTTACTTACTGACCGGTTTTGAGGGCAGTGATCATATCCAGCTTGTCGATGCGTCGTCGCACGATGGCGGCAGAGAGGGTAGAGGCAGCAAGGACAGTGAGGGAAATAAAAGCAACTGTGTCACTGTTGATGACAAGGGGAATGCGATACATTTCGGTGGCAAGGGCCTTGGAGATGAGAGCACAGAGAAGATATCCAATAGTAAGACCAACCGGGATTGCCAGCAGCGTGAGGATGGCAAGTTCTCCGAGTAAAATGGTGGAAACCTCACCTCGAGTCAGTCCTATAATGCGGAGGGTCGCCAGGTCGCGAGCCCGTTCAGAAAGCGAGATGCGTGCACTGTTATAAACCACTCCGATAGCGATAATGCAGGCAAAAATAAGGTTTGTCGTGCGCATGCGTAGAAGATTCTCGGCAAAAGTTTCCAGAAAGCTCTCGATGGCAGCTTGCTTGAAGGTGATTCCGATCACTGCTGGGCGGTCGGTCAGTGCTGAGTAAACCTGTCTTTCGCGGTTCGGGTCGACTTGGAGAAAGGCGCCGGAAATGGTATCGCCTTCGTGCAGCAGGCGATTGAGGGCACTCCGCTCCATGTAGGCGGAAGTGCCCGCGAAGTCATCGACGAGGGCGGTGACCCGGGCGGAGAGGACCGGCCGAGCGCCTTCCAGCACTTCGATCTGAAGCGTGTCACCAGCCTGGATCGCAAGGAGTTCAGCGAGAGCTGTGGAGAGGACAAGTCCGTCGCTGTTGAGCGGGATGACCTGCCCACTTGTGTCAAGGAGGCGAAACAGGTCGCTGTCGGCAGTCACGCCGGTGATGGCGACCTGTTTCGAGCGCGGGCCGTGGCGGAGGCGGACTGCGACGTTGCGGAACGGTTCGACCCGCATGACGCCGTCAATTCCAGTGAGTTCGTATCGGGCCCGGCCCGGGGTCGGTTCCACGAATTGCACTCGAGCATCGTCGCGTTCGGCACGGCCGAACTGAAAGTGGACGAGGTAGTCGATGGCATCCTTTCCGAAATTACCAACCACGAGGACGGCACAGGAGAAAGAAATTCCCAAGGTGGTAAGGGCTGCCTTGATCGGGCGTCGCTCAAGTTCGCGGAGCACCATGCGGGCTGGCTGGGAAAGGAGGTGAGGGAGGCCAATACGCTCAAGTAGGGTGGGACGGTAGTTGGCTGGAGGTTCAGGGCGCATGGCCTCGGCGGGTGGAAGCTTCACCGTGATTCGGAGGCCAGCAAAGGCGCCGATGGCTCCAGCAGTGAGGGCCAGAGCAAGGGCAGCGAGATAAATGTGGACGCCGGGGCTGAAAACGCTGAGCGGAAAGCGGTAGAAACTGGCATACATCGCTGTCATTCCTGTGGCGAGCCAGGTGCCGACAAGACATCCGCAAAGGGTGCCGAGGGCTACGATGACAATGGCAAATTTGGCATAATGGGAAGCGACCTCACGGTTGCTGTAGCCGAAGGCCTTGAGGGCTGCTATCTGCTCGCGTTGGAGCGTGAGAATGCGCCGCAGGGAAATGTTGAGCAGGAAGGTTGCGACACCGAGGAAAATTGCGGGTGGGATGATGCTCATGGTACGGAGTCCCTTGAGTTCATCATCGACGAAGCGTGCGGAGTGATGCGTGCGCCGGGTGTAGGCACCACCACCACCGAAGGGTGCAAGGAGAAGGTCGAGGCGGCGGATGACTTCCTCAGGGTTGGTATGGTGGGTCAGGGTCAGGGTGAGATCATTGAAGGAGGCTTTCATGTCAGCGGCAGCCTCAAGCTGGCGACGAGGCATCCAGAAAATTCCGTAGCGGCGGTCGTCTGGAAAAATTTCTCCCGGTTTGAGTTGAATGACGAATTCGGGAGAGAGAGCAATGCCGGATGTAGTGAGGAAGATTCTTCGGCCTCTCAGAGTGGCTTCGATGCGGTCTCCAGGTTGCAGTTGGTGGGCGCGAGCGAAGGGTTCGCTGACAAGAACCTCACCAGGACGGTCAGGGTCGGGCCAGCGTCCGCTTTTGAGGTGGAGGAGGTTGAGTCCGGCATTCTGGTTCCTGGGAATGGAGAGGATTTGTCCGCTGGCCGGGTCCTCCATGTCCGGCATTTCAAGGGTGAGGGGATGCGTGACGCGGTGGTCGACTTGAGCCACTCCCGGAATGCCTCGGGCGCGCTCGGCGATTGCGAGGGGAGCGCGAACCAGAGACGAGAAGACTTCCGCAAAGCGGTGGGTGGTGTAGTAGGAGTCTCTTGCGCTTTGCAGGGATCGGAGGGTGGTGTGGGCCATGACGAAGACGGCAATCCCGCAGGCCACGACGGCTGAGATGGCAAGCACCTGGCCCTTCATGGATCCGAGGTCGCGGACGAGCTTGCGATTGAGTGTCTTCATGGCGGTGATTGAGATTACCAGTGGAGCTCAGACGGCCGAAGGCGAGTCGAGTTTTCCCGGATTTCGGCAATGCTTCCGTCGGCCAGTGTGATCACGCGGTTGGCCATATCGGCGATGACGGCGTTGTGGGTGATAACAGCGGTGGTGGTGTCGAGGTTTCGATTGATGGCATCGATTGCTTCAAGCACTGCCACTCCTGTTTGCACATCGAGGGCGCCCGTTGGCTCGTCGCACAGAAGCACGGCTGGTCGTTTGGCGATCGCCCGCGCGATGGCGACGCGTTGTTGTTCTCCGCCTGACATCTGCGAGGGGAAATGATCGCTTCGGTCCTGCAGGCCGACAAGGGCAAGCGCTTGTTCCGGGTCCATCGGGTCACGAGCGATTTCGGTGACCAGAGCGACATTCTCACGAGCTGTCAGGCTGGGGATGAGGTTGTAGAATTGAAAGACAAAGCCGACATTCTCACGGCGGTATTGCGTGAGCGCATGGGAGGAAAAACTGGTCACCTCACGACCGAGGTAATGCACGGTTCCGGCGGTCGGGGTGTCGAGGCCGCCCATGATGTTGAGGAGCGTGGATTTTCCGCTGCCCGAGTGGCCGAGAAGAACGGCGAACTCACCGGAGAAAAGCTGCAGGTCGACTCCCCGGAGGGCATGAACCTTCACCTCCCCCTGGAGGTAAACCTTGGTCAGGCCACGGACCTCGAAGACGGGAGCCTGGTCGGGGGAATCAGCTGCACGCTCAGATGTGGTCATAGAAAGAAGATGGGGGAAACCATGCGCTGGGACACGGCATATTTTGGCCAACTTGCCGCGTGGTGGCAGCGCAGTGGTCGGTTGGTGTGTTTCGTGAACTATCGCACATCGCACATCGCACATCGCACTGCGGGCTCTGCAGAGGCTGATTACGGGATGCCATAGTGAGGAGGAGGCCGGAAATGCTCCTTGCGGCGGAAGCCTTACGCATTTGAGTTGCTGGAAACCTCTGAAATACACTTAAGTTCTGATATTACCTCGCCCTTGAAGCATCCTGAAACCGGTATAAAAAGCCCCCGTCGCTCTTCGGTTGGGGTCGTGCATCTGGTGGTTCTTTCTCTGATTCTTCTGGTGTCGGGCTACTGCTCGCTCGCATACCAGGTTGTGTGGATTCGTGAGTTTCGACTGATTTTCGGTGGCACCACCGGGGCCATGGCGGCGGTTCTGGCAGTTTTTATGGGGGGTCTGGGTTTTGGCGGTGCCGTCCTCGGTAGGTGTGTGGAGCGAGCGTCTTCTCCCTTGTTCTACTACGGGTTGATCGAGTTGGGGATCAGCGTGACTGCTGCGGTGACTCCTGTGCTTCTGGTTTTTGTTCGGCGCTTTTACTTCGAAACTGGGGGCGAGGCAGGCTTAGGCTATGGAGTCGCCACTCTTCTGCGTGGAGGGATGACGCTGGTTGTGATTGGCCTTCCTTGCTTCTTGATGGGAGGAACCCTCCCGGCTGCTGCCAAACACCTCCAGCACAACGCAGACAGAGACCGGAAAGTCACCGGATGGCTCTATGGAATCAATATTGTCGGAGCATTCGCCGGCGTGGTTGTGACCACCTTTCTGACCCTGGAACATCTTGGGAGCAGAGGTTCTCTCCAGCTTGCTGCCAGTTTGAATGTGTTTCTTGGTTTGGCAGCGTTGGGACTTTGTAGAATTCCGCCGGCGGCTGAAATTCCCGCTCGCCAGGGCGCGGGGGAGGACGGCAGTGGAGAAACCGAAATGGAGTCTCAGGATGATTCGCGCGCATTGCCCGATTCAGCCGTGGAATCTCCCTCAGGCGTGCCGGTGGTTGCACCTTCTGTGGTGCCGGTTTCCCTGTGCTATGGGGCGGCTTTTGTCACCGGTTTGGTTTTTTTTATGTTGGAACTGGTCTGGTATAGGATGTCGGTTCCTTTGACTGGCGGATCGGTTTACGCCTTGGGAATGGTCTTGATGGTGGCTTTGCTCGGGCTCGCTCTTGGTGGCGGTTGCTATGTGGTTTTCGGGCGATGGATCGGTCACCGACCAGGGATTTTTGCGCTGCTCGGGGCAGTGCAGGCGGCGGTGATTCTGGTTCCTTATCTGCTTGGGGACATGTTTGCCTGGCGCGTCGCACTTGCAGTCGGGGAGGTCAAGGAGGGCGGGTGGAGCGAGACGATTGTGCTGTGGATTGTTACCATTTCTGCCATCGCGTTGCTGCCGTCGATCATTGCAGGAATCCAGTTTCCGCTTCTTCTCTCCATGCTTGGCTGTGGAGGTGAGAAGATCGGCCGGCAACTCGGGCACATGTATGCATGGAATACCGGGGGTGCGATTGCGGGGGCTCTTCTCGGTGGTTTCTTACTGCTGCCATTGCTCGGGGCAGAGAATCTCTGGGTTCTGTCTGCCGGGTTTTGTGCCGTTCTTGCCCTCGTTTTTCTTCGCTTCCACCTGCTGTGTGCCGCTATTTCTGAGCGCAGACGCTTCAGGCACTACGGAATTTCACTGGTTACCGTGGTGCTCCTACTCACGACGGTTTTCGGTGTTGCGGCCAGTGCAGGTCCCGGTGCTTACTGGCGGCACAGCGCCATCGGATTCGGCAGGATTGAATCTGTTCCAAAAACCGCTGCGCGACGCATGGAGGTCTTTGCGATGACCAGAGACTCTGTCCTTGAGGAGTGGGAGGGCCGAGAAACCTCTGTGGCGGTGACCGAGACATCGAGCAGGGCCCTGATCAACAATGGGAAGTCGGATAGTTCACTGCATGGTGACAACCCTACCACCATCGGGTTGTCGCTCATTCCAGCACTGGTGCATTCGAGTGGCGTGCGCAGCGCAGCCGTGATTGGGGCCGGAACAGGTGTCTCGGCGGGCTGGATTGCTGCCTTTCCGGGCGTCGAAAAGGTGGACCTTTATGAAATTGAGCCTGCAGTGATCAAGGCGCAGCGCTGGTTCGCAGAGGGCAATCTCGACCCGCTCTCGAACCCGGTGGTAGAAGTTGTTCTGGGGGATGCCAGGGAGGCACTGGCAACCAGGGGACGAAAATACGACACCATCATTTCGGAACCCAGCAACCTGACACGAAGTGGAATTTGTAATTTCTACACAGTCGAATATTACCAGCAGTGTGCTCGAAGAATGAATGAGCGGGCAATCTTTGCCCAGTGGCTGCAAGGCTACGACCTGGATCTCCTTTCGCTTGGCCAGGTGATTAAAACGATGCTTGCTGTTTTTCCACGGGTTGAATTGTGGGTGACGAAAAGAAGTGACCTGGTTCTGCTGGGTTCCTTTGACGAGGCCCCTTACGATCTGGAACGGATCAAAGAGAGAATGAAGCACCCGGTCTACCAGAGAGCACTAATTTTGGGGTTTCAGACAGACAGTGCAGAGGGATTTTTCGCGCGTTTCCTGGTAGATTCAGAGGTCATGCGCCGGTCAGTCGAAAATGGAGTGCCGGTGAATGTGGATGACCGCAATACCCTGGAGTTCCGGATCGCTCGGAATTCCCTGGTCTACGATTCAACTCCAATACGCAAACAGCTAGTGAAGCTTTTTAAAGTGGCTGACGTCGGGCAGGTGATCGACGGTTACCTGCGGAGTTCTCACTTGCAGGAGGAGCGCTTGTCGATGTATGCGGAGACGATTGGAGCCAGTGAGGAAGAACCGGATGAAAAACAATGGCTTCTGCGTGCTTTCTGGAACTTTGGCAAAGGAAATTATCCAAAAGTGCGTGAGGTCTGGATCGGTCAAGCGAGGACTTTGAAAGGAAAACTCTACCTGGCAATGACGGCAGCGGTCAGCCAAGGGCCTTATGAGGAGGAGTTCGCGGCCATTCGTGATGCCTTCCCTGCTGAGGTGAAGCTACTTCTCGGATTGAGGAAATTTCACCAGGGAGTATCGAGTGAGGGGATGGCCGGATTGCGCGAAGGTTTTGCGATTCAGAGGCAGCTGAACTGGGCGAGCGAGGAAGTTGTTGGGTTTTTACTCAAGCGCCTGGGGAATATGTTACGGTTTATGAACCGTGAAGAACTGGAGGAGTTTTTTGAGCTTATCGAACCGCCTTTTCCCTCAAGTTGTCAGGAGTATTTACGACAGAGATTATTGCGAGATGTCGCCTGTTATCTTGGGGAGGATCACAAGCGGAGATTTCTGCAGAGGTATGAGGGTAGAATACCCTCGACCGGTATCGCTATGGCGATTGCCGCCGAGTTGCCGGAGCGTGAGGATGCTCGGAAAGCGTTGGAGCGCTTTCTGCAGATGGGAGGCGAACTGCCATCGGGGTTTTCTGCTCAGCGGGAAGTCGGCGTCGGTCTTGCGAACTCCCTGCGGAAGAAAAAAACCTTTGGAGAGAGGAGTGCCGAGTAGGGGTTGATGCCTGGTCTGGCCTGTAAGGGGTTCCTTGCTGGTGGCACAGCCCTGCGAGAGGCACCCCCTATCCGTCGTCGTCGTGCGGCAGGCCCAGCCGCCGTTCCTCCATCCAGCAATAGAGGGTGGGCACCACGAAGATGGTGAGCACGGCAACAAGCATGCCGCCGAAGGTCGGGATGGCCATGGGAACCATGATGTCGGATCCGCGCCCGGTGGAAGAGAGAACCGGCATGAGGGCGAGCAAGGTGGTGGCGGTAGTGAGCATGGCAGGGCGGTTACGTTGCGCTGCGGCCTCCAGAGTGGCCGCATGGACCGCGGCGACGTCGGCCGGTCGGTCCTCGCGAAACCGTTGTTCGAGGATGGTGGCCATGAGGACGCCGTCATCGGTCGCGATACCGAAAAGTGCGAGAAATCCGACCCAGACGGCGACAGAGAGGTTGATGGTATGGATCTGGAAAAGGTCGCGCAAGTCAATCGGGAGGCCGAGTCCTGCAGTGTCGAGGAACCACGGCTGGCCGTAAAGCCAGAGGAGGAGGAATCCGCCGGACCAGGCGACGAAGATGCCGGAGAAAACAAGCAGGCTGGTGGTGACACGCCGGAACTGGAGGTAAAGGACAAGGAAGATGAGGACCAGGGCGAGAGGAACGACGAGGGCGAGTTTCTTCTCGGCTCGTACTTGGTTTTCGTAGCTGCCGGTAAACCTGTAGCTGACCCCGTCGGGGAGGTGCTGGTCAGGTTCCTCGAGGCGTTGGGCGAGGTGGGCGGCGGCTGACTCAACGACCTCGACCTCAGTCTGTCCCGGGTGACGGTCAAAGATAACGTAGCTGACCAGGAAGGTGTCCTCACTTTTGATCACCATAGGGCCACGGACAAATTCGATGCCGGCGAGCTGGCCAAGAGGGACACTTTTACCATCTGGCGCAGGCATGAGGATTTCGCCGAGCTCCTCGATGCTATCGCGGCGTTCCCGGAGGTAGCGGACGCGAACCGGGTAGCGCTCGCGTCCTTCGACCGTGGTGGTGACGATGCGCCCGCCGACAGCAGTCTGAAGGACGCTCTGGAATCTCTGGACTGAGATTCCATAGCGGGCAAGGGCAGAGCGGTCTGGTGTGATCTCGAGGTAAGGTTTTCCGACCACGCGATCGGCGAAGACGGTAGCAGGGTCGATTTCGGGAACTTCTTTGAGTAGGGATTCGAGGCGCGATCCGGCGTGAGCGAGGGTGGCCAGGTCGGGACCGAAGAGCTTGATTCCCATCGGGGCACGCATTCCGGTCTGGAGCATGATCAGGCGGGTCTCGATCGGCTGGAGCTTGGGTGCGGAAGTGACTCCGGGGAGAGCCGCAGCGAAGGTGATTTCTTTCCAGATGTCCTCGGGTGCTCGGATGTGGTCGCGCCAGAGTCGGACACGGTTGCCTTCGGCGTCCTTCCCCCATTCCGGGTGGTAGTTGATGATCGTCTCGACCATGGAGACAGGCGCAGGGTCGAGAGGGGAATCAGCGCGTCCGATCTTGCCGACAGCGGAAATGACTTCCGGGATCGCTGCGATGGCGCGGTCCTGCATCTGGATAACCTCGAGCGCCTCACCGATCGAGGCGTGGGGCATGGTGGTGGGCATGAGGAGAAAGGAACCCTCATCGAGAGCGGGAACGAACTCCTTGCCGAGACTGGACCACGAGAAGACGCCCCCGGCGAGGACAAGCGAGACGATGCCAAGAAGCACCGCTTTATGTCCGAGGAAAAATCGTAGGACCGAGACGTAATATCGCATGACGGCGAGAGTTCCGAGGAGCAGGAGGCCAATGGCAAGGCCGACCAAGAGTGGGTTGGCGAAGTGCCTGTCTGGGCCGAGCGGGGCCCAGTGGGTGGCGAGGACGAGCCATGCGAGGGTGGCAAGGACGATCACTGCGATCCGATGCAAGCGCGGGGAGTCTCCGGAGAAACGATCGAGAGATGGCCGGAAGAGCAGTCGGATGAGTGGCGGGAGAAGAAGGAGCGAGACGAGGATGGCGCCGATAAGTGCGAAGGTCTTGGTAAAAGCGAGGGGTTTGAAAAGTTTGCCCTCGGCCCCCTCCATGGCGAAGACTGGAAGGAAGCTGATCACGGTGGTCATTACCGCGGTGAGGATGGCGCCACCGACCTCGCTGCAGGCGTTGAGGATAATCTGTGCGGGTGGCGGAGAGGAGTCGTCATGGGCTGCCTCGCGGAGGCGGCGGAGACAGTTTTCGCAGAGCACGATCCCCAGGTCGACGATGGTGCCGATGGCGATGGCGATGCCGGAGAGAGCGACGATGTTGGCGTCGACGTGGAAGAGCTTCATGGCGATGAAGGCTACGAGCACAGCCAGCGGGAGCATGAGAGAGATGAGAAGCGAGCTGCGCAGGTGCCAGACAAGGAGAAGGATGACGAGGACGGTGATGAGGGCCTCGTCGAGGAGAGCGGTTCCCAGAGTGGTGATGGTTTCGTGGATCAGGTCGCTGCGGTCGTAGAACGGGACGAGGGTGACTTGGCTGACGGTGCCGTCGTCGAGAATCCTGCGAGGAAGACTCGGAGCAATCTCCTGAATTTTCGCTTTGACTCTCTCGATGGTGGTCAGGGGATTGGCACCGTAGCGGGTGACAACGACCCCGCCGACTGCTTCGGCGCCGCCCTTGTCGAGTGCTCCACGGCGCATGGCCGGGCCGAGCCCGACCTCGGCGATCTGGTCGAGAGTGATGGGAAGGCCGTCGCGGCTGGCCACCACCGTTTCACGGAGATCCTCGACGCCTTGAAGGAATCCAAGCCCTCGGATGAGGTATTCAACACGATTGATTTCCATGCTGCGGGCGCCGACGTCGAGGTTACTTTCCTGGACGGCTTTGGCGACCTGCGGCAGACTGATCCCGAAAGCGCGGAGGGCGTCGGGATCGATATCGATCTGGTATTCTTTCTGGAAGCCACCGACCGAGGCGACCTCGGCTACACCATCGACTGCCTGAAGGGCGTAGCGGACGTGATAGTCCTGAATGCTGCGGAGCTCGTGGGAGGCCCAGCCGCCGGTTGGAGTGCCGACGGGATCGAGCCCTTCGAGGGTGTACCAGAAGACTTGGCCAAGAGCGGTGGCGTCAGGACCGAGGCTGGGTGAGGCCCCGACAGGAAGCGTGTCTGGTGCGAGACTGGCAAGTTTTTCGAGGATCTTGGCGCGGGACCAATCCCATTCCGCATCTTCGTTGAAGATGACGTAAATACTGGAAAATCCGAAGAATGAGTAGCTGCGGACTGAGCGGACGTCAGGAATTCCCAGTAGGGCCGCGGTGAGCGGGTAGGTGACCTGGTCCTCGATATCCTGGGGTGAACGCCCAGGCCAGGCGGTAAAGACAATCTGCTGGTTTTCTCCTATGTCAGGGATTGCGTCGACGGGAGTCGGATTGGCGGGAATCGGGCCGCGCGGGAGGTTGAACGGCATGACCGACCAGCCCCAGGCAACAGTGAGAAGGGTGACGAGAAAGACGACGAGACGGTTGTCCAGACACCATGCGATGACTGACCGGACTGTAGTTCCCCGGGTGGGGGCAGGCGAATTCTCGTGCCTAGTGGACATTGGGATGCACTGCTGGAGGGACTGCTGACTCTGACTCGCGTGGAGCGAGAGTGTCCTCGACCTCGCCGCAGCGGAGCATTTTCGCTCCGTGGTAGGGGTTGTTGACTGGGCCGGGGCGTTGCAGCCAGCGGGCGCCGCGGTCCGCGAAGGCCATCGGACAGAGGACGAGTTGGGCTCCCTCGCTGGGGGCGAGCTGGTGGGCTTTTGCGAGTTGTAGGAACGCCAGGCTGAGTTCCTCAAATCCGATGCGTGCGGAGGGAAGATCCGTGGCGGAGAGGATTTCTTGTGCTGCATCCACAATCAGGTTGCCGGTGGTCAGCCACTCTGCCGGACCGTCGGTGCCGGGGATCTGGTGGAGTACGTGGATGAGCGGGGAAGCCGCCTCCTGAGCAGGTCCAAGCGCATCGGATGCAAGGCCTTCCTGGACGACAAAGTAACTTTGCAGGAACGGTTCGAGCGCAAGGCGGAAGCGGTTTTCGAGCACGGTTTCTGGCCCTGAACTTGGCTCTGGTTCTGACTCCCGCTCTTGGCTCTGCACTTGAATTTTCGTCTCTGCAGGCGGGTTCATCATGCTCGGGCGAGCGAGGATTTGAAGCGCGCTGTCGATTTTGAAAGCTCCTTCGGTGACTACTTCGTCGCCTTCCACGAGGCCTGAAACGAGGAGATAAAATGCCCCGGCACGTGGGCCGAGTTCGACTTCGCGACCGCTGTAGCGGACTTCTTTCCCGGAGCTGTCAGGCTCGGCAAGGTAGACGACCGAGCGTTTCCCGGTATGCAGAACTGCGGTGGCTGGGAGAAGGAGGGGAGCTTGTGCATCCATGCTGGCATGTTGGTAGCCGAGAGATTCGGCTGGCACGAGGTCCATGCCGCAGACATCGCATTGGCCCGGGCCGTCACGCACAATTTCTGGGTGCATTGGGCTGATCCATTTTCCAGAGAGGTTCGGGTCGTGGACGAGGCCACCCTCAGCGGCACGGGCACGGACCTCGGCGCGGACAAACATGCCAGGTCGAAGAAGCCCGTCTGGGTTCTCGATGCTGATGCGCACCGGGACTGTCTGGGTGGCAGGGTTGAGTTCGGGTGAGAGGAATGAGATGCGTGCAGAGAAGGTCCGGCCGGGCAGCGCTTCTGCCTTGAAGGTAATTTCCTGGCCGTAACGAAGCCAGGCCAGATCCGACTCATAGGCGTCAAGGAGGACCCAGAGGACTTCGGTCGAGCCGACCCGGAAGAGCGGGGTGCCGGTCTGGACATAACGCCCTTCCTCCGTGCCGAGATGGATGACAATCCCACCGGCAGGCGAGTGGATGACGAATTCCTCAGAGGGAGTGCCGGAGGCTTCGATCCCCTCGATGTCGGCAGTGGTAAGTCCCCAGCGGCGGAGTTTCTCGCGGGCGATTTCTGCACGGTCAGGACGTTCGGCTTCGCGGGCGCTGAGGAGTTCGCTTTGCGCGGCGAGTAGCTCCGGACTGTAGAGTGCAGCCAGGTGGTCGCCCTCTTTCACCCGGATGCCGGTGTAGTCGACAAAGAGGCGCTCGATCCGTGCGGGGAAACGTGCGGCGACCGTGCGGGTCCTGGTTTCGTCGTAGGCGATTTTCCCGAAGAGTTGGACGGAAACTTCGGGGTTGCCCCGGGTGATGGTGGAGGTGGCGATGCGGGCGCGGGTTGCCGCCCCAGGGGTCATGCTGTAGCCAGAGACGTCCGCGATGTGGGAGAACCTGGAACTGGCGACTGGGATCAGATCCATGGCGCAGATCGGGCATTTTCCAGATTTGGGCTGTCGGATCTGCGGGTGCATCGAGCAGGTCCAGTTTGTTGCCGGAGGTGGGGATTCAGTTTTTACGCGAGACAGGATCGCGCCGAGGACAATTCCGATAACGAGTGTAGCAAGGAGGCTGAGAAACTGGTTCATTTCGGAGTTCCGGTTGGGGTGATTCTGGCAGGCAGGTCGCCGACCAGCGCACGCACCTTCCAGAGCGCCTGGTGGGCGGTGGCGCAGGCAGTGGCGCGGGCGAGTTGGAGGTCGAGGAGAACCCGCTCTGCATCGAGGACGTCGGTGATACTGGACTTCCCGTTGCGGTAGTCCTCCCGGATCAGTTCAAGTGCCTCGGTGGCGGGTGGTAGGAGGTCGCGGTCATGGAGGCGGAGGCGGGCACGGGCGTCGAGGTGGGTCTGGTAGGCCATTCGAAAAGCGACCTCCAGGGTCTGGTGCACCGCTTCGGTAGAAGCCTTTGATGCGAGAAGTTCTGCTTCTGCAGCATTTTTTTCGGCACGGTTTTTTCCGCTCCAGATCGGTAGACTCAGACCCAGAGTGACAGCGACCGGGCTCTCCCCACCATCACCGATGTCGATGACCTTGGCGCCCAGCATGAAGCTGGGCCGCGCAGCCAGCCTGGCAAGCTCGGAGCTGATGCCGGCGGCAGAGGTTCCGCTCTCCGCGGCGAGAACCAGCGGGTGCTGGCTGAGCCCGGGCTGGAGTTTGTCTGCCGGGGGAAGCGCAGGGGGGCTTCTGGGAAGGTGAGCGGTGGGCAGGACAGGGTTTTTCCCCGGCGTGCGACCGAGTGTAGCTTCGAGTGCGGTTGCGGTGGCGGGGAGTTTTCGCTGAAACGATTCTGCCCGGTCGGATGAGCGGCGCAGCTCGATCTCGATGCGCAGGGAATTGGCCATGCTGGCTCCTCCGCGGACGCGCTCTTCGACGACAGGTGTTAGATCCTTCAGGAGATCGCGTTGTCGGGCGGCAATTCGCCCTGACTCGGCAACCAGGGCGTGGGTGAAGTAGGCGTCGGCGACCTCGATGGTAATCCGGCGGCGGGTGGCCTCGTAGCGGTGGTGAGCAGCCTGCGCCATGGCATCAGCGGCGCCGCGGCGGAGCTTGAGAGTGCCCGGCCACGGGAAGGCCTGGCTGATGCCGAAGACCCGTTCCTGTGGGCCTGTGCGGGTCTGGACACTCTCGAGAAACTCCGTGTAGGTGATTTTCGGATCGGGGAGGGCGCCAACTTTGTCGCCGGTTGCAGCTGCGGCGCGGAAAATCTGGAAGTCGCGTGTGAGTTGCGGGTTGGCAGCGAGGGCCTCGCTGAGGAAAATGGGGAAGGTTTCAGCCTGCACAACGAGAGGACCTCCGGCGAGGAAGCCGATGGTATTGAGGACGCTCAGTCGCATGATGAGTCCGTTCGGATGCATAGATCTAAATGACTAGGGATGAGAAGTGGCGTATGCGCAGAAAAGTCTGTTTAATAATGGGGGGTGCGAGGGTGAATTACGAGCTTTCATGGTGCCGGTAGATCAACCGGTAGACGAGGCCAACAAGGACCGATCCTCCGACGAGGTTCCCCAGAGTGACGGGAAGAAGGTTGGCGAGGAGTCCGCTGGCTGGAATGCTTCCGGGTTCAGCCAGGAGCATGCCGAGGGGGAGAAAATACATATTGGCCACGCAGTGCTCAAAGCCTGCGGCGACAAAGGCGGAGATAGGAAAGACGATGGCGAGGATCTTTCCGGCAACAGTACGGGCTCCCATGGCGATCCAGACGGCAAGGCAGACGAGGAGATTGCAGAGTATTCCCCGGAAGAAAGCTTCCAGCCATGGGAGGGCCACCTTGGCCTGGGCAATTGCGACCGCCTGATCCCCGACGCCACCCTCTGCCATACGCCAGTGTCCGGAACAAGCGACGAGCACCGCCAGTCCTGCTGCACCGAACAAGTTACTGAAGTAGACGATAAAAAAATTTCTGAGCAGGAGGCGTCCGCTGATCATGCCAGAGACCCAGGCCATGACCATTAGGTTGTTGCCGGTGAAAAGTTCCGCTCCGGCGACGACGACAAGAATCAGTCCCAGTGAGAAGACGACACCACCGAGAACGCGGGAGGCCGCGAACCCGAGAGTCGGGTCGGCGACGACGAGTGTGTAGTAAAGGGCCCCGAGTCCGATGAAGGCACCTGCCAGCATGCCGAGGGCAGCGAGTTGGATGAGACCGAGATTCGCCTTGGCGACGCCGGTCTGCTCGACGCGCTCGGCTATCTGAGGCGGGGAGTAAGCATCGGATCCGTAAAGCTCGGGCATGGGAAAATGGATTGTCTCTCGGACGTATTCAGCCGTCGACAACCGCCGCTCGAACCAACAATCTCGTCGACGTAGGTGTTCACGTGCTCGATGACTTCGACCATTTCTTCTTCGGCAATGCCGTGGGCCTCGAGGACTTTCCCGAGGTGGTCTACGAAGAGCTGGAAGTGGCTTGGTTTGATGCCCCTGCCGTGATGGACATGAGCCAGCGGCCGACCGCTGTAAACGGGATCGCCTCCGAGCGCTACGGTGAGAAATTCGCGCTGCATGGTTCGGATATGATCCACGGACGAGTTCTTGAAGAAGGGCGCGAGATTTTCATCGTTGATGATGCGTTCGTAAAACTCGTCGACAAGGGGACCGATGGCTTGCTCGCCACCGATACGTTGAAAGAGGGATGGTTTCTGATGCATAAGGAATTATAGACTGAGAGTGGCAGGATGGGCTACGCATCAATTGGCAGAGCGTGTGCAGAAGTCTATTTTGGATTGTGGGGGGTTCCAAGTGTCAATGAGGGACGGCCAGCAGGGGGCAGTGAGCGTGACGAAGAACCCGCTCGGTGGTGCTCCCTCGCAAGGCGTCGAGAAACCCGTGGTGACCGGCGGTCGCCATGACAATCAAGTCGGAATCCGCATCACGGGCGAGCTTTTTGATCGTTCCGACGACGTCGTGCTCGTGATCCTCGAGAACAAGGTGATGCCATTGCCAGTTCCCATGCTGGGGAGTCTGCACCTTCGGGGTTTCCGAGGAGGCTCCGATATGGACGAGGGTGAATTCTGCGTCCTGGCACCCGAGCAATGAGGCAAGGCGGGCTGCGGAATCGACCGCGCATTGCGGGTTCGGGTCCGTGTCGATCGGAATCAGAATGTTGCGGAGCTGGATCGAGCCGTCCTCTGGATCGATAAATCCCTGGCCATTGTGCGGGAGGAAAAGAGTGGGTTCTCCGCTGCCGCTGGCGATCGGTTCAGCGACGTTGGAAAAGAGCCAGCGCACCCGCGAATCGTGTTGGTGAGTGGCTAGGACGATGAGGTTGGCAGGGTGGGATTTCAAGTAGCTGAGTGCAGCGTCCACCGGGTCGGCATCGTGACTGATGACTTTGGATACGTGGACGGGAGCTTCCGCGATCTCCCATGCATTGAGGGTCTCGCGGACTTTCGGGAAGTCATGCCGCGAGCTTTTTCCCTCCTCCTGATCGACGTGGAGGATCCCCAGTTCGCTAGCACTTGCGATGGCGATTCTGAGCGCATGTTGAAACGCCGCGTGACTCGCCTGGCTGAAGTCGGTCGGATGAAAGATCATTGGTTTGCTGGGTGTCTGGCTCATGTGCTTTATCCGCGCTTCAGTTGCCGCGCGATGAATGGCTGGTTTTCCTCTCCGGGCGGAATGCCAGGAGACGGAGGCCGTTGAGGGAAACGAGGACGGTGCTTCCCTCGTGGCCGACTACCGCAAGTGGCAGAGGAAGGCCGATGGTGAGTATCATGCCCACCATCACAAGAATCACCGCGAGAGCAAAAATGAGGTTGGTGACCAGAACTCTGCGCGCTTTTTTTGAGAGGGCCAGGGCGTAGGAGAGCAGGCCGATGTCGTCGGACATGAGCACTAGATCAGCATTCTCCAGAGCCACATCGGTCCCTGCGGCACCCATGGCAATGCCGACTGAGGACGTGGCAAGGGCGGGTGCGTCATTGATGCCGTCGCCAACCATGGCGACGGGGCCGACCTTCTCGGTCAGGCGGCGGATGATATCGACTTTTTCCGCAGGGAGGAGGGCTGCATAGACTTCATCGATTCCTGCTTCTGCGGCGATGGCGGATGCCACGTGCGCATTGTCACCGGTGAGCATGACGATGCGCTCGATTCCTTCCGCCTTGAGACGCATGAGAACTTTGCGGGCACCCGGGCGGAGGGTATCGGCAAAGGCGAGAGCCCCGATCGGATGGCCGTCCTGAACGACGAGCACAGCGGTTTTGCCTTGTTCTTCAAGCTGGGCGATGACCGCAAGGCTGGCTTTGAATTCCTCCGGCGGGTTGTCCCCGAAAAGCGCAGGGTTTCCGACCTGGACAATGCTGCCATCGACGGTGGCTGTGACCCCCAAACCGATGCTCGCCTCGAAGTTGGTGGAGGAGGAAAGCGTGAGGTCGCGCTTGTCGGCTGCGGCCACGGTAGCGATGGCCAGGTGGTGTTCGGAGTGGAGTTGGACGGTGGCGGCAATGGCCAGCAACTGCTCCTCGGAGACATGGGCGAGCGTACGGATGTCAGTCAGGCGGGTTTTTCCCTCGGTTAAAGTTCCCGTTTTGTCGAAGGCGATGGCCTTGATCGATCCGGCCTGTTCCACGAAGACGCCACCTTTGAAAAGAATCCCTCGCCGCGCGCCACTTGCAATCGCCGAGAGGATGGCGGTGGGGGTAGAAAGAACAAGCGCACAGGGACTAGCGGCCACCATCAGTGTCATCGCCCGGTAGAAGGCTTCTTCCAGAGGTTCGCGGAGGAGAAAGAAGGGGATCGAGAGCAGCGTGATCAGAATGACGCCGAGGGCGTAGGGCTGTTCGTAGCGGTCGATGAGACGCTGGGTTTCGGCTTTCTCCCCTTGCGCTTCTTCGACAAGGTCGATCATTTTGGCGAGAGCGGTTTCGCGGGCAAGTCGCGTTGTTTCAACTTCCAGGGAGCCACTGCCATTGATGGTTCCGCCAAGCACCGAGTCGCCGGGTCGCCGCGTCACGGGAACGGATTCTCCGGTAATAGGAGACTGGTCGATCGAACTCGCGCCGATGCGGATGATACCATCGAGAGGGAGCAGGTCGCCCGGCCGGACGAGAAACACCTCTCCTACCTCGATCTCGGAGAGGGCAACGCTGACAATTTCTCCATTGCGTCGGACTCTGGCGTGTTCCGGTCTGAGCTTGAGGAGCGAGCCGATGGCGCGACGTGACCGGCTAGTGGCATAGCGCTGGAGGAGATTAGAGAGAGAGAAGAGAAAAAGAAGCATTGCAGCTTCGGGGAAGTTCCGCATGGAAACCGCAGCGGCAGCCGCAAGGAGCATGAGAGCATCCATCGAGAGACGGGAGCGACGGAGTGCTCGAAGAGCATTGAAAAAGCCCAGCCATCCACCGCAGAAAATGGAGAAAGCAAAAGCAAGGCTAGTAGTGGTTCCCTCTGTAACCAGGCGTCCATAAAGCAAGCCTAAGAGCATGCTGGTGAGAGCCAGCGCAACCAGCGCGGTCTCAAGAAAAAAAGATTCTTCGTTTTGGGTTTGGGTGCCTGCGCTCTTGCCGGACGATGATTCCTGGGATGAGACCGTCATTTCTCCGTTGCCCTGGTTTGATGACATCTCAGCTTGCGGGGGAGCGACAGGGCGGAAATTTCCTCTGCCACCTCACCTCATCAGCGGTTCAGTGGCTCGCGAGCTACGTTTCTATCTCTCTGAGTTTTCCCTGCGGCTTGATGCTCCGTATCCTTCAGGTCATCTGTGATTTTTGCAGGTTTGATGGCAAGGACCGAGCAAGGGGAATCGTGAATGAGGGCCTCTGCGGTGGTGCCGAGAAATACGGTGAGAACCCGTCCTCGACCCTGGGTTCCAAGAACTGCTAGATCCGCGCCTTCGTTCGTCAGGTGTTTGGCGATCGTCTGCGCAACCGGTGCACCTTCCATGATTCGAGTGGTATAGGTGATGGTGCCACGGTCAGTCTCTTCGAGGCTATCAATAAATGATTGCAGAGCATTCTGGGCATTTGCTCTCGCTTCCTCAGAGGGGATCGGATGGGAGAGCGAGAATGAGCCGAAATCGGTCATAATGTGATGGCGACTCGGGTCGACGTGAAACACCTCAAGTTTGGCATCATCGATCTGGGCGACGAGAAAAGCGTTTCTGAGGGCCTCCCGGGAGTTCTCAGAAAAGTCGACGCAGGCAACAATCTTCTTAAAGGCTTGTTGCTGCCTGGCCCTAAGGAGGAGCACTGGACAAGGCAGGCGGCGAACGCATTTCGAAGCGACCGTTCCTACCCGCCCTTGGGTGTCGCCGCCATATCCTCGTGATCCAAGAAGGACGAGATCGCAGTGCCAGTCAGCGACAGCGCCAGCAATTTCTGCAAAAGGGCTTCCGATCAGCAGTTCGCACCGCACGAAGTCGGGTTTTTCAGAGAGGAGGTCGTGCACCATGCTTTCGAGTCTTTCCATAGCTCCACGGAGAATGATATTGGAGTCAGGGTGACCTGGGGTAGAGATCGAGTGGAGGTCTCCGTCGTTCACGACATGGACGATGGTCAGCCTTGCCCCCACGGCGGAGGCGATACGAAAACCTTCGCGGACGGCACTGTCCGAGGCAGAGGAAAAATCGGTTCCGACGAGGATATGTTGAATGCTTTTCATGAGATTTGATGGGTCTTGATGCATTCAAAGTAGCTTCTCTGGCGGCTGGCACTTCTCTTCAATTGTCCGCGGTTCTGCATTCTTTGCCTTTTAACACCATCTGTGCGATGCGGGAATGCTCCGAAAGAGACGGTTAGATCTCAGTTGGGAAGCCAGTAGCATAGCGTCAAGGAATCGCCCCTTTTTCAGTCCTGTGGCAGATTTCTCAACTGCGATCACGCTGGCTTTGACCTCCAGATCGAAGCGACCGGCCGGGTGCTGATTCTTCTTTTGTATGCTCTGGACTTCGATCAGTACTCTTGTAGAAGACCTGCTTTGCAGTCTTCGTTCTGAATCGATAGGAATAGCAGCGTTAACGAGCGCTCCTGTAGCGAGAAAAACAAGGATGCTGCTGGTGATGGTGGATGGCAGTTTAACCTTCATAAATCGCTTCCGAACCGCGTGCAGAGCGGAGTTCTGTGGCGCTGGTTTCTGGCATCAGATGACTGAGGTGCATGGTTTTCAGAGCGCTGCATTCCCGAAACTGTCAAAGCAGGAACACCGTCAAAACCCAACAACCGTTTACATTCACTTAAACAAAAATTTGACATGCATAAAGGGCTCGAAGCCGATGTTCTGCCAGCGCATCTTCCCCATTCCATCGATCAGAAATGTCCCGTGCAGTGCCATTTTCTCGAAGTCATCATAGGCCCGATAATTCTTAAATACACGCATCTCCGGATCCGACAGTAAGGGAAAAGGAAAAGGGAGACTGCGTGCCGTCGCTGGTGTTCTGATAGGTAGTCTTCAAGTCGTCCGGTGAATTTGTGCTCACCGCTACCAGGGCGATCCCGGCTGCCTCGTATTCCCTCCTGCATCGGCGCAAAGGCATGCAGCTGCTCCATGCAATGTGCGCATCCTTTTCCGAAGGAAAAAATCAAGAGCACCGGTTTGCCGCGATAGTCCCTCAGCGAAATCGTCTTTCCTTCAGCATCCTGCAAGGTCCACCCCGGAGCCACGGGGGGCATCCACTGCAATGGTCCAAGGTCCTCCAGCGTCGGCCGGTGCCCGAGATCCGTGGCCGACGGCGCAGGTTTTCTCCAGTCGCAATTCATCGGCAGCCCCGGTGCCATCGCCGCAAGGCGCTTAAAAAACTGGCAGCCCGAGATCCGCACGACCGGCTATCTCACACAATTCTTCAAACCCTTTCCGCGCCTCCCTCTGCCTCTTCGCTCGCCACAAAACCTCCACCTGGATCGCCAGTGGCAAGACTTGTGAGGGACCTTCACTCACGGCTTCTTTCGCGAGCTGCACGACTTTTTCACTGTCGCCACCGGCCAGCGATAACAACTGTGCCCTCCGACTCTTGTCCATCCCCTTCAGCTTCCAAAGCAGCACACAAGCCTCCTCCGGCTTCGGCTCCGCACCGAAAAGCAGTGCAAAGACCTCCAGTTCGTCCCGCGCATTTTGCTGCGCCGAAATCTTCCTGGTAAAGGTCTCTTTTGCAGCTTTTTTGGCCTTCTCGATCTCCTTTTCTTTTTTCTTCGCCTTGTGGGCTTTCTCTCTCGCGTCGGCAACCGCTTTCCTCTGCTTCTCCTGTTCCGCAGCGAGGATCCTGGTCACGGTCGCCAAGTGCTTCGCACCATCTTTTTCGCTCGCATATGCCGCGATTCCCATGAAGCGGTTCCATTCGACCTCGTCGATCTCGTCCGTCCCAACTTGCAGGTAATTCCCCTCACCAAAGGCAAGGAGTTCCTCCCACATCTCGTAACCCACCAAGGTGTCCCGCAACCGCAGCCTCCCTTGGGACCAGCTTCCCCCCTTGTGCGCATAGTCCTCGGTTCCGCTCTTGAGCTTTGCCAGCCGCGGCAGCTCGATCATGTTGCATGCCAGCTCAATCGCATCTGCGACCCGCCCGAGGTAATGCAGATTTCGAAGCAACCACTCGTTGTTGTGCGCGAAGTTGTGAATGGCATCCGGGGTGATCTGGTAACGCATCATGTGCGCGTGATCGATCCTTGCGGAAGCCTCCTGGTACCAGGCCGCGTCGGCGTAGCGTTTCAATTTCGAATAGACATGCCCAGGCATATGCCACATGTGCGCAATCCCCGGAGCAGCTGGCCCGCAATGCGCGGCTGCCGTGAGGGCTCGTTCCGCTTGCTCCTTGTCCCAGAGGTGAATCCGGTAGTGGTGAGCCGGGTGATCAGGCTGCCACTCGAAAATCTCTTTCGCGATCAAGTCAATCGCATGGTGACTCGAGATCGGATGCCCTGCCCGCGTGTTCCTCCAGATCTGCACGAGTAAGAACGCCTTCGCTTCAACGTCCTCAGGGTATTTCGCTACCATCGCCTCGAGATTGCGTACAAGTTGCCGCGCCCGCACCTTTTTCTCGGGCATCTCTCCCTTGTCATTCTCCTTGTAGTAGGTTGCGAGCGCCTCGATCCACATCCGCTCCCTCGCGTCGGCCGAAGCCTTCCTGGCAACCGCCTCAGCGATGAACTCCTTCGCTCTTTTCTCGTTTTCATAATTCGCCATCGCCATTCCCCAGTAGGCCATCGCGCAATCCGGATCGATCGCAGCCACCTGCCTGAAGGAACGCTCTGCTTCAAAGTCCCAGAACCCGTGCAACTGCCCTAAGCCCTGGTTGAAAAATATCTGCGCCAACGGCTTCTCGGTGCTCACCTCGAAGAAGACATTCCCGGTTCCCTCGATCAAGACCGCAGCCTGCCGCGGTCCATGGTTAAAGACCTCTCCATGCGCCGAATGCCCGGGCGCCAATTCCCTCTCTGCCCCAAGAGCGAGCCCAGTAACCCCCGTAACTCCCGCAACCACAGAAAGTCGGAGAGCAGCAGAAAGAAAAGAATAGTTCACTTTTTAAGTGTAGGGAATCCTTTATCTTTTGTAAACCTGCCTTCGTTTCTCCTCTCTGGAACCAGAGGACATGCTCTCGGCCCCTGGTTCGGATTTTGCCAACTTTTTCCGGGTGGCTCGATGATCAGTGATCAGTGATCGGAAGTTGCAGGCAATGATTCCGCTTGCTCTGTTGTTGGGCGATTTGTCATCTCAACCAACTCTGAATAAGACTGGCTCCAAAGTGGGTCAGGGTCCTTTCGGGCATCTTTTCTTATGGTTCCATATAAGTATTCCGTTCCGTCCTTTTGCTCAAAGAATCCCGGTGGCGAGGGGCTTTCCGGCCAAGTTTAGATCACTCGTAAGATGTCTTCATACCGAGCCACTGCGGTTTGCACCGAGACGATTTTAAAGGGAAATAAGTGGCCGTGAGCTCCATCTTCACCAATGCCGATCGAAGAACCGCCAAAATTCCCGCACACCGGTTCTCCGGTGGCTGCTTTGTAAGCTTCCACGTATCCCATGCCCCGGTAACGGCACTCGTAGGGTCCTACGGAACTCAGGACCAGGTGCTTTGAGACAGTGTCGCAAACCACGCCCCCCGAAGCAAAAGAACTGGAGAAACATCATCACCGAAAGTTGGAACCCGACAGAAGGCTTCATGATTCTTCAAGCCGTGCATGAAAATAGCCCGCAAAGCTATCCTGAAATTCAGGAAAGCTCACTGCCTGAGCCACCCGGGCACAACGCTCGATTTGCCGTCAGGGCGCACCGAGCATCCCGCCCGCTCCTCGAACGCCTCGACATCAGAGTGATTCCTGACCCTTCCTTTCAGCACTCCTAGCTCGACCTGCCCGGCTCTATTCCGCGAGAGGCAGCCCGCTGGGAACATTGATCGGAACGTCGATTCTCAAATCGATGCTGCCCGGGTCAGTAAGCGCTCGCAGAAAGGCCATCAGCTCATTAATTTGCTTTTCACTCAAGGCCCGCGGCGCGAGCTCGTTGGCAGCAGCGATATCCGCCCGGCTCGCAGCGTCGTTGTGAATCACGACATCGAGCGCGTCAAGATCGGGCCGCGGCGGGAGCACCGCCTCCTCGGTATCATACGCATCGAGGGAAGTGACCGGGTCGAGGTGGTGACGGACGATGCCTTCCAGGCTGTTGTAGGCTCCGTCGTGCCCCCAGGGACCTGTGAGCGCGACGTTGCGTAGCGTGGGCGTGCGAAATTTGCGGTGGTCTGCCGCCTCTCCCGTGACCGCTTCCCGACCGAAATCATCCAGGCCGTTCAGACCGATCCCTTTACCCGGGCCGATCTGCGGCATCGCGATCGCGTGAAAGTCGTGATCGGTCTGGAATTTTCCGCTATGGCATTCCGCACAGCCTGCCGCACCGTAAAAAAGTTTCATTCCACGCTCGGCCTCCTTGCTCATCGCCTCCTTGTCGCCTCGCAGATATCTGTCAAAGGGACTGTTGTCCGCCCGCCAGCTGAAGGCCTCGAACGCGGCGATCGCATTCGCGGCGTGCACGTAGGTGATGTCCTCGACGTCATTGATCTCGCCGGGAAAGGCATCCTTGAAAAGCTGGAGATAGGGCGAGCTCTCGCCACCGTAGAATGGCGAGGTGGGGTCCTGCCCCTGCAGGCGTAGCGCAAGCAACTCCCACACACCGCCCGGTCCTGCGAGATTACCGGCGACTGCCGCATCAGCGATGGGATTTTCCCCGGATTGCCCCGCCATTTCCGTGGCGGACTGCACCGGGAACATCGCCTGCACCGCAAGTGCACTGTCGAGCCCGAGAGGAAGATCGTTGCCCGCGGGATTACGAAAACCCGACGGATGGGAAGGATCGACCTCGACCCGGCCGTCATGATAGATGCGCTCGAATTCGCGAGCCCCTAGGTTGAAAATCGGCGGTGCGTTGCGCGGAACACGCTCGTGGATCTCGTCGGCCCCGGTGCCGGTATCGCGCGTCACGCCGAGACCGTGTCCCCCTTCTCCCACTGGAAGAGACAACCCGTCTCCCGTATCGGCCAGAGGGTGGTGACAGGTGGCACAGGAGATATTGCGATTGCCACTGAGTTCTTTATCAAAAAACAGAAAATTACCGAGGGCGACCCGCGCCCCCAGAGGCAGCCCGTTCTCATGATAATCCGCATCGACAATCGCTGCAGGAACCTTGGCCTGATGACTCTTTCCATGCCCATGACCTGTCTTCTTTCCGCCTCCCTTGGCGAAGCCCGACGGCCACACCACCATGAGAACAGTCAAAAAGAATGCACAAACATTGATTAACTTGAGTTGCGTGTTTTTCATATGCAAACAACTGATTGATTATTATTTTGAAAAATCACCATCTATGCAGGTGGTCATGGTTGGGAGGCTATGTCGGAAGAAGGATTCGACAGCAGTTTGAATTTGCCGTTGTGTGAGTGTGTACTGGTTCACCCTGAATCGGACAAAGGCAACTACGCTGCTATTGAGTCCTGAAGGTTCTTGTTGTCTGAGATTTCTATCCTATGGAGTCGAGCTTTGGCAAGCTTTTTGTCCCGCTGTTCGTGAATGGCGTCCCGGCGCCCTTCGAGGACGGCTGCGGGCGGGACGTAGCCGATGGCTGAGTGTAGACGGACGTTGTTGTAGTGGTCGACGTATCCCGCGACCACCCGCTTAGCGTCTTCGAGAGTGAGCGGCGTGGTGGGGTAGATGCACTCGTTTTTGAGGCTGCCGTTGAAACGCTCGATCTTGCCGTTGGATTGGGGGTAGTAGGGAGAAGTGGTGGCCCGGGTGAAGTCGGCTGTTTTGAGAAGGCTGGTGAACTCCCGTCCCACGAACTGCTTGCCGTTGTCGCTTATGACCCTCGGGCGGGCATCGGGAAAGGCCTCGCGGGCTCGCTGGAGGACGATCTGTGCGTCCTCGGAGGTCATCGTGGGGGCGATGTCCCAGGAGAGGATGGCTCGGCTGTAGCCATCGAGGATGGCGCAGAGGAAATGAAAAGTTCCCGACAAGTTGAGGTAGGTGAAGTCGATATGCCAGTGCCGGTGCGCCGCCGAGGGCTGGTGGAAGCCGGTGCCTTTCTTCGAGGGTTTCGGCGGCCGCCCAAGCATCCCCTCACCGGAAAGGATGCGGTAGGCGGTCGCGGGTGAGAGGTAAGCTACGTCGGCATCGATCATCATGTAGGTCAGCCTGCGGTAGCCCTCGCCGGGGTGCTCCCGGGCATACGTGAGCACGGCCTCCCGCTCCTGCGGCAGAGTCCAGTGGGACTGGTGGGGCGGCGGGTTATGTCGGTTGGCCAAGCCCTGACGGCCGCTCCAGTCGTAGTAGGTGGCACGCCGAATGGCGGCCCAGGAAAGCAAGGAAGTGCGGGGGATCGCGGTGAGAGTGTGCCAGGCCTCGATCCTGTCGACGACCTCGTCGCGCAGATCGGGCTCGACCCAGCGTCCCTTCACGATCCCCCAAGTGGCTTTTTTGCCTCAACGAGTTCCTGTGCCAGTTCACCGATGACAGCGACTTTGCGGGTGAGTTGCTCCTTGAGCTGGCCGATCTCGCGATCTTTGCGATCTTTGCGATCTTTGCGATCAGGCCGATGGC
>CALSSN010000014.1 GCA_943789025.1 uncultured Verrucomicrobiales bacterium
TGCTTGTCGAGAATCTCGCGCAAGGGAGGATCGAACTCCAACAGGTCGAAATCAGCGCACGCAGCCCGGTGGCTGGCAAGGCACTGCGCGAGACGAAGCTCCCCGAGCGAATCCGGGTCGCCACAATCTCTCGTGGTGATTCTCACATCGTCCCGACAGCCGCCGATGAACTGCACTCTGGCGATGTGGTCACGCTTTTCGGCTCCCCGAAATCGGTCCAGGAATTCGCCAGAACCTTGACCCTCGGGAAAAATCTCGCTCGGCCCGAAGAAGGAAACGTCGTGATCCTGGGAGGCGGTCAATACGGTTCTGAGCTCGCCCGTGTCCTCCAGGGAGGCAAACTCCGCATCCGAATCTTCGAAAGAGACCACTCCCGCTGTGAGAAGCTCATGCAGACATTCGGCAGACAGGCTACCATCATCAATGCAGATGCTACCAATCTCAACGCTCTCAAAGAGGAACAGATAGGCGAAGCTGACTTCTTCGTGACCACCCTCGCAGATGATGCAGAAAATGTCATGGCCTGCCTCCAGGCTTCCGAACTCGGAGCAAACCACAGCCTGACCCTCCTGCACCGCGCCGATTTCGCCTCCGCCATCCACCGCTTCCGTAAGCAGGTCGGGATTGACAGCGCGGTCAGTCCGCGCGAGGCCACGCTCAAAAACCTCCTCAGGTTCCTCACGGCCGATCGTTACCACATCCTCAGGTCGCTCGCTGCCGGCGAACTCATCGAATCCAGTGTAGGAAGAAATTCCGCCCTAGCCGGACAACGCGTGATCGACGTAAAGTGGCCGGATGGTTCTGTCCTCGTCGGACACATCCATGATATCCATGCTGATGTGCCCACTGCTGAAACCATCCTCAGCGAAGGCGATAACATCATCGCCATCGTTTCCCACGCGGCGAAACGCAAGTTCGTCAAACTCCTGGGACGCTGATAAGCCTGAAAACGAGACTAGGGTGTCGCAACGTGTCACCCATAGGAGCTTGTGACGATGGATCTCGGGCCTGCGGACGGCTTTCGGAATCCCTTACGCCACAGCCCAATTCAGAGATTTGGCTTCGCCTCTATCCGCCCATCTGCGCCTGTCGAAGCCGCCATTTCACTCTCACTAGAAGCTCGGTTAACTCCTGCGTCACTCACCTGCCACGATATTGACGAGGCGACCGGGAACCACAATCACCTTGCGCACGGTGAGTCCATCGAGATGGGCTGCTGCCTTTGGCGCAGCGATCGCAACCGCCTCGATATCAGCAGACTTCATGTCCACGGCAACTTTGATCCGGTCGCGCACTTTGCCATTCACCTGCACGACCATTTCGACTTCGTCCTCTACCAGCATGGCGGGGTCGTGATCCGGCCAGTCGAGCTCACTCGCAAGATCTGCATGAGCTAGCTGCGGGAACTTTCTGCGGATCTCAAAGTAGAGCTCCTCCGCCATGTGCGGAGCATAAGGGCTGAGCAAGGCGAGGAAGGGCAGCACGGCAGAAACGGGCACCTTCGCTTCCTGGGTGAGGGCATTGGTGTAGATCATCATCTGGCTGATCGCCGTGTTGAAGCTCATCCGCTCGGTGTCAGCGGTGACCTTCTCGATTGTCTGGTGCAAGGCGCGGAGGAGATCTTTCGTGGGCTCTTCATCACCGACCTTGGCAGAGAGGCGGTAGCCGCCATCCTGCTCTTCCTCCATCACCACGCGCCAGACCCGCCCGAGAAAGCGGTAGACTCCCTCTACGCCCTTCATGCTCCAGGGTTTCACCTGCTCGAGAGGACCCATAAACATTTCGTACAAGCGCAGTGAGTCGGCACCGTATGCATCGACGACGTCATCTGGGTTGACCACGTTGCCGCGGGATTTGGACATCTTCTGTCCGTCTTCACCCATGATCAGGCCTTGATTGACGAGGCGTTGGAATGGTTCCGGTTTCGAGAGGTGGCCGAGGTCGAAAAGTACTTTGTGCCAGAAGCGTGCATAAAGGAGGTGAAGGACTGCGTGCTCGGTTCCCCCCACGTAGAGATCGACTCCGCCGTCACCAGCACCCCCCATCCAGTAGCGCTCTGCTTCCGGCGAGATAAAGGCGCTCGGGTTCCGGGCATCGCAATAGCGGAGATAATACCAGCAGGAGCCAGCCCACTGGGGCATCGTGTTTGTCTCCCGGCGAACACCGGCACCGCGATCGACCCAGTCGGTCGCTTTCGAAAGGAGCGGCTCGGGCGAACCACTTGGTTTGTAGTCTTCCAGCTCAGGCGCCAGCAGCGGGAGCTCGTCGTCAGGGATCGCCCGGTGGTGGCCGGCGGCGTCCCACTCGATAGGGAATGGCTCCCCCCAATAGCGCTGGCGGGAGAAAAGCCAGTCACGGAGCTTGAAATTGATCGTCTTCCGTCCGAGGCCTTGATCTTCCAGCCAGGCGGATACTTTGACTTTCGCTTCCGGTGTCGAAAGGCCGTCAAGAAAGCCGCTGTTAACCGCGGTTCCAGTGCCGGTGAACCCCTGCCAGTCCACTCCCTCGGGAGCTTCGACAACCTGAAGAACCGGCAGGTCGTATTTTCCGGCAAACTCGAAATCCCGCTCATCATGAGCAGGCACCGCCATGATCGCTCCGGTGCCGTAGGACATCAGAACGTAATCCGCAATCCAGACAGGAATCCGCTCACCGTTGACCGGGTTGGTAGCGAAGGCACCGGTGTCGACACCGGTCTTTTTCTTGTTCAGCTCGGTCCTGTCGAGATCTGACTTCCCCGCGACCTCAGCACTGTAGGCTTCAACAGCCTGCCGCTGCGTTGCAGTGGCTATCTTCGCTACCAGCGGGTGCTCGGGAGACAGCACCATGTAGCTCGCCCCGAAAAGAGTATCCGGTCGGGTGGTGAACACGGTGACTTGCTCTTCTCCGATCTTGAAATCGACTTCTGCGCCTTCTGACCTACCGATCCAATTTCGCTGGTGAAGCTTGATCCCTTCTGGCCAATCAAGACCTTCCAGATCATCGATAAGACGGTCTGCATAGGCCGTGATGCGAAGCATCCATTGCTTAAGAGGACGCCTTTCAACCTGATGGCCCTTAGCTCTCCACTCTTCGACTTCCTCATTGGCCAGCACGGTTCCGAGATCAGGCGACCAGTTGACCGGTGCTTCGTCGACGTAAGCGAGGCGCACCGCATCGATTTCCTCCCGTGACCATCCTTTGGCCTCAAGCTCTGCGATCGGTCTGGCAGATGCCACCTCATGATCGTAGTAGCTGCCATAAAGCTGGTGAAAAATCCACTGGGTCCAGCGCACGTAGTCTGGATCGGTGGTATTGACCTCTCTCTCCCAGTCGTAGGAAAACCCGAGCCGCCTAAGCTGACGGCGAAAGTTGTTCACGTTCTGCTCGGTGTTGATTCTCGGGTGCTCACCGGTCTTGATCGCATGCTGCTCGGCAGGCAATCCGAAGGCATCCCAGCCCATCGGATGAAGCACATTGCAACCCGTCATCCGCTTGAAACGCGCCATGATGTCGGTGGCGGTATAGCCCTCGGGGTGGCCGACGTGCAAGCCCGCCCCGCTCGGATATGGGAACATATCGAGCACATAATACTTCGGACGCGCGCTCTCGAAGCCGGGATCCCCCGGGTTCGCCGTCTTGAAGGTTTTGTTCGTTTCCCAGTAGTTCTGCCACCGGGGCTCGAACTCGTCGAAGGGAAACTGCTTTCGGCGTTCGCTCATAGTGGCGGGAACCTAGCGGAAAAGATCTGCTGGGAAAGTAGATTCGCCGCGCTTATCGATCGGAGATGAAAAAGCTCGTCATCGCTACCGGCAATGCACATAAGACCGGAGAGTTTTGCTCTGTTCTCGGAGCCAGCTGGGAGGTATCAGATCTTTCCGGTATCCCGAATTCTGAACAACCGGTTGAAGACGGCGACAGCTTCATCGCCAATGCCCTCATCAAGGCACGTGCCGCGGCGGCGAGATTCCCGGACTGTCATATTCTGGCTGACGACTCGGGACTCGAAGTCGATGCCCTCGGCGGGGCGCCTGGCATCTTTTCAGCCCGCTTCGCCGGCGAGAACGCATCCGACGCAGCGAACCGCCACCTGCTCGTCCAGAAGCTCACTACCGAGCACCCGGAGGCCCGCCCCTTCACGGCGCGATTCCGCTGCGCACTGGTTCTCATCCTGCCAGGTGCGACCTCTCAACCGAAGGTCTTTGAAGGCACTGTCGAAGGTCAGATTCTCGACTGCGAATCGGGCGACGGTGGCTTCGGCTACGATCCGGTCTTCCAGCCTGACGGCTACGCAGAGACCTTCGGCACGCTCAACGAGGAGGTCAAAAACACGATCAGCCACCGCGCGCGGGCACTGGAACCACTGCTGGCCTATCTCGAAAAAGAGGGCTGAGCAGGGGCACGGACATACTCGCTCAGGGTGGTGCCGGGAACGCGATCGATTCGGCACGGGCTCTCCCAAGTTTCCACCTTGTTACACAATCTCCACTGCCGTCCCCTCTGCCACCCGCCCGAAAAGGTCGACCATGTCTGCATTCTTCATCCTGACACACCCCTGACTCTCCGGGCTGCCGATCAACTCTTCGTGATTCGTTCCGTGAATGTAAATGTAGCGCTGCTTTGTGTTCGCATTCTGCTCCTCCACCCCGTGCAACCAGAGAATGCGCGTCAGAACGAGGTCCCCTTCGTCTTCCGGAGCAAGCTTACCCGGCTCCCACATTCCATCGGGCAAACGACTCCGGAAGATCGTCCGCTCCGGACTCCCCGCACCAATCATCGTGTCCACCGTAAAATGTCCCAACGGCGTCCGGTAGCTCCCCTCTTCACATCCGGGACCAAACTTTGAAGTCGACACCGGGTAACGTGCACACTCCTCGCCGTGCTCGAAAAGACGGAGATCCTGGTTCGCTAAATTGACCACAATGCGCTGGTCGCACACATTCTTTCCTTCCGATTGCATCTCGACAAGCCAACGATAAACTCCCCACTTCCGCAAGGGGTGCTCGCACCCGATCCAGACCGACAAACTACCCAGTCAATCATCCCTGCCACCATGAGAGATAGCCCACTCCACGTCGCTGTCGTCGGTGCCACCGGCGCGGTCGGTGAAGAAATCCTCCAGTGTCTCGACCAGCGGGACTTTCCGCTCACCGACCTCACCCTCCTCGCTTCCGCCCGGTCAGCCGGAAAAAACATCCACTTCCAGGGGCAGAAGATCAAAGTCAAAGAACTCACTCACGACGCTTTCGACGCGGTCGACATCGCTCTTTTCAGTGCCGGCGGCGGAATCTCTCTGGAATTCGCTCCCTCCGCCGCCGCGGCCGGCGCCACCGTCATCGACAACTCCTCCGCTTTCCGAATGGACGAAGATGTCCCGCTCGTCATCCCAGAGATCAATCCGGAGGCAGCCCGGCAAACCACCAGAGGGATCATCGCCAACCCGAACTGCACAACCATCGTCACCTTGATGGCGCTGGCGCCGCTACACCGTGAATTCGGCTTAAAGACCCTCGTCGCATCATCTTACCAGGCCGTCTCCGGATCCGGAGCCAAGGGGATTGCGGAACTTGAAACACAGGTCGCCGCTCTCGGCAGAGGTGAAGCGATCGAACCCGATGTCTACCCTCACCAGATCGCATTCAATGCCATCCCGCAGGTCGAAACGATCGGCGCAAATGGCTACACCAAGGAAGAGATGAAAATGCAGAACGAAGGGCGCAAGATCCTCGGGACTGACACGCTCATCGCTTCGGTCACCTGCGTGCGGATTCCAGTGTTCCGATCCCACTCGATCAGTGTCAGTGCCGACTTCGAAAAGCAACCATCCGTCGCGGCAGCGCGCGCTGCGATCACCGCTTTTCCAGGCGTCCAGGTCCGCGACGACCGCGAAGCCGCTCTCTACCCGACCCCACTCGATGCAACCGGCGGGGATGACTGCCTCGTAGGACGTATTCGAGAGGACCTTGTTTTCAAGAACGGGCTCAGCCTGTGGGTCGTCGGTGACCAGGTTCGAAAAGGCGCCGCCCTCAATGCGGTGCAGATCGCCGAGCTTCTCACCTGAAAAATAGCGCCCGCCAATATAATTTAATTGCTCGACACCGACCGCTAAGCTGATTTCCGAAGACGCCGACCATGAACCTCAAGGCTTACATTGCTCACCACCGCGCACGCGTCGATGACGCCCTCGACGCCTTGCTTCCCACAGCGGAGACGCCACCCGCGAACCTGCACAAAGCCATGCGCCACAGCATCTTCGCCGGCGGCAAAAGGCTCCGGCCGATCCTCTGTCTGGTCACCGCCGAGGGACTCGGCGAGACAGGAGATACGGCTCTTCCAGCTGCCTGTGCTCTCGAGATGCTTCATACCTTCACGCTCATCCATGATGACCTCCCGTGCATGGACGACGACGACCTCCGCCGTGGAAAGCCCACCTGCCATAAGGTCTACGGTGAAGCGGTTGCTGTGCTCGCTGGAGATGCCCTCCATGCACTCTCGTTCGAGCTTCTCTGCGACCTCCCTGACAAAAATTCCTACTCGACCGGCGACTTCGTCCGGGAACTCGCCGTAGCTTCCGGTGGGCAGAATATCGTCGCCGGGCAAGTGCTCGACCTGGAAGGCGAAGGCCGCGACCTCACCTACAACCAGCTCCGGAACATCCACGAGCGCAAGACCGCCTCCCTTCTCGCCTGCTCGCTCCGCTTCGGCGCGATGCTTGGCGGTGCCAACCGCGACCAGCTCGAAGCCCTCACCGCTTTCGGGTGGAACCTCGGGTTGGCTTTTCAAGTCATCGATGACATCCTCGACACCACCCAAACGAGCGAAATGCTCGGCAAAACCGCAGGCAAGGATGAGGCAGTCGGAAAGGCCACCTACCCTGCGATTCTCGGCCTCGAGGCCTCGCGCGATGAAGCACGCGAACTCACCGCGACCGCGAAAAATGCTCTCAAAAAATTCGGCACCGAAGCAGGCCGCCTCCACGAGATCGCCGACTATATGCTCGACCGCGATTACTAGGCGACGCAGGACGCATCTGCCGGGTGAGCAGGAGAAGCCGAATTTTTTGCCAGCAGCAGCCAGCACTGCGGCACGCGCTGCACGCCTTGCACCTTCCACCCCGCGCTCCACGACTCCAGTTCCTGTTCTTCTCACAGGCAGCAGTCCGCTCTCTTCTGGCGCGCTCGGCTCACGCATTCGACTCTTGTCTTCCCACCTCGAATACTGCTATCTCTAAGATGTCATTATGAAGAATATTATCGCCATCGCACTCATCACAGTTTCTGGATCGATTGGTCTCTACATCTTTCTCAATTACAAAGAATGGGATGAGGCGACCCGAACTGTGGCTCCGCTTCTGATGCTTCTGCTCCTCGGTCTTTCCGGAGGTATCCTCACCTTCATGTACATCCTTCCCATTATCGGAGAGAAATTCAGCGAGATCATGTATGCCGCTGGAGGCAAGATCGAACCTGACGAAAACAGCCGCGCCATCTCGAAGATCATGCAGGGTGATTACGAGGGTGCCATCCAGGAATACCAGAAACTCGTCGAAGACAAGCCGGGCGACGTGCACCCAGTCTGGGAGATCGCCAAGCTCCATGCCGAGCGGCTCGATGACCCGGACTCCGGCATCGCTTACCTTGAGCAAACACTCAGGGACGGCGAATGGGAACAGGAAGGTGCCTCTTTCCTCATGAACCGGCTTGCTGACCTCAACATCGAGCACCGCGGCGACTTCGACGCCGCCCGTGCGCTTCTCACGCAGATCGTCGAGATCATGCCCAAGACCCGCTTCAGCGCTAATGCCACCCACCGGATCCGTCAGCTGGAGGAAGAAGAGGTCCAAGCCAAGCTCGCAGCGCAGCGCCAGGAACAGCAATTGCAGGAATCCGGAGAGGGTGAAGAAGTCTGATCTCCTCTCCTCGGTAAGCACCGACCAGTCACGGACCGGCATCCTCCGGTCCCATTCCCTGCCAGGAGGATGAGGCTCCCACGGGCACCCCTCCTCCTGCTCTCTTTTCCAGCTGCTGGCGGGATTCTCGCCGCCACAGTACTGCCCATCGTGACCGGGATCAGCCTCGGCATCGCCGGGCTCATTTCCGCCGCTCTCCTCAGAAACAAGAAAAACGATCTTCCCGCTGTCCTCGCCGTCGCCTCGTTCTTTCTCGTCCACCACAGTCTGGCCATTGCTACCCGGGAAGCCGCCCCGCGCTGGCACGAAATCTCAGCAGGAAACCGACTGCTCGCCGAGGTCACCGGTCACATCCGCAACATCACCCCACCCCAGAGAGGCACTCGTGCTCTCTGGAATTACCAGCTCGAGACCACCGCGATCACCACTGGAGGGAGAACCTATCCCGGGCGCTGGCGGGTGCTTCTCACCTGCCCGGATCAGTCGCTCGGATTTGGCGATACCATCCGCGCCACCGGGTCATACCATCTACCACCACCACTAAGGAACCCCGGCTCCTTCGACCGTAGAGAGTGGCTCCTCGACCAGGGTTACTCCGCGGTCCTGCTCACCCGCGACGAAGTCGAACACCTCGGAATGGCGACACTCTCTGCCACCCGCCCACTGGCTGCCCTCGGCCCGCACATTACCGATCTTCGCCAGTGGCTGGCAGCTACTGTGACCCGTGGAATTGAAGACGACTCTCCGACAGCCTCAGTCATCCGCGCTGTCGTACTCGGTGACCGGAGCGGCCTCCCCCGGAATCTTGAGGAAACCTTCCAACGCAGCGGCACCATGCACTTGTTTGCCGTCAGCGGCCTTCACGTTGCCATGGTCGCCGGCCTGCTCCTCGGGGCGGGCAGACTCCTCCGCCTCCCCGGGTGGATTGCCATGCCCCTGGTCCTCACCGGGCTCATTCTCTACACCATGGCCACCGGGCTCCGTCCATCAGCCTGCCGCGCCGCCGTCATGATCATTGCCTACTGGGCCGCCCTTTTCTTCGACCGCTCACCCTCACTCCTCAATACCCTGGGACTGGCTGCCCTCCTCTTGCTCGGGTGGAATCCGTGGGACCTTTTTTCCATCGGATTCCAGCTCTCGTTCGCCGTCATGATCGGGATCGGCGTGTGGGGCGCACCCCTCCGCGACCGGCTGGCCATCTTCGTCGCCCCCGACCCGTTTCTCCCCCGCTCCCTGCTTTCGTCTGCCCAGCGTTGTTCCTGGAAGCTGCGCTCGATCATCTCTGACAGCCTCTCGATCTCGCTCGGCGCCTGGGGTGGCTCATGCCTCCCGGTAGCGCTCTACTTCGGGATCGTCACCCCTATCGTCGTCGTCGCCAACCTCTTCCTCATCTTCCCAGCCTTCGCCATCCTCTGGATCGCCGGGATCGCCACAGTCGCGGGCTCACTCGGGCTCGGCTGGATCGTAGTCACAGTCAACAATGCCAACTGGCTCGTGGTGAAGACCGTCACGGCTCTGGCCGCCCTCTTCGCCGGAGTCCCCGGCGGCCACATCGAACTCCCGAGTACCTCACGCATCTACGGCTCGGGAACTCTCGCCGAGATCACCGTCTTGCACATTCCTCGCGGTGGCGGAGCCTCCCACATCGCACTGCAAAACTCCCAATGGCTCGTCGACACCGGCGATACCGGGTCTTGCTACCAAGCCATTCTTCCCTTGCTTCGCGGACCGGGGAAACCGCAACTCGACGGGGTCATTCTCACCCATGGTGACTCACTCCACGCCGGCGGCCTCCCGGTCATCATGGAAAAAATGCCTGGGGCAAGAATCTGGAGGAACCCGACGCCGAGTAATTCTCCGATCGAAACTGAAATCACTGCGGCAAGACCAGACTCCCAACTGATCTCTTCTCTCGCCGCCGGTGACCTTGTCCCGCTCGTCAGTGCAGGCGCCACCTCTCCTGAGAGCAGGGCCACCATCGAAGTCCTCTACCCTCCAGCCGAACTCCACCAACCTCGCCTCGCCGACGACGGGTGCCTCGTGCTGCGCCTAAGCATCGACAACCGCCGCATCCTCTTCACCTCCGACTCAGGCCTGGCCGCCGAATACTGGCTGCTGGAAAACCACGACGACCTCGAGGCCGACCTTCTTGTCATGGGGCGACACTCGGCAGACTTCTGCGGTGACCTCGCCTTTCTCCGCGCCGTGAATCCGCAGGCCATCGTCGCCAGCGCCGCAAATTTCCCGGAAAACGAGAAGCTCCCACCCACCTGGCGCGCGCGAATCGAAGCTGCCGGGTTCCTGCTCCTCGACCAGCAGCGCACCGGCGCGGTCAGCATCCAGATCCACCGCAATGGCATCCGCTGCCGGACCGTGCTCGACTCCCGCCTCATCGATCTGCCCGAACATGGTAGAAGAAGCACCAGCCGATGAATTTTCCCATGTCGCGCAGACGGAGAGATCCACACCAAAGCTAATTTGACACCGCCCGCCCCACCTTCTACACTCCCATCCGCCAGAATTCTGGCATTCGGCGAGGTAGCCAAGTGGTAAGGCCGAGGTCTGCAAAACCTCTATCGCGGGTTCGATTCCCGCCCTCGCCTCCATACTCACTCTCAATAAGTTACAGGGATTGGAGAGAGCTAGTGACAACAGCAGTGGCAACAAGTCCGCACGGGTCCGCCTTGATCTGACAGGTTTCCTGGATCGTGTCTGAGTGCCCGATCCAGTCGAAGAATCGAGCCCGGTCATCTAGTTTCGGGGAGCCGGAGATCTTTTTTACATGCCTGACCCCATCGCCACCGCCCGGTGACGCGGGTGCAGAGAAGGCTGCCAGGGTCTACGCCAGCCGCTTATCCAACCGCCCGGGCAGCAACCAGACTTCGCTGGGGCTGTTCTCGGTAAGGCGCGACCACCCATCCAGCAATCTGACGGCCTGTCATCCTGAGGAGTCTGCGACGATGGATGACACGTTGCGACACCCGATTGCCGTTTTTTGCTTCATGGCATGGCAGGCGCACTCTCTACATCAGAGAATACGGATCCATATCCCAGACGACAATAACCGTCTTGGGGAGGTTCACAGCGGCAAGGGCATCGTGGATCAGTTTTCGAATCCGAGCCGGGGACCGCGACCGCAGGAGGATCTGAAAGCGGAACTGCCCGTGCGCTTTCTCCAGGGGACATGGGATTGCCTCGCCTACTACCACCTGCAGATTTGTTCCGGCTGCCTTCAGGTAGGGAACCAGATCAAGAAGCGCCCGGTGACCGGCTACTGCGTCTTCCGAGCGACTGAGGATAAGTGCTGCGTGCTGAAAAGGCGGATACCCGAAGGCCTTCCGCATCTGTAACTCCTGCTCGGCAAAGCCATCAAAGTCCTGGTGCCGTGCGAACTGAATCGCCGGGCTCTCCGGCGAAAAAGCCTGGACAACCACCTCGCCAGCAAGGTCCCCCCTGCCCGCCCGGCCTGCCACCTGGGTTAACAACTGAAAGACTCGTTCAGCCGCCCGAAAGTCCGGAGTCTGCAGCCCGAGATCAGCCTGGAGCACACCGACCAGAGTGACGTTGGGAAAGTGCAGGCCCTTCGCGATCATCTGGGTTCCGATCATAATATCGATTTTCCCTGTTTTGAAAGCGTCAAGCAATTCCTGGAGCCGCCCTTTGCGTGCGACGGTGTCAGAATCGACCCGCGCCACGCGTGCCTTCGGGAACTGCTGCTGCAAAGCTGCCTCAACCCGCTCGGTGCCGAAACCGGAGGCCCGGATCGATGCATCCCCGCACTCGGGGCAGGCTCTGGCAGGTCTTTGCTGGTGTCCACAGATATGGCAGAGAAGCTGTTCGCGCTTGCGGTGATAGGTCAGAGTCATGCTGCAATGCGGACAGCCAATGGCAGACCCACAGGCCAGGCACTGCTGACTGCGTGCATATCCTCGCCGGTTCAAAAACAGGATCGTCTGTTCACCGCGATCCAACCTTGCGCGCATCTGCTTGGCAAGTTCTCGAGAAAAGATCGATGGCGCAGCGCCTTCCTGTCTCGGCTCACGTCGGAGATCAGTGACCCTGACAACCGGCAGATCACAGCCATCAACCCGCTGGTCCAGTCGTGACAGATGGTACTTCCCCTCGTGGACATTATGAAGTGATTCCAAAGAAGGAGTGGCGCTCCCTAAAATGACCGGACAACCACAGATCTTCCCACGCATCACGGCAACATCCCGGCCATGATAGCGCGGTGAACTGTCCTGCTTGTAAGAGGGTTCGTGCTCTTCGTCCACAACGATGATCCCGAGATCCTGCATGGGGGCAAAAACAGCACTTCTCGGACCGATTACGATCTTGGCTTCACCTGCAACAATACGACACCACTCGCCGTAGCGCTCGCCTTCGGAAAGATTGCTATGCAGCATGGCGACACCTTTTCCCGTGTGTGCGAAGCGAGCCCTCATCCGCTCCATCGTCTGGGGGGTGAGAGCAATTTCTGGAACAAGGAGAAGGGCGGATTTACCTTTCTCCACCACTGCATCCATGGCCCGAATATACACCTCAGTCTTTCCGCTTCCCGTGACTCCAAAAAGGAGGAGCGGGTGTGGCGTGGGCTCCTTGAGGAGAGCGAAAACTCTTTCGATCGCCGCCCTTTGCTCGGGATTCGGATCAGGTGGGATGGCTGGAACGATGTCATCATTTTCATGAAACGGATCACCCGCAGGACGATGCTCTACTTTGAGGAGCCCCTCCTTTTCCATTTTCCGGGCGATAGCGAGAATGCTGGATCTTTTCCCTGGAATTTCTTTGACCGGAAGCTGCTTTTCTGCGGCACTCTCAAGGGCGACGGCAATCTCTCTCTGGCGTGGCGAACGTTGCAGGTTTTCCGACGAAGCCATCTCGGGAGCTAAAACAAGCCACGTCTCCATCGCCGAGCGGACCCCTCCTTTCCAGACTCCTGAGGGCACAAAAGAACGCAAGACGGCCTGACGAGACGACCCGTAATACGAAGCCACCCAATCCCCCAGCTCAGAAAGTTCTGGATCGATTACCGGGGTAGGAAAGAGAAGCCGATGATAAGGCCGTATTTTTTCAACAGCGAGCCCAGGGGTGGAGGGTTGCTCTGAAAGGCTGATTACAATCCCACGGGCCACCCGCTTACCCAAGGGAACGCTGATCAAGCTCCCGACTGCAGGCTTTGCAGGATTTTCATCAGGCACACGGTAGTCGAGAATAAGCTCTCCTCCGGAATCGATGGCTACCTGTGCAAACACGCGGGAAAGATGCGCCACATTCCTACACCCGTCTCCCTCGGATCTTTCCTATCCGCAAAAAACTCTTCCGGGAAATACAGGAGCAGAGACTCTTTGCCCTCAAAAAACGCGAACCCTCTGAATTCTTCTAAAGATAGATCCTGAGCGAGACACCGCCAAAAATTTCTTCATCAGAACGACTTTTGTCATTCACTGTGGCTTCAGAAAAGACTCCCGCAAGATAGGGGGTGAGCGTCGCATGATCCGTGAGAGCAATGGGAAGCTGAAGAATAACCGTGGTATGAGAATACTCTTCTTCAAGGAACCCTACAGTGACGGAAACGCTTGCGCTCAGGTAGTGCGTGAGCATGTGCTCGTAGCCAACCGAGCCCGCATAATAGTGGGTCTCAAGATCGAAATCGTAATGATAGACACCATCAAGAGCGAAGCCCAGAACTTCACTCCCTACCCCCAGTCCAATCTCCTTGGTGCTGCCGCCGTCTGCCTCAGGATAGAGATAGGCCACGTATCCGATTCCGACGTCAATACCACCGAAGCTGGTGCTCAAATTAGCGTAGAGATCCAATTCATCACCACTGACCACGCCATGGGTCGGATTGACATACCAAGCACCCAGTTCAAGATCGACAGATCCCGTGAGAGGAACAATCATATCCAGAGCGGTCCATACAGCATTCTCCCCGAGATCAGCACCCCTAAAAATATAATGACTGTCAAACCCGCTACTAAGCTCAGCGCCAACCTCTCCCAACAGTGACTCAGCGCGTGCAGCAAAAGAACCAACGGTAAAGAGGCAGGCTGATACAATAAAAAGCTTTAATTGTTTCATAATCTGGTCCGTTTAGTTCTTGATTTTTTCTATCTTATCTAGTTGCGATGAAGCCCCCGTGTCAACGCTTCTTCGTCCTGGAAAAGAAAATGCCCAGCCGGAAAACCGGCTGGGCATTTATTTAATCTGATGATCTCAGACGCTTTCCTTTAGAAGGAGACGCTGAGAGACGCACCACCGAAGATCTCATCTTCAACGCTGCCGCCGTGCACTTCTTCATCGGGGAAAACACCCGCGACGTAAGGAGTGAGCGTAGCACCGTCAGCAAGAGCGATCGGGAACGCAAGTGCAACAGTCGTGTGCGAGTAGTTGTCCTCGGTGAATCCGAGTGCGACAGAGAAGTCTGCGCTGATGATATCAGTCAGCTCGACGCCATAACCTGCGGAGGCCTCAAAGTAGTGAGTCTCAAGGTCGAAGTCGTAAGCATACTGACCACCGACCAGAAACACCCATTACTTCGGTTCCGGCAGCAACGTTAATTTCGTTAGTGGTGTCGCCGTTATCCTCTGGGTAGAGGTAAGCGGTGTAACCAAGTGAAACATCAACACCTCCAAATGAAGTGCCAAGGCTGGCGAAGAGATCGAGCTCGTCGTCGGCACCTCCTTCGGTCGGGTTGATGTACCATGCACCAAGACCAAGGTCTAAACCGTCAGCGATAGGCACTGCAAGGTTGAGGCCGGTCCAGACTGCGTTCTCGCCAAGGTTTGCACCCCGGAAAATATAGTGGCTGTCGAAACCCGAGCTAAGCTCGCCAGCGACGTCGCCAAGAAGTCCGTGGCTTGTTGCTGCGGGAGCAACCGGAGCTGACATTGCCGGAGCAGGTGCGGAACCAGCCTGCAAAGAGGCAAGACCCGTGGCCGCTGCGACGGTGAATGAAAGAAGTACTTTACTGATTTTCATGTGTTTTTTGTTTTGTTGTTGTTGTCCTAATGACTATGAGAATAAAAAGGAAAAATTTGAGCGTGTCAACCGTGATTCTCTAAGGCGCTTCCTGTGCTGAATTGGTCCTACCTGCAGACAAAGTGCTCTCTGAAAGGATTCTTGCTATTGTCAAATTACTGAAGCTTTTTAAGATCGCTTCTATCAAGGAATTTGATGCCCATCTGGGTTTTGTTCATTTTGACGATCAGTCCAGATCGCTGGCGATCACCGAATGCTGCTCTCGACTTCCAAGTTCCCGCGCCTGTGAAACAACGTGATTCCTGTCGTCCTCAAATCGGTAACCATGGCAGTTCGGACAAAGGGTTACTCTGGATGCTACGATACTATCGCAGCCCATACATACCTTGTAGCTTGCTGGATTCTGAATGATTTTTGCAGCCTGCTGCGCACGCTGATCAAGAGATCCCTGATGTTCTTCCATTTTTGCTCTCCTTGCTGGGGGTTCTCTCGCCAGGGCCTCTAGTATCTCGCTTGACCTTCCAGCTTTTTCTCAAATGCAATGGGACTCATCAATTGCGAACCACATACAGCCTAGTCGTTGTTTCGGCTTGGCTTGGGGATTTGGCGACCCTATTTTTGAACCGCAAGAAGAGCCGCTGACCTGCTTTTTATCCGTCCGGCAGTATTTTTGTGAATCACGCCACTTTTCGCGGCTCGATCCGCCCGAGAAAAAACATTCGGCAAAAGCTTGGCGGCCTCCTCGACTTTACCGCTTTCTACGAGTAGAAGAAGCTCTTTCCTGGCAGCTTTTAAGCGGCCTGAAGCCTGGCGGTTTCTGCGCGTTTTGGTTGCCGTCTGGCGGATTCGTTTACGAGCTGAAGCTGAGTTGGCCATCGATAGTGGAGTGGTTGAGAGAATTACGAAGGACGCGAAGATAGGTGGATTGCGCAGCCTGTCAACCGTGAGAATCCTCGTTTCCTTTGATGCCTCCAGTTTCTCCGCTTTCCCGGGCTCTTACCCCTCCCGCTGCCGCATGCGGTGGACGTGCTCAAGGCTCTGAGTGGTAATCACCACCGGAGAACCCACAGAAACCTGATCAAAGAGATCCTTGATACCCAAGGAACTCATCCTGATACACCCATAGCTGGTGGGAGTTCCCAGGGTCCGCTCCTCCGGTGTTCCGTGAATGTAGATGTAGCGGCCGTAAGAGAAAGACGTCGAAGGACCCTTTCCCTTCAACCAGAGGATTCTTGTTACAATAGGATCCCTCCCCGGAGCATTGGGAGCTAAAATCTCTCCTGTTTTTTTTCGAGACTTAAAAACTGCCCCCAACTTTGCCTCCCCGCCGATCTTCTCTGCTATCTCCAAGCTGCCTATGGGAGTTTTGTAGCTTCCGGGTTCGTCACCAAGCCCGAACTTGGAAGTCGAAACCCGATAAACTCGCTTCAACTTCTCCTGCTCATAGAGCGCCAGTCTCTGATCTGCCACGCTGACAACAATCTCGTTGCGGGGGGCAACGCATGAGGAGCAAATAATGCCCGACACAAGTAACGCGATCTGAATGAGGCTTTTCATGGGATGGCGCCTAGCTTCGATTGCGTCCCTCCTTCCCCGTTCGTTTCCATCGAGTCACGACCTTTCGCAGACTCAGATTTTTTACTTCTCTTAAAACCTGCCCGCCCCTGCCAGCGAAGGGAAAGAAGGCGCCCTGCCCATGAAACCATCGCAAACCCGCTGGCGAAGAGAAACATCAATGCAGCAAGACCCCAATGCCCTTGGCTTATAGCATTGATGGCTAAAACGGTAAAGTAGAGGGAAAGAAAAGCCTCCACAAACACCCACCCAGACTTCACGACGCCATAGGCCCCAGTCATCACAGGCGACTGAAAAATCCCGGAACCTGCATGCTTATCATTTGCAGTTTGGCCTCCGGATTTTGGCGTCCGAACAAAGGGACTCTTCTTGCCCAGCAGAGCCATAATTACCCCTCGGCTGTTATTGATTGCCATTCCGGCTCCCAACGCGAGAAGCACCGGAAGAAGCAACATGGTCTGAAACACGCTCCGCTCCTGCTGCACCAGTTGAGAAACCAGATAGAAAACAAGCACTGAACCTGTGGCAAAAAGAAAAAATGGCGCATCGAGAAGCATCAGCCGAAAAATCCCGGGGTCTTTCCTCAATGCCATCGGATACCCGCCCACGAGAAGCGCCAGCAAGGGAAGATAACAGAAGTTGGCAGCCAAATGAGCAGTCGCCATGACACGGGTTCCGAGATCTGGCGCCTCTCTCCAGATTCTGGGCAACAGCTTCAGGCAAGTCTCAATCGAGCCTTTCGTCCAACGATGCTGCTGGGATTTGAAACCTCCGATCTCGTAAGGCAACTCGGCAGAGACCACCACATCCTTCAAAAAAACAAAACGCCAGCCAGCCAGCTGTGCCCGATAACTCAAGTCGAGATCTTCGGTAATGGTATCGTGTTGCCATCCGCCTGCCTCCTCAATTGCACGACGACGCCACATCCCGGCGGTGCCGTTAAAATTAAAATAATAACCAGCGCGATTGCGCGCCGTCTGCTCGACCACAAAATGCCCGTCCAGAAAGATCGCCTGCAATTCCGTTAACAAGGAGGCGCGCCGGTTCAAGTGCCCCCAACGCGCCTGCACCATTCCGACCTGCGGGTCGGTAAAATGATGCACCAGTTCCTGCAGAATCCTCCTGTCTGGCACAAAATCGGCATCGAGAATAAAAAGGAAATCTGCAGAAACCAAACTCATACCTTTCTCAAGGGCGCCCGCCTTGTATCCTGATCGAGTCTCTCGATGCAGATGATCGACATTGAGCCCCTGATCCACCAAGCGGGCTACCTCGGCCCTACAGATGTCTACTGTGGCGTCAGTCGAATCGTCCAGCACTTGAATGTAAAGCCGATCCCTCGGATAGTCGATCTTTCCCACAGCCCGGATAAGACGGGCGGCTACATGCTTTTCATTGAAGACTGGCAGCTGAATAGCAACAGGGGGGAGCTCGTCAAAACGGTCTGGCAGCACCGGAACGCGATGTCGATTCCGCCAATAAAACCAGAGAATCACCAGACGCTGAGCACCGAAAGCGCATAGGGTCAGCATGATAACCACCCATGCCACCATCCAAAGTATTTCGAACAAGGCCATCATCTGCTAAGGTGGTAGAGAGGGTCGTACTTGCCTCCTGACCAAGCCCGATGCAAAATGGAAAGAAGCCTGCAAAGGTCAAGCAGCATAGCGAGAGAATGCAGAAAGAGAAAAACGTGATGGCGACTATAAAAAAATTGATTCATATCGCTGGCGGCTCCTATCCTGTCCTGACACTGATTACCCTGATGGCTGGCCTTGCTCCGGTCGGCTTGCTCCATGGACAAAAGATCCCGGAGGATCTCATCCACGATGAGCATGTCCGCGAAGAATTCGGCATCAACGAGTTTACCACACCCTCCATCCGGAAGCTCTTCGGCGAACTCGACCAACTCGGGCCACTGCCCTTTGAGCTTCTTCGAAGAAATCCCGAAACCAAGCCCTCGCCGGAGCGAAGTAAGCTCGCCCTCACTTTGGGGGTTCTCATCGCAGACGGCTTTCTGGCTGTGCAATGCGAGAAAGTGGACGAACTCGAATCTGTCGGGAAGTCCATTCTTGACCATGCCAAAGCGCTCGGGGCCCATGATCGGGTGAGCAGGCATGCCAAAAGCCTGCTTGAGGGAAGTCTGCTAGGAGACTGGAGCGGTCTCCGCAAAGAACTTGCTGCCACTCAAGCGGATGTAGAAGCTGAGATGGTGCTGCTGCGCGATTCTGAGATCGCGCATCTGATCAGCCTTGGCGGCTGGATGAGGGCACTCCAGATCGCATCCACCACGGCGGAAAATGCCTATACTCCCGAAAAAACTCGGCCACTCGGGCGCGTGGACATCGCTGAATATTACCTGGTCGGCCTGCAGGAGCTTCACCCGACTCTCCAGAAGAAAGAACACATCATCAAGCTGAAGGCGTCTCTCTCTACGCTCCGTGACCTCATTGACGTCCCTGAGGGAAAATTCTTCCAGCTCTCCGAAGTTACCCGGCTCCGAGAACTGGCTGACGAGCTCATCGCGCTTCTGACATCAAAGGGCAGACCCTGAGGAGGTATCTCGGTGTCTGATAGCAAGGGGCGAGGAGGCGCGCAGACCTTTCCCAGGGAAGGTCTGACCCATTGCTCCACCCGCCACTTGGAATGGAATGGGATTCAAGTCAGCATCGCTGCGCTCTGGGCTCGCTGAAGAGGCCCTTCGGGTTGCTGCCCGCATCCAGCGTGGCTTTGTTGCTCGTTGGTCGTGGATGTTCATCCACTTCCGCCTCGCGCCGTGCCACACAGAATCCGGACAACAATGACGGGCACCGCCATGAATCCGCCCCTCCCTATGGAGTAGCCATCAGGAGACGCACAGAATCCGTTCGGATCGGCGCTTCACTGATTGCTTTTCCCAAGGCTTCTCTCTCCTCCGTCGCGAGCTGCATTTCATCCTCTCGGATCGGATGGCCAAGGTCGCGCAGCTTCTCCAGTCTGAGGATCTCGACATCCAATCTCTCTTCCATCGCCGCCAGTCCTCTCGCGCGCGCCTTAGCGACGAATGCATCTCCACGGGATGCAGCCGCCTTCATCATCACCGGCAATACCGCGCGGAGGTTTTTGCCATTCTTGCGCAACCATCCGACTTCGCCCGCCATCGCCCGGTTGAGGAGATCTCCTCCGAAATCTTTGGAACGATCGTTCCCCTGGTGGTCAATCACTGCCACAACCGGGGTAGGCGGAAGAAAGCGCTCGGCATGCAGCGCAGGCGGGGCGACACACTCGACGACGTAGGTGACTTCGAGAAGAAGGGCCTGCTCCGGCGCCTTTTGAATGCGGGAAAAAGCCGCGTTCCCAGTATCGGACGCGAGCAGGCTTTCCATCGCAGAAAGCAACATCGGATGGTCCCAGGTGATGAAGGTCAGCTCCTCCCGAGCAAGCGCCACTTCACGGTCAAAGGTAATCGACATCCCCCCCTCAGGAAGCCCTGGGAAAGCCTCCGCATCAAAGAGGTTCTCGGGCTTGAGCAGAAACTCACTCTCCCCGAGGTCATCCACTGTGACGCCGAAGTGGTCGAGGAGGCGGAGAAAATACTTCTGCAACTGCCAGTCCTCGTCGAGTTCTTCAATAGCTTCCTTAAGCTTCTCTCCTTCCACGGGGTGATGCGAACTGATCTCGAGAAGATGGTTTCTGCCCGCCTCCAGTTCTTCATCGATTTCCTGTTTCGCCAGACGGGTCCGCTCGATGAGCTCGGGGAGCACTTCTTCCCAGTCCTTTTCTGGAACCGAAAGGTCCTCCAGCTCAGGACCAAACCTTTTCAGGATCTCTCTCGATCCATGCAAGGTGGAAGAAAAAGCTCCAAGACCTTGATGGTACCAGAGGGCCCAAAGTTCCTCTGACGACCCGATGAGATAGGGAACATGAATGTGAATATCACTTCCCTGACCGATTCGGTCCAACCGACCGATCCGTTGCTCGAGCAAGGCTGGATCAGGAGGAAGATCGAAAAGAATTAGATGATGCGCGAACTGAAAATTTCTCCCTTCACTTCCTATTTCAGAGCAAACGAGGACCCTGGCGCCGTCCGCATCGGCAAACCATGCAGCGTTTCTATCGCGCTGAAGAAGCGTGAGCCCTTCGTGAAAGAGTGCTGTTGTGCTTGTGCTGATAGTTTGCGTAAGGGCCTCATCGATGGCCACTGCCGTCTCTGCGCTATGGCAGATGAGGACAAACTTCTCCTTCGGCTGCTGCTTCATGAGCGCGCCAACCCATTGGATTTTGACATCCTCCGGAGCGGCTCCTTCGGGAGCTTCCTCCAACCCGTGAAGATGCGGCAATCTGCTGGGAAACCCTTCTAAGACAGTCCGCCGGTTTCTGAACATGACCCTTCCCGTGCCGTGGAGATCAACCAGCCTGGCAGTCAAAGCAGCACGCGATTTCTCGTCGCCATCAAGGCCTGACTTTTCTGCTGTTCCCTCACCCAGCAGTTCATCCAGGAGCTTTCTGTTCGCCTTGCTCAACTCGCTTCCGCTGCGCAGACGATCTGCGAGAGCAGATACCTCGCGGAAATGTCCGCTTTCCTCGATGAACTCCTCGAGGTCAGAAAATCGATCTGGATCGAGGAGTTGCAAACGGGCGAAATGGCCCTCACGCCCGAGTTGCTCAGGGGTGGCAGTCAGAAGCAGCAGGCCGGGCGCATTGCGAGCAATCCGCTCGACCGCGCGATAGGCATCACTCGGCTCACCTGGGCTCCACTCGAGATGGTGGGCTTCATCGACAATGACGAGATCCCAGCCCGCCGCCGCCGCCTGAATGGCGCGTCGCTCGTTACCAGCCAACCAGGATGTGGCGCAAAGCACAAGCTGGTCATCGAGAAAGGGATTGTCCATTCCTTCCCCCCCCTCTTCGATCGCTCGGGCGCGCTCCTCATCATGGATACTGAAAGAAAGTGAGAACCTTCGAAAGAGCTCGACAAACCATTGGTTGACCAAGGCATCAGGAAGTAAAATCAAAATCCTGTTCGCCCGACCGCTCAAATAAAGTCGGTGCAGAATCAGGCAGGCTTCGATGGTTTTTCCCAATCCGACTTCGTCCGCCAGAAGAACTCGCGGCGCAAAACGATCAGCGACTTCATGAGCGATGTAGAGTTGGTGGGGGATCGGCGAAACACGGCCACCGATGAGCCCCCGAATATCGCGGCTACGGGCAGCAAAAGTCTGGCGAAGCGTCCGTTGCCGGAGTCCCCATAGCGCAGGTGGATCAACCAGCGCAGCCATCAGGCGCGCCTCAGGTTTCTGAAAGCTGATGGTGTCAGACAGCCCGCTTTCTTCCAGTTCGTGGCCATGCGAATCAATGTATACGAGACACCCCCCCTCATCCCGAATCTCCGATATCGCGAAGCTCGATCCGGATTCGTCCTTCACTTCATCACCTGGGCCGAAAGCAACCCGCCTGAGGGGCGCACTGCGGAGCGCAAAGGTAAATTTTTCTCCAGGAGCAGGAAAAAGCACTTGGACGCTGGTGGCGTCGACACAGATGACAAGCCCAAGCCCAAGTTCTGGCTGAGTCTCACTGAGCCATCGCTGACCGGGCACAAATTTTGGATTTCCTTGCGACATAAGTTGAGGGACCAGCCGCAGAGGTTAGCCTCAATGGATCGAATCGCCAGCAATTCCGCGAAGCTTCCTCCTCGCATTTTTCTGCTGCCTTCTCTGCCCAGACGATGATGCGTGGCGCACCACGACTACTGGCTGGAAAAAAGAATTTAAAGCCTCCCAAGGTTGTAAGCACAGACCAACGCCCGAATCCCCGCCATCTCGATCGAAGGATCCCTCCCGCACCCCCAGTAGACCCGTTCCGAGCCATCCTTCTGGATGCAGACATAGGCCGCGCTGTCCGATGCCGACCCGGCACCGATGGCATGGGAACGGTAATCTGCTACCGTGTAATCTTTCACTCCAAAAGCCTCCAACGCAGCGGTGAAAGCATTGATAGGGCCATTCCCTTCACCGGTGATGTCCCGCTCCTCCCCTTCGAATTCCACCCGGGCCCTACAGAGAACATGGCCGGGCCCACCGGCATCGTGATCGAGCTCATAGCTGAGAAGACGCAGAGGGTTGGAAACATTGACAAACCGGTCGGCAAAGACCTCAGCAATTTCCTCGGAGCTCAGCTCATCACCCTTGGCGTCTGCAATCCTGTTGATTTCCTTTCCCACCTCAGGCTGCATTGCCTTGGGAAGGTCGAGCCCGTGATCGCGGTCGAGAACGTAAGCCACCCCGCCTTTTCCGCTCTGTGAATTGATTCGGATGATCGCCTCGTAGCTCCTTCCGATGTCTTCGGGGTCGATGGTCAGATATGGCACCTGCCATGGCGCGTCGCTGTCAGGCGAAAGCCCGGCCCGCAGGTCCATACCTTTTTTGATCGCATCCTGGTGGGATCCCGAGAAAGCGGTGAAGACGAGCTCGCCGACATACGGTTGCCGCTCGGGAACCCTGAGTCTCGTCACACGTTCATAGACCAACCGAACCGCCTCGAGATTGCTGAAATCCAGTCCCGTCGGGATTCCGTGGCTGTTCAGATTCAAGGCCACGGTTACAAGATCAAGGTTGCCGGTTCGCTCACCGTTGCCAAAAAGCGTTCCTTCTACCCGGTCTGCACCGGCCATCAAGCCAAGCTCGGTTGCGGCGATACCAGTGCCCCGATCGTTGTGCGTGTGAAGACTGATGATGGCCTTCTCTCGATCCTTCATATTCCGGCAGAACCACTCGATCTGGTCAGCATGCACATTCGGAGTCGTCCACTCCACCGTGGCGGGCAGGTTCAGGATAACAGGGTCCTCCGCTGTCGGTTTCCAGACCTCCATGACAGCTTCACAGATATCCAGAGCGAAATCAGCCTCAGTATCTGAAAATGACTCCGGAGAATACTGCAACCTCACGTGGGTATCCGGCAGGGAAGGAACCAACTCCCTGACAACCCGAGCGCCCTCAACGGCGATTTCTTTGATTTCTTTTTTCGAGGCGTCACGAAAGGTAATCCGCCGCTGGAGCGGAGAGGTCGAATTGTAGATATGCACGATGGCACGAGGAACCCCTGCCAGGCTCTCGAAAGTTCTCTTGATGAGATGCTCTCGCGTCTGCACCAACACCTGGATAGTCACATCATCAGGAATCAACCCGTGGTCTACAAGATGTCGGAGGAAAGCAAATTCTGTATCACTTGCTGATGGGAACCCCACCTCAATCTCCTTGAAGCCAATCGCGACGAGGAGTTTGAACATCTCCACTTTCTCCTCCACCCCCATAGGGATAGCCAATGCCTGGTTCCCGTCACGAAGATCCACGCTGCACCACAAAGGTGCCGAGGTTATCTTCTGGTCCGGCCACCGTCGATCTGGAAGATCGACGGTAGGGAAAGGACGGTATTTACGAATGCTTTCTGGTTTCATCAATCCTGACAATGATCCGGAACATGGAGATTAACCCAATGCAGGAAAAGATCCAGACCCGCTTCCCCATGCCATGATCCAGACGTATCCTCTCCCATACCCGACTCACCACGAACCAAGCCAACATGCAAATTTCCCCGCCATGCACTCTGCTCGTCGATAACGGCTCTCACCGAGCAAGCTCCACACTCAATCTCAGACGGGTCGCCGCTGAACTCAGCGAAACCGTAGGACAAACGATTCACCCGGTCTCGCTCCTCCACTCGACCAAAGTCGACCCGGCAGACCTCGCGGGGGACCCTGCACGAATTCTCGAGCCGTTCCTCGCCGAGAAACGGACCGAGGGAATTCATTCCTTCATGATCCTCCCACTGTTCTTCGGCCACAGCGCCGCGATCTACGAGTACGTGCCACAACGCATGCGCCATCTCCGTGCAGACTGGCCGGAACTTGAGATGCGCCTGGCTCCCTGCATGGTCGACCTTGATGACCCGACCAATACCGAACTCGCGGAGATTCTCGCCGAGCTGGTGCAGAAAAAAATTACGGAGGAGGGCCTTGTCCGGCCGGGCATTACCCTCGTGGATCATGGCACCCCCAAGGATCGCCGTCAATCTGGTCAGAAACTTTCTGGCAAAACAACTCGGACAACTTCTCGGCGATCAATTTGGTCCTGTGGTCGCCTCGTCCATGGAGCGCAGAGAAGGCGATGCATACGCCTTCAACGAGCCACTCCTGGAAAATCTTCTCGGTAGCCCGGGATTCGACCGTGACGTCGTGCTCTCCATGCTCTTTATCTCTCCCGGGCGCCACGCAGGCCCGGGAGGAGACATCGCGCACATCTGTGAGGAGGCTGAAAAAGAAAATCCCGGGCTCCAGACCTGGATGTCTGACCTCTTCGCCACGCATGAAGGCGCCATCCGGGTCCTCGCCAACCGTTTTCGCCAGGGCCTAGAAAGCGCACCAGTGACTGAGGAAATGCCCCCACCCAGAGCGGTTCTTAACCTGAGGGACCAAGGGTAGAGGCGCATGGATGTCGGGCGATTTCCATGCTAAGGAATTACCCATGAAAGTACTGCTCAAGGTCGACCACCTGAAGGTCTCCTTCCCTGTGTTCGGTGGAGTCTTTCGAAACAAGATCGATGAAGTGAAGGCCGTCGATGATGTCTCGTTCGAAATCAAAGCAGGGAGCACTGTCGGTCTGGTAGGTGAGAGTGGTAGTGGGAAAACCACAATCGGGCGCGCCATCGCCCGCCTGGTTCCCTGCACAGCCGGGAATATCGTATTCGAAGGAACGGACATCCTGTCACTCAGCCGTCAGGAATTTCGTCCGTTCCGGAAACAGATCCAGATGGTCTTCCAGGATCCTTACGGCTCACTGAATCCACGTATGACGGTCTGTTCGACGGTAGGCGAGGCGCTCGACATTCATTTTAAAAATCTCAGTCGCTCTGAAAAAGAGGATCGCATCGAAGCATTGCTGCAGCAGGTCGGGCTCCAAGCCGACGCTGGAAACCGCTACCCGCACGAATTCAGCGGAGGCCAGCGGCAGCGGATCGGCATCGCCCGCGCCTTAGCTGTTGAGCCTCGCTTTCTCATCTGCGACGAACCCGTCTCTGCGCTCGATGTCAGCGTCCAGGCTCAGATCGTCAACCTCCTCAAAGACCTCCAGGAAGAACTCGGTCTGACCTACCTCTTCATCGCGCACGACCTCGCTGTGGTGCAGCACATGAGCGACCAGGTTCTTGTTCTCTACCACGGGCAAATCGTCGAGGCAGCTTCCTCGGAAGAGATCTACGAAGACCCGCAACACGACTACACAAAAAAGCTGCTTGCCGCCGTGCCGGCGCTCGGATGAGAGCCAGGGGAAAGGGCCAGAAATCCGGGAAAAGTCTCCATCAACCTGCCAGCTCAGCGTTCGCCCAGCGCAGGAGCTTCGCAGTCGTCTGCCAGTCAATGCACTCGTCCGTGATAGACACACCTGGCTTCAGGCCTTTCGAAGAGCCACTGTGCTTCTGGTTTCCGCCGCTGCTGTTGCTCTCAAGCATACATCCTATAATAGCTCCATTCCCATCCCGCCGCTGCCCCACAATGTCACGAAACACGGCTGGCATCTGCTTCTGACTCTTCCCACAGTTTGCATGCGAACAATCGATCATCAGTCGTTCGGGAAGGTTGTGCTTCTTGAGAAGTTTCTGTGCCTGTTCAACATCCTCGGCACGGTAGTTCGGACCGCTTTCTCCGCCTCTTAAAATGATGTGGCAACTCGGGTTTCCCTTGGTGGAAACAGCCGAGGCTTTCCCTTCCATATTCACACCTAGAAAGGTCTGCGGTTGTTGGGCTGCTTTGATCCCGTTGATCGCTGAACCGAGTGTCCCGGGGGTAGCATTCTTGAACCCCAATGGCATGGAAAGCCCCGAAGCCATCTGGCGGTGTGTCTGACTCTCTGAGGTCCGAGCACCAATCGCGGACCAGCTGATTAGATCAGCGATGTACTGGGGAGTGATCGGATCCAGTAATTCAGTGGCTGTCGGAAGGCCCATCCTCACGAGGTCACAGAGAAAACTGCGGCTTACCTTCAATCCGGACTGGATGTCGGCTGTTCCATCCAGGTGCGGATCCATGATCAGCCCTTTCCACCCGACCGTTGTCCGGGGCTTCTCAAAATAGGCCCGCATGACAATATAGATATTTTCTTTGACCTCTTCGGCCAGTTCCACAAGCTGCCTCGCATAGTCAAGGCCCTCTTCGGGATCGTGAATCGAACAGGGACCAACGATGACAAGAAACCTGTCATCATCCCCAAAGATAATGTCCTGGATATGCTTTCTACTTTCGGCGAGGAACGCACTCGCCTCCTCGCCCGGAACAATTTCAGAGATCAATTCTGCCGGAGTAGGCAGAGGAACGTTTTCAACAATATGAAGATCGGCGGTGCGCGGCATGATTCTGGACAAGCGGGCTGGGAGTCTCCGGGGTATGCAGGCTAGTTTCAAGGCCTTTCAGGAATCTTTTAGAAGCGCCCTTTTCCCTCCCCACCGGATCCAGGACCTCTTCTGGAATCCCCCTCGCTGTCTCTTTCTGTTGCCACAGAGTCAGATGAGAAGCTGCGCACTCTAGCTCACCGCTCTGTCGCGGGCATTCCGACCGCGTCGCCCGGCGACACCCGGACCAGCTCCATCCCCATCTCGTCACGAAGGGTAGCGACTATCCCGGCCGCACCCACGAGATGCCCCGCACCCACGAGAACCATGGTGTCTTCCACATCCTCTGATGAGGCCTCGCCTAGCTCCCTGATATGCTCAGCAAATCGACGATTTCTCTCCCCAAGCAGCATGCCCTCCAAGCCCCTGTCACTTCCCTGCTGCGTTTCTTTCAGGTGCCGATCCAAACGGACCAGATCACCACTCCGCCACGCCTCTTTGAGTTTCCCAAAAGAAGCCACAAAGGCTTGCTCTGATGCTTTTTCTAGCACTTCCTTGAGAAGCTTTTCCTCACCTTCCCATGGCAGATCGGCCAGCACGCCAAGCTGATCAACCGGTGACTCCATACTTCCAATCTGCATCCCTCGCTTTTCCGCAAGCTTCAATAAAGTTGCATCTACTCCGAGAGATCGTTGCACCCCCATCGTGCCGTATCTCCATGCTCCGATCCGCAATGCCGCCAGCCAGGGCCTCAACGGTTCCAGCTGATCACGAGCCTCAGGAACTACTTCATAATGCCTTGCCAACCCCTCTCTGACTTCGTCGGTGACCGCCTCACTCAGTCTTTCCCCGGCCGAAAGTTCACCACGTGACACAACAAATGCCTTAAGTTCGTCCCGGGCCTCTTCCGCTCTTCCGGTCTCGGTAATTAAAACCCGACAACGATTGAGGCTGTCCATGAGAACCTGCGGCAGTGGATGATCCTCGGGCCCGAGAAGATGCAGCGAGCCGGCAAGAATCAGTTTCTTTCCACTCTTCGTAGAAATTGACCAGACCACAGCCGGATCATTCGTCCCTTTCTGCTCTTTGCCCGCGACCGACGGCTGGCAGGAAGAACCCGCCAGCAGACAAATCAAAGGCAGAAAGACAAAAAAAACCGGCCGAGCTAAGATTTTCGATTGGGGACTGGCGAAACACAGGAGTCAGGGCAATACATTAGTAATGGAACTTCAAGTCGCAACCCTCTGTGACGCGGCCGCCGATTACGGAGGCAAGCTCACGCTGATGGGTGCCTTCGATACCATCGCAGGTCGTGGCTCGTTCCCTATCGTTCACCCGCATTGCAGTCTTGCACTCAGAATCTGTTTCCGCGCCGAGGACGAGGGCCCGCAGAAACTGACCGTGAACATTATCGATGCTGACGGCAAATCTATTGTTCCCTCCTTTGAACCACAGTTTGAAGTTCAACTGCCATCGCCAGATGCTTTTTTTGTCACCCGCAACCTCGTCATCAATATGCAGCGCCTGAAATTTCCCAACCAGGGTCACTATGCAATCGACATTCGATGCGACGGAATCATGCTGGGAAGCATTCCTCTTCGCGTGATCCTCATCGATGACAAAGGGCGACCGGTGACTTCTCAGAATACGGATTAAAAGGAAAGGGCAAGAGCCGCTGACCCAAGGCGTCCTATCACTTCATACAGCCGTGCCCGACCATCATTCTCCCGACAGGCGAAAGGCAAAATTTGGATTCTGGGCGACGCGGGTCTTCGCATTTCTCGCGCTGCTCTCCTCGTCGTGCAAAACAGGGGAATCCCCCGAACTTGATGAGACCCTCGACCCTCTTCCCCCTGAAATTGAAGCGGCCCTGCTTGAAGTCACGCCCAAGCTTCCCGACCTGCCCGTAGAGGCGCCTGCCGGCACGCGTGTGGTCGTCGGCAGACCCGACTCACACGTAGATCCCGAGAGCATCGACTTTCTCCTCAGCATGAGCTTTATCGAAGCTGCGCAAATGGCGGCCCAGAACATGGAACTTCCGCCCTTGTTCCGAGTTGCTGCTAACGACATTTCGCATCCAAGACTTGCACCAGAGAAAGAACTCACTGAGTTCAAAGCGAGAGGGAACGTCTTCCTTGAAATCAATTATTCCGACCCTCTCATCGCCCTGGCGCAAGAAGCCGAGGTCACAATCGAGGAAGTCACTCTGCGAGGACGACCGGTTCTCAAACGAGGATTCAGCGTCATTGAGGCCACTTCGGATAAAACCGTATTTTACGTTACCTTGCAATCTCTCGACATTGAAGGCCCGCATCGCGTTCGGCACATTGGTGACCGCCTGCCGACGCCGACATCTCCTCCAGCTCCAGCTACTTCTGCTCCTACTGCTACTACTGCAGCAGCCCCAGCACCTGAAGGCCACGAAAAAGCCGCGACTCTCTCTCGTCCAGCTCCTGCTAACGAAACAAGGAACCCCGCAGCCGCACCGGCAATTGATCTGCGCGATGTTCCCGCAGACATGACAGCAGAGGAAATCCAACGTCTCATTTCCGGTGAAGAGTGAATCTCTCCACAATTCAGGTCGCTATTTTTCTTAATAAAGCTCGGGTTATTGAATCTCAGCAAACACAAGCCTCCCTGCAGAGGTCTGCACTTGGGCGACCACACACACTGGCACCTCTTCCCCGAGCCTATCGACCGCATCGTTGACCACGATCATTGTCCCGTCGTCAAGATAGCCAACCGCCTGGTGCTCTTCCTTACCTCGCTTGGCTAAAGTCAAGGTGAACTCGTCCCCCGTGACTACCGTGGGGTGCAGCGCACGCGCCAAATCATTCAGATTAAGTACCCTCCACATTCTGTAAACCGGCAACCCGCCCGAGATTTACGTCGTTACTCAAAATTCGCGCGCTGAGCTGCCGGGCGAGACGCACAAGCTCCTTATCAACCTGCCCTTCTTCTTTCAATTCCTCACCTCTGAGAACGACAACCCCTGAGGAGGGCATCGCCTGCAGATGCTTCAACTCCTCAAGCCCCTTTTTTCCCCGCTCACTCTTCCCGGCATCATTGGAATCTGCCAGGCGGTGAAGCTCCTCAAGAACAAACTGAGGCACGATAAGCGCGCCCGCCATAAAGCCGGTGTCATAGACCGCCTCAATCCTGCCATCGATGATTACATTGGTATCGAGAAGGATCGGCCGATCTCGCGATGCCTCCTGACGGAAATGAACGTAGGGAATAATGAAGGAGAACTCTTCCCTGTCACTTCGTACTGCCAAGGTAATTCCAAGAAACCCCATCGAGGTGAAGACCACCAATTCAGCGAGATCACGAATCGCCTCAAAATTCTTTAACGAACGCATCCATGTGCTTTCAAAGATTCCGGTCTGGGTAATCAACCAGGCACAGAGAACTCCAACCATCAGACCGAAAGTTGCCGCAGAGAATTCACGAATGCTGAGCTTCTTCAGCAGCCTGTCGATCACAATCATGAAAAGCCCGAAACCCGTCCCTCCGAAAGCTCCTATCCAAGGCTCTGATCCAAACCCGAGAGCCAGCGTAATCCCCATCAAACAACAAAGTGTGACGAATCCGGCACGGGCTAAACCAACTATGAAATTCTGCTGCATCGCTTCACTCCCCGAGTCGAGGCCTCTCTTTTCTCGTTTCTTAGCGGCGGTAAGGAACCCGATAATGCTCTGTCCTCGCCTGCTTTTCAGCCGGATCTTCATCTGATCCGCCCGCCCTTTTCTCTCGCTCCTTGGATTCGGAGGCTGAATTTTTATATCTCAGAATGCCATGACGCCTCAAATTTGATATCAGAGCTGTGAATTGATTCTTCAGGTCTTTGTCTTTTAAAAGCATCGGCAAAAGCCCTTCACCCTCCTCAAGCTCCGCGACCTTGGCTGAAGCTACCTTGGCGGTGTTTTTCACCGAGTCGGCGGTTTGCCCAAACTTGTCGAGAGCCACTTCCAGTTTCTCAATCGAGGGTTCAAGTTTCTCGGCAACGGGTTGGAGCTTTGTCATCACCTCATCGAGAGTCGCGCTCCCTTCTTTAAAGTTCCCTACCGTTTCTTCCAATCCACCCAGAATGCCTTCCACAGTTTCTATGTTTTCTTCCGCCAGGATCCTTGCGTCGATCTTATCAATCACCCTGTTAAGCCCCTCAAGACTCTCCTTGAAACTCGTCGCGTTCTCTGCGCTGAGAAAACCAGATTCCAGATTTCTTACGGCCTCAGCGAGAAGCTCGATAGCTTCCTCGACACCAATCAACACGTCTTCCGTCTTCGTCGTCAGGGTGAAAGCCGCATCCTCCAGCGCGCCCAATCCACCGGTTCCTTTCCCCTCATGAACAGAACCCGGCTTTAAAAATTTTCCGGTGATTTCTCCGGGATCTGGCGGACGGATCTCCAAGAGCTTGTCGCCCATCAATCCGCTGCTTCCGATGACGAACTCGGACCCTTCTGGAACCTGGTATTCGGAAAAAATCTCTAACTCAATAATCACGCCATTGAAGCGCGGATTCAGGCGTGGCTTTGCAGACACCTCACCCACCGTCGCACCACCGAGTTTCACTGGCGCGTTTTCAATCAAGCCCGCCGCGCTGGGAAAGGTAACATTAAGCTTGTATCTAGGCTTCATGGCTTCCCGAAGACTGCTGAACTGCAGGATGAGCACCCCGAGCAGAAGCAGCCCCACAAGGAGGAACAATCCAACTAACAGCTCAGTCTTTCTGCCTTCGTCACCCATGATTCAAATTTTTCACCTCGTTAACTTAGCACCATTGTCAGCTTCTGCGATCTACTCCAAGCAATGGTGGTTATCCGAAACACCTTCAATAAAGTTTTTTATCTGCTGATCATCAGAATTCTTCAATTCCTCAGGAGTTCCCTCAAAGTAAATTCGTCCCTGGTAGAGATAGGCAATCCTGTCAGCGATATGAAAAGCGCTTTTCATATCATGCGTCACTACGATCGATGTCACTTTGTTGCGCTTCTGAAGCCTGCGAATGAGCTTATTGATACTGTCAGATACGATCGGGTCGAGTCCAGCAGTCGGTTCATCGTATAACACGCACTGCGGTTGGTTCACGATGGCCCGCGCCAGAGCAACCCGCTTGCGCATCCCACCGCTCAACTGAACGGGCATCTTTTCTCCCTGATTGGAAAGTTCGACCACCTCCAGACAATGAGTGACACGCTCATCGATGCGATTCTGATCCGAAACCCCAGACTGAATCAATGGAAAGGCGACATTCTGGGAAACGTTCAAACTATCAAAAAGCGCACCATTCTGGAAAAGGATGCCAACTTTTTTTCGAATCGATGCCATCGCGCGCTCTTTCAGCCCACCTATTTCCTCGCCATCGATCTTCACCGAACCCTGGTCAGGCCTGAGAAGTCCGATGAGCTCTTTAAGAAGAACGCTCTTGCCTTCGCCGCTGCCACCGATGACGACCATGGTTTCACCCGCTTGAACCTTGAGATTGATTCCACGGTGAATTTTCTGCTGACCAAACGCGATCTGGAGATCACGCACTTCAATAAACGTGCTGGTCTTGTCGCTCATCATAACTGATCGTGCTAGAAAGCCCCTCTTGCCAACCTACTGCGATCCCAAGGGGAAAAGTGAATTTAGAAAGAAGGTCAGAAAAAAGTTACATATAAGAATCGCCAGCGACGAATGAACCACTGAAATTGTCGTTCCTCGGCCTACTCCTACTGCGCCATTGGTAGCTGCTAGGCCCTGGTAGCACGAGATAATGACAATAAGCAGGCCAAAAACAAAACCCTTGGTCATCCCGATCACAATGTCTTCCAGTTCGGTGTGGTAAAGCAGGTGATGCACATACCACGCCCTGGGGACGCCAAATCCGATCACCGTCACGGCGTATCCTGCGAGAATACCAAAGGCAATCGACTCGGCTATCAACAGAGGCATCGAAATCATGATGGCTCCCAATCGGGGAATGACCAGATAATCCACTGGATGGATTGCCATCGCTCGCAAGGCATCAATCTGTTCAGAAACTTTCATCGTTCCGATCTCAGCCGCCATCGAGGCGCCTACCCGGCCCGTGACCATCAAGCCAGTCAGAACGGGGGCCAGCTCCCGACACATGGCGACGGAAACAAGGGCACCTACAGAGGACTCCACCCCAAAATCCTTGAATTTAAAATAAGACTGAGCCGCAAAAACCGCACCCGTGAATGCACCCGTCACCACGACAACAGTCTGTGAACCATAGCCAATGGTCACAATCTGGCGAAACAGCAGACGCGGAAAGAAGCGCCCATGAATGATTGCATCCAATATCTGCCGGCAAAAGGCCGTCAGTCGACCAAGGTACTCGAGGATATCAAGAAATGAACGCCCTGAGAAACGAAGTAATTCACCCATAACAACGATCAGAACCCTGACCCAATGAAAACCGTCGGTGCAGGGCCTCGTTCTGCAAGCTTTAAGGGAAAAGAAGCCAACTCGGCAAGGACACAGCCTCAGTTTAGTCTGCCCTGCGCATCTACTCTATCTTCTGAGTATCACTTCCGAGCTTCTGAGTCTCCCCGGACTTGCCATCCAGAAGTTGCTCCGGACGGTCTCCGACCAAGCGAGGCACAAGTCCCGATGCACGGAAAAAAGACCGCAACTCGGCGAAGCTGGTTGCCTCAGGGTCATCGAACTCAAAATAGACGATGTCGTGATTGGCGTCGACTTTATAACGGATCTCTGGCCGGGCATCTAATTCCTGGCCAAATCTCATCATGCGCCCCGCTTCACGGAGGCCTGGTGCATAAAATTCCACCTCGATCATAGGATGACTCTACGAGATAAGCACCCTACTTGGCAAGACCTTGCTTTACACTTCACCTGCTCGATGTAACAGATGAACCCACCCACCCTGAGACCGGTCTGAAAATCGTATAACCACCGCCAGAAATGCCCAAAGACGAAACCATCCACAAGATCCTCCTCATTGGCTCGGGGCCGATTGTCATCGGTCAAGGTTGCGAGTTTGATTACTCGGGTGTCCAGGCCTGCAAAGCGCTGCAGGAAGAAGGATACGAGGTAGTCCTCGTGAATTCGAACCCCGCAACGATTATGACCGACCCGGAGTTCGCCGCCCGGACCTATGTCGAGCCGATCACTCCGGATGTTGTCGAGATGATTATCGAGAAGGAAAAGCCGGACGCCCTTCTGCCCACACTCGGGGGCCAGACCGCTCTCAACACGGCGATGGATCTTGTTCGTGACGGGCGCCTCGAAAAGCACCAGGTCCGACTGATCGGCGCCAACGCAGAAGCCATCGACAAGGGGGAAGACCGAGACCTCTTCAAGCAGGCGATGCTTAGGATCGGGCTCGACGTGGCCCGCTCAAACGTGGCCCACACCATGGAAGAAGCCCGCGAGGTCGCGGTTGAGATCGGAGCCTACCCACTGATCATTCGGCCCGCTTTCACCCTCGGTGGAAGCGGCGGAGGCATTGCCTACAACAAGACCGAGTTTGAAGACATCTGCGCGCGTGGAATCGACCTCAGCCCGGTCAACGAAATCCTCATCGAAGAATCACTCCTCGGGTGGAAGGAATACGAAATGGAGGTCATGCGGGACCACGCAGATAACTGTGTGGTCATCTGCTCAATCGAAAACCTTGACCCCATGGGAGTCCACACCGGCGACTCGATCACGGTGGCACCTGCGCAGACACTTACCGATCGCGAATACCAGATTATGCGGGACGCCTCGTTCGCGGTCATCCGTGAGATCGGAGTCGAAACCGGTGGGTCCAACATTCAGTTCTCAGTCGATCCTGAAACCGGCCGCATGATCGTCATCGAGATGAACCCGCGAGTCTCCCGATCATCGGCACTGGCCTCGAAAGCCACCGGCTTTCCGATTGCGAAAATCGCCGCCAAGCTCGCAGTGGGATACACCCTCGACGAACTCCCCAACGACATCACTCGGGAAACACCTGCCTCATTCGAGCCGACAATCGATTATGTCGTCACCAAGATCCCGCGATTCACCTTCGAGAAATTTCCCCAGGCTGACCCGGTTCTTACCACCCAGATGAAATCGGTGGGAGAAGCCATGGCTATCGGGCGGACCTTCAAAGAATCACTTCAAAAGGCACTCCGATCGCTCGAGACCGGCCGCGGAGGTCTCGGTTTTGACGGCAAAGAAGAACTCACCGGCGAAGGTGGCTGGGATCTTGAAACCATCAAAAAGAAATTGATGGTCCCCTGTCACGACCGGATTTTCTATCTCAAACACGCCTTGGATGCCGGACTTGGAATCGATGCGATCTACCGGTTGAGCGGCATCGACCCGTGGTTCCTCGAGCAAATCGACCAGATTCGTCAGGCTGGAAATACCCTCAAAAGTGTCGATCGAAAAATCAAAAAAATCGGTTTCTCTGACAGACAGATTTCAGAAATCACCGGTCAATCAGGGGAAGAAATTGCTGCCCAACGTAGAGCAAGCGGCATCACTCCAACCTACCGGCTCGTCGACACCTGCGCCGCCGAGTTCGAAGCCAAGACCCCCTACTACTACTCCACCTACGGCGACGAAAACGAAGCGAGAGAGGGAGACCGCCGGAAGATCATGATCCTCGGCGGCGGCCCCAACCGAATCGGACAGGGGATCGAATTCGACTACTGCTGCGTCCATGCCAGCTTTGCACTCAAAGAACTTGGTTTCGAGACCATCATGGTCAACTCCAACCCGGAAACCGTTTCTACCGACTATGACACCTCGGACAAACTCTACTTCGAGCCGCTCACCCACGAGGACGTCCTCCACATTGCCCAACAGGAGAAACCCTGGGGTGTCATCGTGCAGTTCGGCGGGCAAACGCCGCTCAACCTGGCTGCAGGGCTTGAAGCCGCCGGCGTTCCGATCATTGGCACCTCGCCCAAAAATATCGAGCTTGCTGAGGACCGAAAGTTTTTCTCCGAGCTCCTCGACCAGCTCGGGCTGCAACAGGCTCCGGCAGGTACCGCGGTGACTCCGGACGAAGCGGTTGTCATCGCCAACAGAATTTCCTACCCAGTGCTCGTCCGGCCTTCATTCGTTCTCGGTGGCCGCGGCATGATGATCGTCTACAACGACGAGGAACTTCGCAATTATATTCAAGCAGCGACGGAGGTCAGCCCTGACCGGCCTATCCTCGTCGATCGGTTTCTCGAAGATGCCATTGAGGTCGACGTCGACTGCATTTCGGACGGAGAAACCTCCGTCGTTGGCGCCATCATGGAGCACATCGAACAAGCTGGGATTCACTCGGGAGACAGTGCCTGCTGCATCCCGCCGTTTTCGCTCTCCGATGTGATGCGTGAACAAATAGTCACAGCGGCGAAGGCCCTGGCGAAGGCCTTGGATGTCCGTGGCCTGATGAACATCCAGTTCGCAGTCAAAGACGACGAACTCTTCGTCATCGAGGTCAACCCGCGCGCCTCCCGCACCGTCCCCTTCGTCTCCAAGGCCATCGGCGTCCCTCTTGCCAAACTCGCCGCCAAGGTGATGGCCGGTGAAAAACTCGCCGATCTTGGCTTCACCACCGAAATCCATCCGGAGCACTACTGCGTCAAGGAGGCCGTCTTTCCCTTCGGCCGCTTTCCGGGGATTGACATCGTTCTCGGACCGGAAATGAAGTCCACCGGCGAAGTCATGGGGATCGATCCAGACTTCGGGGCTGCCTATGCCAAATCCCAGATGGCCGCCTCCTCGCCTCTCCCGCTTTCTGGAAAAATTTTCATCAGTGTGAAAGACCATGACAAAACCACCGCCGTTGAGGTGGCAAAATCCTTTGTCGATCTCGGCTTCCAGCTCGTCGCAACTTCCGGAACCGCCCGCACGCTTGCCGAAGCCGGGATCGCTTGTGATACAGTGGAAAAACTCTCGGGTGGGCGACCCAATGTTCTGGACTTAATCAAAAACGATACGGTTCAACTCGTCATCAACACTCCCAGCACGAAAGAGAATCAAGACGAGGGGCGGCAGATCCGTAGTCTTGCCGTAGCAAGAAAAATTCCTGTCATCACAACCATGCGCGGAGCGCGAGCCAGTGCTCTGGCGATCGCATCGCTGCAAGAGACGGGAATCGAAGTTCGCGCGCTTCAGGACTACCATCCCGCCTGAGTGACTGCTCGTTGCGGCTGCGCTACGCTTCTCTCAAGTTTTACAAGACAGCCCAAGCCGCGGCCTTCGGGGAGCAGAGGCTTCCACCCGCATTCCCTGTCTCTTTTACACCTCCCTCAGACGCGGGGGACAAGCTGGTGATTCTGCCGACTTTTCACCACTGTATCCGGAGGCAGGCATCCCTGCCAGTGGGTCAGTGGATAGAGGACAGAACGTGGACCAATAATACTGCCCGGACTGATCACCGAATTACAGCCGATTTCTGCGTGGTCCCCTATGACGGCACTGAACTTCCGCAACCCGGTTTCATGCCGACTTCCCTCGGAGTCGATGACTGCGACGTTTTTGCGATCGAGCCGGACATTAGAAAGAATAACGCCAGCTCCAAGGTGTGCGCGGTAACCTAGGATGGCGTCGCCCACGTAGTTGTAGTGGGGGACTTCGGAGCGATCGAAAATGATCGCATTTTTGATTTCACAGGAATTCCCGATCACGACGTTTTCTCCGATGATGACGCTACCCCGGATGTAGGCCCCGGCGCGGATCTGAGAACCAGCGCCGATAGTGGCCGGTCCTTGGATAACAGCTCCGGCCTCGACGCGACATCCTTCACCCAGGATGACACCGGCGGCAGAAATATCGGCCAGTGGACTGACATCGGCAGCCGACAATGCCGAGGCTTGGTGCGCTTGCTCCTCGAGGTAATGAGAGATACGCGGCAAAGCCTCCCAGACGTGGGTGACAGCTTTGAAGAGATCCCGATGGGCGAAGCCCGCGAGGTCGAGGGTATCAGCGGGGGCGAACATGATCATGAATGCGCTCCAGAAGTCCGGAGATCGCTAAGGAGACTGCATTAAACAGTCATGATATCAGCCTCCTTGGAGGCGACGTGGTCATCGATCTGCTTGACGAACTTGTTGGTCAGTTCCTGGATTTCACGATCAAGGTCGTGATACCCATCCTCGGTCACAGCTCCTTGTTTTTGAAGCGCTTTGCCCTTATCGAGGGCATCTCGCCGTGCTCCACGAACCCGCACTCTTCCCTCTTCTGCCATCTGCTTGACCAGCTTGACGAGGTCAATACGGCGTTCCTCCGAGAGCTCAGGGAAAGGCAGGCGAATGATTTTGCCATCAACCGAAGGATTGATCCCGAGTTTGCTTTCCCGGATCCCTTTGGCGATATCTTCGGCAGTGGAGGGGTCGAAGGGCGACACCTGCAGAAGCCGGGGCTCGGGCGCACTGATCACCGCAAGCTCCTTGAGCTTCATCCTCGTGCCATAAGCTGCGACCTCGATGTCGATGTTCTCCGCAATCGACGGGGTGGCCTTTCCAGTTCGGACACCATCGAACTCATGCACCGTGTGGCTTACGGCTTTCTCCATGGCCTCTTCGGCCTCCAGCTGGGCTGTTTCTGCGTCCATGATCTATTCTCTTCAGGGTTGGTTTTCGGGTAGGTAGTTGGGTGAGTGAGTGAGTGAGTGAGGAGGAGCGAGTGACTCAGGTGAGAATTACCGATAGCCGCGACCCTTCGTCTATGCGTGGACCAGAGAGCCGACAGTTTCACCGGTAAGGGCCCGTCGGATCATGTCTTCACCCATCATATCAAAGATAATGATCGGCATATTATTTTCTTCGCAAAGCGTGAAGGCGGTGGAATCCATTACTTTGAGCTGGTCTGAAAGTGCCTGATGGAAGGTCAGTGATTCGTAGCGTTTTGCTTCTGGATTTTCGGCGGGATCGGAATCGTAGATGCCATCAACTTTGGTCGCTTTGAAAATGACGTCTGCACCGATCTCATTGGCCCTGAGAGCCGCAGTGGTATCGGTCGAGAAAAACGGGTTCCCCGTCCCGGCTGCAAAGATGACGACGCGTCCTTTTTCGAGGTGGTTGATGGCATTACGGCGGATGAAGGGTTCCGCGACATTCTTCATTTCAATGGCGGAGAGAACCCGGGTAGGCACATCCATCACCTCAAGCATGCTCTGGATGGCCAGAGCATTCATTACAGTAGCGAGCATGCCCACATAGTCGGCAGTGGTTCGCTCCATCCCGCGATTGCTGGCGCTGGCCCCTCTCCAGAAATTGCCGCCACCGATAACCACAGCGATTTCAAGCCCGCTCTGGTGTGCTGCCTTGATCTGTTCTGCCATTTTTTCGACGATGGGAGGAGAGATATTGTCCTGACTTCCCTCTTCACGAAGAGCCTCACCGCTCAGCTTGAGGACCACACGTTTAAATTCCCGTCGTTCGCCGTTGTGCATATTTCCCTGCGAGGAAACCGCAGGCGAGCCGTTCGCGCAACGCTTTTCCGACCCGAGGGGTTGCAAAAGCGAAATTTCCTCCAAAGATCACGAGCGCTCCTTCGGCTGCGCGGACAGGTCGCGGCACAGCTTTTCTGCTCGCTCAATCCAAAGCGATCAGCGATCGGCGATCGGCGTCAGTGGCAGGGGTGCCTGAGCGCCGACATACTCGGTGAGAGGACGGTAGAGTCGGTTGTCGTCGAGTTGTTCGAGAACTTGGGCTGTCCAGCCAGCGACGCGTGAGATGGCAAAGATAGGAGTAAACAGGTCCGTCGGAACGCCCAGCGAGTAATAAACCGTGGCAGAATAGAAATCGACGTTGGCATTGAGCCCTTTCTTCTCGCGCATGATCGATGCGATACGCTCAGACATTCGGATCCACTTTGGTTCGCCAAGTTGCTTGGTGAGTTCGGCCGCCATCTTCTGGAGATGGGGGGCCCGTGGATCCAGAGTTCGATATACCCGGTGCCCGATTCCCATGATCTTCTCCTTGCGAGCCAGCTTGGCATCAATGTAAGCATCAACTGCCTCCTCTGAGCCTATTTCCTCAAGCATATGGATCACTCCCTCATTGGCACCGCCATGGAGCGGCCCTTTAAGAGTTCCAATGGCGGAGGTGATCGCCGAGTAGAAATCGGTAAGGGTCGAAACTGTAACTCGCGCGCTGAATGTCGAGGCGTTCATGCCATGATCGGCGTGAATAACATAGGCTACATCGAGAGTCTTTTCCGCCTCCTTGGAGGGGATCGCGCCGTCGATCATGTAAAGAAAATGCGCAGCCTCGGAGAGATCGGTACGCGGCTCAACGGGGTCAAGCCCTTGGCGGGACCGATGAAAGACCGCGATGACCAGTGGCACCTTCGCAACAATACTCAAGGCCCGGTCTTCGTTGAGATTCCGGTCCTGGTCGTGCCCGCGGGTATCGTAGAGCCCGAGCATGGAGACCCCAGTCCTCAAAACATCCATAGGAGCGGCATCGGCGGGAGCGGAGCGAAGAAAATCGGTGACCCCCTGCGGAAGCGAGCGCTGAGCGCGCAACTGGGCATTCAAACCATCCAGTTCATCCTGGGTCGGGAGCTTTCCCCGGTGGAGGAGGTAGATGACTTCTTCAAAGCAGCAATGGGTGACCAAGTCCTCGATGCTGTAACCCAGATATGAGAGTCGGCCCTCGGCTCCTTCGACATTCGAGAGAGCGGAAGAATTGGCGGTGACTCCAGCGAGTCCTTTAGCATAGGTGGCCATAATTGATAAGAAGAAGAGGAAAAAATTGGAGGAGAAAACGGAAGTATAACCCGCGAAGGGTCAAAGTTGAAGTTGGAATTACAAAGTTGGGAAACCTTTTTCAGCCAATTTTCAGCCAATTTTCAGCCTATGGCGCGGACGAGGGTTGTGCCCATCTCGGAAGGCGTTTCTGCGATGGCAATACCGCAATCGGCAAGAGCCTCTTTCTTGGACTGGGCGGTGTCGTCACCACCTGATACGATCGCTCCCGCGTGACCCATACGACGGCCGGGAGGAGCCGTGGCGCCGGCGATGAATGCAGCAATCGGCTTACTGCAATGCTCCTGAGCCCAACGACCGGCCTCGACCTCGGCGTTTCCTCCGATTTCGCCGATCATGATAATCGACTCGGTCTCGGGGTCCTCCTCGAACATCTTCAGGACATCGAGATGCGAGGTGCCGTTGATCGGGTCACCTCCGATTCCGACGCAGGTGCTCTGACCGAGCCCGAGCTGGGTCGTCTGCCAGACGGCTTCATAAGTCAGGGTGCCCGACCTGGAAACTACACCGACCGATCCGCGCCGATGGATGTATCCAGGAGAAATCCCGATGCGGCATCCTCCATGAGAATCTTCACCCGTTCCTGGAGTCACCACGCCCGGGCAATTCGGGCCGATCAGGCGGGTCGAGGAACCCTGCATGCCGGCGCGAACGCGCATCATGTCTGCGACAGGGATTCCTTCGGTGATCGCCACGACAAGATCCAGCCCGGCGTCAACGCCTTCAAGAATGGCATCTCCAGCGAATGGCGGCGGAACAAAAACGGCGGAAACGGTAGCTCCAGTCTCCGCGACCGCCTCGGCGATCGTGTCGAAAACGGGGGTCGATTCACCGAAAACCTGACCGCCTTTTCCCGGGGTGACCCCAGCGACGATTCTGGTTCCGTAGTCGAGGCTGAGCTGGGCGTGCTTGCCGCCGAAACCTCCTGTGATTCCCTGGATGAGGACTTTGGTGTCTTCGTTGACGAGGATGGACATGGTCTTAGAGCTTTGGGAAACGAGAGAGAATTTTTCAGGAGATCGTGTCGACGATCTTTCTGGCGGCGTCGTTGAGATCCTCTGCAGTGATGATGGGAAGACCGGAATTGGCCAGAAGTTCGCGTCCGAGGGCGACATTAGTACCTTCAAGGCGGACCACAAGGGGGGACTTTGATTTCGATGCTCCTGGCAGCGCCAATAATTCCTTTGGCGATGATGTCACACTGCATGATTCCACCGAAAATGTTAACCAGAATGGCTTCGACTTTTGGATCACCACAGAGGATGCGGAAGGCATTGGTGACCTGGTCTTCGGTGGCCCCACCCCCCACGTCGAGGAAGTTGGCGGGATCGCCGCCATAATGCTTGATGATATCCATGGTAGCCATGGCGAGGCCGGCGCCGTTGACGAGACAGGCGATATTACCGTCGAGTCCAATGTAATTGAGATCGTAATTCGAAGCTTCCACTTCACGGGGATCCTCTTCGTCGAGATCACGCATCGCTTCGATATCCGGGTGGCGGAAGAGCGCGTTGTCATCGAAGCCGAACTTGGCATCGAGGGCGAGTACCTGCCCATCGGGCGTCGACACCAGCGGGTTGACCTCGACCATCGAACAGTCACATGAGATAAAAAGATCGTAGAGGGCGAGGAAGAGCTTGGCTGCCGGCCGCATTTCGGTGGTGGTGAAACCGAGTAGCTTGGCGAGCTTTCGCGCTTGGAACTGTTGAAGGCCAAGAAGCGGGTGGACGACCTCGGTGATGATTTTTTCCGGAGTCTGCTCTGCGACTTCCTCGATGTTCACCCCGCCCTCTCGACTGGCAATGATGACCGGGGCGCTGTGCTCGCGGTCCATCACGATGGAAAAATAATACTCGTGGGTGATCTCTACCGCCTCTGCGATGAGAACTTTGCGAACCACTTTCCCTTCCTCACCGGTCTGATGAGTGACGAGAGTCTCTCCAAGCATTTTTGCAGCGATCTCAGCGGCCTCAGAGGGAGAGTCTACCAGATGAACGCCTCCCTGGAAGCCGTTCTTGAAGCTCCCCTTGCCTCTTCCACCGGCATGGACCTGAGCCTTAATGACGACCTTTCCTTTAATCTCGGAGCCTGCTGCTTCCGCTTCCTCCGCAGTGGTCGCGACGGCACCACTTGGGGTGGCGACGCCAAATTTCTGGAAGAGCTCCTTGGCCTGGTATTCGTGGATGTTCATCTGGTTGGGCTGGCGGGGGGCGAGCCGGAGTGTTTTTCTTAAGTTTTAAGGCCGAGCTTCGGCTTGTGCGAGTTTTTTCGCCTGACCGATCCAATCGTCGTTTTCAATACGCCCGGGAAAAGAGAGAAGTTCCCCGAAGGTGAGAGCATCGGATTTTTTCCAGGATGCGATCTGCTGGAAGGAATCAATGCCGATTCCGTTTAGGCGTTTGCTGAGAACCGGACCGATTCCGTTGATCAAGGTAAGGTCATCGGAATCTGCTCCGCCATCGGATTCTTTGGCGCCTTGTTTGCGGCTGCGCTTGAGGGCCGTGTTCCCGGTTCCAGCTCGGCTGACTTCCTGATGCACGGCGGTGGCTTCATTGGCTTCGCGCCGGGCACTGGCCAGAGCGTTAGCAAGATCAAAGCGTGCGCGGTAACTCCTGATTCCCCACCCGAGAGCAAAAAGAGCTGCTCCCAGCGGCATAAACAGCACTGTGATGATCAAAATAGGGATGGCAAGTTCCTCGAGCATAAGGATGGGGCATAACGCTCTCCAATCGGTCGGGATAGTTTCAGAAGATTCCTCAAGAAGCAAGGAAAGATGGCGGAGACTTGGCCCAAGTTTGTTCCTGCCAGCGTGCTGCACCTCTCAAACCATGGCTTACTTTTGCAAAAGTGCTGCAAAATTGCCTTGCCTTTCGACTCCGATTGCAGCTCTGGCCAGGCCTGCCGAAGGCTGCTCCGTCCTTCCGCACCGCCTGTCTGATGGCTCTCTTTGACAACCTGCAGTTTGCTCTTGCTGCATTCAAAAGAGTGATCCTCGATTGCACCTGATTTTCTCTGCTATCGTCAACGTCATCCCCGCCCCAAAGCACGAGAAACGCCTCGAGGGCTAGGAGGGGCACGAGTGGGCGGCAATGGGGGCGGACATGACAGGTATGCTGGCGCGGGATTGGTAGTGAACTCTCTCCTGCACCTGGCTCTCATGGCTCGGCTACCATCCTTGCGCAACGTCGTCGCAGTGGGTCTTCTGTGGGACCGCGCTTGCGAAGGATTACCCCCGATCGCCGTTTTTAGGGAAGGTCTGATCCATTGCTCCACCCGCCACTTGGAATGGAATAGGATTCAAGTCAGCATCGCTGCGCTCTGGACTCCTTAGAAGAAGCCCTTCGGGTTGCTGCCCGCATCCAGCGTGGCTGTGTTGCTCGTTGGTCGTGGATGTTCATCCACTTCCGCCTCGCGCCGTGCCACACAGAATCCGGACAACAAGGACGGGCACCGCCATGAATAAGGCCTTCCTTAAGATTATTGGCGAGAAGCCCTATCTTGCGTGTCTCCTGGGAGCGGCTAACTTCCCTTTTTGAAGATTTTAGCGATCGTCGAGAGAGTGCACAATGATGACCGATCGGTTCACCAGCATCTTAGGAACTCGATGCCTTAATACGTCGTATGACGCGTTAACTGCCAAGCTCCACGACTACGTCAGCGATAAAAATCGGCAGCCGCTATCTGTCGATTTCACCAATGTGCACATTGTCGCAATGCGGCGCTCTGAGCCGCCATTTGCCGCAGTCACAGAATCAGTCGATTATTTTGTCCCCGACAGTCAGGTGCTCTACTTCACGGTAAAGCTCCTCAGAGGCCACATGGAGGAGCGTGTCTATGGGCCGACATTCATGCGCAGGTTTGTGCTGAATAGTCCAGCTCCCTTAACTCATTATTTCCTGGGAGGATCCCAGGAATGTCTCGATCGCCTTATCCAGTTCTTCGAGCAAAGGGACTCCAATTTCACCTTGGCAGGGAGCCACCACGGGTATTTTCATGAAAACGAAGAACCCTCGATTGCTGAGGAGATCAACCGCTTGGAACCCGATTTCATTTGGGTCGGGCTCGGAACCCCAAAGCAGCAGGAGTGGGTGTCGAGAAACTCAGATGTCTTACGCCGGGGAGTAATACTGACTGTTGGCTTTGCTTTTGATGTCAATGCCGGGACAAAGATGGATGCGCCCGAGTGGATGCAGATATGCGGCCTGACCTGGACCCACCGGTTACTGTCAGAACCCAAGCGTTTGTTCTGGCGTTACTTCAAATACAACTCGCAGTATTGCTGGTATCTGCTCCATGATCATATTCTTGGATTAAAGACACCTGCTTCCCTGCAAGACAGGGCTTCTCCGGCGCATGATGCGGGCGACAAGACCGCGCCGGAGCCAGTTGGTTTAAAGCAACACAGTCCCTATGTGAATGTTTTAGGAGTTGGGGTTTCCCCAATCACGCTCACGACAGCAACTGAACAGCTCTTAGAAGCTGTGAGACAAAAGCGTAAAGGCTATGTCTGCGTCACCAGTGCGCATGGTATTACCGAGGCAATTCGTGACAGTGAGTTTAAAGACATATTACGAAAGGCATTGCTAGTGACTCCTGACGGGATGCCGCTCGTCTGGGTGGGGAAAATGGAAGGATTTGGTGATCGTATCAGCCGGGTCTACGGGCCCGACCTTATGCTGGAAATGTTTCAACGCAAAGAGTTCGCAGATACCAGACACTTTTTCTGTGGCGGCAAAGAAGGAGTCGCAAAGTTGCTAAAGCAGAACCTGAAAGAGCGATTTCCAGATTGCAGGATTGTAGGCACCTACACGCCACCATTTCGTCCATTGTCCGAGCAAGAGGAGGATGCCTTTTTTGCTCAGGTTTCAGATGCCAAGCCGGATATCATTTGGGTTGGGCTCAGCACCCCGAAGCAGGAGAAGTTCATGTCTGCGTATTCGAACAAGCTGGATACGACACTGATGATTGGCGTTGGCGCGGCGTTTGATTTCCACTCCAAACTTGTGCCTCAGGCCCCGATTTGGATGCAGAGCAATGGACTGGAGTGGCTGTTTCGACTCTATCAGGAACCGCGCCGGCTGTGGTGGCGCTACCTAAGGAATAACCCGCTGTTTCTCGGTCGGATCTTGCTGCAAGCCTGCGGGGTCAAGCGCTATCAACTGCACTGAGCCATAAAGGCTGATTGCCAACAGCTTCGATAGTCTAATCTACTCTGGCGGTAGCTGTCTTCTCGATCGGCTTCAGGCCCTCCACCACCCTTCCGGCGTAGCGACCTCGAGAGCCGGCTCGCCTTCGAGAAACCCGAGTGAAACGAGGAATCGGTCGACCTTGACGAGCGCATCCGCGAAGCCTTCTTTGCTGACCCAGGCATGAAAGAAACCGTGTGGCTTTCCCTGATAAAGGCGCAGGTCACAGCGGACACATTTTTTCTCCATCAGACGGTCAAACCTCTCGGCGGTGGTCACTGGAATGTATTCGTCCTCGGTTCCCAGAATGACAATCGAGGGTGGGGCAGCGGCGTCGCTGTTGTCGATCGGTGAGATCTGCTGCCAGCAGTCTCTGACCAAAGCATGACCGAACCCTTCGGGACCATTATCGAAGACCGGGTTGTCGAGGATGAGGGCATCCGGGCGGCAACTCGTTTCAGGATCTTCCTCATCCCCATGCCCGTCGACCAGTGCGGTAGCCGCGGCAAGCTGTCCTCCGGCAGAATCACCTCCAACCGCAAGCTTCTCTGGATCGATGCCCAGTTCAGCCGCATGCTCCCGGACCCAGCGGACTGCTGACTGGGCATCCATGACACATTCCTTGGGAGTCGTCCCGAACTCCTTGATCCGGCGGTAGCGCGCGGACATGGCTACCATACCGCGCAGTGCAAGGTATCGGCTGTGAGCGTAGAACTGGTCGGCATTCCCTCCATACCAGCCGCCGCTGTGGAAAAAGCCGACCGCCGGGCGTTGGTCGGCAGTCGCGTCATGCCCGGAAGGAGAAAAAATCCGTAAATCCAATTCTGCCTCGGTCCCGTCAGGCCGGGCGACCTTTTTGTAGACACAGGTCGTACCAGGCTCGGCAAGAAACTCCTCGGTTCCGATTTTCGCCGTGGTCCAGGTAGTTCGTGCCGCTCACGATTCTCCGGAGCTCCTTGCCTGCCCGGCGGCCGGAAAAGCCGGCATGAGTCGCGACAAAATCGCGCAGAGGAGGAGGGTTTTTCTTTCCTGACTGGTGCATGCCCGGGAATTTTACACACTCTGAAATGAGAACCTTGAAAATTACTTCGACCCTCCGACAACACAAACCCCTCGGGTTCTCGGCAATCGTCTCCTACCCAGAGAGTCCTTTCCTGCCATCATGCTATGACTCGCGCCGGATGCTCAGATGCTTTTTGCTCAGAAAAAGGCTGGCCCCAACCGTAGTCACAGACAAGATCTGATATACCGTGCGTTGATTGTCGGTATTCTCTAAATCCCTTTTCACCTGCTTCAAAGCTTCCAACCAACCAATGCATTCCTTTCTTCGATCTTTCGCCGTTCTTTTCTGTGTCTCTTTCAGCTGCGTCTTGAGAGCAGGAGAAATCACCCCGTTCTCTATTGCTGCCGTGGCCGACCCTCAGTATGCGGACACTGACTCTAGGGGAGGCGGGCGTGAGCCATGGGAGGGGGTGAATCGGCTGACTCATGCGATCAAGCACTGGAACCAACGTGAGTTGGACTGGGGCGTTAACCTTGGTGATGTGATCGACTGGGATGACATTGATTACAGCAAGTTTCCCAAGCAAACAGTCTTTCAGCCGCCACAGGATTGGAAAGACACGCGCGCCATCCTTGCTGCATGGAACAAGCTGAACGTGCCAAAATATACCGTGCTTGGGAACCACGATTTCTATGTGCCCTATCAAGATGTGGATGGGATGAAGAAACCAGCCAGCGTCTACCGGGCCTTTGGATTTGAGGACAAGGCCTACTACGAGTTCCGCCATAAGGGATTTCGATTCGTCGTGCTTGAAGGAGATAACTCCTATTTAAACTATGATCCGAGCCTGCCGGAATATAAAAAGGCGCTGGATTACTATGAAGCCTTTTCCGGCCCGCAAAAAAAATGGTGGAATGCAGGCATTTCACTCGGCCAGAGAATCTGGCTGATGGAGATTCTGGACCAGTCCCTGGCGCAGAGTGAACCCGTCGTGATCATGTGCCATTACCCCACCCACAAACCTTTCGGGGGCCATACCCTCTTAAACAGCGCGGAAATGCTGGGCCTTCTCGATGGCTACCCCAACGTGATTCTATGGCTCAACGGGCACCACCATTCAGGAGGTTACGCCATGGATGGGACGCGGCATCATCTCAATCTTAAAGGCATGCAGAACGAGGACGAGCACTGGTATCAGATCGACTTCAGCGCAGACCGTATCAAAGTCTACCAGGCCGAGGATACGACCACGCCAAAGTATGACCTCAATATCGCCCGCCCTCTTCCGACAGCTGCGGCTCCCGATAACTTTGCAGCAGACCTCTCAGACGGCTCCGCTCTGCTGCGCTGGGATGCCCCGCCCGACGGCGTCACTGCCGTCGTCATCGAGCGCCGTCATCTATCCACCGCCGAGGCGTGGCAGAAAGTGGCAGTCATCCAACAAACACAGGTCGGTGAGCACACGGATTCACCCGACAAGCCTGTTCAAGAATTCGCCTACCGGATCCGCTTCGAGGATCAGACCGAGGGTTCGCCTTATTCCCACGCCCGGACGCCCACAAAGAAGTGATTCAAGTTCGGCTGCTGCCAGGGTCGGGCCTCTCTCTGCATTTCCTCGACCCGCTCCGGGTGTTGCGCCGCAAGCCTGCTGGTCTCGCCGAGGTCGTCCGCCAGGTAGTAAAGCTCGACTGCGGCAGCGAAGGAAGGTTCTCTCCCTGCTGAGCAGCCTCCCCCCAGAACACGTAATGCCTTCAAGCATGTATCCCGCCCGCGATGCATCAGTTCAGCTCGCGTGTCATGAGGATTGCGACTCGACCAGTTTAATCGTGGTTTCGTAGTGGGATTTGGACTGGATGCCGGCTTTCTTGATGTCTGCAATCACTTCCCGGTAAGCATCCTTGTGGCCGAAGTCGTGCAGGATCCAGGCGGCCAGGATGCGGACTTCCTGAGTGCGTCGTGCTGGGCAGCGTGGAGGATTTGCTTCTGTGCGGACTTGGCTTTTGACCCAAGATTCTTCAGGCCGTTGATTGCCCACCAGCGCATGCCTGCATCTGGATCGGTGAGGTTTTTGACAAAAATGGGGAGGTTCGCGGGATCCGCGGCAAGCGCCATGTCGGCGGCCTCCAGGTACTTGCTCAAGTGGGTAGAGCTGCGGGATCTCGGACCAGCTCGTAAAGCGTGAGCTTGTGCTGGGCAGCACGGCGGTTGCGCATGTCCTCGGGCAGGAGTCCGCTGTCGAAATACTTGATCTGCTGCTGGCGCAGTGCCTGCTTGAGCGTGGCGATTTTCTGCTGATGCTCCGGCTTGGTCGATCAGGTTGTTAATATTTGCCCAGTCGGCCTTGTCGTCAAAGAATTGCTCGGCTCGCGGGGTAGGAAATAGCGGCTCTGCACCGGGTTGGTTTTACCTTCCTTGAAATGCTGTTCCCAGGCTTGGGTGGCGAGGATGCGCCACTGGTAAGCAAGGTGCTGACCGTTGGGAATGTAGGGATAGTAGTTTTTGATGTAGCTGTGATTCTTGTCACGGATGGCGCGCGCCATGTCCAGGGCCTCATCGGCGCGGCCGCGATAGGCAAAGTGGTGCGCGGGCTCGGGCTCGGTGTCTGGTCCAAGGAAAACAGTGCCTTGGTAGGTGTCGGGCACCTCGGCACCGGCAAGGGAGAGCCAGGTCTTGGGCATGTCCACAAAGGAAACGAGACGGTCCACGGTGCTGCCTGGTTTTTCGGCGGGCCAGAGGTGCTTGAACTTCTCCGGGATGCGGATGACCAGCGGGCAGTGGGTGCCGGAGTTATACAGGAACCTCTTGGAGCGCGGCATCACGCCTCCGTGGTCAGAGCAGTAGATGATGATGGTGTTTTCGTATTGGCCGGTTTTCTTGAGCCAGGCTTGATGTTTGCTCCGATGCCTTGATCCATCTTTGCCACTGTATCGCTGTAGCGGGCGTAGCTTTGGCGAATAGCGGGCAGATCAGGGTGATAGGCATGCAAGCTCATGGTGGCGGGATCTGTCTTCACGGGCTTCTTCTCATCGGGGAAGGCACGGCTCTCATGGCTTTCCGCGTAGTTGCGCACGATGAAGAAGGGTTTGCCATCGGGAATCTTGCCCCAGTCTTGCTTGAGGTTGCCTTTGAGCTTTTTCCAATGGCGTTGCTCGAAGTTGAAGTCCTGCTTGTACTTGGCAGATACTTGATAACCCGCAGCCATGAGCTGGTTGATGTAGGTGTGGTTGAGGACTTCAGAGGGAATCTCATAGAAACTGCGCATCGGTTGGTTGCCGGTGGAGATACAGTGGATTCCAGTTAGCCAGGTGTTGCGCGTGGGTGCGCAGACCGCGGAGTTGTCATAGCAGTGGGTGTAGCGGAATCCCTCGGCGGCGAGCTGGTCGATGTTGGGTGTTTTGGCGTTGGGGCTGCCGTAGCAGGACACCCAGTAGGTGCTGTTGTCCTCACTGACCAGCCAGAGGATGTTGGGCCGCTCTGCGGCTATCACTTCGAGTTTCACGAGCCTGACCTGTCGAGGGGGAGCGCAAGGAGGAGCACTAAGCGCCACAGCTATCCGAACGCTTTTCATGGAACCTGCGTAGCATGACCGCGATACGGACACAGCCATCGTTTAAAAATTCTCCGCTGTCAGGGTCTGGCTCTCGCCGGCTTTGAGTGGTCACTTGCTTTGACTTTGCCCTGGCTCACCACCCGGACCTGTGCTCGGTGGTTCGCGGACCGGCATGGATCACCGCCTGGCGGATGCCAGCTTCGCCGTCCTTCCAGGAGACATCCACGGTGTAGGTCACCCCGGGCGCGCAGGCCTCTGACGCTGCCAGTAGTCCACTTCGGGGGCAGGGCGGGCAGCAGCTTGAGCTCCTCGTTGTGGCTGTGCAGCAGCATCTCAGCCACGGCAGCGGTGGCGCCGAAGTTGCCATCAATCTGGAAGGGCGGGTGGTTGTCCCAGAGGTTGTCCAAGGTGGAGCGCACCAAGATGGCGTGGAAGTTGTCATAGGCCTTGGCTCCATCTGAGAAGCGCGCGTACATGCCGATGGTCCAGGCGCGGCTCCAGCCGGTGCCGGCTCCACCTGCCGCGAGGCGGCCGTCGATGGACTTGGTGACCGCGTCCCGCATCACCGGATCATCATCGAGGTCGATGACGTTGCCGGGGTAGGCGCCGATGACGTGCGAGATGTGGCGGTGGGAGGGCGACCACTCTTTGAAGGGCTTGATCCACTCCATGAGGCGTCCGTCTTCTGCCACCTTCGGGACGTAGAGTTTTGGAATGAGCCCAGCAACGCGCTTGACGAAAGGGTCGTCGCGTTTACCCAATGCTCCAGCGGCCTCGAGGTAATCCTTGAAGACCTGCAGGATCATCCATTGCTCGACAGAGGTGCCTGCGCTGATGGAGGCCTGTTGCTCATCACCGTTTTTATCAGTATATTTGAAAGCGTTTTCCGGGGAGGTCGCGGGGCGGGCCATCAGGGTATCTTCGCCCTTTTCATTCTTTGGCCCCGGGATCAGCCAGGACTCACAAAACTCGGTGGAGGCAGTGAGAATGTCCCAGTTGTCCTTAAGTACCTTCGGATCACGGTTGAAGCGGTAATGCTCGAGGATGTGGAAGGTCATCCACTGGCCACCCAGATAGGTGGCGGCCCACATAGGGCGCCCTCCCATGGAGCGGGCGCTTCCCCAGACATCGGTGGCATGGCCCATTGCCCAGCCTTTCATGCCCATGCGGCGGACCATGTCTTTTCCGGGTTTTTGATACATGCGGATGAGGTCGAAAAAGGGCTGGTGCAGCTCACCGAGGTTGCAGCTTTCCGCGGGCCAGTAGTTCATCTGCACGTTGATGTTAAGGTGGTAGTCCGATGCCCAGGGAGCGTTCTCGTAGGGATTCCAAATCCCTTGCAGGTTAGCGGGCAGGCCTCCAGGGCGTGAGCAGCCAATCAGTAAATAACGGCCGAATTGGTAGTAGGTCTCCATCAGATCCGGGTCATCGTGCTTGCCTTCTTTCAAGCGTTGCAGGCGCTTGCGGGTGGGGAGCTTCATCACCTCCGGGGCGGTCGTGCCGATGTCGAGCTGAACGCGGTCAAAGAAGGACCGGTGGTCAGCCGTGGCGCGTTGTTGCAGCTCGAAAGCGGCTTTGCCTATGATGGCATCGAGAACGGTGGTGGTTTTCTTCTGCCAGCCATCTGCCAGGGGTTGCTCAGAGTCCGCCATGTTGAAGTTGGTGGCGACGGTGAGATAGAGGGTGATGTTTTTCGCCTGCTGGACGAGCAGAGAATTACCGTCACCACGGGTAGGCTGATCGCTACCTGTGATGCGGGCGCGTACCTGGAACTTGGTGCCGAGATCACCTGTGCCCTGGCCGTTGAGAACCAGATCGTTTGCTTCCGTGGTGGAGCCTTTAAGCCAGGCCCTCAGGTCGAGCGGTTTGTCCGCAGAGATACTGACGGCGATGACGTCATCCACCGCAGAGGCGTAGGTTTCTTGGGTGATGGTGGAGCCATCGGTAAGCGTGTGGGTGTTCGTGGTGATACCCGTGCGCAGGTCGAGGCTGCGGTGGCTGTGCTTAAGCTCTGCGGTGTTCTCATAACCGAGCTTGAGAAAGCCGGCTAGCTGGTAGCTGAGCGGACTTTTACGCGTGCTGCCCTTGGATGAGATGTGCTCTTTGAAGTAGTCATCGGCACCCTTGTAGTCACCCGCGGCCTCAAGCTCACGGATTTTCTCAAAGTGGGGGAAGGCGTCTTCACGCATGAACAGCTTGCCGGTGTTCTGCCAGATGCTTTCCTCGTTGATGAGGATCTGCTCGGTGGGGAAGCGGCCGTAAACTGTGGCGCCAAGACGGCCGCTGCCAACGGGGTAGGCGGCCTCGAAGTCATAGGCGGCGCAGTCATCCCAGATGACGAGGTTCTCAGAGGGTGCATGGTCAACACGTTTAGACATTGGGGGTGCTTGATCGCGATATTTTTGCAGGATGGGAGCGATGACTTTTGCCATCTCAGCGGCACCGGCCGCGTTTGGGTGGACCTTGTCCGGGAAGTGCTGAGGAAATGCTTTGAGCGGGGTGTAGAGGTCAATGACCGGGGCACCTGCTTCTTTGGAGATGTAATCGATGCGGGGAATGATTTCATCAGAGACAATCTTGCCGTTAATCGAACTACCCTCTGCAAATGCCGGAACCGGCTTGCAGATCCACACCACCGGTTTGGACGGAAGCTGCCTGAAGCGGCTGATCAGCCGCAGATAGTCGGGAATGAACCCTTTTTTCTGGCGCCAGTTGTGGCTCTTGGAGTCATTGGTGCCCAGCTTGATGATGACGACATCTGGGTTGAACTCCAGCGCTGCCTGAAATCTGGGGCTTTTGGTGTAGGGGTTGTCACCGCGGTTAAGCAGGGTGCGGCCGCTGTGACCGAAATTCTGCACCTCGAAGCCATCGCCGATCAATTTCTGCAACTGCCCGGGGAAACCGGAGCCTTGCGTGATGCTGTCACCGACACAGGCGACTTTGATTTTCGAGGCATCCGAACCGGTCACCTCGCCAGCCGAGACCGCACCGACAAACAGAAAGACCGCAAGACATAGGGAGCGAAGTAAGCATTGCTTCAAGAATTGCATACCTCAGATACCCGCATTCCTCGCGACTCTATCAAGAAAAATTGTGTTTTCTGCCTCCTGCCACCCCACCGCAAACCGGAAAAATCTGGATCTGGTCGCGGTGCTTCAGGGTTCGTCTCGTCACTCTCGTCCCGGGAGATGAAGGATGCTCATCGCTTGCTTCTCGGGTGATCTGCCGTTCACGGCTTCCCTTTCACCGGCTCCGGGTGGTAGAACTGGTGGCTTGGCAAGCGGAGAGTCTTCGCACTCAAACCGAAGAGGTTGCGATCCTTCGCAGCCACCGGGATCGGCATAATCGTAAGGTCTGCCTCGGCCAGTGGCAGCGGCGTGAAAGTGACGCTCTGACCGCGGGCGAGCTCAATCTCGTAGGATCCGTCCTGCATCCGCGTCACCTTGTCCTCCGGAGCGGGCTCTCCGTCGATGGAAACAATCGGCTCCGGGATGTCTATCTGCACGGTGCAGGGGCCTCCGATCTCGCTCTCAACCGTGACGAACTGGGTAACACCACCCTTTCTCTTTCCGCTGACGAGAAAAGCTCCCTGGGTGCGCAGCTGGTGGAAGGCGACGTCCGGCCAGATCTCCGGCGTGGCATGGAAGGCCCGGATCTTTCCACCCCAACTCTGGAGCAGCATCTCGTGGAGGCTGGTCGCAAACGAGAGCGGGCTCTCGATAACCGGATTCCCCTCGGCATACATGGTGGTCGGCGCGACGTTCTTGTGATCGATAAGGAAATCGAGGTAGTAGTAGGCCTTCTCGGCGTCCCCGAGCCAGGCATACATGGCGGCCGCGCCGGTAGCCGTGTAGCCGGTGGCCGCCATAGCATTGACGCTGATTCCGCTTTTCAGGGTGACTTCCAGCCAGTGGTCGACCGAGCGCCGCAGCAGGGCAGTGTCCTCCGGCGTCTCCGGAGTGATCACGGCGAGAGGGTAGAATGCGAGCAGGTGGGAATAATGGCGGTGCGGCTTTTCGAAGGCAATGTCTTTGCCGATGCGCAGGCCGTTCTCGTCGATCTGGAAGTCGACGAGATTGTCCACGACGTTCTGCCACTCGGGTGCGAGCGGGTCATTCAAGCCGTGCTCTTCATTGAGATCGAGCAGCGTCTGGCACGCCCACCGGAGCAAACCGATGGTGAAATTGATGTCTTGCCCGTGGCCATCCGGGTACTCCGGCGACCAGCTGACTTTAATGTGAATGGTACCGTCCTCGTCCACCACTGGGTTTTCGCGCAGGTAGTTGAGGTACCCGTTGACGTTCTTGCGCAGCAGAGGAAACAGGCCGTCACGCATGCGCTCGCGGTCGCCGGCAAACTGGCAGTGCAGCCAGTAGTCATGCAGCACCCAGGCGAGCATGTCCGGCGTCTTGCCATTGTCGAAGGACAGGCAGTCCTGGGGAAACAGGGCACCGATCGCCATGCTGTCTTTCCAACGCTCTGGGACGTTCTTCTCGAGGTTGCCGGCGTGCTCGTCGAGCTTGTTGGGCAGAGATTCGCCCACCGAGAGTCGGTTGGCGGTCAGGTGTGTCCAGTAGTTGAGCTGGACATTGAGATCGCCCCACACCATCGGCCAGAAAGTGAAGTGATACCATGGACCCATGTTGTCGAGGATCGGGCCGTTGGCTCGGGTCGCGGAGGCGAACTTGTAGATCTGGATCCAGTAGAAGGCCTCTTTTTCCGGGTCATTGATAGTGAGAAAACTCTGCGGGTAGTAGCCGTGCCACCACTCCCGGTGGGCCACAAGAAACGTGCCGTCCCCGAGCTGCTTGCGCGCCTTCTCCAAGCTGGTGCGCACCGTGGCAAGGCTGTCTTTTCCCGGAAAGCTGTGGTGGACACTGGCTGTGAGCACCTGCCTACCTGCCTCGTCTCCGGTGACCTGCCACCCGGTGGTGGTCTCGCCCCGGTGCTGGTAGAGCGGCTGCAGGCAGAAGCGTGCGCCGCTCTCTTCACTTAAAACCGGCTGCGGCGCCCGCGGGTAGGGCGCAGTGCGCATGTCTTCCCAAGTGCCGCCCTTTGGTCCACCGCCGCCGTCGAGAGTTTTACGCACCGAAGAATACGGTTCCTCCGGGTGCCACGAGACAGTGACCGACTCACCCCCAGCGGCCTCGGTCTCGAAATAAATGACATCAGAAGTGGCGTGGGCGAGAGCCCGCACCTGGTAGGAGCCGGCGGAAGTCGTCACTGTCCCTCTCAACTCAGCATTCCAGAGGTCGAGCCGCATGTCGACTCCCGTGATCTCTCCCTGCGAACTCAGATCGAAGCGCCCGAGCGGCAGTCGGCAGCGGTAGATCCACAGGTTCTGTTGGCCCTCGTGCGGGAGGCGGTGGTCGTAGTAATCGTGGCGGCCGGCATGGATCGAGATCACATTCTTCGCCGCGCCTTTCGGCTGGTAAAACGTGAATCCGACATTGCCATTCCCGAGGAAGGGCGCGACCTCCCAGCGGTCAGGAACCCGGTCCCAAAGCATGTTGTGGTTGCCCAGGAATGCCTGGTAGTCGATTGATGTTTTCGCCGCGGCCGCAGCGGATGTGGGGCGACCCTGGGCAAGCCCTCCACAGAGGAGAATGATGAGAGGGACGAGGCGGAAAAAAAAGTTTCGTTTCATCAGATCGTGGGAGTTGCGGGAACGTCGCGCATCTTTAACGACCGTTGCCGATGAAGTTTATCAAGGAATCGCTCTTTGCGGGTCTTTTTGCGGCGAACTTCGAAGTCGGCTTTGGCTAAACTGAGTTAGCGTTCGGACATGTAGAAGTTTACCCATCCTGACTTTCTTCGTCTATTAATCAGAGCTTGCTTAATTGTCTTTCAATTGCAGCCCGAGTCGTGGTATATGAAATGAACTGTTCTACTCGCCCTTTCTCCCATGCATCGATTCTCCTGCCACTTTCTCGGCGCGCGCCTCACTGCTGTCATCTTCACGGTTCTCTGTCTTTTCTCGGAACCAACATGCGCCCAGACGGAAGCGACCGCTGCGGCGGCTCCAGCACTGCAACAACCTGCCGGCACGACGGAACCGAGCTCCCCTCACGACACCTCTCGGATTCCTGAGGCACTCCAGGCGTGGGAAGACTGGGCGAAGTGGGACATCCGCGATGCTGCCGCGCCCTCGGTCTTCGACAATGCGGGCCAACGGATCGCCCTCTGGCCGTCCAGGCTCGCCATCGAGGCTGAAGCAAAAGGCGCAAATTTCGAGGTCACTGCGCGGGTCTTCGCTCCAGCCTGGCTCCCCCTGCCGGGCAACACCGACATCTGGCCGCAGGAGGTCCAGGTAGACGGTGAGCCTGCGGTCGTCGTCGAGCGCAACGGTCGCCCCGCCACCAGGCTCGAGCCTGGCATCCGGAGGGTAACCGGTCATCTCCCGTGGAGGTCCATGCCGCAGCGCCTCGCCGTGCCACCAGAGATCGGGCTGCTGGCGCTGAGCGTCAACGGATCCGCTGTCGAGCTGCCGGAACGCGAAGACAAGGGCGGCTTCCTCTGGCTGAAGCGCAGCCGGGTCGAGGCGACAGCAAAACCGGAATTCCTCGAAGCAAAGATCTACCGGGTGCTCGAGGATGGCATCCCGATGTGGTTGCGCAGCGAGCTCGAGCTCAGCGTCTCAGGGAAGAGCCGGGAAGAAGACCTCGGCCACGCCCTTCCCAAAGGCTGGAAAGTCGCAGCAGTCGAGGCAAAACTGCCGTGCGCAGTGGACGACACCGGGCGGGTTCGCGTCCAGGTCCGGGGCGGAAAGTGGACGGTGCGAATCGATGCTTTCCGGGCTGCGCCAGCCGAGTCGGTCGGTTTTGCCAAAACCACCGAGCCGATCGCTGCCAGCGAGCTCATTGGCTTCCGGGCGAAGCCAGATTTCCGGGTGGTTGAGGTGATGGATCTCCTCCAGGTCGACGTCTCCCAGACCACTTTCCCGGAAAAATGGCGTATCCTTCCGGTCTACAGGTGGGACACCTCCGCGCCCTTCCGGATCGTGGAAAAGATGCGAGGCATGGGTTCCCGCAAACCGGCCGGGCTGGCGGTGAAACGCGAATTCTGGCTCGATGACGACGGCAGTCTGATGACCTTCCGCGACACCATCAACGGGGTTTCCCAACAGGAGTGGCGACTCGATGCCTCGCCCGGGCAAGCGCTCGGCGCGGCGCGCATGGACGGCGAGAACCAACTCATCACCAAAAACCCGAGCACCGGAGCGAGCGGGATCGAAGTGCGGCAAAGGCAGATCCAACTCAAGGCAATCGGGCGCATCGCGAATGCGCGTGAGTTTCCTGCCAGCGGATGGCAGGCCGATGTCGACCAGTGCGAGAGCACCCTCAACCTCCCGCCGGGGTGGCGCGTCCTCGCTCTCTTCGGGGCTGAATGGGTGAAGGGCGACTGGCTCAGAAACTGGACCCTCCTTGACCTCTTCCTCCTCCTTATTTTCACCATGGCGGTCGGAAAGCTCTGGGGGCCGGTCCCCGCCGTCATCGCCGCGCTGGGTTTCGGCCTGGCTTACCACGAACCAAACGCCCCGAAATACCTCTGGTTTTTCCTCCTCACTCCCGTGGCCATCCTGCGGGCGGGAGCCAGACTGACCGGCGTCCCGCGCACCCTGGTCACCCTCTTAAAAAGTCTCGCCATCGCCGCCCTCTTGCTCGTCCTCGTCCCGTTCGTGGGACAGCAGATCCAGGGTGTCCTCTACCCCCAGCTGGAACCCGGAGTGTGGTCGCGAAGTGCCCGGGGCGGCACCGACGCCTACAAGAAGAGTTGGAATCTGGCAGACTCGATCGCGCCTCGTGGGGACTACAGCAGAGCAGGGGGAAAGGCGAAACAGATCCGACAACAAGAGGTCCTCAACGAGACATCCAACCTGCAGCAGGACGTCCAGGCCCGCATCCAGACAGGTCCTGCCGTGCCAACCTGGAAGTGGCGGAGCGTCCGCTTCGGGTGGCGCGGTCCGGTCACGAAATCAGAGATGGTTCGCGTGGTACTCATTCCGCCCGCAATCCAGCGCGGAATCACCGTGCTCCGAATAGTCGCAGTGGTCCTCCTCCTCGGCATCCTTCTCGGGGCTACGCACTTCCTGCCATCTTTCAGGCGTAAAAAACCGCAGCCACCGCAGCCCGGAGAACCCTCCCCGAAATCAAAGGGAGCGGTCGCCAGCCTCCTCTTCCTGTTCTGTCTCTTCTCGGGAGCCCTGCATCAGACACGAGCCGAAACCTTCCCGCCCGGGGAAATGCTTAAGACTCTAAGGACGAGAATCCTCGAGGCGCCCGACGCCTTCCCCCGGGCCGCCGAGATCCCGCTGGTGAATCTCGCCGTCGTCGACAACACATTGACCATGGAGGCAGAGATCCACGCCGCCGCCACCTGCGCCGTCCCGCTTCCCGGCAAGCTGCCCGCTTGGTCTCCCGCCTCGGTCCTGGTCGACGGCAAACCCGCCGAGGCAGTGGCCCGCCGCGACAACTCTCTCTGGGTGGTGCTGGAGCAGGGAATCCACACCGTCCGCGTCGCTGGGATGCTGCCACAGTCGACCGAGTGGACATGGTCCTCGCATCTCGGGCCGCGCAGTATGATCGTCGACGCCCCGGGGTGGAGAGTGGCCGGAATTCGGTCGAATGGCGTCCCGGAAAAGCAAGTCACCTTCACCTTGAAAAAACCGATCACCAAAGCCGAAGCTGCCTACGACCGGAAGGACTTCACCCCGGCGGTCGCCGTGGAGCGTTCGATCGAGCTCGGGCTGATCTGGCAGGTCCGGACCACTCTGACCCGCCTCGCACCCGGCGGGAAAGCCGTGGCCCTCTCTATCCCACTGCTCCCAGGCGAGCAGGTCCTCTCTTCACCTTTCGAGGTCAAAAACCGGAAGGTCGAGGCCCGCCTCGGCGGTGGCCAGCAGAAGGTTTCGTGGCAAAGCACGCTGCAGCAGGCCCCTGCCCTGGCCCTCCAGGCCGACGCATCGGGAGCATGGGTGGAACGATGGAAACTGATGGTCTCCCCGGTCTGGAACGTCGGGTTCGAAGGCCTCTCTCCGATCTACCAGCCTGGGGCAAATGGGCTCGAGCCGGTCTGGCGCCCGTGGCCGGGCGAGCAGGTCGCGCTCACCCTCTCCAAGCCGCAGGCGATCCCCGGTGCGACCATGACAATTCGCGCGGTCGAGCACACCACCAAGCTTGGGTCCCGCCAACGTATCTCGCAACTTAAACTCAGCCTCCAGGCCAGTCTCGGACAGGACCTCATCATCGACCTCGACCCGGAAGCGGATGTGAGCGTTCTCAAGATCGGCGATGCCAGGAACCCGGAGGGCGTCGCCCAGCCGGTCCGGCGCGACGGCCCGAGCGTCATCATTCCGGTCCGGCCCGGCGAACAGGTCGTCGAGCTCGAGTGGAAAAGAAACCGCACGCTTACCGGACGTGAGGTTGTGGATCGCCTCGAGCTCCCTGTCGAGAGCTCCAACATCGAAACCACTATGACCGTGCCTAAGAACCGCTGGATTCTCTGGACCACCGGACCGCTACGCGGTCCCGCAGTCCGGTGGTGGAGCATCGTTATGCTCTCGCTTGTCGGCGCCCTCGTGCTCTCTCGCGTGCCATCCTCCCCGCTTCGCGGGATCGAATGGGCACTGCTCCTGCTTGGACTGACCCAGGTCCACCCGGCCGCGTGGCTCGCAGTGATCAGCTGGTTCTTCCTCCTCGCCTGGCGGGGCAGCGACCGTGCCTGCGCCCTCCGCCCGCGCCGGTTTGACGCCCTGCAGCTGGGCATCGTCGCGTTAGCCTTCCCAGTCGTGCTTATTCTCCTCGCCGCCCTCCACCAAGGCCTGCTCGGGACACCTCAGATGATGATTCAGGGCCACCATTCGACGCAAAGCTCGCTCCACTGGTTCGCCCAGAGGACCGAAAGCGTCTTGCCCGACGCCGGCATTTTCAGTGTCTCGATCTGGTATTACCGTCTCCTTATGCTTGCCTGGGCGCTCTGGCTGGCCGCCTCGATGCTCCGCTGGGTCCGCTGGGGGTGGTCACAGTTCTCCCGCCAGGCACTCTGGAAGAAATCCCCCCCGAAGATCGTGGCCCCAAGCAAATAGGCTCCGCCGCAGAAAAGTGGAAGGGCGCACCACGTCAATTTAAGCTCCAATCAATCTAAAAAACGGCAACAGTGACTGCAGAACACTGGCATTGAGAGCAAGGCTAACCGCTCAACCGCAGCCGCATAACCCACTCGCGACCTTCGCGGCCCGGGTAGGTGTGAGGGGGCGACCATTCATCGAGAATCTCAAAGCGATCGACGAAGTGGTCGTGTAGCTCGCCGACACTTGTCCCGTGCGGCGGTCCTGCGCCGGGCTGGTGCTCGTCGTCATACGGGTCGAGATAAAAAACCCCCCAGAGCCCACCACCTGGGACGAGGAGACCCGCGACAGCTCGGACGTAGGCGGCGCGCATGGACGGTTCGATGGCACAGAAACAGGTGTGCTCCCAGACGAGATCGACCAGCTTTCCACCGGGGAGGTCCTCCGGAGCAAGCGTGAACAAATCCCCTTCGAGGTAATCATCTTTTCCTCCCGTAGCAGGAACTTTCCTCGCCGCGGCGAGGGCGGTAGGTGAAAGATCCAGGCCGATCACTTCTGCCTCTGGCCAGGCTCTGGCGATGGCCCGCACATCATGCCCGGTTCCACAGCCGGGCACGAGCACTCTCTGGCGCTTATCGGCCCCTTCCTCGCTCCACCTCGTGAGCAGGTCGCGAAGCGGCGGCGATGCCTCTCCCTTGTCCCAGGGGGTGTGGCCCTCGAGGTAGTGGCTCTCCCAATCGGTATCCATCCAAAGAAGCTGCCGTCCTTCAAGCTCGCCAGCAACCGGGAAACTCACGCCGAAAGCTCACTTTTTCATCCTCGACAGGTCTTGCTCTCCCGAGAAGCCAGTCTTTTTATGGCTTCCCAGTAGCCAGGTGGCACGCGCTATCGTAGGGAAGCGTGTGGTCTCTCTCTTTTGCCACTTCGCCCTCCTCCGCCAGTTCGTCTGGCGCCATGCCCGGCTTCATCCACTCATCGCGTTGCTCAACATCGCAAGCATCGCGCTGGGCGTAGCCGTCTACCTTGCCGTCCAGGTGGCCAATCACAGCGCCACGCGGGCCTTCGAAGCGAGCATCGACCTGGTCTCTGGGAAATCCCAGCTTGAGCTGTATCCGACCTCCGGTCCGCTCGATGACGTTTTCTTTCACGACGTGAACAGTCACCCCAGCGTCGCGGCAGCGACCCCCATCCTCGAAGCTTACGCCACCCTATCAGATCATCCGGGAGAGTACCTTCGCATCCTCGGGATCGATGTCTTTACCAATGCTCCTTTCCAGACCCTCTCACCCGGCGACGTCGCCGGGGTGGAAAGCGCTGCAACCGACAAAGCGACCGTTTTTAAGTGGTTGGCATCTCCGGGGCAGCTTCTCATCACAGACCGCTTCGCCGAACGCCACCGCCTCTCGGTGGGGTCCCCTCTCATGGTTCAGATCAACGGAGCAAGTACTGCTTTAGAGATCGCTGCCATCCGCCCGGTGAGTGAACTGGACGAGGCCACCTCCGATCGCTTCGCATTGATGGATATCGGCTGGCTTCAAGAACTGACTGGGCGGAGCAGTGAGCTCGATTCCATCCAGATCATCCTTGAAGAAGGTCACAGTATTGACGCAGCAAGATCAAGCCTCGGCGAAGCTCTCCCACCCGACATAGTCGTGACCACTCCGGTGCAGCGCAGCGGGCAGGTGGAGACCATGCTTCGAGGGTTTCGGCTCAACCTTACCGCCTTGAGCATGGTTTCCATCCTAGTGGGCGTCTTCCTTATCTACAATACCGTGGCTGCTTCAGTGGTGCGAAGGAGGACGGAGATCGGCACCCTGCGCGCCACCGGAGCGTCCCGAGGCCTTGTGCGTGGACTCTTTCTTGAGGAGGCAGCCCTTTACGCCTGCCTTGGCGCGCTCGTAGGCGTGCCAGCCGGAATCCTCCTCTCCCGCTTTCTCGTCACCCAGGTTTCGAGCGTCATCTCTGTCCACTACCTCCTCGTCCATGTGGCCCGCGCCTTTGCCGACCCGCTGCACGTCATTCAAGCGATCGCCTACGGAGTCGCCGCTGCTCTAGCTGGCGCCTGGATCCCCTCGGGGGAGGCCGCCTCGCTCGACCCTGCAAACGCCCTGCGTCCCGCGAGCGGCGCCCAGCAGGCAGCTGCCTGGCGCTGGAGAACTCCGGCGGGACTCGCGTCCCTCGTCGCCTGTGCAGCCATCGCGTGGGGAGCCCTGCATGGCCTGCCTCCAGGCTGGACTTTCGTCTCGTGCTTCCTGCTCATGGTGGGTTTCTCCCTGCTGGTCCCCAGCGCCATTCGCCTCTTCGCGCGCCCCCTCGAGCTCGTCATGCGTGGGAAAGCCGAGCTTGCCCTCGCCGTGGACAACCTCACCCGCTCGCTGCACCGCAACTCGATGACCGCAGCAGCTCTTATGGCTTCGATCGCTATGATGGTTGGGGTCACCATCATGGTCCGGTCTTTTCGTGAGACGGTCGACCTCTGGATGCACCGCACCATTGTGGCTGATATCTTCGTCGCTCCCTCCGCCAACGAGAGGATCGGCATGCACTCCTTTCTCTCTCCCGCGGTGCGTGATTTTGCCCTCTCTCTCCCCGGTGTCACCGCCGGTGACAGCTACCGCGAAGTCGTCATCGCCAATGCGGAAAAACCCTATGCTCTCGCCGTCATCGCAGGACCAGCACGCGACAACCTTCCCCTCCTCCGCCCCTCTGCGGAAGTCTCTGCAGGCAGTTGGCAGGAGCCGGGAAAGGCGCTCGTCAACCAACCTTACCAACGAAGGTTCGGAGTGGAAGTGGGCGATCGCGTAGCTGTTCCTGCCCCTGAGGGCGAAGTTTCCTTCGAGGTAGTCGGAGTCTACCACGACTATGCCGACGACCAGGGTCAGATTGCCATTTCCCGAGAGAACTTCGACGCGCACTGGAAAGATCCGAGATACCACTCGCTGGCGCTCTACCTCAAGCCCGGCACTGACGCACAGGAAATCATGGAGGCGCTGCGAGCTCGATTCAGCCCGGCGGGCGAACTGAGTATCTATGCCAACGCGCAGCTCCGACAGCGAGTCTTCGAAATCTTCGACCAGACTTTTGCCATCACCTACGTTCTCAAGACCATCGCCATCGCCGTGGCCGTAGCAGGCATTCTCCTCACCCTGACCACGCTCGTGCGGGAACGTCTCCGCGAGATCGCCGTTCTCCGCGCCATCGGCGCATCGCGGGCGCAGGTCGCGTTCTCTTTCATGGCCGAGGCCGGGTGCATCGGGCTCTGCAGCGCTCTCGTCGGGATCGTCTGCGGTCTTGGACTGGCTGTCATTCTGACCCACGTCGTCAACCTCGCCTTCTTCGGATGGACCGTGCGCTTCTTCCTCCCGTGGGCCGAGCTCCTCCCCATACCAATCTGGGTGACCGCCATCGCGGCGCTCGCCGGGGTCATCCCTGCCCGCCTTGCCGCCCAGACCGACCCCGCACCGCCACTGCGAGAACTGTGATGCAGATGAAAACCTCGAGACCCACAACTACCCGACGACACTTGTCTTTGATGGCAAGCCACCGCGCGGCGGCCTTCGGGCTTCTTCTTTTTTGCATCCTCCCCTCTTTTTTTGCGTTGGCTCAATGGAAGACCGCCAAACCTGGGAAGAATTACCAGTTCCCGGCTGACCATCATACCCACCCAGACTTCCAGACCGAATGGTGGTATTTCACAGGGAATCTTCGCGCGTCTGAGGACGGGCACGAGCTCGGCTACCAGATCACCTGGTTCCGGCAGGGCATCCGCCCGCCGGGCGACCGAGCCGAGGTGCAGTCGCGATTCGTCATCGATCACCTCCACTTCGTCCATCTCGCGGTCAGCGACGTCAGGCGCAAAGCGCACCACTTCGAGCAGATCGCGCACAGGGGGGCTTATGGCGAAGCGGGGACAGGCGCCGCACCAGCAGGGCAGCAACCGCTCGTCTGGGTGGATCCATGTCGCCTGACCCTCAAAGAAGACGGCAGCTTCCACATTGTCGCGAAAAATTCAGACGGAACGCTGGCTCTCGACCTCCGCCTTCGCCCGACCCGAGCTCCCGTCTTCAACGGCGTCGGGGGACTCAGTCAGAAGGCTCCTGGCGAAGGCAACGGCTCGCACTACTACTCGCTGACCCGCATGGAAACCACAGGCGAGGTCCGGGTAGACGGCCGATCCTACTCGCAGGTTACTGGCTTGAGCTGGTTCGACCGTGAGTGGAGCACCAGTGCGCTGGGTGACGGACAGGTCGGTTGGGACTGGTTTGCGCTCAATCTCTCTGACGGCGCGGACCTCATGCTCTACCAGCTCCGGCGGGACGACGGAACCCGCAGTCCCTTTTCGTCCGGAACCCTCCGAAAGCCGGACGGCACGATCATCCACCTCCCCTCCGAGGCCTACCAACTTCAACCCGGCAGGACTTGGAAAAGTCAAGATACCGGCGGCCACTACCCAGTGGAATGGAAAATCACCCTGCCGGAGCACGCTCTCGATGTGACGGTATCTGCCGCTTTTGATGCGCAGGAAATGGCGCTCTTTCCCGTCACCTACTGGGAGGGGGCGGTCCGGGTGGAGGGCAGCCACTCAGGCGAAGGCTACATGGAACTCACCGGCTATGCCGGGGAGGTTCCACTGCACTGAAGTGCTGGTCCTTTTGAGCTAAGCGGCATGCTTTTCTAATGCTTCTGAAAACACCCCGAGATTCTTACCGCATCTTTCTTCGCGGGGGTTCCACGGCTCCACTTGATCGCTCCCCCTCCTTGTTTCATGGTGCGCGCCTTGGCCTCCTCCTCTTCCAGTTCTCCCCCCCGCCCGTGGTATCTCTGGCCGAACCTACTCGGCCTGGATGCTCCGCTTGTCGCCGTGGTCTGGTGCTGGTTCTACGCTCACGTGCAGGGCGTCGATCTCCCGCGTGCAATCTACCTCGTTCTTGCCGGAGCAGTCTGGTCGATCTACGCCGCCGACCGCCTCCTCGACATCCGATACCTTCGCAACCAGGGAGCCGCGTTCACCGAGCGACACCACTTCGTCCGCAAGCACTGGCTGGCTTTCTTCGCGGCCCTCACAACGGTGACTGGACTGGGTCTTTACGGAGCTGGCTGGGTTATTCCCCAGGGACTGCTTTTCATCGGTCTTGCGATTCTGGTCGCCAGTGTCTTTTATTTTCTTCTCGTCTGGTCACCCCGTAACCATCGGGTTGCCTCGGGGCTCCGGATCGTCCTCGCTGGTTTTCTTGGCTACGCCTGCTGGCTGTCCTCCATGAGTTCATTCCTGAAAATTCTCTATGGGCTTCTGCTCCTCGCACTCGTTTATCTATCGATCACGAGGACCCATGACAGGCCACGCATCGAGCCGCCGAAGGAACTCATCGCTGGACTGATCTTTGCCCTCGGGTGTATTCTACCGGCCGCTTTCTTTACCCCCGCAGAATTCAACGGAATCGGAACTCGGATCCTCGCCCTGTGGGCGATCTTCAGCCTCAACTGCCTCTCTATTTCCTGGACGGAAAGACAGATCGACCGCGAAGGAGACCCTGCTGCTCTGCCCCAAAGGCTTCCCTGGATCGGCAAGCTCCTACCCTTTCTCTGCGCTGCGACGATACCCCTCGCCGGCGTGCTTTTTCACCTCGACATTCTCCGCGGTGGAAGTGCTTTTTTCGGGGCGGTTGGTGTCTCCGCTACCGGTCTCCTGGCGCTGGTTTTCTGCGGCTCGCTTGTGCCTCGAACGCTCGGAAGAGTGCTGGCCGACGTCGTCTTACTCACTCCGCTCCTCTTCCTCTGGCTGCCCTGACGACGAAGTCATTCCAGCAGCGACGATGGCTACAAAAAGGGTTCCCAGCGGCACGATCGGGGATGCCCAGACATCGAGGATCAAGAAGGCCAGAAAACCGAAGATTCCGAAGCCTGTAACAAGGGCGAAACCAAGCAGAAGCGACTTCCGGGCCGGAAAAAGAAAAAGAACGGACGCTCCGAAGAAAGCCAGCACCCAGATTACCATCTTCCCCGGCAACCCAAGTTCACGAACATAGCGGCCGCCCTGAATGGTCCCCAGCGCGGTCACCAGGAAATCCGCTGGAGAGATCATCCCGACCTCCGTATCCGGAACCTGCACCGAGCGGAATCTCCGATCATCGATCCCAATCACAACGGCACTCTCCTTCACCAAGCGTATGGCCAGCAATTCCTCTTCGGTGAGAGCCGTGCTCTCGAGATCAGATCCGAGCAGCAAAGCGCTGGCATTCACCCGCGGAATGAAATCTCGCAACCCCATATTGACCACCATCGATCCGGTCTCATCGATCGGAATTTCAGTGTCCGCCATCCGAATCCACCGCCCGAGAGAAACCTTCACCTCGCTGACAGGCACCTCCAGATTGAGCATGGCAAGCTGGAGAACAAAACCAGGGATCACCGCATCGCCGTAACGGGCCAGAAGCGGGACAGTCAACTCACCTGTGGCCAACCGATTGCCCACTGAATTTCCTAACCGAGTGAATGCCAGCGGCCGACCAGCCCGCACCTCATCCTGCGGGAGATCAAGGACAGTGGTAATCGCCGGCACGCGCTTCCGGTTTCCAATGATGTCTTCAATTGGCTGGAAAAGAGCGGCGAGAGCTGGATCCACGAAACCGCCTTCTGCCTCCAGAAAGCTGAGCTCTGTTCCCAGCACCGTCTGCGGGATAGCATCGAGTTCACGGATGAGGCTGTCGTAGAGAAGACCCGGTTTTTCCCATCGTAAAGACGGGGCGATACCGACAAGCTGGGGCTCAAAATTTCGGAGATTCTGCAGCAGGAGTGCATAGTCTCCGGGCGACAACGGCCAACTCTCAAAAATCCGCTCCTCTGAGTCGTCGATCCTGATGAAGGCAACCTTTTGGCCCTCAGAAGCCCCCGAACTGTTGGTGAGCCAGGCCACCCAGCCTTTCTCAAATCCTTTAAATGTTCCGGAAACCTCCTCACGCAGGAGAAATCCAGCTGTCAGAAGACAGATAAGAACACCTAACTGCAAGCGGGCCGACATGGAAAATGACTAAGAAACGAACAAAGACCCGACCTTACTGGTCGAGGCGGAAGAGATGCATAAAACGCCCGAATGGGCTAAGAGCAATATAATTTCCATGACCCTGCCAGGTGTAGGAATCTCCGTGAAGCAAATCTGTCACCGTGTAGGGCAGGGCAGGATCGATGCCAAGTTCCTCGAGCGGCAGATTCAGCATCCCCTCCTGCGAGTTGTAAGGGTCGAGGCTTACGGCGACGACGATGCGATTGGCCAGATCCGGTGTGGACTTACCGTAACAGAGAATCTCCGGATTCGGGCAGTCGTAAAACCGGAGGTTCTCATAAAGCTGCAGGGCGGGATTCTCGCGGCGGGCGCGGTTGAGTTCGGTGATGAATGGCCGAATGCCAGGAGCTTCCCAGTCGCGGGCTTTGAGTTCGTATTTTTCTGAGTCCAGGTATTCTTCCTTGCCATTGTTCATCGGAGCGTTCTCGCAGTACTCATAGCCTGCATAAATCCCCCAGTTCGAGCAGAGAGTAGCCGCAAGGCCTGCCCGAATTTTAAACATGGCCGGGGGAGCATCCCAGAGGTGCTCGGCGAGGATATCGGGCGTGTTCGGCCAGAAATTCCCGCGAAAGTAGTCCTTGAGTTCCGATGAAGTGAGTTCGAGGGCGTAGTCGGTGAGCTCCTGCTTGGCAACCCGCCAGGTGAAGTAAGTGTAGCTCTGAGAAAATCCGGCCTTTGCCAAGGCCTCCATCATCCGAGGACGGGTAAAGGCTTCGGATAAGAAGATGGTGTCCGGGAACTCACGCTTGATGGCGGGAATGATCTCAGCCCACATGGAGACCGGCTTGGTATGAGGATTGTCCACGCGGAAAACACTGATCCCCTTGCCGCACCAGAAACGGATCACATCAGTGAGCTCATCCCAAAGATTGCGCCAGTCTTCGCAATGGAAATTCAGCGGGTAGATATCCTGGTATTTCTTCGGCGGGTTCTCCGCATACATGATCGAACCGTCCGGGCGGATATGAAACCAGTCGGGGTGCGCCTTCACGTAAGGGTGGTCCGGTGAGCAGTTGAGAGCGAAGTCGAGGGCGATTTTAAGCCCGCGCTTGCCGGCCTCTTTCACGAACCAGGAAAAATCGTCATGGCTGCCGAGAAGTGGCTCGATTTCGCGGTGACCGCCGGCCTTCCCGCCAATCGCCCAGGGTGATCCATAGTCTCCTGGCTGGCAGGTGACGCTGTTGTTCTTGCCCTTACGGTTACTCTCACCAATCGGGTGAATGGGCGGAAGGTAGATGACATTAAAACCCATGTCCCTCGCCTGGTCGAGGCGGGGGAGACAATCGCGAAAGCCCGAGTGCCTCGCCGGATCACCGAAAGCATTTCGCGGGAAAAACTCATACCAGGCAGAACATCGAGCCAGAACCGGCTCGACGATCAGGGCAACAACCTGCGAAGAATACGCGAGATCCCGATCAGGGAAAAGGGCCATGAGAAACGCCAGGTCCTCCGAGAGGACCAGGTCGGCTACCACCGATGGAGGGTGCTTTCTCATCGTTTCCGCGATAGCGAAGAGTTGTCTAAAAGTCTCCTGGTCCTGACCCGCCTTTGCGATCTCAGCACTCTTTTCGACAATGAGAGCGCCTTCCTGAAGCACCAGTGGGAGTTCCTCGTCATCCGCTTCGCATTTTTTCTCAAAAGCATGCACCCAGGAAGCAAAGCGGTCGCCCCACCCCTCGATGAGAAATTCGTGCATGCCGGTGTTCTCGACTGTGAAGCTCCCCTGCCACCGATCGTTCTCAAGATGCTCCATCGGAGCTTCCTCCCACGGCTGAGGGGAAAAGAACGTGCCATCCGCGAATCCCCTCCAGCGGAGCCGTGCTCTCATGATATCATGACCGTCTTTGAAGATATTGGCAGAGACAGCAAATGGCTCTCCCACAATCGCCTTACTCGGCGACAAACCACCATCAATGAGAGGATAGATCTCGGAAATGACGGCCGTGGGAGGATGCTTGACTGATTCTGGTTTCACGTTGCTCTGGTTGGGGGAGCAGTCTGCGATAGATTCCCCGATCCAGCAAACGCCAAGCGCTGGGTCGGATGTCCTTTGCTTTGGACCACTTTCCGCTCGAAAATACTCAATCGGGAAAGGCTCCCGTCACTTATCCTGATGGACATTGATGAATACAACCGAAATGCCTGGAATCTCCAGTCGCTGGAAGGCTGCCAGTGGTCGACGCCCTTCTCTGACGAACAGATTGAGAAAGCACGAGAGGGAGACTGGGAAGTGCATCTCACCCCGGGGAATCCTGTGCCTGAAAGCTGGTTCCCTGCCTCGCTGGATGGGTGTGAACTGCTCTGCCTCGCCTCCGGTGGCGGCCAACAGGCGCCTCTCTTTGCGGCGGCGGGTGCGCGCGTCACTTCAATCGACCACTCCGACGTCCAGCTTAAGAAAGACATCGATGCAGCCCAGCGACATGGACTGGAAATTGAAACCCACCACGCAAACATGGCGGACCTCTCGGCACTGGGAGACGGTCGCTTCGACCTGATCTTCAACCCAGTTTCCAACGTCTACTGCCCCGATCTTGCAACCATCTGGAAAGGCTGTGCTCGCGTTCTCAAAGAAGGGGGAGATCTTCTGGCCGGGTTCATGAACCCCGCCTTCTACCTCTTCGACCACGACGCCATCGAACAAGGTGGGCCTATGGAGATCGCTTACTCACTGCCTTACTCAGACCTCGACTCGCGGCCAATCGCTGAACTCGAAAACCTCCTCACAGCCAACCTCAGCCTCGAGTATTCTCATAGCTGGGAAGGACAGCTCGGCGGACAGATTGCTGCCGGGCTGGCGATCATCGGCTTCTACGAGGACAGCTGGGAAGCGGAGGCTACACCCCTCGACAGCTACTTCCCGCTTTTCGGGGTGACGCGGGGAAGGAAAATGGCGCTCTGAAACCGAGCTGATCCTCCCCGAGAAATTCTTCGGACTGGAACATTCTTACTCTCGCCTGACCTTCAGGGAATGCGTAAGCTGTCACCGGGCCGGAGAAAGTCGCTGGTCATGCCGTTTCGCTTCTTGATTGCATCAACTGACACCTTGTAGCGGCGGGAAATGCCCCAGAGGGTGTCGCCTTTTGCCACGATATGAGTGCGGCCAGAGGAAGAGGAACTGGAAGAGGGAGAAGAAGAGGGAGAAGATGAAGCCGAAGGGGGTCGACTCCCGCTGATTCGAAGCTTCTGGCCCGGATAAATCATGTCTGAGGTCAATCCGTTCGCCGCCTTGATAGCTGCCACTGTGGTGCCATGAGCACGCGCGATTCCCCAGAGGGCGTCGCCTTTTCCAACCCTGTAGACGCCGGAGGAAGACGTGGCTCGTGAGGAAGAAGCTGAGGGCGGCTTGGTCGGCTTGGACGAGGAGGAAGGAGGCGAAGAGACTTGGGAAGTCCTCGGTGAGGACGACGCAGGTCGCGCTGCGGAAGACGCACTGGGTCGAACCTTCGGCACAGCGGCATACTCGCCGGGAAGATCGATTGAGGGATCGGCCACAGCGGTGTCGGGATCCCATCTTCCATGTCCATATTCCTCCCCGAAGTAACCGGATGTTCCGGAATCGAAGACGTAACCGTCTGGCGGAAGCGGCGCATCAGATCCCCTACCGAACCTTCCGCCCTTTGAGCCACAGCTCGACAGCAACACAACAAAAACCATGGCCGTAAGACCTAAAAGATACGTTCGCAGGTGCATCATAGAAAATGAAGCAGAGAACCCGAAAATGCAAGTGCATCACCTGTCCATCTAACTGAAGAACGCCATCACCCCGATTTCACGCTGGGTGCGCCGCTGTCCGGCGAGGATCAGGTCGCTGGCAAACAACCCTTTCACGCCCGAAAATACACGGCTGAAAAGGAACTCCACGGCAGGACCAACCAACAAGATACACTTTACCTGATCCTGAATTTCCCCTATATTCCTTTCTGTTTTTTCATGAACCGAACATCCACCCTCGCCTTCCGTTCTCTCGCGCTCGTCATTTCCTGCCTCGGGCTCGGCATCGGTGCTGAGGCAACAGCCGCCAACCCCAGCCAGCAGATTGACCAGTTGGTCGAAGCACGGCTGAAGGAACTGAACATCCCACCCAACCCACCTACCACCGATGCCCAGTTCGTGCGGAGGATCTATCTCGATATCGTTGGCCGGATTCCTTCTCTCGAGGAGACCCGAAAATTTCTCACTATCGACAACCCTGCGAAGCGCAGCATCCTCATCAAGCTTCTGCTGGAGTCCGAGGGCCATGTCTCCCACAGCTTCAACTACTGGGCTGATATCCTTCGGGCAAAAAGCGGGGGACGGGATGTTTCTGCGGATGCCTACGTCACCTGGATCAAGGGCGCGCTGAGAAAGAACCGCTCGTACCGGGATTTCGTCATTGATCTGGTCACCGCCGAGGGACAGACGTGGGAAAACCCGGCCGTCGGCTTCTACCTGCGCGACCAGGGCATGCCTCTCGACCACATGGCTTATACAGCGCAGATCTTTCTGGGCAAATCCATGGTCTGCGCCCAGTGCCACGACCACCCCTTCGATGAAACCACCCAGATGGAATTCTACCGCATGGCGGCCTTCACCTATGGAGTTTCCACCTCTCTCCGGCCACGGGACTTACTCGGACTGAACAAGCAACTTAAGAGTGCAAGCAACGACAACGACCGTCGTCACATCGACCGGGCAGCAGAGACACTTCTCGAGCCGCTTGAGGCCGGAGTCGAAGACAGAGAACGCACCCTCAAACTCCCTCACGATTACGAATATGATGATGCAGCTCCCGGCGATGTCGTGCGACCAGACACTCTTTTTGGTGACCGGGCATCTCGCTCACGCGGCAAAAACCTCCGCCGGGCTTATGCCGAATGGATGACTGACCCGAAGAACGGGCGATTCACCAAAGTCATCGCCAATCGCCTCTGGCATCGGGTGATGGGGCGCGGCCTCATCGAGCCGCTTGATGACATCAAAGACGCATCCGAGGCCAGTCATCCGGCGCTGCTTCAATTCCTGATCAGGGAAATGGAACGGCACGACTACGACCAACGCGCGTTTCTCTCGATGCTCTATAACACCCGCACCTATCAACGGCAGGCGGGAACCGACTATGTGTCGCCGGGTGAGGATTACCACTTCCCCGGTCCGCTCCTCCGGCGCATGACCGCCGAACAACTCTGGGACTCACTCCTCACTCTGACTATTCCTGACCCCGACAACCGCAAACGGGCCGGCGGCAACAACCATAGGCTCGAAAACGAACGATTGAAGGCGCGGATGATTGTCGACACCAAAAAAGGTGACCTCGTCACAGCCATCACCGGGCTGGCTGACATTCTTGCCAAGCTGCGAGACGACACCGTGGACCTGCGCGCTGAACTCACACTTGCCATCGAGGCAAAAGATCAAAAGAAAATCAATACGATCCGCCGGGAGATCAACCGCTTCGACCGCAGCAGCCGGACCGAGCAAAACAAATATCTGGCCTCATTCTATGGCGGGAACAGCCAGCAGAGTGATGACCCTCTCTCCATGATGCGGATGGCGAGCGAACAGATGATGAACGAGAAGACGAAAAATAACGGGTCAAAAAAACAACCCAAGACAAAAGCTGGAGAACAGAAAGCCGATCCGTGGCAAGGGTTTCCAGCCGGGCTCGTCCGCGCATCCGAGCTCCAATCACCGGCACCAGCAGGTCACTTCCTGCGTCAATTCGGGCAGAGTGACCGTGAGGTGATTGACAATGCCAACCACGACACCTCTTCGGATCAGGCGCTTGCGTTGATGAATGGCGGAGTCTTCGCTCAAATCAGTGCACCCAACGCAATGCTTACGCGCCATCTCGCGAAGGCAACGACGCCCCAGGAGAAGCTCGACACCATTTTCATGGCCATGCTCGGCCGCCCCGTCACCGAAAGAGAACTGCGCCGGATGGATCTTCTTATCGAAAGCCAGGGCGAAAAAGCTTACCTCAACCTCATCTGGGCCCTCCTCAACACCTCCGAACTCTCCTTCATCCAATAACTCAAGCATTCATTTACTATGAAAGACCTCCTGCACAAAGCATCCGAACTCACACGTCGGGACTTCGCCTCGCGCGCCGCCCGCTCGCTTCTCGGAGTCGGCCTTCTCCCGGCGGCCTTTCAACAGAAAGGCTTTGCTCAGGAGACATCGCCTTTCCCCGGACGCTACACCACCGCCCGCAAAGTCATCTACCTCTACATGAGCGGGGGTATGACCCACATCGACACCTTCGACCCGAAACCGGATCACGAAAACGGCGGCACCGACCGCAGGCCATCGACACCAACGTCGATGGCATCCGCTACGCCGAGCACCTGCCCACCCTCGCCACCCACGCCGACAAGCTGGCCGTCGTCCGCTCGATGCACTCCACCCAGGGGGCCCACCAGCAGGGCAACTACTTCATGCACTCGTCCTACACCAGGCGCGGGACGATCAAGCACCCCGGCCTCGGTGCTCGTGGCTGGTCAGAATGGACGGCAAATACAACCCGGAGCTTCCCGGCGCCGTCCGCATCGGGGGCGGCTCCAGCGGCAGCCGGTGCCGGCTGGATGGAGTCGAAGTATGCGCACCGCTCGTGCTCGGGCGCCCCGAGGATGGCCTGAGGAACGCGACTCGGGAAAAAGAACTCAGCGACGACGCATTCAAGCAGCGCCTTCACCTTTCAAACCAGTTCGAATCCGACTTCCACAGCCGTTACGATCACAAAGACGTGCGTGCTTTCGGCAGTATGTATGACGACGCCATCCGCGTGATGGCATCGAAAGACCTGACTGCTTTCGATCTGAACAAAGAGGACAAGGCGATGCGGGAGGCCTATGGAAACAACTCCTTCGGCCAGGGATGCCTTCTGGCACGCCGATTGGTCGAACATGACGTCCGATTCGTGGAGGTCACCCTCGGCGGGTGGGACAACCACAGGGATATTTTCAA
>CALSSN010000015.1 GCA_943789025.1 uncultured Verrucomicrobiales bacterium
CGGCCTGGCTCGCGAAGCTCGAATGCTTGCAGTATTTGCTTTTTGCGAAGCGCTCGTTCCACTCAGGAGATTGGAAAGTCAGTACGACAATCTGCTGGCCATTGAGCCAATGCTCGATCTTCGAGTCATGGAAGACGATGCGCCCGGTGTTCCATTGGCCGGCTGGATGGAGCGGTTTCCCTTCCGGTGCGGCCGCGAGGTCATAGAGGGAGCCGGTGCGGCGCGTCGGCTTGGCGCTGTCGGCGTGCATGCCATCGTCGATGATCTGGAATTCCAACCCCAAGCTGCCCTGGCTGCGGTATTTAACCCCGCTGTTACCTGCCTTGCTGATTTTCCAGTCGAAACGGAGTTCGAAGTTGTCGTAAGAGTTGCGTGTGATAAGGCTCGCGTTGGCTGAAACAATTTTTTTGAAGTGAAGAATGCCATCTTCAAGCGTCCAGCCAGAGGGGATTTCCGGGCTGGAAAGCCCGCGCCACGCGTCGAGACGATCGCCTGCGAGAAGGTTGACCCAGCTTGAGTCGAGAGACGGTGTCCCGCCCGGGTCATTCCCCTCAGTCTCTTGTGCGTGATGCAGGGATCCGGTGGCAAAGAGGAGAGCGATCACTGGAAGGAAGAGATGTGCTTTCATGAGAGTTCGATCCATTGCCCTTGGTTTTGTGCAGACTGGTAGATGGCGCAGATAAGCGCCACGGCCTTCCTGGCTTCGTGGGCGTTGGTTGTGGGAGTTCGGCCTTCGAAGATCGCGTCGACTACCTCTTCAAAATTCCTTTGGTGACCGGTGAAGTTGATGGCTGCCGGATCGTTCGCTCCGAGTCCAGCTTTCTCCGAATGCCTCATGAGGGTGGCATGAATGTGTGAGTCGATGTCGGCGGCTTCGAGGAAATCCCAGACTTTGAAAGCTTCATCGGCAAGAAATGCCGAGCCCTTGCTCCCGCAGAGGTTGATCTCGGCCGGGTGGCCGGTGGACGAGTAGCAGGCGGTCGAGCCTTGGATGACGCCGCGGGCACCATTTTCGAATTCGAGGAGTGCGATGGCAGTGTCTTCCACCTCGATTTTCTCGTGGGCGAGACAGGCGCTACTAGCGGAGAGACGCTTGACCGGCCCGACGGTGAAAAGAAGCTGGTCGATGAAGTGAATCGACTGGTTCATGAGGGCGCCACCACCGTCGAGCGCCCAGCTTCCCCGCCATGCAGCAGAGTCGTAGTAGGCTTGATCACGGAACCATTTGATGGAGGCTTCTACCAAAGTGAGGGTGCCGAACCGCCCGGTATCAACGGCGGTCTTCAAGTGGGTGACAGCAGGGTGGGGAAAACGGCGATTGAGGATCGCTGCGAGCACCACCTGGTTGGTTGCAGCCGTTGCTATCATGAGGTCGATTCGCTCGGGGGTGACCTCGATAGGCTTTTCGCAGATGACGTGTTTTCCTGCCTGCAGGGCGGCGAGCGCAGGATCAAGGTGCGCGCCTGATGGGGTGGCTATGGTGACGATCTCGAGCTCCGGATTCGCCAGAAAAGCCTCGAGCGAGTGGTGGTGAAGAGGAATCTTGTGTTTTCGTGCGAAGGCCTCCGCCTTCTCTGGTTTCGGGTTGAAGCAGGAGTGGAGCGTGCCGTGTTCCATGGCGCCAATCGCTTTGGCGTGGAAGTCGGCGATCATGCCGGTGCCAATAATTCCGAATTTCATCATGGTGCTAGGAGTAGCGGCGGGGGTGGAGGGAATGCCGGCGTCTTTTTTGTCAGAGTCAGATGCTCATGGACTGGAAGCCGCCGTCGACGATGAGCTCGTGGCCGGTGAGAAAGCCGCCTGCTTTCTGGGAGGCGAGCAGGAGGGTGGCGCCGATAAGATCATCAGGATCACCGAAGCGTCCTGCAGGGGTCTTGGAAAGAATGTCTTTGGTCCGCGATGCATCAAGAATTTTTCGATTCTGCTCGGCAGGAAAAAACCCCGGGACCAGGGTGTTAACTCGGATGTTCTGGCTGGCCCATTCGCGGGCGAGGTTCTTCGAGAGGTTGTGGACGGCGGCCTTCGAAGCTGAGTAGGTGAAGACGCGTGACAGTGGGTTCAAGCCTGAGATCGATCCGAGATTGATGATGGATCCTGGCCGGCCGTGGTCTTGAAAGTAGGCTCCGAAGGCCTGGCAGGCACGCAAGGTTCCATAGAAGTTGATGTCCATAATGTTCTGCATTTCCTGTTCGCTGATGTCGAGGAAAGGAGTCGCAGAGTTGACACCTGCGCCGTTGATGAGGATGTCGAGGGGGCCTGCTTTTTCGACGCTGTGGGTGATCAAGGCATCGATCGACGCTCGGGAGGCAACGTCGACTTCTAAAAACCAGGCGCTGCCTCCAGCCCGTGAGATGGCCGCGAGTCTAGCGGTGGCTTTTTCGCGATCGCGCCCGGCGAGGACAATCTGAACACCGGCTCGGGCAAGGCCGGTGGCAAGATGGCTGCAGAGTTCACCGGTGCCTCCGATGATGACGGCGACTTTACCCCTGAGGTCGAAAAGTTCTTCCAGATAATGCCTGGTGGGTTCTGATGCGGGGTTCATGATGAGGTGGCCTGCGCATCCTTGGCGGGATTTGTCGCGGTGGGCAGGTAGTTACGGATGTTCTGGTAGGCGATGTTTCCGGCAGTCTCGATGAGGAGGCTCGGGTCGTCGGGCATGGTGCCATCGCGTGCTTTGTCAGCGAGGTAGGAGGCGAGGATTCGGCGGTAGTAATCGTGCCGGACATAACTGGTGAAGCTCCGACTGTCGGTAAGCATACCGATGTGTGTCCCGAGCGCACTATGCGAGGTCAGGGTGTCGAGCTGCTCGCGGATTCCCTGGACGTGGTCGAGGTGCCACCATGCGGGTCCGTATTGGAGTTTTCCTGGAACCGGCGCCTCCTGAAAATTCTGAAGCGCACAACAGAGGGCGGCGTTCTCGTTGGGGTTGAGATTATAGAGGATGACTTTCGGGAGTTGGCCGCTGGCATCGAGGGTGTTCAGGAAGGTGATGAGAGCTTCAGTCTGCGGGCGTGACCCGATGGTATCAAATCCCGAGTCCGGTCCAAGGCTGCTGGACATGCGGCTGTTGACATTGCGTTGCGCCCCGAGGTGGAGTTGCATGATCCAACCTTTCTTATGATTCCATCGGGCGATCTCTGCGAGCGCGTCGAATGCGGGTGTGCCAGGTGCCGGCAGGTGAGTCAGGCCGTGGTCGGACATGCGGCACCCGTGCTCGTGGAAGTAGTCGTGTCGGCATTTGAGTGCGGTGAGATCCGGTGAGTCAGTGAGCAGGTGACGGTCTGGTCGGAAGGTTGGAAGCACGGCGAGCGCGGGCCCGGCGTCACTGTGCGCCAAGGCCTGGTGCACAGCGAGGTCATCGAATGGATCGTCGGTGGTGGCGACGAGCTCGACATTGAAGGTGCTGAGGATGGTTCTGACGGTGATCTTTTCTGCGAGTTGGCGATTGGCGCTCTCCCAGATGCCTTGCGCACTTTGCGCGTTGAGTTGGGTGGTGATTCCAAAAACCGATGCGAGTTCCATGTGTGCCCACTGGTGCACCGGGTTGCCGAGACCGAGTGGAAGGACCGTCGCGAAGTGAAAAAATTTCTCCCACGGCGAGGCGTCGCCTGTGATGAAGCGTTCCGCGACTCCGCAGGCACGCATGAGTCGCCACTTGTAATGGTCGTGCTGCAGCCAGAGCTCCCAGAGGTTTTCGAAGCGGTGGTCGTCGAGAATTTCTGCCGCAGGAAGGTGGGTGTGGTAGTCGAGGATCGGGAGCTCCGCGATCGAGTTGTAAATGTTCTCGGCGAGAGGTGAGGTAAGAAGCATGACGAAGGTGGGAGAGGAAAACAGGGGTGTCTCGGCGGGGCCGGTGTTCAGGTTACACTGGCCAGGGAGTTGCAGGAAGAGTGGGCCTGGCAAGCCGGGTGGCGATCTGATTGAGCTCGGAAAGTTCAGCAGAGGAAAAGAGCAGACCACCCGCCATTCGCGTGCGCTCAGCGGCTTCGGCTTCGAGTTGGCCGGGCACCAGACAGGAGTCGTTTCCGTGCCCGAGAATATCCTCTAGCACCGCCTGAACATTGCTCTTCTGCGTCCGGCCTGAGGCGAAATTTCCCCCGCTGATTGCCTCCGGGTGGATGATTTGGAAAAAGAAGGAGGAAGTCGTTTTTTCCTTGGGGTCTGCAGTCTGGGTGCCGCGAATGGTGGGCAGTGATCCGCCGATGTAAGCGGCTGTCAGTTCGTTGACCAGTGAGAGTCCGTAGCCTTTGTGGCGTCCGAAAGGGAGCAGGGCGGCGACGGCCTCGGGGTCGGTGGTGACTTCGCCCTCGGCATCGACGGCAGCTTCTGGAGGCAGCGAGCCGCCCTCCCGCTTGAGTTGCTGGACCCGACCCATCGCCACCGTGGAAGTTGCCCAGTCGATGCAGATCGGATATCCGAGTTCTTCCGTGGTGGGGAACCCCCAGGTATGTGGGTTGGTTCCGAGGGTGGGAAATTTTCCTCCAAAGGGAACCACCTCTGCCAGAGTTGAGGTGCAGTTGGTATAGGCGATGTAACCACGGCGGGCCGCCTCGATGGCGTAGGCGCTCCCCCAGAGGTAGTGCCAGGCATTGTCCACGCTGATGATGGCGACCCCGTGCTGATCCGCCAGAGTGATGGCACGTCTGAATGCGTCCCTGGCCACAGCCTGGCCCATTTTCTTTTGGGCGTCCCAGGTCTCGGTTGCGGTGAAGCGGTTGTCTTTTTTGACAATCTGTGCCCGCGGTGTGCAGTTTCCTCGGGCGGATCCGAGGTGCTCGTCGAGGTGCAGGGCCTTGAGAGCGTTGTGGGTGCGATTGCCGTGGGTGGTGGCGACGGAAGCGATCTCGGCTGCTGCCCGTGCTTCCTCTTCATCGAAGCCGCGGTCCATGAAGGCTGCGGTGATGAGCGCGTTGTGGGCGCTTTCGGGGACGCAATGGAATTCTTCGGGCATCGATGTGGGAGCTGGGCTTCGTTTGTAAGGGAGGTGGCTTTTACTTAGAAAGTGTCCTCGGCGCGGCTTTTTTGCCAGTTAAAGAAGGTTGCAACGAGGGATTCGAGAGATTGGGAGGTGTCGAGAAGAAGGGCCTCTGCTTCTGGTTGGAGTGCGTCGAGTTGCGAGTCGAGCAACGAGGGTGGCATAAAGTGGTCCCCGGCCTCGCGGCGTTCTGCGATGCGCTGGCGAAGGGTGGTCGCATCTGCGTGGAGATGCAGGAACTGAATCCCGGGGCTCAGAGATCGGAGTGTTTCGCGGTAGGACTGCTTGAGTGCCGAGCAGGCTATGAAGCATGGGGTGGAATGCTGCGAGCATTCCTCTGCAAGCCGACCGAGAGCCAGCAGCCACGGCCGCCGGTCCGCGTCAGTCAGAGCCTGGCCGGCAGCCATTTTCTCTCGGTTTTCGGTGGTGTGGTAGTCGTCGCCATCCAGGAAGATGCCGTCACTGGCCTCGGCGAGGGCTTTGCCGAGGGTCGTTTTTCCCGAGCCTGAGACGCCCATGAGGAGAAAGACCGAGGAGGTGTTTGTTGGGTTCTGGCTATTCAATGTGGGGGATCTTTCCCTGGGAATTGAGATCAGGGGTTGACGATGTTCGGGCAGGCGTCTGCGCCTTGGGTGAGGATCGTGATGACGTTTTGCGCCGCCGTCTCCGCCATGGCTGCGTTGGATTCGGCAGTGTTGCTGGCGACGTGGGGGGTCAGGACCAGGTTTTTCAGGTTGCGGAGATCTTTGTCCGGACTCTGCGGCAAATACGGCTCTTCCGCGAAGACGTCGAGGGCTGCGCCTGCGATTGTTCCGGCAGTGAGTGCGTCGAAAAGGTCGTCTTCGTGCACCAGCGCACCCCGGGCAGTATTAAGAAAAAATGCTGTCGGCTGCATCATCCGGAACAGGCTCGCATTAGCCATGCCGCATGTTTCCGGAGTGACTGCCATCATCATCAGGACAAAGTCGGCACTGGTGACTGCGGACTCAAGATCGGTCGTGATGCGCTGGACGGGAATTTTTTTCTGAAACTCGCGGAAAGTTGCAAGCCCGGCCATTCGGCAGAAGGCGGCTTCGTCGAATTGATCGAATCCGACGACCTGCATACCGAAGCCGTGGTGGGCGCACGAACAGATTTCCTGAGCAATGCGCCCGAACCCGAGGATCGCGAGGGTCTTTCCCTTCACTTCGATTCCACGTGCCGGTTGCCAGTCGAGGTCGCGCATCGAGCGGTCGAGAGCTGGAACCTGGCGGGCGAGCGCTCCGAGTAGCCACATGGCATGTTCCTTGACGGAAGTATTCAACACACCAGGCGTGTTGGTGACGTGGATCCCTGCGGCGGTGGCGAGGCCTTTATCAATTGAGTCGTGGCCGACACCGAAACGTGCTATGACCGCGCCGCGTGGCAGTGCCTGGTAGAGTTCTCCCGTGTAGGGGTGAAGATCGGCAATAAAGCCGCGGACCTTTTTTTCGCGCACGAGGGGAGCGAGGGTCGCCTCGTCCTCCGGCACAGGAGTGAAGTGAAACCGGTTGTCCTGTTTCGAGAGTCGCTCGAAAACACTCTTCCCCTTGGCATAGGAGACGTCACTGACAAAAATTTCCTCGGCGGTAGGCATTGTTATGGTGGTTTCTGAGCAAGCCTAGCTTTCAAAAGGCAGGGGATGTGGCCGTAAATACTCGTTTTCCTCTGCTCAGAATGCGACACAGGCGGCTCATCCGCAAGGGCGCTTCTCGCCTTCGGTGGGAGTATGGTTTTTGAGTTTTTTCGGGCATCGGTTCTGAAATGTCGCAGCGTCTGCTCGCGTTCAGAGTGATTGCGGGTGTCAGATTAGCCGAGTTTTCTTGTCAGCGCTGCGGGTCTGACGCATGTTTGTATTATGATCCCAGACCTACCAGAACATCGCATGGCAATCGTGACGGGGGCGTCTTCAGGCATTGGTGGAGCGGTGGCCAGGGCTCTTGGCGCTGCAGGGATCGGAGTGGCCCTGGTGGCGCGGAGGCGCGCGAGCCTCGAGCACGTTGCCGAGGAAATCGTCGCAGCAGGCGGCCAGGCAGAGGTGATCGCTGCGGATCTGCGTGAGCCGGAAGCGGCACGGGAGGTCGTTGCCAGCGCAGTCGCGCGCCTCGGTCGACTTGATATTTTAGTCAATTCCGCAGGGGTTGCCCGGTATTCTCCAGTCATTGACGGCGATTCAGAAGACTGGCAGGAGATGTGGGGGATCAATGTCCTCGCCCTGGCGAGGCTCAGTCGTGAGGCAATTGCCTCATTTCCTGAGGGTGGTGGGCATGTTCTCCATCTCGGAAGTCTTTCCGGGCATCGCGTTCCTCCCGGAGGAGGTTTCTATGCGGCGACCAAGTTTGCGGTTCGCGCCCATGCCGAGGCTCTGCGCTTTGAACTTCGCGCCCGTGGGGACAAGACGCGCGTCACCTGCGTGTCTCCAGGATTCGTTCATACCCCGCTGGCGGAGGAGTATCTGCAGGGGGCTGGGAAGACGCTGGAGAGTTTGGGCTATGAGGCTCTGCAGCCTGAGGATGTCGCTCGCTGTGTGCTGCATGCCCTCACATCTCCGGCCAGCGTGGAAGTAAATGATATTCTGGTCCGGCCGGCAGGGCAGAAGACGTAAAATGGCAGGTCGGGGGGCGTGCTTCTGGTGGTGCCGCTCGTGCAAGCCGGAAAAGAGACTGGGTCACATGTTTCTCTGACCTCAGTCTCCGAGGACTGGAAGGGTGACTGCCATGCAGGTTCTTTGTTGCTTTTTGATCGCGGGCTGATGGGGTCTTTTTGTACCGGTGGCTAGGGCGTGGGAAATTGACCAACGCATCGTGATCTGAAAAAACCTCCCGATCGCACCGCATGCAAAAACCACCCCGGCCGGCGGATTCCCAAGAGGTGAGTCCGCGCCAGTGAAACCGAACGCAGTTCGCTCCAGCCCTTGATGGGGGCACTTCGAAGTTCTGGCAGTGCCTGAAAAAGTGGGGCCTCCTGAGCGCCCTACTTACTCGTAGGATGCCTGCGACCCTTTGAGGTCGCGATCCTTGATCCAGCTCATGCGGGAGCGAAGGCGTTTGCCGACTTTTTCGATGCCGTGGGTGGCTTCTTCCTTGCGGATACGGGTGAAGTTCTTCTGGCCGGTTTCACACTCCTTGATCCACTCTTTGGCGAACTTACCGGATTGGATGTCCTTGAGGGCTTTTTTCATGCGCTTCTTGACCGAGGCGTCGATGATCTTCGGTCCGACAGTGACGTCACCCCACTCCGCGGTCTCCGAGATGGAGAAACGCATACCAGCGATGCCGGCCTCGTTGATCAGGTCGACGATGAGCTTGGCCTCGTGGAGGCACTCGAAATAAGCCATTTCCGGCTGGTATCCGGCTTCCACCAGCACCTCGTATCCGGTCTTGATCAGGGCAGAAATTCCGCCGCAAAGAACCGTCTGCTCTCCAAAGAGGTCGGTTTCGGTTTCTTCTGGGAAGGTGGTTTGGAAGACCCCTCCGCGAGTGCCGCCGATTCCGTGGGCCCATGCAAGGGCGATTTTCTTGGCCTTTTTGTCTGCATCCTGGTGGATCGCAATCAGGGTAGGGACACCCTTGCCCTCGGTAAACTGACGCCGGACGATGTGACCAGGGCCTTTAGGAGCGACCATGATGACGTTGACGTCCTCCGGCGGGGTGATGGTTTTGAAGTGAATGGCAAAGCCGTGGGAGAAGAGCAGGGTTTTCCCCTTCGTAAGGTGCTCTTTGATGTCGGCTTCGTAGACTCCAGCGGCAGCGGTGTCCGGGACGGCGAGAAAGATAACATCGGCAGCCTTCACAGCGTCGGCGGTGTCCATGACTTTGAAGCCGAGTTTCTCGGCAACGGCACGCGACTTCGACTTCGCATACAGGCCGATGATGACCTTCTGTTTGCTTTCCTTGAGGTTGAGTGCGTGTGCGTGCCCCTGAGAACCGAAGCCGATGACGGCGAGAGTTTTTCCTTTGAGGTTGGCGAGGTCGGCGTCTTTCTCGGTGTAAACTTTGGCAGCCATGGTTTTGTGGGAGGAGCGTTGTTGTTTTTTTAGATGTGCGCGGAAGCTTCCGCGGTGAAAATGGGAAGGGTCGCAATGATGGCGCGAAGCAATCGCACGGTCAACAGAGATTATGCGGGAAGAGTCGTAGAGAGACTGCCGCCAGAGACCCGGGAGATCAGGAAGTGATGACAGGTCCGCCTTCCAGAGGGCGGAGGGAACGAAGCTTCTGGCAGCAGGCGATGACTGCCTCTGCGGCGCGGTCGATCTCGGCTTCAGAGTTAAAACGGGAGAAGGAAAACCGAACGCTGGAAGCTGCCCGGTGGAAGTCACACCCCATGGCAGTGAGAACGTGAGAGGGGCTCAGGGCGCCGGTGTGGCAGGCCGAGCTGGCTGAGCAGTAGATTTCTGCTTCATCGAGAAGAATGAGCATCCCAGCCGAATCGATGCCCGGGAGGTGGAGGTTGGAGGTGGTGGGAAGGCGGTGGATGAGGTGGCCATTGATCTCGGCTCCACTGACACCAGTGAGGATTTTTTCTTCGAATCGATCGCGTAGCGCGCGGACTGATCCCCGGCCTGCGTCCGACTGCTTGAGCATCAAAGATGCGGCTTCTCCCATGCCGACGAGGTGCGCCACGTTCTCTGTCCCGGCGCGGCGACCGGCCTCCTGGCCACCGCCGGTGAGGAGGGGTTGGAAGCGTACCCGCCGGGAGGCGTAGAGCAGTCCTACCCCTTTCGGTGCGTGAAACTTGTGCCCAGAGATGCTGAGCAGATCGACCGAAAGGGAGGTGAGGTTGATGGGGATTTTCCCGGCCGCCTGAACCGCGTCGGTATGGAACAGGGCACCGCGTTGGCGAGCGATAGCGGCAGCTTCAGGGATCGGGTTGATCACTCCTGTTTCGTTGTTGGCCCAGAGAATGGAAACCAGCGCGGTCTGGCCCGGGCGGATGGCTTCGCGCAGTTCGTCAAGATCGATGAGCCCCTCCCGGTTGACGCCAATCCGAGTGACTTCAATGCCATGGTGTTGGCTGAGCAGAGTGCAGGGCTCGAGGATGGCGCTGTGTTCCGCAGTGGTGGTGACGATGTGGTTGCGCTCCGGGTGGGTGGCGAGGGCCGAGGCGATGGCAGCGTTGTTCGACTCCGTGCCGCAGCTGGTGAAGATCATCTCTCCCGGTGTGGCACCGAGGAGGGCGGCGCATTGCTGGCGGGCGGTGTCGAGAGCTGCTCGGACTGGCTTGGCAATGCGGTACGCGCTCGAGGGGTTTGCAAAGTGCTCGCGGAGGAACGGGAGCATGGCATCAAGCACCTCCGGTGCGACCTGTGAGGTGGCATTTGAGTCGAGGTAAATCATGGCAAGGATGCGGACTGATCTCGCTGGGAGACATATGAGCGGCGCGCTGCTGGGCGCCTTAGATGCGGTAGATTCCGAGAGCCTGGAGCCCGGCTGAGACCATGTCACCAGTCGCCGATTGGTAGGGTCGGGGCGGCGTCAGGACTCTCCACCCGCGTTCCTCGCCATAGGCCCGAAATTTCGGGGCCGGATGGATCTGCGTGTTATTTGCATCCGGACACAACGAGAGCAGTGGAATATCGCTGCTCGAGTCCGAGTATCCGTAGGAATCAGGGATCGGTGTGGGGGCTTCGGGGTCGATGTGATCGGGAAGAATGTCAGCCATGCGTCGGAGCTTGGCGGCGCGCTTGTTGTTTTCTCCTGTGATTGCGGGCCGGAAGGGAACCCGCTTATGACCCTCGAGCACGACCGGAGTGGCGTAACAGAGGTCGAATCCGAACTCCTCTGCGATCGCGCGGGCATAAAAGTCAGGACTGGCGCTGTTGAGGACGAGAAGGCGTCCTTCTTTTCTGTGCCGGTCGATCTCGGCGAGGACTTCCGGGTAGGCTACCTGCCGAGCAATCGTGCTGGCAAAGTCGTGACAGTAAGTCTGGAGCCGCGAGATGGGCATCCGCCAGAGGTAGATAAGGAAGGCCCGCTTGAGTGCCCGAGTATCGATTACTTTCAGGGCAGCAAGAAAGACGAAAGGCGCAAAGGCAAACAGATAGGCTCGGCGAAGCGGCTCTCTCTGGAGCACGTAGTTGCAGAAAAGTGCCTGAGTGTCGTGCGGAAGAATCGTGTGGTCGAGGTCGAAGAAGGCGAACCCCGAGCTGCGTTTGGGAGCTTCGCTGGCGATGGTGTGGGACATGGAGTGCGAGGAGTGGTGGCCTAGGATGGCTGGTAGACAGGAAAATGAAGGCCGAAAATACAGCGTCTGGAACTTGAATATTCAGCGGGACCAGCGGTCTTGGCGGCAGCCAATGAAGGCAGCGATCAGGCCGATGGCAAGGTGACTGAGGAGCACGTAGAGACACATGTCAGTGGAGAGAATGCGCGTCTCGGTAACGCTTTTTACAGCGTCGTAAAACTTGGTCTCTTCCATGCTCGAGAGGCTTCCCGACCAGCCCCAGAAAGCAGCCACGAATGGTTGGATGACAGGCTCAAGCCAGGTGGGCAGAGCGAGGATAGCACCGGAGAGCGGGAGCTGGAATCCGACGAAGTAGATGCTGAGGAGGCTCGCTTGTTCCGGCGACCTGAGAAGGGCCGAGATGGCAAGGCAAATGGCAGTCATGGCTGCGTTGACGAGGAGCAGTAACAGTAGCCTGACCGCGAAGTCTCCGGGTAACCCCTGGGTCATCATTTCGACGAAAACAGCCATCCAGAAAGCCTGAGCCACCACCAGCACGGCAAGAAACAGCACTTTGCTGAGCAGATAGCTGGAAGGTTGTAATCCGGCGAATTTTTCCTTTTCAAAGATCTGCCGCTCTCCTGCGATTTCGCGGGCCGAATTGTTCGAGCCCATGAGAGAGAGTAAAATCACCTGGAACATGATCAGTCCTGAGACGAGTCCACCGATTTCCATATTCGTCTCACTGACGCGAATCTGCTCCTGAACTTCGGCGGCGATATCGACCCCGCGTTTCAAGGAGCTGGATTGCGGTTGGCCGATCCCCTGGAGGGCAAAAACAGCGACCAGAATCGGAAATCCGAGCAGCATGGCGGCGTGGAGAATGAGTTGGGTGCGATCCCGAAAGAAGATCTTCCACCGACGCGCGAGGAGAATGCAGGTTTGCACAATGAGGCCTGGGGTTCGGACCGGTGCGTTGATCAGTTCCGCAATTGTCTCGGGGGAATCCTCCTCGTCCTCCTCGAGGGTGTCGTCCTCCTCATCATGCTCCGGGTCGTCTGCGTGGTCTGAAGTCTCCTCGTCCTGGTCACGTTCTGCGCGGTCCTCAGGAGACTTGGAAGAGGCAGTCGTCCGTGAATCATCCAGTGATTTTTTGCTTGCCTCGCTGAGCGAGACCGTGGCAGGAGACCCCGAGCGCGCCTTGATCAGTTGACTTGTGATGGCTTCGGAATCTTCGGTCGTTTCGACCTGTTCGCCGGCCTTCTCTTTCTCCATGTCCCGTGTGATCAAACCGTAATAGGCCTGACGATTCTTCTCCCAGGAGCTCCCCCACGACTCGGCCTGGCGGGTGGCGAGTTGCGGATACACATCCTCCGCGCTGGCAACACTGAAGTAGTGTTTGAGTGCCCGGGCCGGGCCGTGGTAGGCGATGTGTCCGGCGAACAGAACCAGAACCGAATCATAGAGTTCAAGCCCACTCAGGCTGTGGGTGACATTGATGATCAGGCGTCCCTCGCCCTGACGTGAGAGACGGTGGAGAAGATGGGTGATCTCGTTTTCTGATTTCGGGTCGAGACCACTGGTAACCTCATCGGCGAGAAGAAGATCTGGGTTGGCGACAAGTTCCATGGCGAGGGAAAGTCGACGCTTCTGTCCTCCTGACAGCACCTCGACCTGACGGTTGCGGATGTCCCAGAGGCCGGCTTGCTGGAGGGCATTTTTGGTGATCGCATGGATGCGGCGACTACGGCCCCGCACGCGGAGCCGAGTAGCGGTGAGGACACTCTCACCGATGGTCAGGGGATCATAGGCAATGCTGAACTGCGGAACGTAAGCAACTTCTGTGGGCTCAAGATCACCTTCTTCCTCGAGATCTCTGTGATTCCAGAAGATGTTGCCTTCGGTGTGTTCTTCAATCCCGGCCATGGCTTTGAGAAGGGTTGACTTCCCACACCCGGAGGGGCCGACAATGGCCATGAAATGCGGCTTTTTTGCAGTCAGGGTAATGTTATGAAGAATGGAGGTTTCCTCATCATCGCTGGTGATGGTGAAACTGAGGTTCTTGAGTTCGAGCATAATGTGGATGGAGGGGGCTTATGGTGGAGCGTCGATGCCGGGAATGAGTGATGGACAATCCGGTCGGCAGCCTACTATTCTACCGAAGCTTCTCATGAACGAGGATAGAATTCAAACGAAGGACCCAAAGGTTGTTGGAGGAGTGATGGGGAAGGTTCTTCTGGTTCTTGTCGCTGTGTTGGTGCTCGCTCTGGCCGGGTTTGCGGTGGGCGTCTCTTCCTGGTTGAAGCGCTATCTGAAGAGCGATGAGCTGCTGGCACAGGTCGCGTGGGTGCTGGCTGATCGGCTCGAGACGGAGTCGCGCATCGCGCCCTTACAGTGGACAGGGTATCGCTCAGTTTACACTGACTCGGTGGAGTTACTGGGGGCAAAAGGGGCGTGGTTTGAACGGATCGCAACGGAAGGCCTGCGGATGGATGTCAGTCTCGACGGGTTCTGGGGAGGCACAGTACAGATGAAAAAGCTTTTGCTGGATCGTCTTGATTTGCGCATCACCGCGGCGCGCCCGGGAGCGAGTGCGAATTCAGGAAACGAACATCATGATCCGGTTGGAGAGGGTATTTTTTCTGCCATCGCACCGAAGAAGTTTTCCTGGGACAAGGCGGAGATCCTGAATTTTTCACTCTACCAGGAAAAAAAAGACGCCGTCCTCTCGATCGACGGGTCCCACCTCAAGGTGAGGCCTCGGGATTCCGGCGGTCTGGAGATGCGCGGGCGGGGCGGGCGCCTGCGCCTGCCATCGGGTGAGGAGTTCGAAATCCGGTCGGTGAGTCTGAGCGTGAGTGGCGCGGGTGTCTACTTGAACGATTACAGCATTGAGAGTGAGAAGTTCGGTGCGCTGGCTGGATCCGGAGAGATTTTGTTTCGCGGCGGGGGGATGAGTTTTGACCACAGGGTAGTCGACATGGATGTCGAAAAGGTCTTGCACGCGACTTTCGCCGACAGCATCAAGGGACGTCTTAAGGGGGAACTTTCCTCCCAGGTGTCGCCGGGAGGGGGTGTGGTGCACGAAGGGAGTTTGCAGATGGTTGCTGGAGTTCTGGAACGGATGGCGGTCCTCGATGAAATTGCCAGGCATACCCGCACAGATCGCTTCCGGAGGTTGGCTCTCGATTCTGTGAGTGCGTCATTTCGGCAAGATCGCGATCGCTTGGAAGTCGAGGACATAGTCATTCGCTCGGAGGGTTTGATCCGGATCGAAGGCGACCTTGATGTGATCGGGGATGCGCTGGCGGGATCGTTCAGGGTGGGGGTGGCACCATCGACTCTGAGGTGGATTCCAGGGGCAGAAAGGAAAATTTTTACCGAGGAAAAAGATGGCCTTGTGTGGACCGGAATGCAGGTGGGAGGAACACGACAGGCGCCTGAGGAGGACCTCAGCGCGAGGCTGCGCTCGGCAGCGATTGTGGCAACCCTGGAAGAGGTACCGGGCAAGGCGATTGGATTTGCAGCCGAGACCACAGGAAAAGTCGGGGGTGCAGCGGTCGAGGCAGTTGACGCTGTGGGGGGAGGGGCAGTCAAGACGGCCGGAGACGTAGCGGCAGATGCTCTGGGAGTAGTAGGCGGTGTTTTGGGAGCGCTTGGAGGCGAGCCAAGTGGAACGACTGGCGTGCGACCCGAAAACCCTGAAAGTGGAAGAGAGGAAGAACCAGCGGAGCAGTCGGATGAAGGGACGGGAGAGGTCCGGCAAAGCAATGAGGCAACGGGGACAGGAAAAAAAGCGGGGCTTTTCCTGCCTTTTTTCCGCTAACGAAAAAGTTCGTTGCTGAAGACGCTCGGGAGGGTGCTGTTTTGGGGCGGATTGACGAGGGAAAAATTTCTTCCTCATCGCCCTTGCTCTGAGCTTGCAGCGGCGGATGCTCCACCATGGAACTGACGACAACTGCTTTTGGAACCTGGAGTGGAGGCCGCTACATGCACTATGGTGAGGCGCTTGATGACGACCGTTTGATCGCATTGATCCGGAAATTGCATGACGAGGGAGTGCGGACCTTTGTCACGGCAGATACCTACGGAACAGGGAAGGCCGATGAAATGCTGGGGCAGGCGCTCGAACCGTGCGATCGCGACAGCTACTGCCTGGTCGGCGCGGTAGGGCATGATATCTACGATGGAGTGCGTCAGGGCTCCAAAGGATACCCGAGGTTCACCGACCCGGAGCTCCGTGACGAATCCGGGTATGCGGAGTATCTGGAGCGAGCGACTGTGGCAGAAGCGAAACGTTGCGGGACGGATCGTTTCGATCTCGTTCTCCTGCACAACCCCGACACCATCGGCTATACCAGTGAGGCGGTCTGGGAGGGAATGGTGGCGCTCAAGGACAAGGGCCTGACGGAGCGGATCGGGATCGCTCCTGGACCTGCCAATGGATTTACGCTGGATCTGATCGCGTGTTTTGAACGCTTTGGATCCATTCTCGACTGGGCGATGGTCATTCTGAATCCGCTCGAACCGTGGCCGGGAGGCCTCGTGCTACCCAGCGCAGAGAAACAGGGGGTGCAAGTCATCACCCGTGTGGTGGACTATGGTGGATTGTTTTTTGGAGACGTCCTCCCGGGTCACGTGTTCAAAGACGGGGACCACCGCACCTACCGGCCTGACGGGTGGGTTGATCACGCCTATGAAAAAATTGGCCCGATGCAGGAGATCGCTGACCGGCACGGGTTGACACTTTTGCAGTTGGCGTGCCAGTGGAATCTGGCCCAGCCAGCGGTATCCTGTGTCGTTCCGACTATCATCCAGGAGGCTGGTGAGAGCGCTAAAGATGTGGAAGAAAAGGTGACGGAACTTGCACGTTTGCCTGATGAGCTGCGGCTTAAGCCTGCCGAGATCGCGGAGATTGCTGAGCTTGGAAGTAACGTCGGGTGCATGAAGCTCAAAGGAGCCTCCACCCGTCATAACGACCTCGAAGAGAGGCTCGCCGACCAGTGGCCGATGCGGCCGGAACTGATGGTGATTGCAGAACGCGAGGGGTTTGATCCGTCGTGGTAGAGACGTTCAGAATCTTGCCCGTGTCAGCATGATGTCATTACCCTCGGTGTCGGCGCACATGGCGAGGTGAGGGGCTTCGCCGTCTTCTTCTTCCTGTGGCTCGCGATGCAGGGTGCCCCCGGCGGCAACCACTTCTGCTGCAGCCTCGATGACATCGGCCACCTGGAAGGTGAGGCCGGTCCAGGTCTTTTTCCCTTCGCCTCCGCTGTGAATTCCGATCAGGCCACCTGCGACAAGGATTTCGGTGATTGCCGGATTTTCCCGAACAATCCTGGCGTCGAATGCTTGCTGGTAAAATTTGGCAGAACGGTCTTTGTCGGCCGCCCAGATGGTGTATTTAAGTTTTTCAACGTGCATGGGTAGTTTTAGAATACTGAGAAAATGATGTCGTTATGCTTGCTACTCCCTCGCTGTGAAGCAAGCCGCGACTGAGAGATTTCTGATTTTTTATCTTCCTTGGCCTCTCTCCCGATTGACCGGTGGCTCTCTATGGCCTACCTCCCTGCCCCCGGCGGTGGCCGACTAGTGGGACCAACCCGATGACTCGATTCGACCCATCCCAGCTCAACCCGCAACAGAAGAGTGCAGTCGCCCAGGTGGATGGGCCGGTGCTGATTCTGGCAGGCGCCGGGACAGGAAAGACCCGCACAGTCACCTCGCGCATCGCATTCATGTGCCAACAAGGAATTCCTGCGTCTCAGGTTCTGGCAGTGACCTTCACCAACAAGGCAGCGAATGAAATGCGCGAACGGGTTGCCGGCATGGTCGGCAGCAAGCGTGGAAAAGAACTCACCGTCTGCACGTTTCATTCACTGTGCGTACGGATGCTCAGGCAGGACATTGAGGCGCTCGAGCTCGGCTACAAAAAAAACTTCGCCATCTATGCCGCGGGCGATCAGATCGGATTGCTGAGGAAGGTGATTGCTAGGGTGGCAGGGCGTGATGAGAAGCTCGAGCCGCAGGCGGCGCTGGCGCTTATCTCGCAGGCACGCAACCACGGGCGAAAGGTGGATGACGGTGCTGACACTCTCCTCGGGGCGGTTGCCGATACTTATCGCAGTGAACTGCGGACGCTTAATGCGCTGGATTTCGACGATCTCCTGGTGCTTGCCTTTGAACTCCTGCGTGATCACCCGGAGGTGCGCGCTCGCTGGGCGGCGCGGTTTCGTTACGTGATGGTGGATGAGTTTCAGGACACCAACCGCCTGCAGATGGATCTTGTTCGGCACCTCTGCGGGGAGCACCGGAATATCTGCGTGGTGGGTGATGACGACCAGAGTATTTACGGTTGGAGAGGAGCGGAGATCGCAAATATTCTTGAATTCGAGAAAGCCTTCGGAGATCCCTGCGTGATCAAACTTGAGGAGAACTACCGGTCGACATCCGCCATCCTCCATACGGCTAACAGCCTGATCCAACACAATGTCGGCCGTCGGGAAAAAGCGCTCTGGAGCAGGATTAAGGGAGGCGACAAAATCCGTTTACTGGCCATGCCGGATGATGCCTCTGAGGCGGAGTTCGTCTCGGGTGAGATCTGGGAAGCGCATACCCGCAGCAAACAGCCGTGGGAAGATTTTGCCATTCTCTTCCGGACCAACACGCAGAGTCGACCCATGGAGGAAGCACTGCGGGAAATGAAGATTCCCTATCGGGTGGTAGGTGGGCAGAGTTTCTTCGACCGGAGAGAAATTCGGGACCTGCTCGCTTATCTCAGCGCAATCGCCAGCTCGAAAGATGACATTTCTCTGCTCAGGATCGCGAATTCTCCTCCGCGGGGGATTGGCGATAAAAGCCTGAAGCTGGCGACCGAGACGAGCGTGGATTTGAAAAGCTCAGTCTCGGAAGCGATGGTCCATGCGGCCTTCACCGGGCTAGTTTCCAAACGAGCGCAGCGGGCGATCGCGGAGCTGTTGAATCTCCTGGAAAAATATCGCGAGGCTTTTTCCGGGGTCGGGGCTGAGCGTGGAGACCTTCTCGATCTTCTTGTCCAGGAAATCGGATACCTCGAGTGGTTGCCGCGGATTTGTAAGAAGCCCGAGGAAGCGCTTGCCAGGACCGAGGGTGTGTCACAGCTCTCGGCGTCGCTCCGGTCTTACTTTCGGAAGAAGCCGAAGGCGAGTTTACGGGATTTTCTCGACCACGTGGCCCTCGGCGAAGAGAACGAGAAGGAGGAAGATATCGAAAAAAAATCGGGTGTCTGCCTGATCACCCTACACGCTTCCAAGGGCTTGGAATTTCCCCGTGTCTACCTCGTCGGCCTGGAGGAGGGGACACTTCCACACAGGCGATCGGTTGAGGAAGGAACGCGGGATGAAGAGCGGCGGCTTCTCTACGTGGGAATTACCAGAGCCCAAAAGCAACTCAGTATGAGCCACTGCCATTTTCGAGTGAAGTGGGGTGAGAAAGTTCCTTGCCTCCGGTCGAGCTTCATCAAGGAGCTCGACACTGAGCACATCGAAGAGATCAACTACGCTGAGGAGATGGCGAAGCCGATCGAGGCCGAGGACGTGGGGGGCATGTTCGCGCAGATGCGGGCAATGTTAGAGGAATGATCGCGGTATGTCATTCTGACCGTAGCGGATCCGTGAGCTGGCTGATGCGGGTGAGATCGATCATCTGCGCACAGGCGTTGTCGATCGCGGCAGGAGTCAAGGCGGTGAGATCGAAGCGGTGCCCCGGAGCAGGATAGCGCGTGGAGCGGCGGTAACTGGGGTCGTAGTGAACTTCTAAAATCGAGCGGACAAAAGCCGGCCAGTCCGCCTGCGCGATCTTTTCCTCCCACGCGTCGAGCTGGCTTTGGCCGTAGCGTTCAAGGAGCAGGCCAATACGTTGGCGGAGAAGCTCGGGGTCAGTCAGGAAATGGCCGTAGTCCTCGAGAAGGAATGCCACACGTGCCTCGGACGGGACTTCCACCCAGAGGACGGTGGAGCTCGTCATTTCTTTCCAGAGCGGCTCCGGACAGTGCAGGTTTCCTACCTTTTTGGATTCCGCCTCGACAAACACAGGCTGGTCCGGATCCAGGCAGGAGAGGGTGTGGTGAATCTGGCTCTCGAAAGCCTTCTGGCTCGGTTGTGGAAATGCCGGATCGAGTCCGAGAACCGAGCCTTTATGGTTGGCGAGAGCTTCGAGGTCGACTACCTGCGCGCCGCTCTCATGAAGTCTCGTCAGGATGCGAGTTTTTCCCGAACCGGTCAGACCATTGATGGCAACCCAGCGGAACCTTGCTGGCAACTCTTCCATCCCGGAGCGCACCGACTTGCGATACGCCTTGTAGCCACCTTCGAGAACGTGCGTGCGCCATCCGATGGCCGCGAGAATTATGGCCAGGCTCTGGGAGCGTTGTCCACCTCTCCAGCAGTAGATAAGAGGGCGGTAATCGCGTGGTTTGTCGGCGAAATGTCCTGCGAGGTGGCGTGAGATATTGGCAGTGATCAACGCGGCTCCGGATCTTTTGGCTTCAAAGCTGCCGACTTGTTGGAAGTCGGTTCCGACCTCTGCGCGTTGAGCATCATCGAGCACCGGGAGGTTGATGGCTCCGGGGATGTGGTCCTCCAGGTACTCCAGGGGACTGCGTACGTCGATGATTTCATCGAATGCGGCGCGGTCGATGGGGAGTCCGGAACAAGAAGGTCGTGACACAGTGATTGCGGGATAACTTCCAGCAGGGTCATGTTCCTCCATGGCTTGCATCAGGCAACGTTCTTTCTCGGGAAGCGCAAAATCTCTTTACGGACCGTGCTAAAGGGGTGTTTTCTTAGACGAGATGGCATATCCCGAATTGGCAATCGCTCCAGATCACCTCAAGAAGATCGCTGCAATCGAGCGTCTGGCTGGTGGTTTGCGCTCTCCTACCGGGCTTGGTGAGCACCTGGGAGCAAGTTTGAGGAGGCGATCACTCATCGCATCGACGACTGCACTGCTCAGGCTTGAAGGCAGAGTGGTGGATCTCGAGGAGGTGAAGCATGTGCTTGCTGCTGTCGAGAATCACCAATTGAATTTAAGCAGGCACTCGGAGGAGATTCTGCGGCTGTTCGCTTGCTTGGATACGCACACGGCAGAGGGAGAGAAGGACCGGCAGAGTATCGGAGTGGCGGATCTGCAGAAGATCCATACCAGCCTTTTCCATGGGGTGCCTGCCTACGGCCTCGCAAAAGGAGCTCTGCGCGACGAGAGGCTGGTTTTGGAAGCCTTCGATGTGCAGGGGAAATCGGTAGGAGATGTCTTTGCCGGTGCCCCCCCGAGGAAACTTCCAGGCCATCTGCAAGAGGCCTTTGCCGGTTTCAGTGAGGGCATAGCCGAGCGCCGATGGCACCCACTGCTTTTAATCTCCTGGTTGCTGGCACGCTTGCTTTCCATGCAGCCTTTTCAATTTGGCTCGTTGCGTACGTCCCATCTCGTTTGTGATCTCCTGCTTCTCGAGCACGGGTATCCTTTCGTCCGGATGCAGTCGCTGGAGGAAATTATGACGGATGATGCGGGAAATTATTTTGTCTCTCTTCGTCGCTACCAGCAGACACTGGAGAGCGGTGAAGGCGGCCTCGGGAGCTGGCATAGTTTCTTTCTGGCATGTCTTTTGCAGCAGGCTGTGATGGCCGAGTCTCTGGTTCGTGGTTCGCGTGAGAGAGCAGATCTTCCGCTTTTACAACAGGATCTTATCGGGTTGCTCAGGGCGCATGGAAAGTTGACCTTGAAAGATGTCAGCGAATTGACCGGCGCGAACCGGAATACTCTCAAGGCGCATTTGAAAGGTCTCGTGGCGCGTGGGATTCTGAATAGAAAGGGCACCGGAAAAGGGACATGGTATGAGCTTGGATAAGACGAGAATGATGCCAGGATTTGAATTCGAGCGCGAGGCCAGAGCTGCTGGTTTCGCTCAGGTGGCAGGGGTCGATGAGGCAGGGCGCGGCCCACTCGCCGGGCCACTTGTTGTCGCCGCCGCCGTTCTTCCGGTCGATTTTCATGTCCCGGGAATTGACGACTCGAAGCGCCTTACTGAAAAGCGAAGAGAGCTTCTCTTTGAGGCGCTGCTTCAGGTGGAGGGGTTGAGGTTTCGTGTCGAGGTGGTTGATGTGCAGACTATCGATCGGATCAATATCCTGCAGGCGACGTGGCAGGGGATGAGGCAGGCGGTTTCCTCAATGGAGGGTCCTGCTGTGAATTTTACGCTGATCGACGGAACCCCGGTGCCGGATTTTCCAACACCAAACTGCGCGATCGTGAAGGGCGATGGCAAGAGCCAGTCGATTGCTGTAGCCAGCATTTTCGCCAAGGTCACCCGTGATCGAATCATGCGCGAACTCGCAACCGAATATCCCGCTTATGGCTTCGACCGACACAAAGGATATCCCACCAAAATGCACCTTGAAATACTCCGCGATCATGGGCCTGTGGCAGCGCATCGTCAGTCGTTTCAGCCGGTCGCCCAATGCGCCGTTGAGGCTTGAGCCCTGGGGGGAAGGCAGAACCCATGCAACCAGGAGTCAAGCGCTCGGGGCTGCAGGTGAGCAGCTGGCTTATCATTTTCTCAAGCGCGAAGGGATGAAGGTTCTCTATCGTAATTTCAAGGCACCCGGAGGAGGTGAGGTGGATCTTGTCTGTCGGGATGGAGAGAGTCTCGTCTTTGTCGAGGTCAAGACGCGGAGTTCCGAGGATTACGGGCGTCCGGTGGAAGCGGTCGACGGGGAAAAACAGAGACTGATTTCCCGAGGAGGACTTGCCTGGCTACGGCTTCTGGAATTCCCAGAGATCCTGTTTCGCTTCGACGTTGTCGAGGTGATTGCCAGAGAAGGTGAAGTTCCTTCGATCAACCGGATTGAGAACTGTTTCCAGTTGCCGGAAGGAGTCTACCCGTGAGGAGGGGTGGAGTCAGGAGAAAAACTTTTATCTCCCCCAGCCTTACCAGCCTTACCAGCCTGGTTAGCTGCTGCGACCGAGCTTGCCGTTGATGGCTGCTACCATCGTGTTCACATGGGATGCGCGGGTGCGCTTCTCCATGATGCTCAGACTTTTTTGATACGAACCCCAACGCAGAATCTGAATATCCACTTTTCTTAGCCCCCATGCGCGCATGGCTTTTTTGCTGGGTTGGTAGAGGTCGATGGTGCTGGTTCCGACCAAGGCACTTCCGTAGTCATCGATCTGATAGGTCGAGTTATCCCCCTTGATCTTGAAGAGGGTTCCATACGGGAAAAGCGACCAGTCAGCCGCAGCGCTTTTCACCTTGCCGAATTTCAAGGTCGTCCCAGCGGCAGTCTTGGTGCCGTATTTTAAAGAGTCTGCTTCCGTATGGGTGTAGGCCGTCGTCCTGACCTTCATTTTCCCTGACTTCGGGATCAGTGTGGGCATTCCATGTTTGTCGACCGGTCCGTGGTAGGCAGCACCACTGCCGACCTTGTGTCCCGTGCTGCTGCATCCAATGCAGAGGAAGCTGATGGCGATGCCCAGAACGAGGGATGGAGTGCGCAGAGGGGCTAGGTTGGTGAAGGTCTTCATGGGCTGTGAATGATCAGGTGAGATGAAGGGGGAACAACGAACAAGTTAATGAGTATGAACTATTTGGAGTCTTTAATCAAGTCCATACTGAAGCCATACTGAAGGAATGAAAGGAACCTTTCGAGAAGCTCTTTGAACCCTTCGATGAACTTCCAGGAGTCCATATAAAGCAAGAAGAGACCTCAGTGGCAAGCAAAAAAGACGATTTTCCCTCTGTTTCTTTGCCGCCAATCTTTGGCAAGGAGAGGCTGCGAGGCCTCTGGGTCCTTTGCAAGTGGAAGGGAAGGTTCTAAGGGCTTGGACCTTGCTAGGTGATCTCGGTTTCGGGCTGGGAGATTTCAGAACTGCCATGCACCTGCACCGGCGCGTTTTGCCGCCTGCTCTTTTTTCTCGAGGATTTCAGTGACAAAGAATGGCGCCTCGAACTGCATGAAAGGTGCCCACTTTGATTGGATCCGTGCCAGGCCTTCGGTGACGAGAAGTTGCTGCAAGGAACCGATTCCTGGGATTTGAACCATGGCGAAGTGGAAGCCGTCACGGCTTTTTTCTCCTGCCATCCGAAGGCTGAATGTAATGTCTCGAAGGGTATCGCTGGTGAAGGTGCGGGCCATCTCCGCCACTTCAGGGATGGTTGCGGGTGCGACGCCGAAGTAGCTTGTGAATAAATTTCCAGAGGGCGCATCGATGAGCGGGCAATCCACAAAGTAAAGCTGCACGGGCAAGGTGCTTCCCCGATGGTTGACGCGAAAGCGATGGCCCGCCTCTGGTTCCCCGATAAGCCTGCACCCTTCGAGGACCTTCGCCATGCTGCCTTGTCTGTCAGCCGGCGAATTGCCCGGTGCGGGGGTCGCCATCGTGGTGGCAGGAACTCCGTTGCTCTTCGTTTTGGCGATGGCGACTCCTCCCAGGAGCTCGGAGGTCAGAGGCTCGATCTGGTCAGCCTTCAGGCGTTCAGTCTCTTGGATGATAGCCTGTGCTTCGGCTTTGCGGCCGTCATTCTCAAAGCTCCGGTGAAGGAGGGCGAGTTGTTCGATGTAAGCGTGCTCGAGTGGCTGCCTGAGGGTTTGAATCTCTTTCCGGTGGGCATCCCTGAGAAGCTCGAGGCCCGGAGCACTGCTGATCTGGGTCTCTTGGGTTTTGCGTGGGGGGCTCGCGGTGCGGGTGAGGTAGATCGTCGCGAGATCCATGATCCCGTCTCCTTGCGTTGCGTCGACTCTTAGTTGGACTGTCGCCGGGTTTGTGGTGATGGCCAGGATGCCAAGGAAAGTTGTATGGATGTTCTGTGTTGCTGACTTCATCGGTGGCAGGGTGGATGTCAGCAAAGCCTCTGGATTTGAGACGAAGCTGGTGATCTCACCGAAGCTGACAACATTGTCGGAAGGGGTGATTGGAGCTTTCGTCGCCGCTGCGTTCTCGTCACTTTCTTGATCCAGTATTGTGCCTTGAGGGGCGGTGTAGACGATTTGGACAGCGAAGTAGCCTGGCTCGATGTCTTCGAGAGTCCAGTTGGAGCTGCTGCCTTCCTGCCAGCTGACGAGGGAGGTAGCTCCCGCTGCATCGGACCGGGTGACTTCACCGGAGAGCTGGGCTGTCTCCGGGTCGAGGACAAGGGTTCCAATGGCTTCCATCTTTTCGGTCGGGAGTCTTGCCGTCGCCAGTTCGCTGATCGCGGTAACCCGCTCGGCTTCCAGTTTGATAAGGCTCTGGTAGTCGTTCTTTGAAAGGAGCCTCTCTTCTCGAGCCGGGAGATTTGCGAGGAAATCGAGAAGCGTGGTGACGCTTTTCCCACGGGGTGGTGCTTGCCCTTCATTTTGCAGAGCAGGAGGAGCGGCCTCGAGGGTAACAAGGGAAGAAATATTCCAGACCAGCAGCAGGAAGAGGATGATGAGCTTGGGCATCGGTGCAGCTCTTCGAAGGCGAACCGAGGTATCTGCGCACTTGGTAGATTTCATGGTTGGAGAAATGCAGGACGAAGTCTCAGAGACCTCAGTTGCATGAGGTGTTCGTTGAAGACGCTTCGGGCTACCAGCTGCAGTGTCTCTGCTCCTGCTGGTATTTTGAGAGTGCCGAGATTGAGGTTTCTCATCATTGTGCGCCCACCCGTTGGATGGATGGTTGCCTCGAGGAAAAAGCCCTCGCTTACGATGTGGATGCTGCCGCCTCCCTCGTCGCTGGCAGCATAGTCGAGGAGGACTTCGTAGCCGCCGCCGGGAAAGTTTTCCGGCAATCTCCAGTACACCGCGTCGCCGGATGCTTGCAAGCCCGTGATCACCTTATCTTCGGGATTAAAATGCGCGTTTTCTTCGGTTTCTGCGCCATGTGCCTCCAAGAGCAGTTCCTTTCCCTCCAAGGGAGTGGCAGCGCTGGAAGCATGCTGGTTTTTTGTCCTTGGCGTGAGGTCCTGAGCAGCTTGCAGGCTGGCGATGCGGGAAGCGGTCGCTTCGATCTCTGCGGCCACGGCCAGGGCCGCGCGGTAGTCCTTCCGCTCGCGGAGCTTTGCCTCCATGGCTCGGAGATCGGAAGCATAGGCGATTTCGTTGGCCAGAGTGTGCTGGCTAAGAGACTGCAGAAAGCCAAGGCGCAGCGGTTGCATCGGGTCGGCTGCTGCTGCGTCGGTGGTGCTGGCAAGTAAAATAGCGGCCCCAGCGAAGGTGGTGAGCGTCACCCGAGCGAGGATTTGGCGGATGTTTTTCTGGCCGTTGTTAGGAGAGGACATGAGAGCTGATAAGCACCTGAATGGGCGGTTTGATGAATGGCTGAGAGACTGATTTCTTCGACATTATCTACGTACAGCGACCGCGTGAGGAGAATGGCAAAGATTAGCAGAAAAGCAATTGACCAGATGCAGCGGTCGATTCATGTTCTGCCGCCTCATCATAGACCCGTTCACATGAGAAAAACGATCGCTCTTCTTCTGCTCGGATGCACCATGGCATTTCTCGGGTCGGCAATGGCTCAGGGTCCGAACGTTCGGATGTGGAAAAACAAGCAGGGCGAAGAAAAGCGCATGCAGTTTATCCGAATGGACGGTGAGAATTATTGTCGGATGCGGACCGAGGACGGAAAAATTCATCGATTTGCTCTCAGGCTGCTGGCAAAAGAAGACGAGCAAATCGCTCGCAGTATGCGTCCTCTGGCAGCGGACACCGGATCGGGGCGGTCTTCCGCCGACACCGCGGTGATGATTGATAAGATCATTTACGAAAAATGTGTGGAGTTGAAGGCGCGTCCCAACGAGGCCGCCAGTGACGAGGATTTTGTCCGCCGCATTTACCTCGATACGGTCGGGCGCATTCCCAATTTAGTGGAAACGCGAGAGTTTTTTGCGAGTGAAAATCCCAACAAGCGCAACGAACTGATCGATGTGCTGATGGAGTCGGAGGGCTACAAATCTCATCTCTTCAATTATTTTGCCGACATGTTGCGTGTCCGCGAGAGCCTTGACGGTACGCAGTATGTCAGGGGTGTATCGTTCATGCGCTGGCTCAAGGACTGTATCGACAAAAACAGGTCCTATGGCGAGATGGTGCACGAGATGCTGACTGCCTCGGGTAAGGCCTGGGAGGTCCCTGCAACGGGATACCTGCTCCGTGATTCGGGAATGCCCCTCGACAACCTGGCGAATACCGTGAGCATTTTTCTGGGTACGGAGATCGGCTGTGCTCAGTGCCACGACCACCCGTTTTACGATGAGACATGGACGCAGGCGAAGTTCTACGAAATGGCCTCATTTTTCGGCTCTACGGTGACCCAACTCGGTCCGGACGACTTTAAAAACGGCGACCCCAGGAATCGTATTCTCGCGGAGGTGGTGCAGCTGATCAAAAAGAATGGCGGGGATCCCGACGACAAGCAGAACTCCGGAGCCATAAGACAACTCAATGCGATGATCGGAGCCAACAGGTATGCGGTCAAAGATGTCAGTAAGAATCACATCAAGCTGCCTCACGATTACAAATACTCCGACCACGAGCCGGGAGAAGCCCTGAAGCCAAAATTTCTCGAGTGGCCGGACGAGCGCAATTACACCCCGGGAACACAGCCGGGTTTAACCCCCCGCGAGCGATTCGCTGGATGGGCGACAGCCAAGGAAAATCCTATGTTTGCCAAAGTGATCGCCAATCGCATGTGGCAGCGCGCCTTCGGGATCGGTGTCGTTGAGCCGGTGGACAACCTCTTTGCCCCGGCGATGGACTCGAACCCGAAGCTTCTCAATTTTCTTGCCGACGAGATGCGTCGAACGAATTTTGACCTGAAGGCATTTCAGAAAACCATCTTTTATACCAAGGCTTACCAATCGAAGGCTACCACGGTAGAATACGAGCCGGGTACGGATTACGCGTTTCAGGGGCCACTTCTGAGGAGAATGAGTGCCGAGCAGGTCTGGGATTCCTTCATGACTTTGCAGCTCGGAAATCCCGATAAATTCCGCGGTGAGCAAGGTGAGCTTTACGAGCGGACGATCGCCATGGATCTTGATAATATCAGTGGGCAGATTGCGGTTCAGAAGCTGACGGCTTACAAGAACATGCGAAAAACACTACAGAAGATCAAGGGCGCGCAGATGGAAGAGGCGATGAACGATGAAGACTCCGAGATGACCATGCAGCATCAAGGGACGAAAGGTGATAAACATCTTCGCGCCTCTGAGCTCAGCCAGCCAGCTGCCGCCGATCATTTCCTGCAGGACTTCGGACAGTCAAGTCGCCTGGTTTTCGATGGGTCGACGAAAGACGGGTCCGTGCCGCAGGTGCTCCGGATCCTGAACGGGTCCACCACGGAGATGCTGACTTCTCGTGATTCACAGATCTATGAAAACCTGACCAACGAAGAGACGGAGGAGGGGAAAGTCGAAGCGCTCTTCCTGAGCATTCTGAACCGTCGCCCGACCGAGAGCGACCAGAAGATTGCCGGCGAGCAGATCTCCGAGAGCGGGCGTTTTGCATACGACGACCTGATCTGGGCGCTGGTCAATACGAGGGAATTTCTTTTTATCCAATAAGCCGCCGGATCAGAGCGTGCCAAGGTCGTGCACGTGATGCTGCGCAGAAAATAGCCATGAAAACTTACCTTAACTCGCTGGATGATCTTTCCCGTCGGCGTTTCGTCGAGCGCTCCGCAAAATCGCTTCTTGGAGTCTCTCTGCTTCCTGTTCTCGGGCAAGGGAGCGCGATGGCCCAGTCTGGCGGCGGAGGGGGAGGGGGCAAAGCGAAGAGTGTGATCTTTCTGTTCATGAGCGGCGGCATGAGTCACCTCGATACCTTCGACCCGAAGACCGAGTCTTCGGTCAAGGGCCCAACCAATCCGATCAAAACGAACGTCCCGGGAATTTCGATCTCCAATCACCTCCCAAGGCTGGCAAAGCACATGGATAAGATGGCGATCATTCGATCGATGAACTCGGTAACCGGGGTGCATGGAAACGGCAAGTATGTCATGCGCACGGGCTACCGTCCGCGGGCAACCATCGTGCACCCGTGTCTGGGCTCGTGGGGGCAGTATCTTGAGGGGCGCAGAAACAAAACCCTGCCTGATTCGGTACTGGTGAGCACCGGATCACGGCATCCTGCCTCCGGATTCTTGAGTGCCGAGTATGCTCCGATTCCGATTAAGGATCCCGCCAGAGGCCTGCAAAATATTCGTTCCAGTGTCTCGGAGGAGAAGTTCGACGAGCGCTTGTCCCTTTCCAACCAGTTTGACGCTGCTTTCCGGGAGCGCTTCGATCACCTCAAGGTAAAAGATTATTCCGATCTCTACGACGAGGCGATCGCCATGATGCGCAGCAGTGATCTTGATGCTTTTGATCTCTCGATGGAATCTTCCAAGACGCGCGAAATGTATGGAGATGGCAGTTTTTCTCAGGGCGTTCTGCTCGCCCGGCGTCTGGTCGAGAAGGGGGTTCGTTACATTGAGGTCGAGGCCGGTGGTTGGGACATGCACAACTACATCGACGAGGGAATCGTCAGCCGCGCCGGGATGCTTGACCGGACAGTTGCTGCGCTGCTGCAGGATCTTAAGTCGAGAGGATTACTCGAGACCACCTTGGTCGCCATAGGAACCGAGTTCGGCAGGACCCCGGGGATCAATAAAAACGAGGGGCGTGACCACCATCCCCGTGCCTTTTCCACGATGATGGCCGGTGGGGGGATCCAGGGAGGTCAAGTCTGGGGCACCACTGATAAAAAAGGCTACGCAGTCGCAAGTGATAAAGTCAACATCCAGGACTTCGTTGCCACCATGGGATACGGTCTCGGGCTGGATACTGAAAAAACCATTTACTCGCCGAGTGGCCGTCCCTTCACGATCGGTGATAAGGGTAAGCCCATCACCAAGTTGTTTGGTTAGGCTCGGTTCCGGGGCGCATCGAGGGTGCAGAAAAATGAAACTATGCTGTGGTGAGAAGATGGCCGGGGTTGGTCGTCGGAAGTCTTCCGCGAAGATGTGCTCGCAGATGCGTTGCCGTCGAGGAATGACCGTTTCCTCTCTGCTCACCTTTGTTTTTGTAGTGATGGGAGTGGTCTTTATTATCGATGGAGCGAGGGAGAGGAAGAATCGCTCGTCTGGCGCAGGTTCTGAAGTGCGAGAGAAAGCGCCTCCTCCAGCCAGGGCTGTGCCGGAATGGGATGGCTCGAAAGAGTCGATGCTGACCGACGGGCTCGAAAGCAAAATGCGAGGCATCACGGAGTCTCATGAAAAGCGGGGAGACCAGCTCGAAGGAATGTTGCAGGAGCTTGATCGGCTCATTCCATAAAGAGGGCGGAAGGCAGTGCTGTGAGAGAAGATTTCTTTCTGTGTCCAGGATGTGGCCGTGAGGTCCGGGTGGGAGCACTTCGCTGTTTTCATTGCCAGCCGAGGAAGTCCTGGGAGCAGGATACAAGACTCGACGGGCTTGATCTTCCGGATGATGACGAGGATTGGGATTACGAGGACTTTCTTGTCAGAGAATCTGGGGGCAACCGAGGCACGCGTGTTCGGGGGCTTTGGGTCGGAGTCGCAGTGGTGCTCGTGCTTGTCCTGGCGTGGCTCTCGTTTGGCGGCGGTATTTTTTAGGGGGGGTTGATTCATGGCGGTGCCCGTCATTGATGTCCGAATTTGGGTGGCACGGCGCCGAGGCGGAAGTGGGTGAACATCCACGACCAACGAGCAACAAAGCCAAGCTGGATGCGGGCAGCAACCCGACCCGAAGGGCTTTGTCAGCGAGCCCACAGCGCAGCGACGCTGACTGGAATCCGATTTCATTCCAAGTGGCGGGTGGAGCAATGGATCAGACCTTCCTTAGGGCTTCCTGACGACGGGTCCTGGGACTCTGGTCCCGGACAGGCTACAAGCCGTCCCCAGGCCCGAGATTCATCTTCACAAGCGCTTCTGGAGAAAAGTTGCTACACCCCATCCTCGTTTTGAGGTTGATCTGATGGCTCCCCGGGTAGAGTGAGATATTTGGTCGACAGAGCCTTGGTGTTGTTCCAACTTCGGGCCTTCAATCAAGTGCGGGCAGAAAAACCCGTCACCTGTGCTTTCAGTCCATGATCATCTTCGCTCCACAAGAATCAGAACCAACAGAAACCCGGGCCGCAGTTGACCCAGCCTCCGCGAAGAAGCTCGTGGATCTCGGGCTTGAGGTCGTTATCGAGTCGGGTCTCGGCTCGGACAGTGGCTATGCAGACGGCGATTTCGAAGCTGCCGGTGCTTCGGTCGCAGACGATCCCGGTGCCGTTTTGGGGCAGGCAGACATTGTGGTGCGGGTCTGCAAGCCGCGGGCTGACGAGATATCGGCCCACAAAGATGGGGCTTTAGCTGTGAGCTTTCTCGATCCCTTCAACGAGCCTGAGCTGATTGAAAAATTTGCCTCGGCCGGTGTCTCTGCAATTAGCATGGAGATGATGCCGAGGTCCACGCTCGCTCAGAAGATGGATGCCATCTCGTCGCAGGCGAATCTCGCAGGCTATGCGTCGGTGATTTTTGCCGCGTCAAAAATGAAGAAAATTCTCCCTATGATGATGACTCCTGCAGGGACGATTTCCCCAGCCAGATTTTTTGTCATCGGGATCGGAGTTGCCGGGCTGCAGGCGATTGCGACCGCCAAGCGTCTCGGCGCCCGGGTGATAGCTTTCGATGTTCGGGAGGAGGCGCTTGAGCAGGCCGAATCGCTCGGTGCCAAAGCACTGCGCATCGACCTCGGTGAGACAGGGGCTACCGATCAGGGCTACGCCAGAGAACTCACGCCGGAGCAGTTGAACAAGCAGAGGGAGGCCCAGGCGAAAGTTTGCCAGCAGTCGGATGTGGTGATCACGACCGCCAAGCTTTTTGGGCGTAAGTCGCCGGTTCTGGTGGGCAAGGAAGTCGTTGCCGGCATGGAGCCGGGAAGCATTCTTGTCGATCTTGCCGCCGAGACCGGAGGCAATGTCGAGGGCACGGTTCCAGACCAAGAGGTGGTCACTGAGAATGGGGTCATCCTCCTCGGGCCGACGAAACTCGAGGGCACTGTCCCAAGGCACGCGACCCAGGTTTACGCCGCGAATGTCGCCAATCTTATCGAGCACTTCTGGGACACTGACGCCAAGACGCTGGTTCTCGATTCAGAAGATGCAATTTTGAAGGGCTGTCTCATCACGCAGGGAGGGACTATCGTGCACGAACGCTTCGCCACGAAAGCAGATTCGGAATCGAAAAAAACCACCTGAAAACCTTGCTGCCAGTGTCTGTTTAATACGTGCCTGCCGGTGCCTCACCCAATTTACCAACCATGGAAATCATCCTGCTTGTCTTCACCTTTGTGCTCGCCGCGTTTCTCGGCTTCGAGCTGATTCAAAAGGTCCCCTCCCAGCTCCATACTCCGCTGATGTCCGGGTCGAACGCCATTTCCGGGATCACCATTGTCGGTGCCATCATCACGACAGGTGCGGCGGAGAGCACTTTCGGTTCAATCATCGGCTTCGCAGCTCTCGTCGCCGCGACGATCAATGTGGTGGGTGGGTATCTGGTGACTGACCGCATGCTCGGAATGTTTAAGAAAAAGAACTAGCAGCCCACCCGCCCGGCGCCCAGATCCGGAGCAGAATTCAAAAAAAAGAAAGTTCATGGAACTTGTAAATTTCGCCTACATCATCGCCTCGATCCTGTTCATTTTCGGGATCAAGATGCTCGGATCCGCGACCACCGCACGTCGCGGAAACCGGCTCTCGGCACTGGGCATGCTTATCGCCGTGGTGGTCACTCTGTTCGACCGGAATGTGCTTTCGATGGGGTGGATTGTGGCTGGAGTCGTGGTGGGATCTACGATCGGACTGATCGCGGCCAAGCGGGTGCAGATGACCGGCATGCCGGAGCTGGTGGCGCTTTTCAATGGCTTTGGTGGGCTTGCCTCGGTCTTTGTCGGGTGGGCGGAGTTCGATCGGATCAGCCGGATCGGGTGGGAGAAGTATCTCGGGAATGGCCCGGCGGACTCGACGTTTATTCTGGTGGCGATCTTTCTGGCTATTCTGATCGGGGGGATCACTTTCACTGGAAGTCTCGTTGCCTACCTGAAACTCTCTGGAAAGATGGGAGGGTCTCCCACTCTCTTTCCGGGTCAGAAGCTTCTGAACGCTCTGATTTTGCTCGCTGTCATCGGGCTCGGAGTGGTGCTTGTTGTTAATGGTCAGAGTCAGGAACTCGTCGTTTCTTTTCTGGTCATCATCATCGCTTTGTGTTGCCTGTTAGGGATTCTTGGGGTGCTTCCCATCGGGGGTGGCGACATGCCGGTAGTGATCGCCTTCCTGAACAGCTGCTCAGGGCTGGCTGCCTCTGCTGCCGGGTTTGTGATTCTCAATAATGTGCTCATTGTCGCCGGATGCCTGGTGGGAGCTTCTGGGTTGATTCTCACGATGATCATGTGCAAGGCGATGAACCGGACCCTGGGGAACGTCTTCTTTGGCGGCTTTGGAGCCGCCTCCGGAGGGAAGGCGCAAAAAGTTGAGGGTGAGATGAAGGCTGCTTCCACCGAGGATGCCTATTATGTTCTCGAGGCGGCCCAGAGTGTGATTTTCGTGCCTGGATACGGAATGGCGGTGGCTCAGGCACAGCACGCTGTCAAAGAACTCGCGGCTATCCTCGAAGATAATGGTGCCGAGGTAAAATTTGCCATCCACCCGGTCGCCGGACGGATGCCGGGCCACATGAATGTGCTCCTCGCCGAGGCAGACGTGCCTTACGAGCAACTGGCAGAGATGGATGACGTCAACCCGACGATTGCCAATGTCGATGTGGTGATGGTGATCGGTGCCAATGACGTGGTCAACCCGGCGGCGGCAGAGGATCAGAGCAGTCCGATTTATGGCATGCCGATCATCAATGTGCATCAGGCCAAAACCGTCTACTGCCTGAAGCGCGGTCAGGGCGCTGGCTTCTCCGGATTGGTGAATACTCTTTTCTTCCGGCCTAATACAAGAATGCTCTACGGCGACGCCAAGGAGACGATCAATGCCCTGGTGAGTGAGTTCAAAGGGTAGCCCTCAGGCGAGCCTTTGGAAATACCATCGGAGCGGACTCCATCCCGCCTGTTTCGGCCCGTGAGGAGGCGTCGAAAAGATGCTCTTCATGTCTCCTAATCTCTTGATATCGGGTCGCTTCTCCCGATAGTATGAGACTATTTATGTCTGAGGAAAAACCTGTCGAAAGAGAAGAGGTCAAGGTCAATACAAACGTCTCTGGAGATCAGGAATACGGTGCTGCCCAGATCACGAAGTTGGAAGGCCTTGAAGCGGTCAGAAAGCGGTCCGGGAATGTACATTGGTGACCCCGACGAACGCGGGCTCCACCATTGTGTTTTTGAAGTTCTCGACAACTCAATCGACGAACACCTGGCCGGTTTCTGCGAGAACGTTTACATCACCATCTGTGAAGACGGCTCCTGTTCGATCGAGGATGACGGGCGGGGGATCCCGGTGGAGGTTCACCCGGCGCATGACATGCCGGTGGTCGAGCTCGTGCTGACCAATCTCCATGCCGGTGGCAAGTTCGGGCAGGGAGCTTATAAGTACTCCCGGCGGGCTTCACGGGGTCGGTGCCAAATGCGTCAACGCACTATCCGACTGGTTTCGGGCCGAGGTGTTCCGTGACGGAAAAGCCTACACCATCGAGTTTGCCCGGGGTAAGACCACGAAATCACTGGAAGTGACCGGCACTCTCGAGAACCCGGAAAAGACCGGAACCAAGGTCACTTTCTTTCCGGATGCCTCGATCTTCACGATCACTACGGAGTTCTCCTTCGACTATCTCTCCGGGCGTCTCCGTGAGCTTGCCTTCCTCAATCCGGGGATTCGCATCCACCTCACCGACGAACGCGGCGACCGGGCCCGAAAGACCCATTTCTATTACGAGGAGGGAATTTCCGAGTTTGTCTGTCAACTCGCTGAGAACAAGCACCTCATCCATGATGATCCGATTGTGATCCGTGGTCGGCGTGCAGTCGAAACCGGTGATGGAAAGCAGGAAGATGTGTTTGCCGACATTGTCCTGCATTACACAGCGGACTATCACGACAACATTCTGCCATTTGCCAATTCGATTCCGAATCCTGACGGCGGCACCCACCTTACTGGCTTTCGCAGCGCGCTGACCCGGGTGATCAACAAATACGCCCAGGACAACAAGCTGGTGAAAGAAAAAGACCCAGCGCTCACCGGAGACGATTGCCGCGAGGGAATCATCTGTGTCATTTCCATCAAGCACCCGAATCCCCGCTTCAATGCTCAGACCAAAGTCAAGCTGGTCAATAATGAGGTCGAGGGGGTTGTCTCATCGATTGTCTACGAGGAGATGCAGATCTTCTTTGACGAGAACCCAAAGATTGCCCGCGCCGTTGTGGATAAGGTCATCAATGCGGCGCGTGCTCGCGAGGCTGCTCGGAAAGCCCGCGATACCGTGCGAAAGTCTGCTCTGACTGGTGGTGGCCTCCCTGGAAAGCTGGCGGATTGTTCGGAGCGAGATCCCGAGAGGACTGAGCTCTACATTGTCGAGGGCGACTCCGCAGGGGGTTCTGCCAAGCAAGGGCGCGACCGCCGCACCCAGGCGATCCTTCCGCTCAGGGGGAAGGTGATCAACGTGGAGAAAGCCCGACTCGACAAGGTTCTCCAGAACAAGGAGATTCAGACCATGATCACCGCCATCGGTGCTGGCATTGGAGAGGGTGATGGCGAGGGAGCTTCGCTTGGAGAAACGGCGCTACGGCAAGATCATCATCATGACCGATGCTGACGTTGATGGCTCCCATATCCGGACGCTTCTGCTGACTTTTTTCTGTCGTCAGATGCCCGAACTCGTGAAGAAAGGGCACGTCTATATTGCCTGTCCCCCGCTTTACCTCGTGAGGCGGAAGAAGCGTACCGAATACGTTCAGGATGACCAAGAGCTGAATAAAATACTTATTGAACTCGGGTCAGAGGACCTCTCGGTCAGGGTCGTCGATGGTGGAAAAATCATCGCGGGCGAGGACCTGCAAGGCGTCCTCGATATTCTCAGCCGAATTTCCAGGCTTGCCTCGATCGTCCCGCGCAATGGCGGAGTTTTCGAGACTTACCTTGCGGCAGCGGTAGACGGTCACCTGCCGGAATACATTGTGAAAGTGCGCGAGGGGAACCGTGAGTTCACGTATTATCTTGTCGATGACGCGGCTCTACATTCTTTTGCCGAGGAAAACGAGGACCTGAAACTTCTTCCTGAACAGCAACGAGTCGCCGAGGAGATCGATGAGGACGGAAATCTCGTGAACACCGTGAGCCGAGAGGGACCGCAGCGTCGTGCCCGGCTTGTCGAGATCCCCCAGGCCAAGGCGATCGCCACCGCGATGGGAGACCTTTCCAGTGCTGGGGTGCCTGTGGATCCTTTCTACTCCCAGGACACTCCGCTCTTTGAGATTGTTGACAGCGAAGACGAGTCGAAGAACGAACCGGTCTTCTCCGTGCCAGGAATCCTCGAAGGGATTCTGGCAGTCGGGCGCAAGGGGGTGGAAATCAAACGCTTCAAGGGTCTTGGAGAAATGAATGCCAAAGAGCTTTTCTCGACCACCATGGATCCGGCAGGTCGGAAGCTTCTCAAGGTCAAACTTAATGAAGATAATGCGGTGGAAGCCGACCGTATTTTCACCATTCTGATGGGCGATATCGTGGAGCCAAGAAAGCAGTTTATCGAAGACAATGCACTCAACGTCCGGAACCTCGACGTCTAGCGTCCGCATTCTGTTCAACCTCGAAACGGCAATGGAAGTTGCTCGATCTTTGGTGCCGTGCCGGAACGGGAGGAAGGTCGCATCTTGGCATCTTGAACCGGGCCCTGAGCGCGAGTGAACATGAGAGCGCAGACAAGCGCAGATAGGCGGACATAGGCGGACATAGGCGGACATAGGCGGACATAGGCGCAGCCAAATCTCATGGTTGGCCGGTTGGGGGGTTGGGCTTCCTAAAGCCGTCCATGGGCTGAGATCCAGCGTCGCAAGCTCCTCTGGATGACAGGTTGCAACACCCCATTCTTTTTTTCAGGATCCAGGGATCATACGATCCAGGGATCCAGCGATCGGCTCGGGGAGTCTTACTTCTCAGGAAGCCGTGCCGATTCCAGTGACCATGTTGTTTTCTACTGTCAGCGGAACTTACGGTTGAAGGCAGCCATATCGCGGTCGGCCTCGCGTTTCTCGGTGCGTTCACGAAGCGACTGGCGACGATCCACGTGGTCTTTTCCTTTGGCGACGCCAATCTCTACTTTGACTTTCTGTCCTTTCCAGTAGAGCCGGAGAACGATGAGGGTGCAGCCTTTCTGCGAGGTCTCGACATCGAGCTTGCTGATCTCTTTTTTGTTCAGGAGCAGGCGCCGGGGCCGCTTGGCTTCGTGTTGGAAGTGGCTGGCACATTCATACGGCTGGATATCGCAGCCGTAGAGGAAGACCTGGCCTTTTTCGACCCGGGCGAAAGCATCACGAATGTTCACCTTGCGCGCCCGAATCGATTTTACCTCGGTCCCTGCAAGGGCAACCCCAGCTTCGTAGGTGTCGCCGATCGCATAGTCGTGCCTCGCCTTTCTGTTGGTGGCGATGTCTTGAGATTTCAGGTCGGCCATGGGGGTGGTCGCGCTTCGAAAGACGCTGGCGAGTGATCTTCCTGAGCTGTTCCAGAACAAGGAATTTCGCTCGGGCAGGGGTGAGGGCTGCGGATCCGTGCAATAATTAAAAGGAAGGTCCAGGCTTCGCTCAGTGTAGTCATCAGGGACGAGAAAATCCGTCGGGTTCAAGGCGTCAAATGAGACCTCAGTGATCTGGCTGACGACTTTTTCCTCCCCGAATAGTTGAGGTTCGAATCGGGATCTGCCCGTCTGGGAAGTGGAGGTCAGGTGGTCCGATGGCCGTGAGGATGGAATCGCTGACGGGAAGTGCAGTGAGGAGGTCGCTGGTGAAGGTTTCGAGTGAGGCGAGAGTGGCATAATCCTCTTCGGGTATGTCGAGGGCTTCTCGCGGGACAAGATAAAATGCGGCTTCGCGCCTGCCCTTGTTCCTTTTGTCGACCACGTTGCAGTCCCATTGGGCGATGCGCGAGTCTTCTCGCGCAGAGTATAAGTCTTCTGGGACTTTTTCAGTTCTTAGTATCGATTTCACCAAGAGCTCCCCGCAGGAGCCAAGGAGTGCCTCTTTTTGACCTCCACCCTCTGCTTCAGAGCCCTGAGCATCCTCGGTGGCTGGCAGGTCAAGGTCGGCGAGGTGTTGGTCGAGTCCAGTGAGGACCCCTTTGACGGTTGCCTCGATCTCTTCCAGCTTTGCTGCCTCAAGCTTCAGGAAAGTTTTTTTCGTCGGGTTCATAATGACCAATTTCTGTTTGGCACGGTCGTAGAGAATTGTCTGATCGGAGCTTTCTTCCAGACTGTTTTCCGTGATCAGGATCTGATCGCCGCGGACCTTGAAGGTATGCGACGCTGTTTCGCTCGCCATCACCAGAGTGGTGTCCGCACGGATAGACGTCGACACGCTGGAACAGCAGAGCAGGCAGAAGAAAAGCACAGCTCGGAGGCGTCGATGAAGCATGGATTGGCGGAGTGTTTGGGCCATGGGAAGAAAAAACAGGCGTGACATTGTTCAGCTGATTCCTCGGAATGCACGCCTGAATTCGGTTGGGTTGGCACAGGGGCCTCGGCGTCTGCGGGGTGATCCTACCGGCCTCACACGCTTCGACAATGGAGGCGAGAAATGTGCGGTTGGCAGGGCTGTCGCCGCGACTGATGAACTCGGAGATCTGTGGAAGCGCGGTCTCTTCGATCCATTCCGGGTGGCCCCCACGTTTTCCATGTGTTCGGCGAGGAGGGTGCGCCCACCTTCGACGGTGGGAATCAATCGCTGGCAGAGAATGCCGATCAGCTGCTTGGAGAGGAGTTGGAGCGCACTGGTGCGGCCCTCGGCAGGGAGAAGATTGGTCAGGCGCTCGATGGTCTCAGGAACCGTGGAACTGTGGACCGTGGAAACCACGACGTGGCCAGTCTCAGCCGCTTGAAGGGCTGTTGTCGCGGTCTCGGTGTCGCGGATTTCTCCGACCAGAATGATGTCCGGTGCCTGACGGAGAGCGCTGCGCAGACCCTTGACGAAGCTGTCGGTATCGATTCCGACGGCACGTTGCGTGAAGTAGGACATCTCGTTCTGGAAGATATATTCGATAGGATCCTCGACAGTGACTATGTGCCGCGCGTGGTGGTGATTTACCCAGTTGAGAGTGGCGGCGAGCGTGGTTGATTTTCCGGATCCGGTCGCACCGGCAACGAGGATCAGTCCCGACGGGCGGCTGAACCAGCTGGTGAGCAGGTTGATGGGCGCCCCGATTGTCTCGAGCTGAGGGATTTTCGCTTTGATTCGGCGCAGCACGGCGGCGAGACGATCGCGTTCCCGGTGGAGATTGACGCGGTAGCGGTCGCCGTCGGGTGCCTGGAAGCCGGCATCGAAGTCGCGGTCGTGGTCCGGGTCTGCATTACAGAAGCGCCAGAAATCGGCAAGCTGATCCCACGGGAGAGGGGACTCACCGGCCTCCCACATCTGACCATTGACCTTGAATCTAGGAATTTCGTCCTCCCTCAGGTAGACATCGCTGGCATCGTTTTCTGCTGCAGCTGCAAGAATTGCCGGGAAGGCTGAGGGAAGTTCGGATGGGTCTTTGGACATCTTGGTAGGTGGGCTTTCCTCGTGCGCTGTCTCACCGGGTTCCGAGGTAAGAGCCGAGGCGTTCACGGAGTGGTTCGAGGTCCTCCTGTGGCAGCATCTGACAGCTGCCGTCGGTAAAGATGACAAGGAACGAGCCGTTCACTGTTTTAGGAGAACGCAGGATAGGCAGATCGTCCGGTGCCGAGAGGCTCAAGCCCTTGGTGTAGACCCATGGCAGCTCCAGGCCGGTATTGGGATGTTTCCAGGACAGGTTCGCAGCCTGTGGAAGATAGCCTGAGGTGACGATGTCCTTGAGTTCGTTGGGGAAATTTTCGTAGTGATCGTATGCGTAGACTCTCAGAGCAAGCGCGAGTTGCGTCCCAGCGGGGGTCGGTAGTCTGAGTCTCGTCCTCATCAGGTGTTAGGTCTCGTTTCGCTATATTCATGAAATAGGGGGCGCTTGCCGCGGCCAGTGCTGCAGCGATCGACCCGCCGGCGACTACCGCGGTCGATTTGTGGGACCGGGCGCTGTTGGAAAGCGAGTAGATGCCATCGCTCAATACCTGGGTTGCAGAAGCGCTGCTCTGTCCAGCGGGATGGTTCTGAAAACGCTGCGAGGAGGGGCATGATTGCGGGAGCCGCAGTCGGAGTCTTGGCTTGCGCCTGCATCTGACTGATCTGCGTTTGATTCAAATCCTTGAGCACAGAAGAGAGGTCCGATGAGAGGTAGACAAAGGCATTGCCTGATGCGGGAATGCCTTCGTTGGCGCTGCGGAAATCCGGGTGCTTGGCGACGCCGCCACCGTCGGCAAGGCATCGGGCGAGGAAGTCCGGGTGGCTGGCGATGAGGACCCGTCCGTGGGCGGTGTCATTGTAGAGAACGGGCTTGAGAACCGTGTCCGCTGCGAGGGGTATTTCGCCGGCAAAAGTGAAGCTGGTAAAGCCCTCGCCCGTCTTGCGGAGAAGTTGGTCTTCGGGGAACAGTGCGACGACTTCGTCTGCCAGCCAGGCCATATTCGCAATGGAAATGAGAAGTTCGGGGGCGGGAAGTGCAGGGATTCCCATCTCGAACGGGCCGATTGTCTTCTTCCGGTCGATCTGTCCAACGACAGCGATCTCGGTGTCGGAATGGTTGTAGAGGTCCTGCCAGGTAGCATGGATGCCCGGGGCAATCGGGGTGGTCGAGCAGGGCGCTGAACTGCCCTGCCGCGGCAGAGAAACCGAGCTCGCCCATGATGCCGGGAGACGAGGTCAAGGAGAGACTTCAGGTTGAGGTCGATCTCGGCCACGAGATCTGCCTCACTCGGGGCGAGCGACACAGCAGTGAAGGGGGCCGCCTCACTGCCAAGTACTTGAAATATTCCGCTCGGTCCATCAGGAAGGTAAAGCAATGAGCGGTTGTGAAAGCCATCTTTCCTGCGGCTGGAACTCAGGCCAATGGCCTTCAGGTTGGCAAAGCCGAGGCGCTTGAGTATCCCGCTGGCCGCGCCGCTGGAGGTGTTGCTGAAGGGACCAGGAGAGTTTGCAGCGTCGGCTGTGCCCGCAGATTTCGGCAGGAGTCCCGTCAGGCTTTCGAGTTGAGCTGCGAGGGAGGTGAGTTCGGTCTCGACGTCGAGGAAGCAGAATACCTCGCCGCCGACTTCAGAGGAGCTGTGGCGGCGCGAGGGAAGTTCGCAGAGCCTCCAGAGGCGGTGTCGAGGTAGCCGGAGATCGAACTCGCTTCGTTGTTGCCGCGAACGAGTTTTGCCAAGGGATTCTCGAGGTTTCCGTCACTGCCGGGCTCGTCGCAGGAGCTCAGGAGAAAAGCAAGACAGAGAGTGGTAACCAGCGAGCCGGTTTGTCGTGCAGCTGATATTTCCTTGAACATAGGGGAGGATGACAGATCCAAACAGGATGGGCAAGTAGCCTGAATCGCTGTGAGTGGCTGGGGATAGTATTTGGCGCTTGGATGGGCCGTGGATTTACGGGTCAGAAGTCGTCGTCGCGGTCGGGTTCGCGATCGATGAAGCGGCATCGACTCGGCAATGAACTGCAGAGGGATGTCTCCCGGTCGGGCCATTTCGATGTTTGGCGACGATGAGGAGACCCTTACCCTCATCTTCAGGGGAGGCATCCTCCTCGTCCTCGCCACTTTTGCTGCCGGCGTAGTTTTCCCGCGAGAGCAATCCAACGAGGTCGGCATCCTGCTCGATGGCGCCCGATTCCCGGAGATCAGAGAGGATCGGGCGGCCGCCTTTGCGGGATTCAACCGCTCGATTAAGCTGAGCAAGCACAATGATCGGAACATCGATCTCCTTGGAGAGAGCTTTCATGCCAGCCGAAATCTCGGCGATTTCGATCTGGCGGTTATCGGCAGCTTTGCGACTCGAGGAGGTGAGAAGTTGCAGGTAGTCGATGGCGATGAGCTTGATCCCGAACTGCTGCTTGTAGCGGCGTGCTTTGGCTCGAAGTTCAAGAATCGAGAGCCCAGGGGTGTCATCGATGATGATCGATGACTCTTTGAGATCGTTGGCAGCCTGGGCGAGCCGGCGGTGGTCCTCTCGTGAGAGCAGGCCGCCTTGGAGGCTCTGCATGCTGAGTTTTCCGCGTGAACAGAGAAGCCGGTGGACCAGCTGTTGGGAGGTCATCTCCAGGCTGAAGACCGCGGTCGGGAGACTGAGATCCACCGAGATGTGCTCGATGATATTCATTGCGAACGAGGTTTTCCCCATCGACGGCCTGGCCGCGACTACGATCATCTCTCCCCCTTTCAGGCCATTGGTCATTCGGTCGAGTTCTTTGAAGCCCGTCAGGATGCCCTTCTGTCCGTCCGGGTCGGTGATCATTTTTTCGATCGCGTCGATCGCCGTCATGATCCGTTCGTGCATGAGGAGGATTCCGGAGCTTTTTTCCTCATCCATCCGGATGGCGAAAATGCGTTGCTCGGTATTATCGAGCACGCCGGCAATATCTTCCTGCTCGTCGTAGGCGTGTTTGATTGATTCGCTGCAGGAAGTGATGATGCGCCGGAGAACATGCTTCTGCAGAACGATGTCTGCATAGAATTCGAAGTGTGAAGGGGCGGGGACGAAGTCATAGATAGAGGCCAGTCCGGCTGCCCCCCCGACGTTGTCGAGCTTGTTGCGGCTGCTCAGGCGCTCGGTGATCTGAATGGGTTCGACCGGTTTCCCCTCGTTGTAGATCTCGAGAATCACTGAAAATAGGAGCTGGTTCCCGGGCGAGTAGAATGCCTCCTCGCGCAGCTTCTCCATGGCCTGGTTGACGGTGGGGTCAGGCAGCTGAAGCATGCAGCTGAGGACACCCCGCTCGGCATCGTCGGAGAAAGGCAGAGAGCGGCCGACATCCTCGAGAATCTTTGCCGCCTCGGCAGTCTTCTCGGCATCAGATTTGTGAAGGAATGGCCCGGATTTATTTCCGGACTTCGGAGCTGAGGCAGTTGCAGAATTGGAAGGAGGCATGGCAGACTGGTCGGGACAGAGCTCTCCATCATAACAGGCCTCGCTGCGGGGGGCAATCTCGAGCTGGCATGATGGGGCAACTTTACGCCAGAATTTTCGGGTTCCGGGGAAGCGCCCGGTGGGAAGCTCCCATGTTGCCTGAACCTGCGCATCTGCGCACACCTTATTTCGTGGCTTTCGTCCGTTTACAAAAGCGTGGCTGGTTGCCATAGTAGGGGGTTCTATGGATAAAGACGTCGCATTCCTCGAATTCCTCCAGTACACCTTTTCCATTCTCCTTTCCCGACCCGAGGAGGCCCTCGATTCGTAGTGAGCATCGTGGCGATGGTAACCTGGTTTTTCATGTAAGCCTGCATGCCGATGATGTGGGGAAGGTGATCGGACGCAATGGTCATACCATCTCGGCGATTCGGAACCTTCTCGATGCCGGGGCGCTTCGCGCGGGAGTGAAAGTGGTGCTCCGGGTTGATGAACGAGGTGACGAATACCTTGCTGGTGCTGAGCAAACTGAAACAGGCGCAGAGTCTGAGATGACCGATGCTTTGCAGGCCCAGGACACGGATCATGCGGAGGGGGAAAGTTAATCGTGGACGGCACGTCCAGAGGCAGTTTTTATCACTTTCGAAGGTTTCTGAGGGGTGCGGAAAAAACGACCCAGATCCGGTTGCTGGTGCAACGGATGGAGGCCGAAGGCCGTCGGGTTGAGCAGTTCCGCGAGCCGGGAGGAACCGTGCTGGGAGAACAGATAAGGACTCTGCTCCAGCACACGCCCGAGGTGGCTGATATGGTTCCGGAAGCCGAGCTCTGCCTTTTTGCTGCAAGTCGTTGTCAGCTGGTGAGGGAAAAAATTCTTCCCGCCCTTGCGGGTGGTTGGGATGTTGTGGCGGATCGATTTTTCGATTCCACCACCGTCTACCAGGGATTCGGACGCGGCCTGCCCATCGATCTGGTGAATGCCGTCAATGGTCTCGCCGTCGGTCAAGCAAGGCCGGATATCACGATCGTTCTGGACATGGATTCACGAGAGGCTTTCGATCGGGTGATGCGTCGGGGGTGGGGAACGCGACCGCATGGAGCAGCTCCCACCGGATTTCTACGAGACAGTGCGCCAGGGGTTCCTCTCTCTTGCTGCGGCTGATCGCGAGCGCATGCAGGTCGTGGATGCTTCGCTGCCTGCCGAACAAGTTGCAGCAATCGTCTGGCAGAAGGTATCTGCCTGCTTGAGCCCGGGCCTGCTTGATGCGTCGCACCGCCCTGGCAGGGGCAGGGGCAGGGGCAGGGGCAGGGGTGACAGCGATGGCAGGGGTGCATCTTGATCAGACGAGGGTAAAAAAAAAGCAACTGACTTTGGAAAGATCGGAAAGATATGGCACTTGATGAACAGACCGCGCTTGAGTATCTGAGCCGTTCGCAGGAGAACCAGCGGCTGGGTCATGCCTACCTCGTGACCGGTAGTGATCGCGACGGCAGAGCTTCGCTCACGCTGGGTATTTTGCGTGAGATCGTCGGATTAGAGGCCGCATCGCTGGAGGAGGCAGAGGGCGAATGGGTGGTTGTCGCCCGGCCGAGTTCTCTGTCCCGGCGGATTGTGGTCGACCAGATCAGGGCCTTGGAGCACCGCCTCCAGACCGCATCTGGAGGGCAACTTAAAGTGGCAGTCATCGAGGAGGCCGATCGCCTCCAGACAGAAGCCTCGAATGCCTTTCTCAAGACGCTGGAAGAACCTCCGGCGGACAGTTTGATCCTGCTGCTTACTGGGTTTCCCGAGCAGCTTCTGGAGACGGTCCGCTCGCGTTGTATCCGGCTTGCCTATGCGTGAACTCCCGGTGCCGAGAGGTTAGGGGAGGAAGGGAAGGCACTGCTGTCAACCCTTCGGGTAGCAGTTCCCGAAGGCTGGTCACAATGGCGATGGCGCGCTGGCGCTCCTTGGGGTGGTCAATGCGCTGCTCAGGAAAATCAAAGAAAGCGCTCGGGGCGAGACCGAGGCGCTGTTCAAAGAGGAAAGGCAAGCCCTGCAGAAAAACCACCGAGAGCGACGCCTGGCTCAAGCGCCGGGAGCAGGAGCTCAAGGCGCTTGCACAGTCGGGTTACCTTGCGCAGCGCAGTGACCTTATGGCGGTGCTGCTCAGGTGGATGGGGGACTGTCTGCTGCAGGCTTCAGGGCGCGGCGGACAGGGGGTGGCGTTCGAGAGTGAGAAAGAGGAATCTCTCCGAGTCGGCGCGCTTCTGGGTGAGGAGAATCTCCTGCAACGGATCGAGTGCCTCGAGCGTCTCATCGAAAACCTCGAGACGACAGTCTCGGAACCCCTTGCCATCGAAGTGGGCATTCTCAATGCCTTCGCCTGATTCTCGCTGCATCTTCCCTGGAAATATTCTCTGGAGAAGGAAAAATCGGGATTTAGAAGAAGCGTTCAAAAAGCCCGCTGAAGCGCTCGAAGAGGCGCTCGTAAAGTGGGCGTTGATTCCAGTCCTCAAGAAGGATTTCGTGGGATTTGGCAAAATCATTCTCGAATCTCTTGCGGGTGGTGGCAGCGAGAGCGTCGTGGCGTGCTTCGACAAAAAGTTCGTGGTTGGTGAAAAACGAGATGCGGTCGAGGTTGGCTGACCCCACGACTACCCACTGGTCGTCAAAGAGTGCAATCTTGCTGTGGAAGAAGGCTGGCTGGTATTCGAAGATCCGGATGCCGGCTTCGAGGAGGTGCTGGTAGTGGCGCCGGGCTGCCATTCTCACGGTCGGGTGGTCGTGATCGAGCGGCCCGGGGGAGGAGTAGACGGACGTCGATTCCGCTTTTAGAGGCATGGCGGAGGACGCGCCTCAGGCGGTTGCTGGGAATGAAGTAGGGGGTCGCCAGCCAGATCTTGCTTTGGGATGCTTTCATCCGCGAGTAAAGAACCGAGCGAAAGCGCAGAGCCCACAGCGGGTGCTGTGTCACCATTCTCGCCTGGCCCGGGCGGGCTTCGAGAATACGTGCGACCGGCATGGCCCGAACAGGTCTGTGCCAGAGGTGATCGAAGGCGTCGGCAGCTTGCTGGACGAGCGCTCCAGTCACCCTGAGCATGGTTTCCCGAGCCGCTGTCTGGGCAAGTCCCGGCCACCACGGGTCGGAGATGCCAATCCCGCCGACCCAGGCAGCCCGGTCATCGACTACGATGATTCTCCGGTGGGTTCGGTGAATGATCCGTTGGATTCCGCGAAGAAAAACCGAGGAAATCTCCACCGGGTCATTGAAAATCTTCAGAGCGATTCCCGCCGCCTTGAGCCGTTGTTTGGCTTCGCTTCCTGCCAGCAGAGACCCGATGCCGTCGATGTGGACAGCTACCTTCACCCCTCGCTCGGCGGCAAGAATGAGCCGGTCTGAAACGGCATGTCCCGCGACGCTGTCACGAAGAATATAGTTTTCGAGCAGGATCCTTTGCCTGGCGGAATCCAGATCGCTGAGGAGCTTTTCCCAGGTTGCTTCAGGATCAGAAAGGAGCTGCGGCGCGGGGCAGTCGACAAAAGGGAAGGGCGCGGTGAGGCGGCGCTTGGAGGACCATTTTCGCCTTTTTTTTGCTCCCTGCGGGCCCTTTTCAGGGGCAGGCGCAGGGTCACGCGGATTGGTCTCGTGGCTCGTAAGACGCTTCACTCTCTCGATCTTGGCACGATGAGCAGCGGGATCGTGGACTTGTGGAGCACGGCTTCTGAAACACTCCCTAGCACCAGCCGCTCGAGGGCCTTGGCCCGGTGTGATCCGATTACGATCAGAGATGCCTCGCGCTCGCTTGCGAAATCGAGGATCGACTGCGCCACTCCGTTTTCGATGGGTTTCATGTAGCCGGTGGCCGAGATTCCCGCTCGTGGAGGTCGTGCACCATCAGGCGAATCTTTTCTTTTTCCTCCTGCAGAGATTCTTCGACATCTGCCGGACGCTCGACGACCGCGGGGAAGACGTAGGGAGGAGTGAAGTAAATTTCAGGATCTGCCGTGTAGACGTGGCATGATATGCAGTTCGGCCTTGGTTCCCTCGGCGATCTCTCCCGCGATTTTAAGGATGTCGTCGACCTCTTCATTGAAGTCGACGGCTACTGCGATGTTTTTTAATGCGTTCATGGATTATGCAATGGTCTATTTTACTCTGCACCTATATCTGGTTGCTGGCCAGACAGGTTTTGCCCGCGGGTTATCATGCTGGAATTGACTCGCTACACTCGCAAGGGTTGTCCGAAGCAGATGACGAGTCAATTGGTGCGGCGGTGTGGGTCTTCTGGCGTGCGTCGCAGCGGATCGAGCCGAGCGTGTTTCCGCCCGTCAGGTGTTTGCTCGCTTTTTTTGTTCAGTCCGACTGGTGGTTGTTCGCTTCGACCCAGCGGACGGCATCGCGAAGCAGTTCTTTGCCGTCAGCCAGATGCAGCTTCTCTTTGATGTGCGCGCGATGGGCATCAACCGTCCTCGTCGCAATGCCTAGCTCATCACCGATCGCCTTGGAACCTTTGCCCTGTCCGATAAGGGTGAAGACCTCCAGCTCGCGGTTAGAGAGCGCAGAGGTGCGATCTGAGAAACTCTTTTTTTCGGCCAGAAAAGATCTCCATGATCGTTC
>CALSSN010000016.1 GCA_943789025.1 uncultured Verrucomicrobiales bacterium
AAAGCAGCACCAAGCAGGTATGGAGTGGACATCGCTATCAGCGAAAGCGTCTACCAGCACGTCGAATCAGACTTTCGCTGCCGATCGGTCGATCTCGTCCAGGTGATGGGAAAAGATGAGGCGGTTTGCGTCTACACGGTCCTCGGCACCCCGGGCGACACCTTCTCCTCAGGGAATCGAAGCTTACGAGAAAGGGGTTAAGGAATATCGTAACGGCCAGTTCTCTACTGCAAAGAGTGATTTCAACCAGGCCGCAGAAGAAGGCCTTGATGACTACCTGACCCAAACCTATCAAGAGCGATGTGCAGCTTTGATCGAGTCGCCTCCTGAGGAGTGGAATGGCATTTACGTGATGACCAAAAAGTGACTTTTTGCACGGGGGCCCATTTCGCTGAAAAGAGTAAGGGAACTTCTCTATCAGGGATTTGCGTCATACGCTCTAATTCTATATAGTTTAGATGTATTAATTTCGTAGCCTGATTGCAATCCCCCCCAATGCAGGCTCCATTCCTGCTTTCCGTCTCGCGCACTCACTCCTTGTTAATCAGCAGCTTTCCCCCCCAATCTTCCACTTTGATGATTCCACGTTTCACGTTTTCTTTGGTGGCCTGCACTACAGGTATCCTCTTTTTCGGGCAAGTCGCGCTCTCCTCCAGTCTGGCACAGACGCGAATCGACCCTGCGCGTGCTGCTGAAGCCGTGCCCACTGCAAGCAGCCTGAGTCACGATGCTTCTTCCATAGCCTCTGCGGCATCCGATGCCGCCGCGGCAGGTCTCGACGAAGAAAACGCCTTCGCTCCGATCACCCCGGGCGACAGCGACATCGGCCAGCAGCTTATCCTCAAACGTGAGGAGAAGAAGCAGCCATTCAACATCGCTCTCGACAGCGGGCTTTTCTGGAGCGATAACGCTGCCAACGTCAGTGCCGGGGAAATTCCCGACTGGTTTACCACCGGAGGTATCACAGGAGCGTGGCAACACCGCCTCCATGCGCGTGTTTACGGGGGACGCTTACGTCTCTCAGCACTTCTATCGCTACGACGATCTGGATGTCCTCGACTACGAATCAGGCCAGGCCGGGCTTGGCTGCCTCATCCTCATGCCGGAACTTGCAAATTCTATCTGGCATCTCCACTACACCTACCAGCGCATCACCCAGGGGTTGGATGAGCCAGCTGCTTACCAAACACATAATCTGCGCGGCGGAGTCCAAAAAACTTTCCTCATCGACCGGCTTAACAGTTTTAACACCAGCTTGCTCGCTTCAATCGCGCTTGACGCGGAGCCAGACATCCTTCAGCGCCATCAGTATTCGTTTCAGGCAGGATACAAATTCAAGATCATGCGTGACCTGATCTTATCGCTCGGCTACCGCTTCGAATACTTCGATTACTTCAACCTCGCTGGCCGAGAGGATTTCTATCACAGTGTGAGCGGAAACCTTTCGTGGCGGCCACGCAAGTTTCTTGAGCTGTCCGCAAACTACAATTTTGCCGTCAATGACAGTAATCTGGATTTCTTTGACTACGAAGCACAACTCGCAGGACCTTCTCTGCGAGTGAGCTTCAAATTTTAAGCAACATCAATAGCTGCAAGCCACCATCATGTTCCTCAAGCGTCTCCAGGTCCCGTTTCTCGCACGCTTCGCCGTCATCGGTGTTATTGTTTTCACTTCCGCTCTTCAGGCGGCCAAATATGACAAGGCAGAAGTCACACGTGTCTTCAACGATGTGAAAATCCTCAAGGAAGATACGACCTCAAGGGCGGCCTCTGTCGGAATGCAGGTCAACGCAGTCAGCTCGGTAGCCACCGGAGCAAACTCGCGCGCCGAACTTCGCTTTCCTGACAAATCCCTCACCCGGTTGGGAGCGAATTCCCGTTTCACATTAATTGGGCAGTCCCGAACCCTTGAACTGAATAAAGGAGTTCTGCTGCTTCAGGTGCCAAAAAAAATCGGAGGAGCGAAAGTCCGCACTGCTGCGGTAACCGCTGCGGTGACGGGAACCAGTGTTCTTTTCGAATACCTGCCAGGCGGATTTGTTAAACTCATCGTCGTCGAAGGCAGCGTCGATCTCTTCTTCAACAGCAAACCCAACCAGTTTTCGACTATCAAAGCAGGTCAGATGATCGTGATGCAGGTCGATGCCAAAGTTATCCCCCAGGCAGTAGACGTCGACCTCGAACTTCTTCTCAAGACCTCCAAGTTGATCAGTTCAGATGACGAGGAGATGCCGAACCAGAAGGAAGTCACGCAGGCAGTTCAAAGTCAGCAACAGGAACTAAAAAAAGGTGACCTCGTCCAGACCAACCTGGTCATCCAAGGCCAAGGCACCTTGGTTCAGCTTAATAGCAATACCCGTCTAAATCTCTTCAAGACTGTCCGCATTGTGGACGGAGGACGCTCCGGGGGGAGCCCCAGAGACCAAAGGCCCTGAATCTGATCCCGAAAAGAAGTCAGATCCCGAAAAGAAGTCAGATCCGACTCTCCGCTGCAATTGCCGAAGAAAATCTCCCTGCCTCTTTTCCTGACTCTGTGCTCGACGAGAATTCGCTTATTGTCACGAATCCTAAGATTACGGCATTTGATACAAAGACCGGGGGGGCCATTACCACCCAAGGACGCCTTTACAATGGCCCGAGCAGCCCATCCGGGCTCTTCCCTGCTTTTGCTTTTGGAAGTGACCGCATTCCCGCTAACCCCGTCTTTGCCACCCAACTTGAGGAGGCGTCAACCCCTTGGGCAGTTTTCAATTTCGACAGCCTCCTGATCAACGGAACACCCACATTTAGTGTTCCAGAGGCAAGTGAGGAATTGCCGAATCCCTCGACCAACGTGATCTTAGCATCTCGCAATAGTATCAACCTTATCCCTCCTCCCCCCTGGGAACCCCTCCGTTCTGGATGTGAGATCAAGCGGGCTCAGTAGCCTCGTCTTTTATGCCGAGGATGGGAGTGTCTCTCTCGGAAAAGACTTTGAAATTCTCGCTGGTGCGCCCTCAGAAACCCCTTCTGGAGAGGAAGGAGAAGGGACGGGACCCACTGGTCTCCCTTTGGATTCAGGAAACGGTCAAGGACATTTCACTGGTTGCCATGGGTCCAGAATCGGATGTTTGCATCGAGGGAGACATTGCCATTAATCCCGGAAGACTGCTGGTCAGTGCTGGGCGTGATATACTCATCGGCAACCCTGCCAATACCTCTCCAACCATGGTTAAAGCGGATAAGATGAGCGCCCGCTCCAACCAGGATGTGAAAAATAAGTAAGGCGGTCGTTGATACAAAATCTCTGGAAATCATTGCCCAACGTAACATTCATGTGAGTAACAGCAGTCAGCTTGTGGCTCTCGCCACTTTCAATTTCTTTTCGGAGGAGCCAGGGGATCCTGATGCCGGAACACTTTTTATGCAGGCCCTTGACGGAAGTATCACCGTAATCGGAGACGACGTGAGTGAGGCGCTGCATCTTGAGGCCAGAGACATTCTGATGGAAGCAAGTCAGAAAATTACCCTGACCGACGTTCGGGCCTCCGCAGACATCTTCCGTGCCCGCGCCTTCGGTCCAGGATGGTGTGCTGGAAATCGGCGGCGGTCGTCTTCGTGGTGATGATATCCTGCGCCTTTATGCGGAGGGAGGCAATGGCGTGGTCAAGTTCATCGATGACGTCATACTCCAATCAAATAACCGAGTCGAAATTGCTGCCGGCAAAAGTGTTGAAATCGCAGCAGGCAAGAAAGTTGAAATCCGCAACCATCTGGACGTCTTCACCCCCTCCAGCGGCCGCAATTACAACAAGGCAGGCTTCGGTCTTTTCAATGGAGAATTCAATCTCCACGAGTGTGAATTCGGGGATAGGCCGGCATTCGATGCAGATCCTGGCACCCATAAGTGCGAACCTCAGAGCTTCTGAGCCTCAGTCATTCGGTGGTGTGGTATTTCGACCCGGGGGCTTCTGAGTCACTCTGTGGTGTGATCCGGTTCAGATGAACTCGTTGACCAGGTTCTCGAGCATCTCCTGGCGACCGCTGGCCAGCGCGGGCTCGCCACCGGCGAGGCTGTGCGCCTCAAGCTCCTCGAAGGAACACTGACCCGCCTCGATCTTGCTGCCGAGGTCGCCGTCAAAGGAGCTGTAGCGCTCAGCCACGAACTGCGCCAGGCGCCCATCTTGGCGGATGGCGTGGGCGATCTTCAAGCCACGCGCGAAGGCATCCATGCCGCCTACGTGGGCGTGGATCAGGTCGATCGGCTCGTGGGATTCGCGGCGACGCTTGGCGTCGAAATTGAGGCCACCGGTCGTCAGGCCACCCATGTCGAGGATCTCGAGCATGATCTCCGTACACAGGTAAATGTCGGTAGGAAACTGATCGGTGTCCCAACCGATCAACTCGTCGCCGGTATTTGCGTCGACCGACCCGAGCGCCCCAGCAGCGGTGGCGACCCGCATCTCGTGCTGCATGGTGTGACCGGCAAGGGTGGCGTGATTGGTCTCTAAGTTAAGCTTGAAGTGCTCAAGCAGACCATATTCGCGCAGGAAATTCAGGCAGGCAGCGGCGTCGCTGTCATACTGGTGGGTGGAGGGTTCGCGCGGCTTCGGCTCGATGTAGAACTGCCCGGAGAAGCCGATTTTTCTGGCGTGATCGACCGCCATGTGCAGGAAGGCAGCCAGGTGGTCGAGTTCGCGCTTCATGTCGGTATTCAACAGGCTGGCGTAGCCTTCACGCCCGCCCCAGAAGGTGTAGCCGAGGCCGTCGAGCTCCTTTGTGCACTCCAGCGCCTTCTTTACCTGCGCACCAGCATAGGCATAGACACTGGCATCAGGCGAAGTGGCTGCCCCCTGCGAGTAACGCGGGTGACTGAACAGACAACTCGTGCCCCAGAGAAGCTTCACGCCCGTCTCTGCCTGTCTTGTTTTAAGTTTGGCCACCACTTGGTCGAGAGCGGCGCTGGAGGCCTTGAGGTCGTTGAGCTCCGGAGCGATGTCACGGTCGTGCCAGCAGTAAAAATCGATCCCGGTCTTGTCGAGAAATTCGAAGAAGACGTCGACGCGATTGAGGGCATTTTCGACAGAAGTCGAGCCGTCGTCCCAGGGCATCTGCGCGGTACCCGCCCCGAAGGGATCGGAGAGGTCATTACGCATGACGTGCCAGTAGGCTGCGCCAAAGCGCAGATGGTCTTTCATTGACTTCCCGCCAACGAGTTCCTCCGGGTTGTAATGCTTGAATGAGAGTGGGTTCTTCGAGGAAGGGCCCTCGTATTGGATTTTGTCGCAGTCGAAGTAAGCCATGATGGGGAGATCATTACGAAAATCAGAGCAAACTGCAACCTATCAAGCACACAAAACTTCGGCCACATTCGAGAGAGCATGCTCGGCGCGCTTGGCCTCTTTAAGCAGTATCCAACTTGGCGGTGTCGGTCTCTGCGCGCGCCGGATAGGCCTTGAGAAACCGCCCGAGAGCAGAAACGGTCCAGACCACAGGGTAGATCTCTTCAAAATACCACAGCTTGGCGAAATAGAAGCCGATCGGCGCGGATGGAAACCGCGTGCCCACAGAAGTCTTTTCGACCAAGCAGTGAGCGCTCCGAAGCAGAGCCTCCCATGGAACATCCGCTATTTTCTCTACGCCGATCGCCGAGAGGGCGTCAAGCGCGAGAGCGGTTTCCTCGATTGATGCGTCGCTTGCCGCCACGCCGCCCCAACTGCCGTCCTGGTGCTGGGCCGAGACCAGCCAGGCGACAGCACGCTCCACCATGCGCTCGGGGAGGACCACTCCTGAGTCGAGCACCGCAAGTGCAAGGAGCACCTTGGCCGTTCCATACACGGTATTTTCCTCCTCGGTCAGGTGCTGATTCCCGAACCAGAGAGGAGCCCATGATCCGTCCGCCCGCTGCGCGTGTTTCAGAAATTTCAAACCCTGCACGGTTGCCCGAGCAATCACTTTTTGCAGGTCCGGAGACAGGAAGGGCAACCACGCGTGCCACGCGCGCAGCGCATGCGCGGTCAGATCGGGCGCAGACCGGTCAAAAGGCAGCGCCCCCCAGCCACGGCAGAAGGTCGGCATTCCCCCATCGCGATTCTGGAGGCCGAGCAACCATTGACAACCGGCTGAGGCCGCGTCAAGCAGATCGCGGTCGGGCGCTGAAGAGTCCTCCTCCGCCAAAGCAAGAAGTGCCAGCAGTGCCCCAGCAGTATCATCCGCGTCGGGCACCCCGCCGGGGAGATCGGTCCAGGCCCACCCACCCGGTGGCGCATGGGTAAATGGATGCACCTCCTGAAACTGCTGCCTGACGAGCCAGGAACGCAGGCGATCTCTTCCATCCGCCGCTGGGAATCCACCATCCTTTTCAGCAACCGCAACCGCTTTGATCGCCAAGGTTGTTGCCCAGGTCGCGAGATTGGTATCGATCGGCCAGCTTCCATCAGCGCGCACGGAGCGACGGAGGAAGCCGATCCCCGCATCTGCTACCGGGTGCGTTTTTTCCCCTGCAGCAGCGAGAGCAATGGTTACGAAACTCGTCAACGGGGTGGCTTCGAGAAACCCTCCACCCTGTGGCTGGATCTCCCGAAGCAGCTTAGAAACCCGCGGCCAGGCCCACCGCCGCACCCAGGAGAGAGGCGCTGGAGGGGGAGCATGAACAAAGCGTGCGTAACCGATTGCGATCAAAGCAGGAAGGGCATAACTGACCACAGGTAAACGCAAGAACGCAAAGCACCACCTCGGCACAGTCGCCAGCTCAAAGGGCAGTGAGAGCACCCGCCGCCAAGCCTTTCGGTCCTCCTCACCTAGCAAGCCACTGAGAGCGCAGACCATCAGAATTGGCACCGAAAATGTTCGATCCCGACCGTAGCGCTCGGCCACTTTTCGGGCCAGAGTCGCCGGGTGGGTGTCCCCACATACACGAGCGACCCACTTTTCGGCGAGCTGACACGCCGCCGCCGCTACGGAGTCTCTTCGAGCCATCATGCGTAGGGCCGACCAGCAGATCAGAGTGGTCGAGATGTTCGAATCACTCAGAATGGTATCCCCCCACCCGCCATCGGCATTCTGGTTCGCGATCAGCCAGCGCTGCCCGTCGGCGATCATCCGACGATCAAGTTCTTCATTCCCCGCCAGTTCCAACGCCATCACCGCAGTCGCAGTAGAAAGCGCGCTCGATGAAAGCCGCCCCTCCCAATGCCCGTCTGCGCATCGCGCTCCGAGCAGTTGCGCCCGCGCCGCCGCCTGGGCAGCACGGATAGGCAGCAAACTCCCGACCGGAACTGCTTCGGCTGCCGCTGCATGCTTCTTTTTCATCAAGTCTCTCTTATCTTCCGGCGGCAATCATCTTGTTCTATTAAAGCGCAAGGTGCCCGAGAGCGAGGAGACCGTAGTAGGTGTACTCGAGATCCAGCACATCATCCTCCCACGAGCCATGAAATCCGCCCTCGGCTGTCCAGAGGGTGTCGAGATAGTCCAGACACGGATCCTTGATCTCCTCGAGTGGGCACTGCAGGCCATCCAGAGCATGCAGCGCCACAGCTGTGGAGAGTAGATCGGGCAAAGGCGCACCTTGAAAGGGCGTAAAACCGCCGCTCTCAGCGTGAAAACACCCGCGCATAAATGCCACCACGGTCTCCTCAGGGATCAGACCACCGAGATTTCGCAAGACGGCAATGGCTGCGGCACTCGCTGGCACATTGGCCACTGGAATCATGGCGTCATTCGACCACGCTCCTGACTTTTGGAAAAGGGAGCCAAGACATTCCACCACGCCACCAGCATCCGGAACATCCATCCCGTGATCAGAGTAGGCCCCGTAGGCTAAAAAACAGGCGTAGGCAGATCCCATCCCCTCCTTCGTCTGGCTGTAGCCACCATCCTGCGATCGAAAAGCCTCGATCTCTGCCAGGATTTCAGGGACCTGCCCGTGGCGCTGCGGAAAACACGACAAACACCGGGCCAGGCTGCAAAGGTGCACAAAATCGGGCTCACCTGTCGCCTCTTCTTGCTCGAGAAACCTCAGGGTTTCCTGTGGGAGAGCTGCTTGTAGAGCGGTGAGCGTATCGAGAGCAAACACGGTGTAGTAAAGATCCGGATTCTGGCCCTCTCGGTCGCAAAATCCGCCCTTCGGATGCTGCTGAGTCCGAACGAAAGTCTCCACAAGCTCGCTCGCCTCCTCACCAAGCAGAGAAGGTGCCAACCGCGCTACCTGCAACATCTCGAGCCGAAGGCTCATGGGTGGAGAACCGGCTCAGATCTCTCATTCTGGATGGATGGATGATCCCCTTCCGTTTCTTGCAGATTTCCCGTCTGCCCGTCCTCCCGCCTGATACGAAACATCGTGCCCACTGTTTCATTTTTAATCACCAGCTCAGGAATCCCACCTGCCCGCCAGATGCCCGGTGCGTAGTTGCGCAGTAAGCCTTCAGAACCCTCAGGAGCAATCTCCAAGCCACGGATCTCGAAATCAGGGACGTCCTGTTCAGAGAGCACAAGAAGCACCTCGCTGGGCTTTCCCACGAGCTTCCAATCGCTTCTTTGTTTCAATTCCGCCGCCCGAGGCAGGAAAAGCGCAACTTCTCCCTCCTCGATCTCGATCTTCAATCTTCTGAGAAGTCCCATCGGGAGCGTCAACTTCCCGGTCTGCGTGATTTCCGAAAAGAATCCATTCACCTTCTGGAGATGGCTCAGATTCCGCATTTTTTCGCCCGAGTCGTCCTCTTCTATGGTTTCCTTCCATGTCGCAGCCAAGCGACTCCCCGCGTAGCCAAATGCAGAGGCAGAGGACACCCAACGCACATTTTGGCCTGACCGTACCTCAACCGCTCCTACTGGAACCTTGAGACTGAATTTAAAGGGAAGCGGGAAAGATGTCGCCTCTTCACTGGGAGAATGGTCATATGTCACCCGATACGGGATGGCGAGGAGAAAGGCTGCAAAGAAGCCGCAACCGACGATCAGGGCGGTGATTTTAAATCCAGTCGAAAACCGGCTATCTTTCTTTTGATTATTTTTTAAAACATTAGTCAGAAGCTGTTTGTAAATTTTGTTACGTAAAAACCAGTAAATTGAGGAAGAGGTTAAAGCGACGATTCCCCAGGACCAGACACAGTCACTGGCGAAGTGTCCTCCCTGAATGATACGGGCGTAGCACGTGAGACTCCCAAAGACCGTCCCCACGACAAACACTCCCCACGCGATTCTCCGGGTTTTTCTTCGTTCACGCAGCAGCAGCCAGGTGGAAGCGAGAACAAAAACGGCACTTGCATGACCGCAAGGGAATGATTTTCCGCGCGAGCTGGTATCAATGCGTAAAATCGGCTCGAAGGCATATTTCCCCCCGAATTCTTCGATGGATCTGGGTCGCGGACGGTTCCAGTGATCCTTGAGGATGGCATTGGTGATCAATCCCGGGCCGACAGCAACCACCACGAGGAAAAAGACGGCTGGGGCGCGGAGGCGGTGCAGGCGCTTCAGCAAGTAGCTGAGGGGGAGGATCACGATCGCAGCGAAGGTCAGTAATGCGGTGGGAATGACGCCGTGATCGTAGAGAGCTCTCCATGGCTGGGCGTCTTCACGCCAGCCGTCACTTTCCGAAAAATGAGGTATGAGCACCGCCAGGTCGCGTTCTCCACTCCAGAAAAAAGCCGTTCCGAGCACCAGAACGAGCCCGGGCAGCGCAAAATCGATCCACCACCACCTGCGGAGACCCCCGTCTTCCTCATGAACTGGTTTCTGCACATCTTCAGCCGTCATCGCCCCGAACCTAGCCTTGCCTGTGAGCGTCGCAACTTCTCACATGACACAATGCTGCCTGCAGGTAATGCATGAAGGCTTTGCTTACGGATCACACCATGCTGAAAACTTTCTCTCCAACGAGCACCTGGCCCATCACCGTCGGTTTTGTCCTTCTCCTCGGGATGCTCCGCATGGCCTACCTTTTCGTCTTCCCTCTCGACCTCTCCGGTGACGAGGCTTACTACTGGGACTGGGGACGTCGTCCGGCCTGGTGCTACTACAGCAAGCCTCCCATGATCGCGTGGCTGATGCATCTGTCCGAGCGGCTCTTCGGTGATACCGGTGCCGGGATCCGGCTCCTAGCGCCGATTCTCGGAACCTGTTCCCTCCTGATGACTGCGCTCCTTGCCCGGTGCATGTTTGATGCCCGAGTAGCTCTCCTCGCTGTCATTCTCTGTGCCCTGACTCCGGCCAATACCGCTCTCAACCTCTTCCTCACCATCGACGCGCCACTGCTGGCATGCTGGACGGCGGCCCTCTACCTCTTCTGGCGTCTCGCAGACTCTCCCCACCCTCTGCGCTGGTCCATTCCACTCGGCCTCGTGCTCGGCCTCGGGATTCTCAGCAAGCAAATGATGCTCGTCTTCCCGATCATGGGGATACTCTTCCTTCTGCACGCTTCCCGCGCATCGAGCCCATCCAGCACTACCAGCAAGCGCCTGCTCGCACTTGGAATCGCCACCTGCATCGGCCTGCTCTTTCTTATTCCACCGCTCCTTTGGAACGCCCAGCACGAATGGATCACCTTCCAACACACCTCTCACCATTTTGATGCCGGACGCCCGTCCGTGGCAAAGCAGGCTGGTCGTTTCTTCGAGTTTATCGGCTCCCAACTCGGAATCTTCTCCCCGCTGACATCAGGTCTTCTTTTTCTCGTATCCGCCTGCGGCCTCTACCAGATATTCAAGCTTGAGCGCCGAGCTGCCTTCCTTGTCCTTTTCAGCAGTCCAGGAATTCTTACTGTCCTGCTCCTTGCCACGCGTCAGAAAGTGCAACCTAACTGGCCCGCCGTTTACTACGTGGGAGCTTTCATTCTTCTCGCTGCCTTGCTTCGAAGTGCCCTCGCAATTCCGGGCCTGGGCAGATCTCTGTGCCGCTGGGGCCAGCCCGCCATCATCGTGGGGACAGTTTTCACCTCTCTCACCTATCTCAGCCCGTGGATCATCCAGATAACCGGACTGGAAGGGGCCAAGGCAGACCCTCTGTCGCGTCTCCGCGGGTGGTCAGAAGCTGGCAGAGTCCTCGGCGAGAGCTTTGAAACCCTACCTCACCCCGCCGAAACCTTCGTGGTCGTCCTCGGCCATCGCTACAATGCCAGCGCCATGGCCCACTACCTGCCCAGGCAACCCAAGGTCTACCGCTACCATCCTGACGGGAAAATAGATTCCCAGTACGAAGTCTGGCCGAATCCCGAGGAAGACGGCCTTCTTGGCAAAGACGCCGTCATCATCAATATCAATCCCGACAAACTTCCTTATCGTGCCCTCCGCGAGGCGTTCCGGAATTTTGATGAGAACGCACTTGATAAGATCACCGTCCATCTCGGAAACGGCCACACCCGAACTTTCAACGCCTACCTGGCCAGAGACCTTCAGGCATGGCCAGAGCCAAAAACACATTCCTCCGAAAAAAACACAAAGAAGGTTCCAGGAGCAGTACTGGATCAGTGATCAGAGTCTTTTGATAAAGGTCGACACAACCTGAGAATTTTGCCGGCAAGTTGTATCCGAAATTTCGTAATTCTTGAGAATTCTCCTTGCCTCTTTCTTAAATTCTTCTACTTTCAGTAATTAGTGAAAGTTCAACTCTGCAACCAGAGATCTCATATGAACACTGAAACCAGTCAAAAACCAGCAACCACGGGCTTTCCTTTTGATCATATTCGCCCGCACCTCGATCAGGTCGAATCCCTGATTCTCGAGCAGGCTCGAGAGTTCGATCCCGGAGTAGAAAACTACATCGCGTACCTTTGCGGGTCCTCGGGAAAGCGCATTCGACCCTCTCTCACCGTGCTGACAGCTGGGGCTCTTGGCGAGGTCAGTGCAGACCAAGTCAAACTCGGGTGCGTTCTCGAGCTCATTCACATTGCATCCCTCGTCCATGATGACCTGATGGATGGCGCGAATACTCGGCGAGGCCTGGCCACAGCTAGTGCCAAGTGGGGCGATACCCTGAGTGTACTCCTTGGCGACAGTCTTTTCAGTCACAGTCTGATGCTGGCGACTGAACTCAACGACGTGCACCTGAGTCGAGAAGTTGCCAAAGCCTCACGCGAAGTCTGTGAAGGCGAAATTCTCCAGACCCAGCGCCGCTTTGATTTGACGCTTTCGATTCCTGAATACTTTCACATAATCGAGCTTAAGACAGCAGCTCTCTTCGGCGCCTCGGCGGAACTTTCTGCGTACCTGGCGAAAGCACCTGAAAGCACACAGGCTGCCATGCGCAGCTACGGCAGAAAACTCGGAACAGTTTACCAACTTTACGACGACTGCCTCGACCTGGTGGGCGATCCTGACGAAGCCGGAAAAACCCTGCGCACCGACCTAGAGAAAGGCAAGTTGACCCTTCCAATTCTGCATCTGATTCGATCAGCAAGTCCCGCGCAGCGGGACAAGCTCGGGCGTATCCTTCTTGAGCGTGAACCTCTCGACCTTGGAATTCTCGCTGGGATTGCCGATTACGAAGGGGCTCTCGAAGCAGCCGTCAAACAAGGGCACGAGCTGCTCAAAGAAAGTCGTAGCGACCTCATCTGCCTGCCTGAAAATTCCTCAACCGAGGCATTACATGACATCGTCAGTTACCTCGGTGGCCTTCTCGACGGCTGTCTTCGTTAGAAAAAAATTCCCAAATTGAACCAGATAACGGTATTGCTCTGAACGAAAAAAGGGCACCCCCACTGCGCAGGGGCACCCCTTTTCTGAAATCGCTTGTCCTTCCCAGGAGCTGAGTCTACAGCATTCCTGAAATTTCCAGACTAGCCCTGATTTGCTTCGACGTAGTTGATGACGTCACCCACTGAGTTGAGCTTTTCCGCCTCCTCATCAGGAACTTCAATCCCGAACTCTTCCTCGAAAGCCATCACAAGCTCTACCGTATCGAGAGAGTCTGCTCCAAGATCTTCAATAAACTTGGCTTCAGGAACAACCTGCTCCTCGTTCACGCTCAATTGTTCGACGATGATGTTTTTTACTTTTTCTTCGACTTCGGCCATATTTCTTAAATTAGTTTTTAGTTGCTCTCTTTCTAGCGGGATCGGGAGCAGGAAGCAACCCGTTTTTTAGTCTGCTATCCCCTGTCAAATTCAAGCCCGGGTCTCCCCTTCCTCCCTGCCTTCACCGATCTCCTCATTCTCCTTGCCTTCATCCCCTTTGTCCTCGTCACTTTTCTCCACGACAGCTTCGATAAGATCTCCCTCAAAATTTTCGAGAATCCGCTCCAGAATCTTTTCCCCACCGTCATATTTGAGGTCATCGAGCGGAACCTTGCCAGCCCCTCCCTCGCCTTTGAATCTGACTGAAGCGAGCCCCTTATCGTCCCATTTCCGCTTATCTACTTCATAGATCTCCGAAAAAAGAATCCGCTTCCCCTGGTCTGTGATATAGGCCTCAGAGTCTGCGCCGATCGTTTTTTTTAGGTTGAAAAGAAGATAGCCCAGAATCCCCAGAGCAAGGACACCACACCCTGCGGCCCACCTGAACTGCCCATCGACATCCGACTGCGAATGCCCCTTGGGTTTCTTCTCCGGCCAACCATTCGCCGCGGCATAGGAACTCCATTTTTTGGGTTCTCCGTCCTCTTTCAGATAATCCGCCCAGCCTTTTTCTGCCGCAAGGATTTTCCACTCCTCCAAACTCATCGCTTCTTCCCCTGTGAACTTATCGAACTCAGGAAGCATCACCTCAACGAAATCATCGTAGGCTGCTTTGACTTCGTTATCCTTTGGCCACTTGACTTTGCCGTCGTAAAAAAACCAGAGAGCAAAAAGGGCAAACAGACTTGCCATGAGCCCCATACGCTTCCAGAACCATGGCGTGATCTTACAGACAATATCAGGATCGCTCATCGGAATTACTTTTCTCTTTGCCTGACCAAGTGGGTGCCATCAACAAGCGTGCATCATGACCAAAATCGCGCTTGATAGCAACCGGAGATATCTTTGAACGCGCGTTGAAATTGATAATCTGTTCTCATTTCGACCTGCGCGACCGCCTCCAGGCCCCTCCAGCAAGAAGAAGTTTTCTTCTGAATGAGGTCGAGGCACGCTGGTTGAGAACGTCATACTCGATGTTTTCAATTTCATCGAGAATTCCTGCATACACGCAACGCATCAACCAGACAGTGAACTGCGAACCATCGCTCGCCAAGAGAGGAATCCCGCGTTCCGACCGGAGGTAAAAGTCCCGAGCTCTCTTGATTTGAAATTGCATGAGCTCACGAAACTCATCGCTCACCCATTTTTCTTCAAGATCCTGCCTGCTCAAACCGAATTGTTCGAGTTCCTGTGATGGCAGATACACACGATCTTTCTCAAGATCTTCGCCGACGTCCCGCGCAATATTGGTCAACTGCATGGCAATTCCTAACTCAATCGCATGAGCTTTCCCTGCCTCATCCATTAGCCCCAGAATCGGACACAGAATCAATCCCACCGTACTGGCAACCTGATAACAGTAATGCTCAAGCTCCTCCCAGGTAGCAATTTCAACGTTCTTCTGATCACTGGCGACACCTTCGATAAGTTCTAAAAAAGGCTTTTTCTCCAGCTGATATTCTCTGATTGCATCGCCAAGAGCGGGGCCGAACGGCTCGATACTCACCCCCTCGCGACAGCGATCGAATTCCTTGGAAAGTTCGTCGAGAGCTGCGGGAACCGTCGACGGGTCGGAGGCTTCATCTACCAGATCGTCTGCATAGCGGCAGAATGCATAAACCGCATAAGCGGCAGCCCGTTTTGCGGAAGGAAGGGCTACAGAGGCAAAATAGAAACTCTTGGCGTGGTGCCGTGTTACCCGGTGGCAGTGCGCACGACTCTCGCTCAGAACCAGTGTCATCTCAGCCTTGTCAATCCTTCCCACCACCCGATCGTCCTTTTATGGTCCTGTTTCATCTGCCGCACAAGACCAGATGCATCTCTAATAGGATCGCCCGCCCTCTCCGTCGACGTATTTAAGAAAAGCTTCATTGACGACCCTGAATCCTCCTGGAGTCGGATAGTTTCCTGTGAAATACCAATCCCCGAGGTTATCCGGAAGCGCCCGGTGGAGAGCCTCAACTCCGAGGTAAATGATCTTGATCTCTCCTTTCCACTCTCCGTTATCGGGTGTCAGAAGTTCAGCGATTTTCCCCGCAATCTCCTCGTCAGAAAAGGGTGCATAGATAGCCTTCACACAGTTCTTCATAGCGCTTGCCGGCTTTCTCAGTTCCTCACGACAAGCTTCAGCCACCTCCCTGAGCAGCCCTGACTTTCCACCGTCGCGAAGCAACCCAACGGCGGCTTGAAAAGCAATGAATTTTCCGAGCTCCGACATGTCGATCCCGTAGCAGTCGGGGTAACGGATCTGGGGCGCGGTCGAGGCGACGGCGATACGCTTCGGGTTTGTTCGGCCAAGAATCTTCAGGATGGATTGCTTCAGCGTGGTGCCTCGAACAATCGAGTCATCGATCACGACGAGATTATCCTCCGGGCCGACCACGTCGTAAGTGACGTCGTAGACGTGTGAAACCAGTTGGTCACGACCAGACTCCTGGCTGATAAAGGTCCGCATCTTGATATCCTTATGGGCGATCTTTTCGCCTCTCGGCCAGCGGCCCATAATCAGGTTTTCGATCACCTGCTCATCGAGCGTGCCCTCTTCTCTGGCTTTGATAAGAGCGTCTCTCACCTCCTTCCGCCTGTGAAGACGCAACCCTTCCAAGAGGCCGTGATATGCCGTTTCAGCGGTATTCGGGACAAAGCTCACCACGGTGTTTTCGATGTCATTCTCGATGAATTCGAGCACTTGGGGAACGAGCGCTGCCCCGAGCGCTTTCCTCTCCTGGTAAATCTCCGGGTCATTGCCACGGGAGAAATAAATCCGCTCAAAAGCGCACTTTTTCGGTTCTGGAACGACATCGACAAAAGGTTCGATCGTCATATTTCCAGTATTTTTTATCACCGCAACGTGACCAGGAGACAGCTCTGTGATATCCGATTTCCCCAGATCAAAGACGGTCATCAGCGGGACCCGCTCAGAGGCGAAGGCACAGAATTCGTCTGTTTCGAAGAAATAACACGGCCGAATTCCGGCTGGATCGCGCATGACAAAGCTGTCGCCATTGCCTACAATCCCGGCGATCGTGTAGCCACCGTCCCACCCTCTTGAGGCCTTGCGCAACAGGCGGGCCATATCGAGCGATTCGCTGATCGCCGGAGAAATCTCCTCAGAATCGACCGCCTTATTACGCAGCTTCCGATAAATTTTCGTGTGGGCCTGATCGAGATGAAATCCGATCTCTTCCAGAACCGTCTGGGTGTCAGTATCGAAAACCGGATGCTGACCGCGGCGGATCAGTCGTTCGTTCAACTCGACTGTATTGGTCATGTTGAAATTTCCCATGACCATGAGAGTTCTCGTTGGCCAGTTAGTTCTGCGAATATAGGGGTGGCAGGCACCGGTTCCGAAGTCGCCTGAAGTTCCGTAACGAAGGTGGCCCATAAGAATTTCGCCTCCGTAATCGAAGTTATTTTTAATCGAGCCTTCGTTCTCGGGATCGATCTTTCCCCTCCCGACCAACTCGTGGTAATGGGACATTTGCTCGTGAAAAAGCCGTGACAGCGAATCTCGCTCCGATGAGCGGGTACGGAACATGTAGGACTTTCCGTGATCCATCCCAAGCTTACAACATCCGATCCCCATGCCGTCCTGACCGCGATTGTGCTGCTTCTCCATCAGGAGAAAAAGTTTCTGGAAGCCGTAAAGAGAGGTCCCGTATTTCTCGCGGAAATAAGACAGCGGCTTCTTGAGGCGCACCATGGCGATGCCGCACTCGTGAGTCAGGAGATCGCTCATAGTCTTCTTTGGTTACGGAAAATCTCTTGGTTCATACTTGGACGCTATTCGCCGGTCTGGATTTTCACCCGAACCCCACACTCGGCTCCTACCTCCCCGAGAATGGTTCCGCCAATCGATTCCGCGTCTTCGGGGCGCACAATCACGCACCAGCCGATTCCCATATTGAAAGTATTAAACCGATCCTGGTCGTCGCTGTAAAGAAGGACTTTCTGCACCGCGTCGTTCTCCCAATAAGGGATTTCCAAATCCGCCCCCTTGCCGGGAAGCAGGCGCTCGAGATTTTCCGGCAGGCCACCGCCTGTGATGTGCGCCATGGCACGAGGCTTTACTCCGGCCTCACGCACCCGCCTAACAACATCGTGATAAAGTCGCGTAGGAGCGAGCAGGGACAGCACATCTTCTTCACTGAAGTCTTGCGGGTGCGCCGCCAGGACTTTACGTACCAGACTCCAGCCGTTGGCGTGGATGCCGTCTGAAGGATAGCCTACGACCACGTCTCCGACATGAATTTGCGAAGGATCGAGGAGATCTGGTTTCTCTACAGCTCCGATACAGAAGCCGGCCAATTCAATCATCGCATCAGGAACAATCCCTGGCATCTCAGCAGTCTCACCACCGGCAAGAATGCAGCTGCAATCAGCAAGATACTCCGACATTCCACTGATCAGCCGCCGGACCTTCTCTTTCTCAAGATTCCCAACACCGATGTAATCGAGAAAAAGAAGAGGATCACCGCCCGTGGTAAGAATGTCATTGACGCTCATAGCGACGAGATCTTTTCCCGCAATCTCGAGTGCGTCGTATCGGAGCAGAACTTCCAGCTTCGTTCCGACTCCGTCACACCCGGTGACAATCACCGGTTCATGATAGTCCGACAGGTCGTAGGCTGCGGCGAAGAGACCGAAGGCGCCGAAGAGCTTCTTCGCGCCGCTTTCGGTACTCGCCCGGAGTGTATTAATATCGCCAACTAGCGCGGCGGCCGCCTCGATATCGACTCCGGCATCTTTGTAGGTAAGTTTGTCTTCGGACATGATTTGGATTGGCAGGTAAAAAGCGGATTCGAGGATGACCCGAATGACCGCATCAGATATTAACCGCTGGATGAGGGTTCCGTCGTTGTGCAGGACTCGAAAACTTTCGCACCTGTCACGTGGTCGTAAATCCCCCGAAAAAAGTGGTATCCCCACCCCCAATGGTCGTTCGCCGGGGCTTTCCAGTCGGGGTCGTAGTGGTGCTGGCGGTAAAGGAACCGCTCAGGGTGGGGCATCAGCCCAAAAACGTTGCCTTCAAGATTCTGAAGACCTGCAATCTGATGGTCGGACCCGTTAACGTCATCAATATAGGTCAGAGTCACCAAGCCATCCTTGAAATATTCCTCAGCCATCCCCTCGGCGGCAACAAAGCGCCCTTCCGCATGGGCAATCGGGAGCTCAAAGGTATCGGGCAGGTAGGTCAGGGGCGCTGCGTCTCTGTTTTTAACCTGCAACCGAGTCCACCGACAGATGAAGCGTCCGCTTGTATTCTCGATGAGACTTCCGGCTGGGAGAAGTCCGAGCTTGGTGAGAATCTGAAACCCGTTGCAGACGCCGAGCACAAAGCCGCCCTCAGCCACGAAACCGTGCAGAGACGCACTCAGGCGCTCCTCCACCCTTAATTGGGCAAGCCGACCCGCCATGACGTAATCGCCATAGCTGAAACCGCCCGAGAGCATAAGAAGATCCGCGTTCTCGAGCGAATCCGGACCGAGCTGCGAAGTCGGGAGGATCTCCGAGGTGAATCCGACAGCCTCCAGAGCGCGGGCAGTCTCGGCATCGCAGTTCGTGCCGGGAAACTTGAGGAGGATAGCGTGAGGTTGGCGGGCCATGATCGGTTGGTGATTTTTATTCAGGCGCAATCAGGGCACGGAGGCGGCATCGCGCACGGGCAGGGGCAGGCGCACGGGCAGAATCCGTTCGGTTGCTTAGTAATAGGCCTTCAGTCCGTTCTTCCATATTTCTTTGAGTGAGGAAAGTTTGGCCTCAACGAGACGGGTCCCGGTGGCGTCTGTGATGACAAGGTTCTCGTGCGCAGAGCTTGAATGGCCGATGATCTTGCAGGAATGCGTACTGAAATGGCTGCGAAGCGCTTCGACCTGATCTGAAGCCACCTCAAGAAGGATCCGGCCTCCGGTCTCTTCGAACAGTCGTTGTGCTGCGGTTGCTGAAGCGGGGGCATCGACCTGATCGATGTCGATTTCCATACCTCCCTGCAGACTGAATCCCATCTCAGCGACAGCCACCCCGAGTCCCCCTTCACCCAGATCGTGTGCACTAAGGACCTGACCTCCTTTGATCGCCCGGGCAAGGAGCCGATAGCGGTCCAACGCACCTGCGCAATCGATATCCGGAACCTCAGCTGTCGTGATCCCGTGACGACGAGCGTAGATCGATCCCCCCATCAATCCGGATCCTTCACCCAGAAGGCACAAGACGGAATCGCTGCGCCGGAGGGAAGCGCCAGTCACCCGAGCACGGTCGTGAACCACTGCGATCCCACTGATCAGGCAGGTCGTTGGAATGCTGACAGCTCCATCTTCTGTTTCAAAGTAATTATAAAAGCTGTCTTTTCCGCTGACAAACGGGGCTCCATAAGCAAGGGCTGCCTCAGCGATCCCTTTGCAGGCCTCAACCAGGGCCCCGAGTTCTTCCGGATCATCAGGATTCCCGACACAGAAGTTATCAAGAATGGCTGCCTGATCCGGATCACCACCGGTGAGCACCAGCTGGCGGATGCATTCATCAACACAGGCCTTACCCATCCGGTAAGGATTGTATTTCCCCCACTCGGGGAGGAGGGAGAGCGCAATCGACATGCTCTTATCCGACCCATCAATCCCGATCACCGAAGCATCCTGAGGCGCATCTCCGCAAGCACCAGCGAGCGGTTTGAGAAGCGTATTCCCCTGCACTTCGTGGTCATATTCACGGATTACCGGGGCACGCGAACAGATATTGAAATCGCCAAGCACCTCCTCCAGGGAGGCTCCGAGATTCTCATCGTTCCAGGCATGATTGCTCTCCGGAGCCGGAGGCATCCATCGCGACTTCCGGAGCTGCCGCGGAGGGTTGTGCAGGCGGTTGTTGTCGAGTTCACAGACAAGCTCACCGTGGTGCCAGACCCGTAGAATCCCCGACCCATCGCTCTGGCCGATCACCGTTGCCTCGGTGCCGTAAATGCCAGCAAGCTCCTTGATTCTGGCAACTCTCTCAGGCTCTACCGCGAGTACCATTCGCTCCTGGGATTCGGAAATGAACACCTGCCAACTTTCCAGGCCGGGTTCCTTCAAGGGACAACGCTCGAGGAAGATCTCGCCTCCCACGTCCGAGAGCATTTCACCCGCAGCACTGGAAAACCCGCCTGCCCCACAGTCTGTGAGGAAAGTGATCAAGCTCTCGTCCCGAGCCGCAAGAATACAATCCGCTACCTTCTTCTCCTCGATCGGATTACCGATCTGGACTGCGGTCTGGTCTTCCTCATGCGAATCGGTATCCAGAGCGGCACTGGAAAAGGTTGCCCCTTTGAGACCATCGCGCCCGGTACGACCACCAAGAGCGATAATCTTTAAACCAGAGCTCATCTCTTTCGTGATATCCTTTATGTGAATAACACCAGCGGTGCCGCAATAGACGAGGGGGTTGTAAATGTATGCAGGGTCGAACTGAATCGCGCCGCCAGTCGTCGGAATCCCCATACGGTTGCCATAGTCACGAACTCCGCGAACCACTCCGCGCATAATCCCGAGCGGATGAATCACGTCTTCTCCGCGAATTACAGCCTGCGGGGTGTCAGGAGCGCCAAAACAGAACACATCGATGTTCGCCACCGGCTTAGCACCAAGCCCAGCACCGAGAATATCCCGCACGACTCCGCCAATTCCAGTGTTCGCTCCGGCGTAGGGTTCGAGCGCAGAGGGGTGGTTATGAGTTTCTACCTTTAAGCAAATAGCACGTTCCTCATCGAGCTTGATGAACCCTGCATTGTCATGGAACGCAGAAAGCACAAAGCCCGGCTTGCAAGCAAATATCTCTTCGCTGGGGAGCTTGATATAGGTCTTAAAAAGACCGTCTACCACCTCTTCACCAGCGGCGGTCTGATGGGATATTTCCGCGGAGAAAATGCGGTGTTTGCAATGCTCGGACCAGGTCTGAGCAATCACCTCCAACTCAACATCTGTGGGTTCACGTCCACTCTCGCGATAGTAAGTCTGCACCGCAAGCATGTCCTCCTCTGAGAGGCTCAGTTTCATTTCCTTGCTCAGCTCAAAAAGAGCCATCCCATCGAGCTCAAGAAGAGGAACCTGCCTGAAAACCGCTTTTTCGGTAAAGATCATAGGGAAGAAAGCCAGAATGAGAGACTGCGGAAATAGGATCAACCTGCCTGCCAGGAATGCACTGCTGGATTGCACATGTCACGAACAAAGATTTCGACTTCGATCGATCCGAAAATGTAATAGCGCCGGAAAATCTGCAGATTCACGAGATCAAAGCCCGGCTCGACCTGGCTCCGGTAAAATTCCAACACCGCTTCTTTTTCGTTGTCGAGCACCCCCGGCTTCATGCCGATCTCAAGAAAGAAATCGTGCCCGGTGATCGCGGGGTCTCCCGCATCGTTAAACTCGTGGGCATGGTGATCGACAAGCGTGCGGTAAACGAAGGCTCGAAGTTGCTCACGATCACCGTCGTAATCGAAGCGATAAATCCTTGCCTGGAGGAAGGTGGCGGATCCAGCTAGAGGCGCGTAAAGCAGCGCGCTGCAATCCCTCTGCTCATCGAATTTACCAGTAACCTCAAAGGTGATCGTTGCCATGAAAGCGGTGATTAGATAGAAGAATGAAGAAGCAAACTCATGAGATCGTATTACGAGAAACAAGAACCTCGAGCTTGCCGCGTTCCTCATAGTACGCAAGCTCTTTGCCGCAGACCCACGCCAGTTGATCGGCGATCGCCGAGGCAGCATCGGCACCTCGCAGATAGGCTTCGACGAATGCCAGCTTCTCCGCTTGGATGGCAACAAAATCGGGGTCGAGTTCTGGGGTCTTCGGGAAATCCCCGCCCACCTGCCCCTCGCGGAATACGGCATGAAAATCAGCCCCTGCCGTCTTCGCTGCTGACTTGGCGGCGTGCACTCCGTCGATCCAGTCACCATGAAAAATCTCGTAGTAGTCGCGAATCGCCTGCTTGTTCACATGCAGAGCGACAGCTTGTCCATCGCATGAACTCGGGCAAGTCGCGCGCACCGAGTCGGTATCAACTGTGTCCACAAAAAAGAACCTGCCATTCTCGATTGCGAACTCCCACTTGAGGTCCCAAAGCCGCAGGCCGATGTCTCCGAGCATTAACTTCACCACGTAAGCTCCAAGGACCGCGAGCTGCGTCATTTCACTGAATTGCTCGGCCGTGATACCAGCCATATTGAGCGCTTCCTGGCGAGTCACCGGTCGGTCTGTCGGCTCGTATTTCGACGTGAAGTCGAGAACCGGTCGGGAAAGCATGCGCCAGGGATCGAGCCGGTCGACCCCGAGCTCGGATAGAAAAGCCGCTCTTTCCATCCCTCCCATCTTCAGGGAGCGATGGTAGACGGATGAGGCACCTGTGACCCCGAATCGGACGATAGCTTCAAGCGGAATCACATACCCATCGGCGACGGCAAACTTCGAATAGTCATAAAGGTGAGAGCCATAGACCTCGGCAGGTTCCGGATGCAGAATCTGAAACCGCCTTACAACATTGAAAACACTCGGAATATCTGGGATCCGCCCACCGACCAGCTCTCCGCTCACCGCGTCCAGCATGCCAACGTGATGGGTCGTAGCGCCGTCGTTCCGAAGCCTCTGGAGCACTGCTCCCTTGAGAAGCAGCTGCTTCGTTTCCGTCGAAAGATCACAATCGGCGGCGATGGCTGCCTCTACGCGGTTCCATGTCTCACAATCCGCGAGCCGCTCAAAGAGCACGTGCCGGAACAGGGCACGGCACTTGTCCGAGCCTGGAATCTCAAAAATAGTACCGACATCGAAGACCGACCCACCCGCCGTGGTCTCTGCCACCATCAGCGAGGTGTCGTCCGGGTAGGCGTAGAGCCGTTGGACCGAGCCTTCATAGAAAGGATCGCCCAGGTGCTCCACGACACTTTTTCCTTGCAACCGTTTCGTCATGAAGTGGCCCTCGTTGGCAGGCAATTTATCCGGCAGTTCATTCCTGGAACAGACCGTCGGCAGGATGCTGAAAGCCCGTGGGGATGATTGGATGCAGCCGGAGAAAGATTCAACCAAATTGTCGAAAAAGGAAACAATCAATGAATCAAGAGGCCCTCGAATATCCTCGACGATTCGACTGGATCACCGACAGCATGCTGACAGATTCTGAAAAGAATCCACTCAGGAAATTCCGACAGAACCGTGACCGATGCCTACCAGAACAAAGCAACCGCCCGGATGGCTGCACTTAATATCTACGAGACCGACCTCGACGAGCAGTTCATCCGATCTGGCGGCCCAGGAGGACAGCACGTCAATAAAGTTTCAACCTGCGTGAGACTGCGCCATCGACCGACTGGAATCGAAGTTCGATGTCAAGGGGATCGCAGCCGGGCTGCCAACCGCGAGCAGGCACGGCTTGAACTCTGCGAGAAAATCGCAGGAGCTGCAGCGGAAAAAAAGCGAGAAAAAGCACACCAAAACTTCCTCCGCACGATGCGATCCAAGGCAAAAAGAAGGACTCTCAAACAAAAGCGTCTGGCGCGAGAGGCAAAAGCACATCGATCCAAAACCAAAGGACTTCGCAGACGCCCTCGCGGGGACGATTAAAGAGCACTCCCATACACTGAAATTTATGCACCGGGAAATCAAACAGGCGGCCATTCACTTTATCATCGCCATGGTTCTTCTTTGTAGCTTGGGCGCGCTTCTCTACCAGACGACGATCCTGCCTAACCTTCTGGAGGCAAGAACACTGGTTCTGATCCATCAACTGGAGAAGGCCATCGACGCCTACCAGGCCGATTATGGAAGTCTTCCCAGAAGTAAAGTGTCACTTCTCTCGGCGCTCGAAGGGCGGAACGCAGAGAGTAAAGACTATCTCGCAGACATCCGTTACGGTAAAGTCAGCGACGGTAAGATCCTCGATCCATTTGGTCTACCTCTGCACTATCTGGCAGGCGACTCACAGCCACATTTCTTTTCATCCGGTGCTGATATGAGCTGGGGAACTGAGGACGACCTCTCCCTCGATGACTTGGCGAAAATCTCAAAAAACTATCAACTCAAACCGCGAGAAAAACGCATGAAATTCTCCAATGATTAAGGAAGGCACTGGTGATTTCTCGAGGCATCAAACCAACGACCTTTTGAAGAACCGCGATAGAAACGGTCTGATTGACCTTGCTCAAGAATAACGTATTCCTTCCTTGTATTCCTACTGGTGAGTCAAAGGAGCCCTGCTCAAACGAAGTACATGATCTGTTTCAAAATTGATCGCCTAGTTACCCCTCATTTTCGACCTATCATGCAAAGATTCCCAATTTTAATCGTAGCTCTCGTAGTCTCTGCTGCAGGAAATCTTCCTGCGGAGCTTCGAAGCTTCACAAGCACGAGTGGTGAAACCATGCAAATGGAGTTGATCGGACACAAAATTACTGAGGACAGTTTGATTCTAAAAACGGAAGATGGAAGGGAACTTACCGGGGTCGACATCAATCTTTTTGCTGAAGGAGACCGGGAATACATTCGTAAATGGATGGACGAAACTACCCCCACCCTCGACTACCACTTTCGATACGAAGTAAAAACAGAAAAAATCGACAGCACACGCAACAAGATCGATTCCTACAAGACTGTGGGAGCTTCCACCACCGCATATGAAGTTAAAATGACAAACCTCTCGCGGGACACGGTCGGACCTCTCAAGGTCGCATACGTATTCTTTGTCGACAATTTTGTCGATGGGGGAATGACCACCTCTGGCCAAAACCGCGAGGTCCAGATCAGTGGTAGCCTCCCGATCGCCGGGCGTTTGGGTTTCAACCACACAGCCACTGTCCAGACGAAGCCCACCACCCTGGAAATGGTAGACTACGATTACGGCAATCTTAGAGAAAGAGACCGACTCGCCGGGATCATGCTCCGAGTTTACGATTCTGGGGAGAATCTTGTCAACGAGTTCAAAAGCAGTGAGGTGAGCAAGAAAAAATGGCCCGGAGAAGAGGAAACAAAAGAGGGCAAGGTAATAATCCGCTAATAAGGAGATTTTACTTTATCTGAGTGGATCGACGTCCAGTTCCAGCGAGTCCCCGTTTGACTGCGTAGCATCCACCCCCTAAATCCGAACAACCACCTCCTCGGCCGGATAGCGGATCTTAGTAAGGCCGGCGTAGGCGTCATCGGCCGAGCGATATCCGACCGGGCAGAGAACAACCGAGGCGAGCCCAAGGTCTCCGAGACCCAGTAATTCGTCGTAGTTTTCAGCAGAGAATCCCTCCATCGGACAGGCGTCCACTTCTTCAAGGGCACAGGCGGAAAGCAGGTTGCCCAGAGCGAGGTAAATCTGGTTCTCCATCCAATGACGCAGCGCCGTCGCATCAAGGTTCCCGAGAAAACCTTTCATCATTCCTGCATACCCCTCGAGGCCTGACTCATCCACCCCCCGGGCACTTGCGGTCAAGGCAATGAGACGATCAACTTCCGCTATCTTAAAGGTGGTAGGACGACAGAAAACAATCAGTGCTGAGGCATCCACAACCTGGGTTTGGTTCCAGCTGTGCTCGACGAGAGCAGTTCTCTTTTCCCGGTCTTCGACCACCACAAATTTCCACGACTGCAGCCCGAATGAGGAGGCGGAGAGGCGCAGCGCCTCAAGGAGTCTCGCGAGCTTTTCAGGAGCAAGGGGCTTTTGGGGATCAAACTTTTTTGTGGCGTAGCGCCAGTTGAGAGCATTGAGGAGATCGGACATCGGAAAATTGAGGTCTTAGAAGTTTACGGATAAAAAAGGGGATGCGCCTTTATCTACGTGGACGGGACAGGATCGGCAAGCTCTATGGTCTCGATCAGACCGGAACGAACCCACCCACGTAACCCACCGGGAGCTTCGACATAATCCCACGGAGCACGGGGAGACTGAATTTTTAGCTGGCTTCCGGGCGGCAACTCGATCAGCTTTGCCGATACCGGATCTGGCTTAGCAAGCAGGGCTGTGCCTGGACTGATCACGATGGCATCACCTGGAACCCCCGACCTGGCAGCAAGTAGTCGCAGATAGACCAGATTCCAGACTGCGAAGGAAAGAAGGACAAGGCAGAGAGGAAGAACAACCAGCCGTGTGACCGAAGGAAGAGTGACCTCTCGCCGAAACGCGACCCAGATCCTGTAGCTGGGAAGAAGAAACGCGGCCCAGAAGAGAAGCGCTGAGATCATGGCGATCAGAGCGGGCGAAACAAAAGGCACCAGCGACGATGGCCATCCGTCGTCGAAGGCGAGAGCACCCGTTCTACGTGTCACCACTCCAAAGTTCTGACGTGCCTCGACCATTCCTCTGTTCGCTCGCAGGGCACGAGCATACCAGAGGACTGCTTTGCCGGCATTGCCCTCCAGAACGTGGGCATTACCCATCTGCAGTGCCAGGACATCGGTGACGCGCTCGTGACTGACGATGGTCTGCTGCAACTGATCGATGGCCTCGGAGGCTTTCCCCGCTCGCAGGCTCTCGACGGCTCGGGCGTAGTGTGTCATGGCAGTCTCCTCCTGAGAGGCAGCCTGAATCGTCAGGGAGAAAAAAACCGCCCACACCAGAATACTGATGCAGCAGATACTCGGAAAAGAACGCTTTTCACACCGGCGTATCGCAGGCTCCCGCCCGACTTTGATTGCTTTCATCCTCTTCATGACGCCTTGCCCTCATTTGCGCCATCAGCCGCCGCTTTTTCAAGCAGAGCAATCACCTTCTGCTTCTCCCCGTCATCGATAGGCCGCTTTTCCGCAGCATTGTCTGACTCTCCAAACTGCAAGGTTTCATACTCCGAAATAATACTTCTGGTAGCCTCGCCGCCATAGCTGGCATCCATCTTTCTGGCAAGTCCTGCTGCCAGCGAGAGAAAATCCCTGAAATCTCCTCGAAAATCTCTCAGTTGCGCGATACCCCTCCTCACCTCTCCCTCGGCGTCTCTTTTTCTTTTCATGAGACTGGAAACACCGGTTCGAAGACTTCCCAGGAGGAAAACAAGGAGTAGAAAAGCAGGAATGACCTGCCAGATGAAAAACCACGAACGCAGATGTGGAGGACTCCCGGCATGGGGTGGAGCCACAGCCAAACCGAGGCCGCCATACTCCACGATGTCAGTCAGAGTCGCCACCGGCCGAGCAGGATGTACTCCGGAATCATTTGATGAAACCGTGCCGCCGCCACCCGCTCCCAGGCCGGGAGAAGCTGCCTCAGATACCTCGATTTTAATCGGATCGCTTTGCAGGACAATATACTTTTTTGCGACTGGATCGAAGTAAGGAACCGAAAAGAGAGGGATTTGTTCCTGCACGCTCATGGGAATGAGCACCTGGTTGAAGCTAATGCGTCGATCGCCGTGTGCATCGCCTCCGGATTCTCCCAGGACACTTGGCGGATAGGTTTTCCATCCTCCGGATTCTGCCATCTCAGGGGGCGTAACCTCATCGAGATTTCCCCGGCCTTGGAGTGTAAGCGTCAAAGAAACAGGATCACCGACTGCGAGCTGAGTCGGTGTGGCCTCCGCAGAAAGTGAAAACTGCCCGACCAGTCCACCGAATCCCGCAGGCCGTCCCTCAGTGGGCAGCGGCAACACGGTAAGCTCTATAGCTTCACCTGATACGCGAAACCTCTTCGTGCTGCCAAAATTAAGAAACGGGTGGAGGCCGAAACGCTGATCTGGAATTTGAAGGATACACTCGACACTTGCAGGACCGAGAGTGACATTTCCGGGTCGGATCCCTGACAACGAGGACGAGTAGGTGCTGGCGTAATAGGTTGCCCCTTTTGCTTCGGCCACCTGCATCACCGGACGTCTTGGAAACTCGCGAAGCACGAAGTTTGCACGGTCCAGGCTTGGAGCACCCACGTTCCGAAGCGGAGTCGCGCTGTGCGTGAAAAGGGTAATGCTGAGTGGAACAATCTCTCCCACATAAAAACGTGTCTTGCCCACCTCCATTCTCAGAAATGGGCGCAGGTCGTTCTCCTTCTCCTGAGAATCTGAGGCATTCCCCATCTTTTTTCCTCTGGGCGGAGTTACGGGAGCTGGTTGCGACGCCGAGCCGCTTTTTCTTCCCGGCTTCACGGTTAGATTCACCCGATTCGTGGTGTAACGTTTGCCATCGACATTGAGGATCTGAGCGGGGATCTCAAAATCGCCAGCCTCGCTCGGTCTCATGACATAAGAGAGTGCCCCTCGAACGGAAACTTTTCCATTGACGATATTGACGTCTTTTCGCCGTGACGGAGAACCAAATTCGAGAGCGTCCGGAGCCTTGATGTTCGGGAGCTCCTCGAGCGTGGCTTTTCCTGTAATTACGATACGATAAATGGCTTTCTCTCCCACACTTAGGAGAGTTGGCTCGATGGTCGCGGTGACCTTGACCGTGTCGTCTCCAGCCCCCACCTGTCCCGAGACTGCAGGAGTCACCACTGCCAGCATAAGAAGGACGTAAAAGGCCCTCCCAAAAGATAATCTACCAGTTTTTGTAGCGCTCATTGGTAGGCCTTGGTTGATCCGGGCGGACATTCATGTCCTCATCCGCGAAGGCGCGCAAGAGGGCACGTGCACGCGACGGACTGAAACCGGTCTCCGTGTTCTCCTGATCAGCGATCCCTGAAATGCCATCCTGCTGCTCCGCATGTTCCTTTCCGTCTTCTTCTTCATCACTGCTACCACCGAGCGCGTCGAGATCACCCTCCGGAGTCTTTTCGCCCTCTGATCCCTCTGCAGGCTGCTGGTTCTCCTGACCTCCAGAATTACCTTGCTCCTTCTTTTCCTCATCGCCACCCTCGTCCTGTGAGGATGGACTCTGCTCGTCGCCTTCTTTTTTCTGCTCACCTGAGGCATCCTCTTGCTCGCCGTTTTCTTTATCAGACGGCTCATCTTCTCCATCTTTCTCCTCCTGCTCTTCTGAATTCTCAGACTCGTCCTGCTCCTGGTCTTGCTCCTGGTCTTTTTGCTCCTCGTCGCCTTCATTACCCTCCTGCTCCTCCTCCTGCTCCTCCTGATCAGAAGCATGCTCCTGATCTTCTTGTTTTTTTTCCTCCTTCTCTGACTCCTGCTCTTCCGGTGGCGGGATATCTTCGAGCATTCGCTGCACCAGGCCTCGGTTATGCGCCGCATCCGAATGCTCTGGAAGCAACTGTAAGGTCGACTCGTAATGCTCGACGGCTGCGTCCCAGAGCTCTTTTTTTTTCTCGACCTCCGCCTCGATGGCCACCCCTTGCTGAGCCAGCGTATTCCCCAGGTTGTAATGTGCGTCGGCCTGAAGCTTCCGATCATTCGACTTCAATGCCTCACCGAAAGCCTCACCCGCGGCCTCGTAATCTCCTAGCTGGTAAGCCGCAGCGCCCCGACCAATCTGGAGCTTTGCCTCCTGAAATCCACGCCAGCCTTCAGCTAGACGTTGCTCATACCCTGCCTTCGCTGACTCGAAATCCCCAGCCTTGTATGCACCGAGCACCGAATCATCCGCCGCCACCGGCCGTGGTAAGCTGAGAAGAGCAAAAAGAAGGAGACCCGCCATCCCAGCTGGCCGTCCGACCGCTGGTTGATTGCCAGAGAAATGGTCACTACCTGGCGACCCAAAACCTGATTTTTGTCCATGAATCAGTCTTAATATCTCTGCTAAAAGGAGCAGTAACATTCCCAGAACGAGTGGCCATGCGTAGCGCTCGATCGGGACTGTCCGATCCGACCCTTCGTAGACCTGGGCTTCCAGATCTTCCAGAACAGCAGCAATTCTCTCGATCGGCAATCCCTTACTTCCCAGAGTAACATAGAAGCCACCACCCGCCTGAGCAAGAGCCTGGAGAACTGCAACCCCGAGCTGAGACTTTACGACGTGACCTCGCTCGTCTTTTACGAATGGTTCGCCGCCCCGCTGGTGTGCATCCGGGTCAGGAATAATCGATCCGAACTCGGTTCCGACACCCACTGTGATGATTCTGACGTTTTCCTCTACCGCTTTTCGAGCCGCATCGAGCGCCTCTCCCTCCAGTTCATCCCCATCACTGAAAATAATCAACCCGTTACTGGCAGCTCCCGATTTCCGAAAGGTCTCCACGGACAGGGAAATGGCCTCTGCAAGGTTCGTGCCGCCGCGGGCAATGGTAGAAGTATCAAGTTGCCTTACTGTCTCAAGAACTGCCTCATGGTCGACAGTAAGCGGAGCCTGGAGGAAGGCGCGCCCGGCAAAGGCGATCACCCCGACCCTCTCGCCGAATAGGCCTTCAATTAAATCCTGACAAGCCAGCTTGGCTCGCGCCAGGCGATCCGGCTTTACATCTTCAGCGAGCATGCTGTTTGAGACGTCGAGAGCAAGCATCACATTTCTTCCCTCAGCCTCTGTCACGAGCTCCTTCTCGCCATAAAGAGGCTGGGCAAGAGCCGTAATCATGAGCAAAATCCCGATCAGCTGAAGACTGAAAACGACCCACCCAAAAGCAGCAGAGGCCTCTCTGACCAGCCCCTGCCGCAGACGCTGCGCCACCCAGGCATCAAGAGCTTTACGCTGCCCGACCCGTGAAAGGAGGCGAAGAACAACCAGGGGCGCCACCACAAGGCTGAGCCAGAACCACCCGGGATGGGCAAAAGTCAGAGGCGTTGGTTCAATCATTTTACAAGCTCAGCGACCGCCCCTCAGGCGGCTTTCTTGAAATATAAGATAGAGAAGACCCAAAGCAACTGCCCCACCCACGAACCAATGAAAAAGATCTTTCGCGTCCACCACCCTGCGTCTGATCAGCTCACTTTTCTCCAATCCGTCGATACGTTCGAAAATCTCCTCGAGACTGCCGGTGTCCTGAGCATGAAAGAAAGCGCCTTCTCCTATGGCCGCGATCTCCCTGAGTGTCTCTTCATCAAACTCCTGCTGAATTGCCATCGTTCTCCCTCCACCGGGCAACGGAATCGGATGGCGACCTGCAGTTCCCACAGCGATCGTGTAAATCCGGATGCCTAGCGTGCGGGCAAGCTCCGCAGCAGTCTCAGGCGTGAGATCGCCAGAGTTGTTCGCTCCATCGGTAAGAAGCACGATGATCTTGCTCTTGGCTTCCTGCTGATCAAGCCGGCGAGCTGCGGCAGCGATCGCTGATCCAATTGCGGTTCCATCCTCAACAAGCCCCAAAGCAAGCCGGTCGAGACTCTCCTGCACCCAGTCATGGTCAAGAGTGAGTGGACTTGGAATGTACGGACGCCCTGCAAAAGCAACCACGCCGATCCGATCGTTGACGCGCCCACTGACGAAGTCCCGAGTTACCTTTTTAGCCGCCATGAGACGGTTGACTCTTCGGCCACCGATAGTGAAATCCTCGATCCCCATCGAAATAGAAACATCGACCGCGAGGATAATCTCCACTCCGCTGGCCTTTACCGTCTCGTGACTGCGTAAGCGCTGGGGACGCGCGAGAGCCAGAATCCCGCAGGAAAGAGAAGTCGCTAGAAGAAACATCCCGTACGGGCCGAGGCGTCTTTTTTTGGCTCTCATCAGGCGCGCCAGCACAGCAGTCCCTGGGAAGCCGACTACCGAATCGGTCCCCCGCCTTCCTCGCATGAATAGAATCAAGGGCACTCCGGCAAGCAGCCAGAGCAGGTAGGGATACGCAAAAGCCAGCTGTTCTGCACCATCCACCATCAACCCGGGGCCACCTCGCCTTCTCTCTCGCCACCATTTTGACTTAGGGGAAGTTCATAGGGACGCTTCACCGTCCCCTTCCCCGTCCCCCTCCCTGCGCCCTGCTTTCCATTGCTCAAAGAGTGCGATTCCCGACTATTGAGAAGTTTCAGAGCATCCTTGAGGGCCTCGCGCGCTTCCTGCCCAGATACATCTGATCGGCCAAAACGAAGTGCGTCGAGCTCTTTTAAGCACGCCACAAAAGGAGTAACACCAGGAGGAACAGGGGGTTGATTTTCCGCGCTTTCTCCCGCCAGTTCTTCGCTGGTCTCGAAGGATGCCAGCATTCCATGCTCGCGATGGAGAAAGCAGCGAAGCGCATCACTCGCCCGCGCCGCTACCTCACCACAGCATAGAATATCAAGCTCGGATTCAAGCATTTCGAGCTCAAGAACCGCTCGACGGCCTGGGTCACCAGGTAGACGAGGAAAACGCGGACGCCCTCTCCACAAACGCATCCATCGGAGTAATCCGAAGGTGAACACCAGAAACACGAGACTTCCCGCAGCACAAAGAAGAATCTCAGACTGATCCCAGACGGGAGGAGGTGGGGCAATGTCCCGGAACCCTTTCTCTGATAAATCTGATAGCTGATCGTTCATCATTGTCGACCCGAAGAATGTGGATCACCCCCGACCAAGGGCAAGGACGGAAGCACTTGCTGAGCATCGTTCATGGAGCGATATACCCTCGACCGATCACGCACAACTTAAGAGCTTTCATATGACTCATCTGCAAGAAACCCAGAGAAAACCAGCGTCTGTCTGCGCCGCCATCCTGGCAGCTGTGGCTGCTGCATACTTCCTTACAGGCTGCGGTAATATCTGGACAAACCAGGAGGCCTTTGTCCCGGAGGAGAAGCCGATGCCCGTGATCAATGGAGCCACTCTGTTTCCAAAAATTATTCCCGTGGGCGGCAAAGTGAAGTTCAGCCTGAACACCCTCGTCTACTTCGCCGGGGTTGAAGACGCCTCTGGACCATATGCGATCTATATCGTTGCCCATGGCAAGCCGGGATTTCACGAGACCCTTACTGTCCGTGAAATTAAACTTCACACATCTTATGGAAAAACTGAGTCAGTCCCCTACTCGATGCTTGGGAATCCCATTCAGTTCAGACAGACAACCGACCCCTCTATCGCGCAGACAGTCTTCGGATGTGACCTTGTCTGGAACCCAGGGAAATGGCAAGACGTCGGCCCGGTGGACATGGAAGTCGAAGCCACCGTCACCGCAGAGGGAAAGTCAGAAACCTTGACATTCACCTGCCACCTCGAGCCTCAAATACGAAAGAAACGGCACTTTGAGACTCTGGGAGGAGAGTTCCTTCGTGTCATTCAGCGCAAGCGACGCCTGATCAAAACAGAGTAGACGGTTTGTCCCCTGCTCTTCTTTTTCTCTTATCCGAGAATTTCCCCAAGATTCTCCACCAGGATCGATGACCACGTCTCCAAGCGCTCTGCACGCTCGCGAAGCTCGCCCGGACTGAGGAACTCAAGCTCAGTGATGGCATCTTCGTTCGAGCTGACGCCATCACTCTCGAGATCAAACAGGTGCACCACACCGAGGTGCACCTGGCCCACTTCATTGCTGTCGTCGTTGAGAAGCCCCACCACCTGTTGCTGATAGCTAGTGGAAACTTTGAGCTCTTCTTCTACTTCCCTCGCCACGCCCGCCAGATAGGCATCGTGAGCAAGACCAGACGCGCTGACATCGGTGGTATTGATATGCCCACCGATGCCGATCGATCCTTTGGCTGCGAGTCGCTTCTCACCAGAACTTCCTCCTCGGACGTAGTGAAGAAGGCGTCCTTCGTGGTGGAAGATCGCATAGGGAATAATCTGCTTGTGCGAGGGATCCTCTTCGGCGTCCTCCCGCGCAAGGTAGTAATTATTTCCTTGCGCCAGAAAGGCTTCTAAATACGCCGTCGGATCGCCGTGAAACCCCTGAAAACTCCCTACTTGATCGAGCAGTTCTCTGGCTACTACGAGAACCTGTTCACCTTGATAGCGTCCCATGGCATTTCCCTACCCCAACCCACCGGTGTCTGCAAGGTTGTGCCAGCTTGACAGCCTGGCTTCCGAGTTGTCTGGCTATGCGCAGCAGAAGAAATCCTGTCCCTCCACCTGTCCTGCATCCTCAAGAAGTCGCCTGACACGTTCCCGCCCGCCTGGAGAGCCCACACAGGAAAGGAAAACAGGTCCGTTTCGACCCGGTCCTGAGGAAGCAATCGGAGCGCCACCCAGCACCCTGATTCCCCCGATCCGCTCGCCGATCCTCCCCTTGCTGACATCATGGAACCAGAGAACGCTCGCGCCTTCTTCAAGCAAAAACCTTGCCAGCGTCTTCCCAGTTGGCCCCGCACCACAAATTGCGAAGCCACGCTCCGCCTGAGGAAGACTCGCCAGGTAGTGGGCTCGAGCCCGCATGAAATTCTCACGGGAGTAGCGCGGGTCGCTTCGTGTCAGTCGGCCTGGACGGTCATCATTCCACTGGTAAAGAATTTCAGGCACCTTCGCGACCCTGTGACCTGCGGCCAGAATACGAAGCCAGAGATCGTAATCCTCTGCCCACGGTGAATCGACATGCCCGCCAACCGACTCCAACACCTCCCTTCGAGCGAACATGGTTGGGTTCACTACCGGACATTCGACAAATCGCTCGCGGGCAATGGACTCCGGCGAAAGAAGGCTATTCGACCAGTCGAGATAACGTAGAAAACCCTCGTCAGCTCCCGGAATCTCAACCTGACAGCCAGCACAGGAGAGCAGCGGATCACGATTAAAAAGATCCAGCTGGCATTCAAGTCGCCGGGGGAAGGAAACGTCGTCGGCATCCATCCGAGCGATCATAGAAGCCCTGCACAAAGGCCAGGCGGTATTGATAGCCGCCACCACGCCGTGAGGGGCATTCGATTCGAACAACCTGACTCGGGAGTCCTCTGCTTGAAAGCTCCTGACGAGAGCAGGCCCAGCATCCGTCGACCTGTCATCCACCGCGAGAACCTCAATTTCTCGCAAGCTCTGGCATTGAAGACTCCGCAAGGCGCGCCCGATCGTCTCCGCAGCATTGCGGAATGGTAGAATGACACTTACTCGAGGATTCATGGGAACAATCAGCACTCTGCCATAGCTTGCCCGCTGCCACGAGACCGTATCTTGCCACATGACAAAACCATGATGCGAGGCAATGTCTTCTTACGAGTGATCCCACCATTAACAGAGCCGCTTTCTCTCGGTCATGAGGTGCCCGTATCGGATATCGATAAGGAACTTCAAGTGCTGTGGTCCGCAGATGAAGCCGGCACACGGGCATCGCTCATGAACTTCGCCATCTACAACGAAGAAATTGAATCGCTTGAGAGTAACTCAGTGCTTCTCGCCACCATCACTCAGGAACATGCCTGCCGTGCCATCCTGATCAACAACGTCCAGACCTGTAATCTCGGGGAGAAGCCAGTTCGGGCATGGATCACCGCTCACTGTCAACTTCGTGGCGGAAGAAAATCAGTTTGCTCTGAACAGATCTCTTTTCTTCTCCAATGCGGTGGCAACCGGCACGTGCGGAATATCGTGTTTTCCCATCTCGATTCGGATCTTCCGCTGGTTTTCTGGTGGCAGGGCGAACTCAATGACAATTTTGAAGACCGTCTTTTCAGTGTCATCGATCGCCTTGTCATCGACAGCGCAGACTGGTCGGATCCGCTCGCTGGATTCGCTCGCCTGAAGAAAGCCCATCAAGACGGAAGCTCTCGCTTCTCCACCAATGACCTTGCGTGGTCGCGAAGCCATAAGATGCGACGAGCCCTCTCCGACTGCTTTGATGATAAAATCTCGCTCGCAGAACTTCCCAGCCTCTCAGAGATCTCGATCGTTCATGGCACGAAAGGGAAAATTCCCGCCCTCATGCTTGCCGCTTGGATCGCTCAAAGGGCAGGACTTTCCCCTGCTGGTGAGATGCAGTTTCGGTCTCAAGATGGCAGGTCAGTACCCCTTCTGCTCGAGAGTGACGACGCCTCATCTACCATCGGCGTCCTCACGCTCCGCACGACTCGGGGCTTCTTTGTCCTCCGCAGAGACGTCGGCATTCCTTTCATCGCTACCCGGGTCGAAATTGGCGATCATCTGGTCGAGGACCTCATTCCTGCCACCAGAGATCGTCGGAGCGCTCACGTCTGCGCTCAGTTGGAACAGGCCGGCAATAACCAGCTTTACTTCCCAATCATCGATGTTCTTGAGGAAATGTTGGGAACCTAAGCCACACCTAAGGAGCAACTCCCTGCCATGAACGACAGGCTCCAGCCAGCTTGATCCTTCTTTGAGAAGTCAATTGCTTGCATCTGTAGTTGAAACAACTTCCTCTCCCAGGTTGACCTTGCTGAGGAAAATCTCCTCAAGCCCAGCGCCACCCGCCTCCTCTCTCACCTCAGCTGGAGTCCCCAGAGCCACCATCTTGCCCCGTGACATGATCCCAAGTCGCCCCGCCAGCTCCTCCGCGACATTCAGAAGGTGTGTAGACATCAGCACCGTCACTCCGGCTTCCGCCCGTGCTCGGAACTCATCTTTCACCACTCGGGCATGGATCGGGTCCAAGCCGACCATCGGCTCGTCAATCACAATGACTTGAGGATCGTGAAGCAGTGCCCCAGCAATGGCTAGCCTCTGACAGGTTCCGTGGCTGAGGTTTTCTATCCTTTCATTAACAAACTCCCAGAGACCAAACTGCTCCATCAAATCACCTGAAATCCGATCAGAATCCGCGACAGGCATCGCGTAAAGATCACCGATGAACCGCAGGAATTCCCGTGAGGTCAGTTTTTCGTAAAAGACTGCAACGTCCGGAACATAGCCAAGCAATGACTTCGCCTCCAAGGGGTGGCTGGCCAGATCATAACCGCATATCTTCACAGATCCCTCCACCGGACGAAGTAACCCGGTGATCATTTTGATGGTGGTCGTCTTCCCAGCACCATTCGGGCCTAGAAATGCGAAGAGTTCGCCCTGGGGAATCGTCAGGTTCAGATCATCCACCGCGGTCAGCTCTCCAAAGCGCATGGTAAGGTTGTTGATTTCGATCATAAAAAGCTATCCTTCGAATATTAACTTACTTCCCCATGGTCAGAATAATCGAGCGCAGTTCGACTTCCTCAAAGATCCGCACCCTCACAATCTCGCCTCCTTCGGTCAAGTGAATCTCAAAGGGAATTGGCTCCATCTTGAGATCTGGTTCGAGCACGTAGATCAATCGCTGCCGGCCGGCTAGCTTCTCAAAAGCGATACGAGTTTTCACTCCTTTGGAACCCACCCTGCCTCGGCCACCCGCCCTCTTGGATTCGCGGCGCGCAAGCTCAGCCTTCAATGCAGGCTCAAGCCAGAGAAGAGAAGGAGCCAGTTTCCCGCCCGCTTTGGCGCTATCCAGTAACACCTCGCCGCTCTGGTAGATCTGGTAACGAAGCTGCTCTAACTCTTCATTGTTATGATCTCTCTGTGAATTCCCTGGCAACCCAGACTCTGCAAAGTTCACCTCGAGCCGGAGATCACTGTTTGATAGCCGGGCGATAAATTCCACGGCCTCGACTTCCTCCGCGCCTCGAATGGTTGACTCCAGGTCCACAGTCAGCGCCTCACCTCCATCATTTCCGGGAATGGATTCCGGCAGATTTGCCGTTCCCTGAAAACTGAGCTCTCGGCGCCCCGACCCCATGACTGTGTCGGGGAGCATACGACTGGAAAAAATCGCCCGCCCGATTTGACGATCTTGGCAAAACACTCCGAAGGTATGATTCGGATCTTCCAGGGTAAGAAATCGTAAAAAAAGTTCCTCGGCGGGTGGACCTTCACTCGACACCTCGACTGGAAACCACACGCGCCTCACATGGGCAACGCTCATCACCCCCCAGAACAGGAGAATGGCAATACTCAACCATCTTCCCAGGCGAAATGCAGCAACCCTTGCCATCGCTTTCCTACTCTTCTCCTCCGGTCTGGGTCAGGGTTTTTTCCAGAGCACTGCCAATAAGGAGCATCTTGCGAAACGAAATCCTCTCAGCCGTGAGCAAGCCAATACATATTGGAAACCTCTCACTGGAGCAATTGATCACACAAAAGTACTCGCCAGCCCCTCTCGCCGTCGCAAGATGGATTCCAGTCTCCGTATTTCCTATGGCTCGCCGTCCACGCTGAAAAAGCAGAGCAAGATCTCCCGTATCCTCCAGCCTCTCACGCTCGAGCCCACGGACTTCGATCGATTCGCCCTGCTCGTCGATGACCGCGAATTGATTGATCCCGAACTCATTAAAAATCCACCCACCTAGTTCCTCGAACCTTCCCCAGAGAAGTTCTTGTGAAGGAGAAAAGGTCGCAATCTCCGCTAGGTCGCTCACCGGAATCTTCTCATCTTGAATCGATGGCGAAACATCATCCGCAGGTTGCTTGGTTGCCCCATTTTCTAGGGTAACCCTTTTTCCTCGCTCTCCCCATCCCCCTCTCCCAGCAGCCCAATCCGAAGCCACATTCTCCTCACCGCTATACCCAGCCGAATCGTGCGCGTCATTAGAATACTCTGAATCCCCCTGCGTCTTCTCGCTCTGGTCCGGAGCTAGCCAGGACCCTGTCTCCGTACCTAAAGCGACTTTAGCGACTTTAGCGACTTTAGCATGAGGTGAATGAGCGCCACGCTTCACATTTTTTTCGCCACGGGATTCCAGAGTCTTGTCTACTGACCTGCCCACGATCGCACCGCTTTCAGTCGCCAAAGAACGAATTCTCGCCAGCCGCTCATTAAGCCGCAGTTGAATCTCGGGCGAAACCTCAGAAACTCGAGCAGGAACAACGACGGGAGCGCTCACAGCCTCCTCGGTCAGAAAATCGAAAGCCGTCTCTGCTCCCAATATTCTTCCATAGGCATCCTTATGCGCTGTGTCCTGATCTTCAGCCGCACCACCAAGCCCGTCGAACAAGCTGCTGATGCTGTTGGGATCAATCCATAAGCGGCGTGTGTGTCTTCCGATCGTATCCATGGTCTTCTGTTCTCAACTTTACCCGTGTTTCGAGTTCCGCAGCAAGTTTATCAAAAATCAAAGCACCCGAGGGAGCGATATCCCGCAAGAGTCCTAAAGGCACGCCCCGTGCGCTCGCTTCAAGAAAATCGACATCCCTCGGAACCATGTCACGAAAAAGAAACTCGGCTGGCAGGAGGTCTCGGAGTTCCGACACCACCGCCTCGCACGCTTCCGACCCTTGTTGCATCATGGTCAGGAGAATTCCGGCGAGCTTCACCTGATGACCCGAATCCCGAAGATGACGAAGAGCAGTGAGAACATAAGGGATGGAACGCGCGCCCAAAGGTTCAGCCTGTTGTGGGACCACAACAAAATCCGAACATTTTAGAATATGTCCGGTAAAACCGGCCATCCCGGCTGGGGTGTCAGCCACAATCAGATCGAAGCCTCGCCTCTCCAAGTTACCGAAGACATCAGCCACTTTACCTGCCTCTTGTTCCGGAGACCCTGACCCTTCAAAAAAACTAAGATTTTGACCGGAAGTTAAAATCTTTAATTCTGGCAGCCGCGTCGGTTGAACCAGCCTCTCTACATCGTGATTTGAATAGACTGCGTCATAAAAACCAAAGCGTTCCTGTGCTTTCCTTGAGAGAGAAAGCCCCACCGAGCCTTGTGGATCGGAATCAAGCAAAAGGGTATGCCAGCCCCTGCGTGCCATCGCATAAGCGAGATTCACGCTGACTGTTGTCTTCCCGACGCCACCTTTCTGGCTTGCGATTGCTAATGTTACCACCTCCCTGAGATCCTAGGCAGATTGCCTCTCTTTGCACGCAGAATCGTTGGGAGCTTGCGGAATAAAAAATCTTTCCATGGCACAGGGCTGCGGAGACTTGAATAATTCCTGCTCTTCGATCCACAACTCTCCTCCTGTGGATGCGCCCCTTTCAGGGATCTCTCAGGGAATGGCATCGAGCAAATCACCACGGCCGTACCTCCAATTCACTCTGGACATGCATCCCATCATGGAAGCAAGCTGCTCCATGTAAGCTGATACATCTCAGGTGCTTTCTCCATCATTCCGGGCATGAAGCATTTGAGGAGGATCAAAATTCCGGGATCTGGATTCTATCCTTTTCATCTGACCTCCTATCACGCATTCTATCGATGGAGGCCTCGCGATGAAACACTATCGACCACTACTTCTCAGTGATCTCGACCTCAGAGTGATGGGACTCGTCGTCCGCGGCTTTCGCCTCAATAGTCAGATTCCGGAAAATCTTCCCGCCACCCACACGCACGACTACGAGCAGTTGATTGTCTGCCTCCAGAGCAGGTGTCAAATCGATATCCGAGGCAGGAGACAAAGCGGGCAACCCGGCGCAGTTTTCCTTATTCCTGCCGGGACACCACATATGTTCGTTAACTCAGTAAAAGCCCCCTCTCTTTGCCTCGTCCTCGACCTCGACCTTCCAGAGAATCTACGCCCCTCCACCACCAGAAGCGATCTCACAGCCCCGAACCTATCAGAAGTCAAAGCGCGAGTTGCAGCCATGTTTCGAAATCTTCACATCGAATCCCCTGCTCTTCGTTTCAGACTTGCTGGTGCCATCTGCGACATACTCGACCCTGTCCTAAAAGCGCTCGGCTGCATTGCCTCTCCCACAGGTAGCCGCCATGCTGCCGGTCCGAAACCTATTTCCAAAATGATTGATCGGTTGCTCGAGCGGCCGGGAGGAGAGCGTATGGAAATCGCCGAGATCGCTCAACGGCTTGGCTACCAGCAGGACAACCTCAACCGTCGACTGAAATCAGAATCCGGTCTAACCGTTGGACAGTATCGCTCACAAAAAATTCTCAAGCGAGCGCAGCATTATCTCCGGGCGGGACATTCTGTGCAGGAAACCGCGCAGCTCACTGGATTTCCGGATAAAAACTACTTCTCCCGCTGGTTTCGTCTTCAGGCTGGTATTACTGCGAGAGCGTGGTGCCAGGAAAATGTTGAACCCCCAAAAGGAACGGCAGGTTACGAGCATGATCTTTTTGATCATGACCAGCGATGAGTTCAGATCAGGAATCTGCTCTGGCATGAACATCCATTGCGTGCTCGTCGCGAAGGAGCGCCCAAAGCTGAAGAACCAGGAGTGAGCCTGACACAAAAACATGCTGCCAAAAGACGCGAACCTCTATTCTTCTTCCGATTCCCTGAATACCCTTCCCTTACCACTGGCCATCGTTCTGGCCAGATTTCTATAGAGGCTATCGACTGCCCCTTCCGAGCGCAGTCGATACTCCACCGTGCGGGCATGCGTGGTAGCCGGGTAGTTCTTTACCACGTCAAAGAGTTGATCCTCAAGCCCTGCGCGCCGAGCTCCTTCTTTTCCAAGGCTTTGGATTTTATCTAAGGGATTTTGCGCACCGGAAAGAGCACCTGAAGAACCTTCCGTTACCGGCTCCAGATAGTAAAATCGCGCGACAGCAGCTCCCGCTGAAGCGATGGTAACCTCCACCACACGCGCCACACCGTCTGAAACATATTCGTGCTTCGAAACAAACGAGATTTTGTTAACCAGCACCAGGTAGTTCCCGCCCTGCATGCGTGCCTCCCAAAGATGGCGGTAGCCCTCCACCTCATTGGCGTCACCTTTTGAGTTACTTGGAACCTCGGTCTTTTTCGCCTCGCCACCTCCTCTCTCTCCAGGAAGCCCTCCCTGAGTCAGGCCCTGCGCACTCCCGAAACAACTCAAACAACAGATCATCAAACGAAGGGTGCGTGCAGAATGTCTCTTCATCTCGGAAGACTAAAGATCTGAAGGATCCTGTTCAATAGAATTCTTTCGTATTCAGAACCATCTCAATCTCCTCTGGCGAGACTCTCAGCTCCCCCTGATCGATCGACAACAAGCGCCAGGAACCCGGCCAAACCCCCTCTTTCTTCCAGCGAAAAACAAACGGCTCCACCAGTGCACTCGTTCTCGCCATCGCCTCCTGAGCCACAGGGCTCCCCCGACCCTCGATTCGCATTCCATGCCGAAGCACGGCAAATGCCTGCTCCCCTGTCTCGTCAAGAACCAGTTCTGCCGATTCGCTGATTTCTATGTCTAGAAAGAGAAAGTGACTCCGCAACCACTTGAGGACCTTTACCATTTCCTTCGCATCAAGCTCCCAGCGGTCTGAATAGCGCAGGGACACCATGCCGGCGAGGTCTTTCCAATCACGCCCTTTGAAGGCCTCGATAAAAACCTCTTGCTTGCGATGAACCTGACCTTCTACATCAAAAAACCTCACTGCCTGCACGCCCAGGGTCCAACAAGCAACAATTCCTAAAAGCCAACGAAAAACGTAGCGTCGAGAAGGAACTTTTGCCATAGACACCTTAATAGTTGCGACACTCCGAGGAAGCAACACATTCGCTTGAGCATGCCAGTCTACCGTCCCAACGTCGCCGCCATCCTTGTCCAGAAGGATTCGCGTATCCTGATCTGTGAACGCAGCGGAAAAAAAGGAGCATGGCAGTTTCCGCAGGGAGGCGTTGATAAAAATGAAACACCGAAACAGACACTTTTTCGAGAGGTTAGAGAGGAAGTCGGAGTCAAAAAAAAGCACCTCTCGATCCTGAAGAAAAAGAGCGGTTACCGCTACCGATTCCCTGATGAAAAACTCAAATGGGGCAAATTTCACGGCCAGAAACAAGTCTATTATCTCTGCCTCTTTCACGGCAGCGATTCGGATATCGATCTCGGAAAAAAAGGAGCAGAATTTCAGAATTTCCGGTGGATTTTCCCCGACCAGTTTGATTTGCGGTGGCTCCCTGCTTTTAAACGCAAAGTTTACCGAAAGGTCCTGCGCGACTTTTTTAAGGTCGACGTCGGAAAGTGAGCAGCGCGGGGATAACTGCTTTCCGGAAAAGGCCTTTTCCCCTGCTTTATTTTTTTCATCTCCCGGTAAAACAAGTGAAGGTCGCCGCCGCACTCTTCCATCAGGATGCGACGTAACGGCGGCACCATCCCGTGATAGGTTCCTAGCATCGCCAATCTCGCGTTGTTAAAGGGCAGATCGGAAAGTCTGCGCGCTGCCTGGCGGGAAATCGGGCGCACAAGAGCAATACAACGCTCCTCCAACGTCTTAAAAATCCGTCTTTTTTTCACGCGTATCCCTGCAGCATCTGAAAAGCGACCAGAGGCATACAGATCTTCCAGATGCCTCCGCGCCATCTCCCATTCAGCGTGCACCTGGTTTATCACCTGCTGCTTTCTTTTATAATTTTGAAGCTCTCCACCCTTGATCTCTTTAAGTGCAATCCACCGCTCCAGCGCCTGTTCTTCAACCACTGTCGCAAAAGCTTCGCTGATGGCTGTATTGCCCGGGAAAAAAAGCTTTCTATGCGCTAATTCGTGGCAAAGAAACGCGACCAGAGCAGGCTGCTTCAAATCGATAAAGGTATTGAGGAGCGGGTCCCCAAACCACCCGAGTGTGGAATACGCATCGACCCCTGCTACCATGACATCCAAACCCCGCTGCTTGAGCTTCTCCGCATAGGCCTGCGCTTCCTCCTCAGAAAAATACCCACGGTAGGCGAGGCGCCCGAGCAGCGGATACCACCACTTTATGGGCTGCAGATCAAATTCCTCTGCGGCAAACACGTTCCATACGACGTAAGGACGACCAAGGTCCGCGTAAGTTTTATAACTTCTGCCACTGGGCAACCCCATCTCATCCTCGGCAAAACGGAGGATCTCTGGAATTTTCTCGAGGGCTTGATACTCTTCGTGTGTGCCATTTTCCTTCGAATTCTCAAGTTGTTGCAGCACCTCTTTAAGGGGACGGCTCTTTTCCATCACGTCAAGATGACCGCGTAGAGCCTGATCGTAATAATGGAACTCAGCGCATCCCATCAGACATCCAGCCGCTACCAGCGCAATACCAAAACTGAGGCCGGGACGGAGCATGCGAGGCACTCTTTTTTTTATCAAAAGCATCTGTTTTTTTATTCCAACAGCCCGCAAACCCCTGCAAATCCGCGAGAATGCTTGAGGCGTACCATACTTTACTTTGCGAGATCAAAACCCCGAGCGGATGCAATGCCTCCTCAAGACCATTGATCACAGGGCACGGTAACTTTCTTACGATCACTGCGGATCAAATCACGGGCTACTTTTCCTTTCCCCTTTCCATCGTTCCTCGACTGGATGGTGCTTATCTCTCTCTTAAAGAACGTCGCTCTTGCCAACCTTCTCCTGCTAATCAGTGTAACCCCACCTGCTCTGCTTCCAGAGAAATCTTCGGCTTTCTGACGTTCAATTCTTTGTAGGACTTCATAATCACTGTCACGCTCCCGACAAACACCTCCGCCCGGATCTCCAGAGGGAGACGATGACGATTCTTCTCAACCCAGACCGTCGCCGTCTTGAATTTTTTGTGGGCTGAGAGACTTCCATCTTTCTCAACAGACTTGATAGCCATCCTCAGCCTGATCGACGGAACCTTCTTCCCTTCCAGCTCATGCTCTTCATGAGCTTCCACCGTGATAATCACGAGATACGGATGCTCATTCGGGCAACTCACCAACTGAATCTCGTCTCCCACATTCAAAGGTAGGCTTCGGAAGTAGAGAATACTCGAAAGCAGGTCAAGCGGCTTGGGAATGTTCTTAAACGTTAACGAGGTTGGCTGGACTCCCTCTCTCTGGAGAGCCAATCCCCGATTCCGGTAGGAACGAAAACGATTGCGGCCGAACTCACCATAAAAATCAATACGCCTCTCGTCTTGAACCTCCTTAAAATGCAAGGCGACAGGATTGTTTTTTCGCCGGATCAAAAACAGAAAAAACATCACAGTCGTAGCTCCACAGGAAGCGCACCGGCCCTTGTGTGCTAGCGTTCGCCACGCCCATGATGAGGTTGTCATTCACCTTATTTGCCACCGAAGGATTAAGAAATCCGAGGGTGTGCCTGAGCCTTCTTTCGTCGACTTTCGGGGTCAAAGTGATCGATGCGAAGCCGACATCGATGAACTTACTCCAACTCGCGATATAGACTACGTGACAGGGTGGGAGTGAGGGGATATCGCCGAGAACCGGCTCCGGAACATTGAGCATCCATGAATGATGCTTCGGCTCAAACTTTTTCGGGACACTTTCTTTGCTGGGAGTGTCAGCCTTTCCAGCACCGACTACCCCAGACAGAAAACCCAGGCCCACGATCACTACCGTAACAAAGGCTCTCCTTTTTTGATGACCAATTTTTGCTGTTCTCTGCACCACTTAGTTTTTTATTCACCTCGCCCCGAAAGCCCTCAAGCCTGCTGCCCTGACCCTTCCATTACAATCTGCCTGAATATCGCATTCCCACAAGCCTCACACCACTTCGATGATATCTCTCGGTGCTAAAAACAAAAGGCACCTCAAAAACAACAGTGCAGCCAGAAATGCGACACTGAGTTCCTGTCTTGACCTGGGGCGAGAACCTGATGCAATCAATGCTTCGAAGCGACTCCTTTAAAGGCCACGTGCCGTAGGGTGCTACCATCAAAAATCAACGCCAGCCCACTGGTTGAACCCACGCTTGTTGCCGCTGGTTCTTGAAGGACGGACTAGGGTGAGGGCGCGACGAGGTGATGGTTGCTCTCGCATAGAGAGCGTCCTCTGGAATCTGAAACCGCACCTCAAGTCCTATGCTTTCCTCAAAGACCACTCCGATGTCTTCTTGAGACGATTCAAGATCGATCCCTTGACGTGTTCCAATCAGTTGGGTGGAAAAACTTGCGTCACCATCCGGCTGAATTTTTATGCTGAGCGTCCTGGTCGCTGCGTCGTAATCAACCGATTCGAGACTGACACCGGAACTTGCGTAGAAAGCACCCTCGCGCATCGCACCAATCAATGCCTCCGGACTGAGCTCCGGTGCCTTGACCATGATCCAGCCACGACCGGGGCCTACGTCACCTCCATGGTAGGTATGAGAGTCGTCCGATGCGATTCCATACATAGGAGGAGCGCCCAATTCAGTGATGCGAATTGTATTCGCAATGTCCCAGATTTTTTCATCTGAGGGATGCGTTTCGTCGCCCATGTGATTGATCACTGGGTGACCGTTATAGACCTCAAAAAACCTGTCTTCAAGAACTTGGGCCAGCACTTCAGCAGATACCGACCACCTGAAGTTCGGGTGATTCAAATGGGCGAGAATGGGCCTGCCAAGCGCTTCCTCCTGCTTACGAATGGCTAGAAAGTTTTCCCGCAGAGTTTGCTCGATGGAGGTCTTATCATTGATTGGAGGAAGAGTGGTCTCGAGGTTGAGGGCATTGATATGCAGATGCTTGTCGGCAAACTTTGCCGAAATCTCTTCGGCCTGAAGAATGAGAAATTCTTCAGCCTTTTCGAAATGAGAACGGTATTCTTCCAAAGTTTTAAGCCGCACTTCCTTCTGCCCCTCGACTTCGCGTGTCTCAATCCATTTTTCTGAAAAGCGCTGGCGATACTTGCTCATCGCATCTTTTCCGACAGCTCGTTTGCGCTTGGCAATCGCCTTCAGACTCATCCAACGCTCACCTTGGTGAAGAACGTTATGATCGCTGAGAGCAAGAAACTGGTAACCATGGCGCTGATACCAATCGACGATCATTTCAGGAAAATCATTACCATCGCTCCAGAGCGAATGGGCATGGGTATTGCCGCGGTACCAGTGATGAGGCTTTGTCAGGGTATCGCCCACCACGTCAGTGGCGGCAACAAGCGATGCCAGAACGAGAGCGAAAAAAAACAATCTGTTCATTGCTTGAATCGGGTTGAGAGGACTCCTGGTGCCTCATGGCGTAGCTTGCTCTGGCTTATTAGGCGCAGATTTGCTGCCTGAGAAAATGCGAGCATTGAGAGGAAACAGGAAAATAAGTAAGAAAAGAAGACTGCCGCCGAACTCGGTCAGCTCTCCACTCTTCTTACTCGCGATCACTCCCCCCTCGGTGAAGGTGATCAAAACGAGCCACGCGATGGTATGCGCAGCGCGCGGAACCGGAATGGCAAATCTGTCGATCAAGCTGGCAACCCCTGGCTTTTTTCGATAGAGAATTGGCATGATCAACACGTAGCTGACGATACAGACGGCAAGAACCTTGGAAAAAATTACCTTATTAACACTAAAATCGCCAAATTGAAGGTTGTGCAGGTTCATCTCCGACTGGCGGTTATGTTCCTTGAGGATGTCTGGCGTCTCGATTCCTAAAAGTCGTTGCCCCCATGAGATTTCTTCCCCGGCGCCGAAAAACATGATCAGCGCTGCTAGAAGACACATACCACGAATGAACAGCCACGGACTATCCGAAAGCCGGAAACACCGTATCGACATCACGACTCCAGCCCACCCGAGGGCGACCACAGTAATCCACTCAATCACTCCGTCCTCGACCGTGAACCGATTCTCAAAGAAGTCCTGATGGGTGCGACAGATTACCGCGCTCGTCACCAGAACGATGGCGATAACAGCGAGAATCACAGTTTCAATTCTATTGGGTCTCATACCGAGCGCTCGACAAAACACCACTTCCCGTCAGCCCGCAACCTTGATACGCCAAAGACCACCCAGGTGATGAGGCCAACCGCAGCAGCCGGAGCGTCAACCAGAGAATCCCACACATTCGATGACTCACCAAGATCGACCGCGGTCAGGAAGAGCCCTGAAGCGAGCCACAAGCCAATCAACCAGGAGTCAAGCATCACCGCCCATAGCCCGACAATCCCAATTATCACCACATACCACCATGCTCCAAACCCGAGTGCATAAAGGTCGGGGCCGATGCCGGTCAGAGAAGTAAAATACAGCGGTAGGGCCGTGATAAAAATCAAGCGAAAGAATCTGCTCAACTCGCCTCTATCTCTGAAGCCCACCACCGACCGCACGATGAACCAGATCGCAGCCACCATGGATGCCGCGCTCAGGTCGCCAAAAACTGCCCGCAACATTCCTGAGAACCCTGTAAAAACAGCGATTCCAGCAACCAGCACGGGAAGCAATCGCCACCCGCGGCAGATCGGCATGAAAGCTGCTGAAACCACCAGCACAAAAGCGAACTCTGCCATCATTCCAGTCCAATTCATGGCTCTTTCCTCCCTGCTTCTGCCTCTCTTTTCTGTGTTGGAATTTTTAAGTGTCTGATCTGCCTGCGGTTCCAGGTGTAAAAGAGGTGAATCTCCCCTGCTTCGGTTCGAAGAAGCCACGGATAGGAATACTCAAGCCGCTTTTCGCCTTTCTCCTCCGGCCGTCTGCTCTCATTTTCGACGCTCCCGATGAGTTGCCAACTTACTCCGCCGTCACCTGTCACCGCCAACGAGAGGTCGTCGCGACCTGAGTCAGTGTCATTGAACGCGAGGAGGATGTCCTCACCACCCAGATCTACCGCAGCAACAGAGGCATTGGGATTTGCCAGTTTTCCAGCGGGCACCGGCCTCGACCAGATTCCACCTCCATCGGAAGTTCTCGAAACGTGCACAAAAGGCTGACGGTCGCCGGTGCGCCGGAGAAACGCTACCGCCCCACCCCCCGGGCATGAAACAATCCACGGCTGAATCGTCTTCTCTCCCCCCGGAATCGTAGTTCTGCCCTCGACTCTTGGCTTTTCCCCCGAACAATCGATTCGAAGGATCTGTGGAAATTTTGTCACCATCTCGTGGTAAACCGGCAAGGCGAGATGACCGTTCCCTAAATCGATTGCCGGCCCTTTCACCAGCGTGCTGATATTCGCAAAAGGCGAACTTACCAACCGGCAGCTGGGAGCCCATGTCTCGCCGAAGTCGTCAGACCAGGTCACATTGATCGCGCTTCCCGACCACCCGCCAACGCTTACGCTCACGTAAAATAGCCACAAGCGGGACTCCACCATGGTGGCTACCGGGTTGCCGAGTTTTCGAAGCGGACGCCCGAGGTCTCTGCTCGCGTCACGACGCGCCACAGCCACCTGCGGAGCTGACCACGTCTGAGCACCCGGGGAAAGTAACGAGGAGTAGATCGAGACGTCGCTTGCTCCCTCCCTGCTTCCACCGAACCAGAATGCCAGCAGTCCATGACTTGGAAGTTCTACCGCTGAAACTGCGTGCACCGATGGCGCTACCTTCCCGGAAACCACCAAGGCATCGGCAGGAGAGGGAAGTAAAACTCTAAGAGGCGTCAAGCCGGCCTGTGGACGCGTAGCCGCAAGTGTCTCTCCAGCATCTCCAAGAGAAGGTGCACGCGTTTTAAAAGCCGCCCCGAGGGTAACAAGCACCATAAGTCCAGAAAAGGTCATTTTTGGCAGAGTCACGCGCACGCCACCAGAGGAAACCATCCTTCCCCACATGGCAAGTATGCGCTGACTGAAGAGTCGGTATTGACCACCGCACGTGGTGGCGTCTAAGATCTTAAAAATGGACACCACGCTATCCCTCTCCCACAAATTTCGAGGGCGATGTCGATGTCTTTTTATTTTCCTCCTGACCTTTCTGGCAGGCGTGGCAACAGCTGACGACGACAGGGAGCCAGAAGTCGCCGCCAAACTCTCGCTCGGCCCGGCGGGTATCACCATGACGCCAAAAGGTGACCTGATCATTTCCCTCCACCAGGCCTTTCAGCCTCTCGATCGCGTTATCCGAATCACGAAAGATGGTGAGGTAGGCCCGTTTCCCAATTCCGCCGTCTCCAGTCGCGGTGAAAATAGCGATTCAAAATTCTGGCTCGACTCTGTTCAGGGAATTGAATGCGATGACGAGGGAATTATCTGGATGGTGGATAACGGACGTCGCGGAGAGAGTCTTCCCAAGCTCGTCGCCTGGGATATTGATGAAGACAATCTCCATCAAATCATCCACCTGCCCGCTCCAGCCACTATCAAGACCTCCTTTCTTGATGATCTTGCCATCGATCCGGAAGAGCCGTTTGTGTATATCTGCGACCCTGCCAATGGTGACGACGCCGCGCTTCTCATTGTCGACCTCCGCTCTGGCTTCGCCCGCAGGCTGCTGCAAGGGCACCACAGCGTAACCCCCGATTCCAGCCTTGAGTTCACTCTCGACGGCGAGACAATCCTCGTCCAAGGGCTTGATGGCTCAAAAATACAATTTCAAACTGGTGTCAATCCGATCGCTGTTGATCGTAAAGGCGGATGGCTCTATTTCGGTCCGCGCGAAGGAACGACTCTCTACCGTATTCGAACCGAACACTTGAAAAACGAAAACCTTTCGCCTGTAGAACTGGCGAGCCGAGTAGAGGGCTATGCGGAGAAACCTATCTGCGATGGAATTTCGATCGACGTAAAAGGAAATATCTACCTCGGCGATCTGGAAAACAAGGCAGTCGGTGTCATTGGAGTCAAAGATCGACGCTACCGCTTGTACTCAAAAGACCCTCGCTTCCTCTGGATTGACGGTTTCTGCTTCGGGACGGAGGGGAAACTCTACGGCTATGCGAGCCAGCTCCACCGCTCTCCATTCTTCAACCGCGGCAGGAATAACGTGCAAGGCCCCATCTACATCTTTCGCATCGTGCCTCTCGCCTCTGGGCTGGTAGGCCGGTAAGCACAATCCTTTTACTGCGGAATTACACGCGGACGCTTGGCAGAAGTCTCGCTTTCTTCCTCATGCGCGGCTTCTGTGGTACTGCCATGATGCGGCTTCTTAATTTCGCCGTCTTCTTGTCGAGCCGAGGAACCCTTCCCACCGTGCGATGCGTCAGAAGCTTGACTGTCTTCTCCATGATGCTGCACATGTGCTTCATTGCCGCCATGGTGATGATCCCCACCGTGGGCGTCGCCACCTACATGAGCATGCGTTCCTCCACCACTGCCTTCTGCATGATCATGATGCTCTCCATGACTGCCATGGCTTTTGTGAAGATGCTTCGTTTCCTCAAAACTGTGAGGGTCGCAGGCAGCAAGCCCGAACATCATGACTGGGACTGAAATAAATAGAGTAATCGACTTCATGAGCTGTGACTTTATAAACGCCCCCAAAAGGGAAGCGGCGGAAACTAGCCGCCCCTCCCCAAGCTCGCAACCGGCAATCAATCAAACTGGCCTCAAAATTGCTTCCACCAGCAAAGAAACCTGACTAGCCTCAAGCGTCTAAAAGAGTATGCTAACGGAACCAAGCCATGATGAGTAACGACCCTGCCATGATCACTCCTGAAAACGCGGTTGTCGCCACCCCTTACAAGAACTCGGAAGTTCTCGCTTGGTATTGCATCCAGACGAAACCGAAAAGCGAGCATCTGGCTGCCGCACACCTTCGCAGTTCCGACGAAGAGGAAATTGAGGTCTTCTGCCCTCGTATTCGCTTCAAGAAAAATACGAGGCGTGGAAAAGTCTGGTTCAATGAAGCCCTCTTCCCCTGCTACATTTTCGTGCGCTTCCGGCCATCGGTCCATCATCGCACCGTTCTCTATGCCCACAGTGTAAGCCGGATTGTGCGGTTCGGAGAAAAGACTCCTGCGATTGCCGACGACCTTATCCAGGCACTTCGTGACGAAGTGGGCAGCGAAGAAATCAAAGAAATCCCTCCTGAAGTCGCGGAAGGGGACCGGGTGGTGCTTGGAGAAGGCCCTCTCGCCGGACTCACCGGTATCGTGCAACGGATACTTACCGGTGAAGAGCGGGTCCGTATTCTCTTTGAATTCCTCGGCAGGGATACTTTTGCTGAAGTCGCGCTCGATACCATCTCACTACAGGACGATCCCAGAAAACGGATCGGATCCAAGTCAGAGGACCGATAATCTCTGATTACCAATCAAGGAAGTCGGCATCAGATCGGCATCTATGGCAACCTGCTCGGCCTAAAAGAAAATAGGAATGGCAAGGATGGCCACGATATTGGTGACCTTGATCATCGGATTGATCGCGGGGCCTGCAGTGTCCTTATAAGGGTCGCCTACCGTATCACCAGTGATGGAAGCGGCGTGAGCCTCCGACCCCTTGCCGCCGTAGGCACCATCCTCGATCATTTTTTTTGCGTTGTCCCATGCACCGCCTGCTGCGGTCATCGAAAGTCCCACAAAGAGGCCCGTGACGATCGTACCCACAAGAACTCCACCCAAGGAAACCATTCCCAGGGCCGGGATCGATGCCACCACAACCACGGCAATCACAGGAAGCAAAGCAGGAATAACCATTTCTCGTAGCGCTGAGCGGGTCACGATATCGACGCAACGCGCATAATCCGGCTCATCCTTGCCATCCATAATACCCGGACGCTCACTGATCTGACGGCGGACTTCGCTGACTACAGCCCCAGCCGCGCGACCGACAGCATCCATACTCAGAGCACTGAAAATAAAAGGCAGCAGACCTCCGATGAACATTCCAATGATCACTGCCGGATCCTTCAGTGAGAACACAACCCCCCCTTCAGGCAGCATGCCCTTGTGAAGGAGGTGGGCCTCAAGTTCGAGAAAATAAGAGCCAAAGAGGACGAGCGCTGCAACGCCCGCTGATGCAATGGCGTAACCCTTGGTCACGGCCTTCATGGTGTTACCCACGGCGTCGAGGGCATCGGTTCGATCACGAACCACAGAGGGCATGTCTGCCATCACAGCGATTCCGCCTGCGTTGTCTGTGATGGGCCCGAAGGCGTCGAGAGAAACAATAATTCCTGCCATCGCAAGCATCGCCATCACAGCCACAGAAACCCCGTAAAGACCACCAAGCGAGTGACTTGTCCAGATCGCTACACAGATGAGCGCCACCGGAAGACCGGTTGCCATGTTTCCGACACCCAGTCCAGCAATAATGTTCGTCGCATGTCCGGTTTGCGAAGCCTTGGCTATTTTCTTCACCGGAGCATATTGGGTTGCGGTGTAATAATTGGTGATCAACACCACTAGAAAGGTCATCACAATCCCTACCAACGAACAACCGTAGAGAGAGGCTGCACTGAAATTCGAGCCACTGTTGACGGTAAGGCCGTCTTGAAACAGCATCGATGTCACAGGCCAGTAAACGACAGCGGAAAATACTGAGGCTACAAAAACACCTTCCATGAGAAGCCTCGCGGCAGGTCCGCGACGAACATTGACCCAGAGGATCCCAAGAACCGATCCGATGATAGCGATACCGCCGATCAGGAACGGAAAGGTCAAAGCGGCATCTTGATTCGCTCCGACACTGGTCTGCAGCGTAGCAAGCAAGAGAGCGCCGATAATACTTACCGCGTAAGTTTCAAATACGTCCGCAGCCATACCTGCGCAGTCGCCGACATTGTCCCCGACGTTGTCTGCGATGGTCGCCGGATTACGAGGGTCGTCCTCATCAAGCCCCTGCTCGATCTTACCGACCAGATCTGCCCCCACATCGGCAGCTTTCGTGTAGATACCGCCACCGAGACGCGCGAACACGCTGATCAAGCTCGCTCCCAATGCCAGGCCGACGAGGCTGTCTACCACCCCTTTCGAACTGGAATCCCCTCCGCTCATGACAAGATAAAAAATCCCCACCGAAAGAAGAGCCAGACCAACGACAAGCAGTCCTGTTACCGCGCCACCATTGAAAGCGACATTGAGTGCTTTCTGCTCGCTATCTACCGCCGCCTGAGTCGTTCGAACATTCGCCATCACAGCAATCCGCATTCCGATGTAACCGGCCACCAATGAACAAACTGCTCCGACCATAAAGCCGACCGGAGTAGCTGCATGCACTTTACCTGCTTGTGCGAGAAGGAAGAGCAGGCCCGCCAAGCCAACAGAGATCGCGCTGATCGTAATCACCTGTCGCCTGAGATAGGCCTTGGCTCCGTCTTGAATCGCCCCGGCAACTTTCCGCATCAATGCGTTGCCAGGAGATTGTGAGACAACCATGCGAATGAGCACGAAGGCCACCAGCAGACCGAATCCAGCGAGTCCGAGAGAAAGGCCGATGCCGTTTGCCGTTAAGAGATGAGTAATTGTTTCCATGTGCTTGATGATACCAGAGAGTCAGCGTGAGATCGTGAAGAGAAGTTCTTTAATCGAGTGAAACCTTGGATTTTGCCAAGCACCACTCATACGAAAATCGACCAGTATCAAGCCATCACGAAACAAATTCAAACCTGAAGAACACTTTTTTATTCCTCGTCTCAAACCTTGCAAAGTCTCCAATGCGAGATGCCGGATGCCATGGCTCATGACCGGAGTAACTTTTTGGCAGAGGAAGCCATTCCAAGGATTGACGAAGAGCACGAATCGACCGAACCTCTTTGCATGGCGCGTTCCTACGACACTCACCTCTACGTAATCATGTGGCCGAACTATGCTCTAGTCGGCTCAAATCTTCCTCCGGAAGAATTCGGCAAGCACTACACCCTCGGCAGTTCACGGTATTTTCACGGTCAGGTTGTCTTCGCTGAAATCGAACCTTCATACCGACACCCCGAGTTGAAGATCGACAAGTTCATAGACGAAGTAAAACCGAATGCCGCCGGGCATCCCAAACGCACGAAGTTTTTCTGCACCTACCGTGTCCTCGAACACGTTGACCTTTCAGCTTTTCAAAAGCTCTACATCACCTCCACCATGGGAAAAGTGCTTGAAATTGAAAGTGCACCGTACGAAAAAGAGCACGACTCAGGCTATCTCCGCACATTCCAGGAACTCACCCCCATGCGTGCCATTGCCCTCTCATGGATGACCCCACCGGAGTTTGGAAAATACATCACTGATGCCGAACAGCCAAAATCTGCTCCCAAAGTTCTTTTCACCCAGATTGATTTTGACATCGAAAACTTTCTTTCTCGGCTGGAAACTGACCCCTTTCACAAGTCCCCTATTCCGAATGTCCACCCGCACAAGCTACGGGAACAGATCCTCGAAGTCCGAGGCAATCCGAATAAGCGGGTAAAGGGTATCAGCTTGGACGCTGCTTTTGGGCAGATGGCATTCACAAAACTGCGCACGGGCTTCTGGATTGCCAATGGCAATAAGCTCCTTTTCTACCCGATTCCATCGATTGAAGATCTCAAGGAAAAGCACTGGGAGTGGTACAAATCGCTTGATTAATTTACCAGGGAGAACGACCTATCGGACCACCAATCATGGACCGGTCATGTTCCGGGTTCAGGTTTCCGAAGTACGCTGGGCATCCTCCAGTCACTGGAGAACCAAGTCGGACAAGCGGACATGGAACAATTAGTCGGATTATCCCACACCCTCTGTGAAAACCATCTGGATAGGAATCGCTGCAGTAACCTTTTCCATTGCTGTTCCGGCAATGGTTCTAAAGTGCTCTCGAAAAAACCAGGAAAAAGCTGGAATCTCAGCCATGGACGAGATCTTCATTCGGTGTCCTGAAGAAATCGAAATTCCTCTCCGTTCTGCCTATGACGAAGAAGTCCACAGCTGGGCATATGACTTGACTATGGAGATCGTTACCAGCCGTGGTGGCAAACGGTTTGACCTTCCCCTCTACAAGCGTCTCGTCCTCTCTGATCTCGTAGATCGCGCTGCTTCCAAAAGACTTAAACAGGCGGAACTGGCCCTGCGTCTTGCATCTTCCGGCATAGACATATCGATCAGCAACAAGTGGCCGGAAATGGCGGCGGACATCGATCCCGAAACAGAGATCCTTTTTACCCAGCCCCTTATTCAGAGAATTGATGAAGAAGGCAACATTATCTCAACACGGGAAGCATCACACCCTTCTACCTTCAAATCTCATAGTTCGATTGATGACGAGGTAGAGAATAAAGACGAGATAATGTCGGATGATGAGGCGGCGGCGAGCGATGAGGAACCCGAGAATGCTGAGAAAATAACCGACGAAAAAGAACCTGACAACGACGATGAGGAGATGTTGGGCTTTGAAGACGCCTCCGATGCTCAGAGCGCTTCTGATGAAGAGTTCTCTTCAGGTGGTGATGCGCCTTCCGCTGAGGAGAAGGCGTCGAGCGACAAGAAAATTTTTGACAAAGAGAGTACTGAACATGAAGTCCTGCTCAATGATGATGATAAAATAGCGGAGGAGGAGCGGCCTTCCGGCGATGAGGAAATCACCGATAATGAGGAGACTTCGGAAGGCGAGGGGTACTTTCAAGGAGGAGGATGAAATGACGGAAGAGGAGATGCGATAAATACGAGCAAAAAGACATTCCTCCAGCTCTCATTCATCTCTCGACAAAACATCTCCTCGCACGGGAAGATTCTTGACCCACCCGTCCTGCGAAGAGCCTGTCCTACAATTTAATCTCGTCGCAACCAGCCTTTCTAATCCACAGGCGTGAGAACCAGTTGCTTGAGATCCATTACCGCAGAACCCTCCTTTATTTTCGGTTGCACCACCACCTGATGGCGCCCGGCCTCTGGGAATTGGATCGCACCAATCTCAAGCTTTTTCCATGACTGAAAACCCCCAGTCGCCTCGACTGTGAAGACAATCTCTGTCTCGCCAGAACGCAAGGCCACCACGCTTCCCGCGTTCTTGTCACCGCACCCATAGATTATGGTAGCGGCAAAAGTAGCGGGCACGCTTGTCACAATCTCCCATTCAGCAAAATCCTCAATATCAGTCCAGAATCCTAGACAATTTTTTGCCTTATCAGGTTCGTAACGAAGCGTGTTTGACCAGGTTGTTGCATCCCGCGCATGGAGAATGAAGGAGCCATCTGCCTCCACCTCAGGACTCTTTCCCTCGCAAGCAGGAATAAGCCTCACTTCATGCAAGGTAAAGGTTGTCTCGTCCTCCACAGGAGGTGTCAAAATCCTCACTGGAACCACCCCCGGTTTTGACAGGTAAACGGTTCCCATCATTTTCGATGTTTCTCTGCCACTCAACAAACCTTTCATCTTCTCACCGGCCAACTGGCATTGTAATCCTAAGCCCGCCTTGCGAAGCGTGTAGCGCAGGCAGACGTCGTAGCGTCCCCAACGCGACGCCTGAACGTTTCCGGCGCGCTCCTCCCAATGAGCCATCTCAAGCAGGTCCATAGCATCTCCAGCGAGCAAGAGATGACCACGATCTGGTACTACCTCACGACGAGGGGGGCCATCGCTCAAAAACTTTCGCATATCCACCTGTTCCGCTGTCGGGTCGACCCACGAATCATCGGAAGAACCTGGCTTATTCTCTGCTTTTCCCGCAGCTAAGACTTCCGATCCCAAGAGAAGACAGGCCATTAAAAACCGCAGCCAAAGGACCTGCTTTTGATTGCATTGAGAAATCATCATCACAGAGAAAAGTGAAGGCTTGGCCCATCAAAACCAGCGACATAAGCTGCCTTCATCGGCCCCTGCCAGCAGCAGTATTCACTGCCCGACTTCAACTCGATCTCCTGGTTTCAGCTTCATGCTACCGGGATCATCAGCCCTGAGCATCACCCTTTTTCCCTTCCTGAGGAGAGTGACCTCGCTGATTTCTCCACCCTGCTTCAAGCCACCCGCGCCAGCAATGACATCTGCTATAGACAAATTCTCGGGTCCAAGAGCAACCATTCCTGATCTGACAACCTTACCGCGAACCTCAACGACGGGATTGCCGTTCAGCGACTCCAGATGGACAGTGAACTTCACACCGAGCGGTTGCTCTGACCTTCGAGCAGCAGAGACAATCAACTGCTCCACTTCTCTTGGTGTTCGCCCCGCCACTTTGATGGCACCAATACGGCCGGCAACAATCTCGCCGAATTCGTCAACCAATTGGTCTATCTTTGCAATTCTCTTCGTATTACGCACCCCTTCATAGACATTTATTTTGACTTCGTCACCAGAGGCAAGGGTTCCCGAGAGATGAGCACGGCGCCTCATCGTGACCGCGACCGGTTTCTCCTCAGTGGGTGCGACCTCCTCAGCCGGCTTCTTGAACATCTTCATCGGATTAACGATCGATCGCGGCCAGGAAATAGACGGCAGGCCACCGCAGGAACTGAGTGAAACACTGAAGATAAAAGCAAGGGTAGAGACACGTGCCACCGAGGTGAGATTACTGACCATAACCTTATGCCAACCCCGACCGGCCCTCCCGTCAATGGAGAAATTTGGATTCTTTCTTCGTCGCAGCACAATGAGCTTTTTGTTATTCCGCCTCATTTTCAGATCGCATGTCCCTCGAAAGCAAAGCCGACAAAGCTTCCCGCGGTGTCTTATTTTCGTAGAGAACCCGATGAACCTCATCAATCACCGGAGTGCGAACACCTGTCTTTCTTGCCCATTGGTGGATGCTTCCCGTGTTTGGCACGCCCTCAGCAACCATTCTCATGTCTCCAAGAATTTCTTCCAAGGACTGCCCCGAGCCAAGGCCAAAGCCGACGCGGTAGTTCCTGGAATGATGGCTGTAACAAGTCGCCATTAAATCCCCGACCCCGCTAAGCCCTTGAAAAGTCTCTACTCTTCCCCCCAGTGCCACCCCGAGACGCGTCATCTCAGCCAGGCCCCGAGTCACCAGAGCAGCCTTGGCATTATCACCTTGCTGCAATCCGTCGACCATACCTGCCGCAATCGCGAAGACATTTTTCACTGCGCCGCCCCACTCAATGCCTATGACATCATCGCTCGTATACGGTCGGATCCAAGAGGTTACCAGTAAATGCTGGAGCCTCTCTGCTATTGTGATGTCCGCAGCACCCACCACCATCGCAGTCACGAGTCCGTCGATGACTTCCTCGGCATGGTTAGGGCCAGAAAGAACGGCCAGCTTTCGCCCTGGCAACTCCGACTGGATCACAGCAGACATCGTGAGACCTGTCTCGAGCTCAATTCCTTTGGTGCAAGAAACGATAAGCGCTTCCTCGCTGAGCACGTCTGATGCCGCCAGTTGGCGAGCGAGATGACGAACTCCTCCACTCGGCACAACTGAAAAAATGGCGTCTACTCCAGAAACAGCCGCAAGATCAGCCGTAGCCACCACTCCATCGGGAATCTTTCTTCCTGGAAGATAGACGGCATTTTCCCGTGTTCTTTGAATTGTTTCCAGCGTTTTGGGATCCCTGCCCCAAAGAGTGACTCGTGATGCATTGCCAGCCAGCACGCAAGAAAGAGCAGTACCCCAGCTGCCGCTTCCGAGGACTGCAACGTGATCTGTCTTCTTGGTCATATCAGCAATCCTTCTCCTTTCCAGGCAACGCGTCCACTCGGCTCGATTCGTTCGACTTTCCTCTCCTACCAAATCGGTGCTCAGTTCCTGCTATCAGCCTGACGATATTGGTTCGATGCCGGAGAAACGCCAGGATAGCCACAAGAATGGAAAAGACAAACAACGGAACATCCGTCGTGCCACCCCGAATCCCTCCCACAATCACAACCACAGGAATCGCCAAAGCACTCCCCAGCGAAGCGATGGCCACATAGCGCGTTGTAAAAACAAGCAGGAGCCAGACAATGACGGCTATCCCGACGGCAAACGGAACCAGGGCGACCAACGCCCCCGCGGACGTTGCTATCCCCTTCCCTCCTTTGAAGCCAAGCCAGAACGTATAATTGTGACCAAGGATGGTAGCCAGTGCGAGAACAACAGGAATCCATTCGGGGAGCGTTCCACCCTCCAGCAGATGCTTGCCGACCGTGACCGGAAGGTATCCCTTCAGGAAATCGAGAATGAAGACTGTGATCCCGGCTGGCTTTCCAATCACACGAAAGACGTTGGTCGCACCAATGTTCCCGCTTCCCTTGGTTCTGACATCGACGCCGCAGAGGCGACCGGCCAGAAACCCGAATGGGACAGCACCTACAAAATAGGAGCCGAGAACTGCGAAAGCGACAGCCGTGAGCATGATTCAAGAAGATCGTAGACCGCCCACTCCGGATTGCGAGTCCTGATTACGTGAAGAGGGAAATCGTTACTGATGGATTCTCAAGGCCGGCTGAGCTCGAACCATCCTTGATCACCTTTTCCATTGTAATCGGCTCGAAAGCGACCTGAAATCACCTGCCCGTCGAATTGGTAGACGCCCACTCCCCATCCGAGGTCATGAGAACCTCCAAATTGCCACTCCCCGTCCTTTCGATCTACCGGACAGGTAATCTTCCAACTTCCCGAAAGAAATCCGGCCCAGGTTGCATGAAAGTGAAACTCGTAATCACCCGGCTCACCTGCCGCCTGTCCGCTGGATGGGGTGACAACGCATCGCAAACTTCCCTGATGGCTGTTTCGCCTACTCTCCCATTCTCCAACCCACCGCCCAGACAAGGCATCCTTGCGCCGAACCTCCGTCTCGGCAGCCTTGCGCCAAGCTCCTGCAAATCCGGTGCAGGAGGTCAAACCACCCACCAGCAAAAGACCCGCCAGCCCAAAGCAGAAACGTCTGCGACGGCATGTTGTGTTTTTCATCACCATGGAAGCCTAACGAAGGCTCATCGATGCTTCAACTGCTCCAGATAAAAGAATAATTGTCTCGGCTCAGGAACCCATATTTCCAAACGGAAAACTCTTATCCGCAGGTGCTTGGAAGCTTTTGGGTCTCTCGCTTATCTTCTGAGATACCTTGGTCGTGGCACCCTGGGAACAGACCACTCTGCTTGCATCACCCAGAAAGAATGGCACTGCTCAGAACGGGAGATCTCTCATAAAACAAAGTTCAAACGAAATCTTTCTTCCCAGCGAATTCTAGAATCCTTTGTGGAGTCAACCTTTCAGGGAGAAGGCAAGCTGGTTCCAAAAACCTTTTTGCAAGCAGAAACACTCTCCAACCTTCGCCCGAGATGACTCCCCTGATCAAACTGCTTCTGCCGCTCGCCTCCCCAATCGGCCTTACCCTTCTGGGCCTGGCAGCAGCCTCTGGGTTATTGTTGAAAGGAAAGGGTCGGTGGAGGCTTCTTGGAAAGCTCCTCGTTCCCGCCTCTCTCCTCGTTCTCTTCCTGAGTTCCCTGCCCGTTTTTGCAGTTCCTGCGCTCAGGCGCCTTGAGTACCAGTATCCGAGCATCGAAGCGTCCGAACTTCGCAAGGCCGGAGTTGACACCATCGTTGTCCTTGGCGGCGGAGTCACCCCCGTGAAAGGACGCCCTACGACCAGCAACCTCTCGAACCCCAGCCTAACCAGGCTTATCGAGGGAATCCGACTCTACACACAAATCGCCGAAAAGAACCAACATCATCCCACTCTCATCCTGAGCGGGCGAGGGAAATATGAAACCGAAGCTTCACAAATGGCCCTTCTTGCGAGGGATCTGGGCGTACCGAGCGAAGACATCGAATTAGAAGAAAGCTCCATGGACACCGCAGATCAGGCAAGGTTGCTCAAAGAGCGACTCGGAGGCATGCCTTTCGCACTCGTCACCAGTGCTTCCCATATGCCCAGATCCATGCGGGCGTTTCAGCAGATGGGGCTCAACCCGATTGCAGCACCTACCGACCACTGCACAGAGCCTCTGGCAAGCAAGCACAGCATCAGCATTCTTCTGTCCTTACCACACTCGAATAACATCAAGCACATGGAACGTGTCCTCTACGAAAGTCTCGCAAGAGTCAGAACAGACTTTGAGGTCAGGAGAGCCCTCAAAAAGGAAGCGGAGAAAAAGGTAGAAGAGAAAACAAGAAAGTAACTTCCTGCAATGGTTAGTCTCTCTCAAGCAAGCTCCTGCACCGCACGGGTACCGGCAGCACCTGATCTCATGGTTATTGACCATTCCAACCGCCTGCATGAAAGCATAGACTATCACTGGCCCGCAGAAACTAAAGCTCCGAGCCTTGAGATCTTTGGACAGTCGCTGGGATACTTCGCTCTGAGTTGGCGCATCTCGCCATGACGCCAGGTGGCTCTGGATGGGACCGCCACCAACATACCCCCAAAGCCAGTCTGAGAAATCATCTCCATGCTCTGCTATCTCAAGGAATCCTCGGGCGTTACCGACCGTCGCCTCGACTTTTCTCCTGCTGCGGATGATGCCCGGATTGCACAGGGCCGAATCGATCCGTTGTCTGTCCCATCGCGCGAGGAGCTCAGGATCAAAACCGTCAAACTCCTCGCAGAGCGTCTCCCGCTTTCTCAAGACAGTGATCCAGGAGAGGCCCGCCTGCATTCCTTCCAGTTGCAACTTCTCCCAAAGGGCGCGCGAGTCTCTCACCGGAACACCCCACTCGGTGTCATGGTAGACGCGGTAGAGGCGATCCCCAGGGGGCGCCCACGAACAGGCAACTTCATCCTCTTGGACTGCCTTCATGCCTGCGCTTGCTTCTCCTTTATCCGTTCCTCATACACCCCACCTGAAAAAATTCCAAAAAAAGAAAAAAGGGGACCACGGGCAATCCTGCGGCCCCTCCAAGTATTTGTGGCCACCAACAAGAGCGGCACCTTGATCCATATCAAAACGCGGATCAAAAGTAAATCCGGACACCGCCCAACACGCTCCACACGTCCAGCGAGGCGCCGCTATCCTGGTCGAAGTTGCCGTACTCAACTCCTCCCATCAGCTTGAGTTTGTCACCGCAGAGGTAGTAGTTGAGTCCAGCATAGGCCCCGACATACTGGTCACCTTTGCTGCTGGCGAGAGCATCGACCTGGCGGTCGTAGCGTTTCTGCACAGTAAGCCCGCTGTCGCCTTCCGATCCGGCAACATGCAAGCGAAGAACACTCTCCAGGCGGTCAGTGAGCATGTAAGAAGGCATCAAAGTAATACCCCAAGCATCATCGTCCCCCACCGCGTAAATCGCCTCAGCAAAGAAGCCCAGCCCCTCATATCCCGTCTTACCGTAGTTGACGTAGGAGAGGGAAATGATGTGATCGTAATCCTTAGCCCCGGAATTACCCGGGTCACCGTCATTGTATAGATAAGAGAGACGCACGTCATTGTAAGTCACCGCTGCATTGAGCAGGTAACCGGCGTCGAACTCAGTGAAGTTCCAGTCGCCATCGAGATCACCGGCGTAAGCGCCGAGATCAAGATCCAGACCGTTGACTTCGGTCCCGATGGCAAGACCCCAGATCTTATTGGGCAATACCTGATTGGTGATTAGGGAACGTTCGATCGTCTTGATTCGGTTGGACGAAGTGTTGAACTCACGTCCGGCAGTCGGCTTGAACTTGCCGATAGCCACATCGACACCCTCGATGCCCGAATACTTGAGCTTCATGTCCTCGATATTCTCGAAAAAAGCGGTCGCCCTCGTGGTCGATATTGAAGTTTACCCCGAACTCGAAATTGTTCAGGAAGTCCATTCCAAAACCAAGGCGCCAGCGACGAGTATCCCAGTACTCAGCGTCGCCCTGCTCATCAGCATCGGCGTAGAAATACTGCCCATGGTAACGTCCGGTGAGCTTGAATTCCTGAATGAACGGATTGTCTCCTTGGTAGAGTGTGGTGTAATCCCAAAGATCACAGATTGAAAAACTTTCTTCCACGAGAGGAGTCTGGGAAAGTGCCAGAGGCTGCTTTCCGCCCGTTGGGCCATGTCCGATCTCTCCGGCAGTGACTGATCCGCAGGCGATGCGGCAATTGCAACGAGGATAGACTTAAAATTGGTTTTCATGACGTAAATTCCTTTTGGTTATGTTTGTTGTTTTTAGTGCACCCGCTATTTCTATCTTCAGATTCAGGCTTCGCTAATTTCTGCGCCATAAGTGTCCCTTACCGCGTTTTTTACAACCGGATTTGTGTTACAAAGGCGTAACCGGAAGAATCCTATTCCGACGACTCTCTACCAAACGGGCGGTCAATATGCCGTCGATACATCTCTGAGGCGTTGGCTATGGTCACAAGTTCAGGGGCCTTTTCTTTCATCTGCGGAACGGCCTCGCCATTGACCAGAGCCATAATCACTTCGGCGGCAGGTTTCGCCAAGGGAGGCACTGCGATTGTGGCGGCCATTATCTGCTCCTTGACCTTGGAAATGCCTCCATTGTGACCCGCCATCCCATCTACTCCCATAATAAGAAATTCACCGGCAACACCTGCCTTTTGCAAGGCGACAAAAGCGCCATAAGCCATCGCGTCATTATGACAGAAGATGACATTGGCTCCAGGCTGGCTCCGCCTCCCTTCCAGAACACATCTTGCCGCTGTTCGCTCATGCCACATGCCAGGCGCCTGGTGAACGATTTTTACGCCCGGGTAGCCTCCAACTGCCGCTGCAAAGCCAGCATTGATTTTTCGATCGATATCTGTCTGAAGGTCCTCCGTGCCGGTCACTTCAATAATCTCTCCCGCTACTTCAGGAGCCCCCTCCATCTGGCTTTTTATCTTCAACCTCTCCATAATAAATTCTCCAGCCATCTGCCCGATCAGGCGGTAATCGATTGGGAGATTCACCGTCCCGGTGAGCTCCTCCTGACTCGCTCCCACCACCACGACTGGAATGCCCAGCTGAAGCGCTCTACTCACCTCATCACGGAGTACTAATGGATCGACGGGACAAAGCACAATCCCTTTCACTCCGCGATTGATCGCACGAAGAAGCTCTCTTTCTTGGCGGGCAACATTATCCCGACCGTCGTGCATCTGAACCGGCGGACCGTCGGCCCGCCTGATAAATGCCTGAAAGAGCCGAGCTTGCACTACGGAAAATGGACGCGAACGCCCCGGGGAAAAAAAGTGAATCGCAAGGCTGCTGGCAGCAGTCTCTTCCGGGCTTAAAACACCCCGTCCTCCTGGCCGTCCACGATCACTTGTCGACCCCGCAATCCCCTCTTCGTTTATCACTTCAGCCGAGAGCGCCTCTTCCACACTCAACTCTGAGCTGAACTCAATGCCCGTCTCACGCTCTCCACAAGCGACAAGTAACCCCGCACAGACAAGAACAGCTAGGAGAGCAAGCACATGTCGACTAAGCCAAGACACCATCTTCTAAGGATGGAGGCTTGATGTGACGCCTTCAATCTGAATTATGAGGTCTTTGGCTCTTTCCTTTCATTCTTGTCACCTCGCCAGGCCTGCGGAAGAAGAAGAAGACTCCCTACGAGAACCAACAAGGTGCAGACTGCCGCGAAGGACGGCACCGAAATTCGACTGATGAGGCAATAGGCAAAAACGGGAGCCAGGGTACCTCGTAGACCGGTCATAAAGGTATGTACGCTCATATATTCGGCCACTCGCTCGGCAGGAGCAACGCGGGTCACCCAGAGGCTCCAGATAACATTCCCCCCTGCCAAGGAAATTCCATGAAGCACAAGCCCAATACACGCTGTCACCATGCCTCCTCCCAGATAAAAGATGAGAATCATGACCATGATCACTCCGTTGAGCATTAAGCGTAGCCGATAAAAATGAACACGATCAAAAAGAACCCCCATTGGATAGGTCGTGACGAGTTTGGCAAGAGGAGGGAAAACTCCAGTCATCACCGCAATGGTTGCAGCGGTCATGGCAAATCCAAAACGCGGGTTTGCAAGATATTCGACAAAAAGAGACATCGCCATCAGATTACCCATTCCTAGTGCCATCCAGCTGATAATAAGTAATCTGAACTCGCGATTTTCACGCAGCGAGTTGAGAGCTGCAGAAATCGGCCTGGTAGTTGCAACCGGATGTCCCCGATGCGGGAGCCGCGAAAAGAGAATCGCGGAATAAAACGCACCACCGGAAAAAATAAAAAGTAAAAGCTGATACCACGCTATCTCCACTCCCAGCAAGCGGCCGCCAAGATAGCTGAAAACGATCGAAGCAAGAGCCCGCACAAGACCAATAATCGAAAACAACCTACCTCGGATTGTCTCAGGGAAGTTGTCGCGGTAGAGTTGAGTAAGAAGCGGTGTCTGGAGGGCAAAACCAAAAAGGCCGAGGCTGACACCAGAGACAAAGGCGGTCAGAGATTCCGGAAAAAGTGCTGCCGTCAGAAAACCTGTCCCTGCACCACAGTGCAGAAGAGCCACCAGGCGAGGAAGCCCCAGTCCGCTTCGACGAAGCAGCGGGATGACCAAAATACTGGCAACGAGCCCAGCTCGGGCGCTCCCGAGAAGCACAGCTTTCGAAAACGCATTCGCTTCAAAGCCCTTGATCAGAATGAGCACCCCAAAGGTGGTCAGTGCGGTCTCCAGAATGCCAATTGCCGGTGCCCTCCGAAGTTCCAAGGAAAAGGTCCGCGTTGCCTCTTCCGTGAATTTCGCTCCTGCTAACATTCTCAACCATTCACCCCTTCACTCCTGTGGGTCTACTCTACGCAATCGTCGCCCACCCCACCTCTGCGTCGGTAGCACAGCTTACCTTGCGCCAGAGTAGACGGCATCTGAATCCCTCTCACCATCATTTCTGAACAAACAACTTTCCACCCCGGACGCCGTGCCCAATGGCCTCCAGGAAGATTCACGCGCGGCAACCGATGCCTCCTCGTCAAGCAATGCATCGACCCGGCCGAGAAGCCCCTGCGAGACTTCTCCAATCTGGTTCGCTTCCAGCCATGCGCTGAGCACCCGTACGCGCACGGAAGGGTGCAGGCTTCGCAAGGCAACTACCGAAAGCGCCCCATCCTCACCGTCACCCCAGCGCGCTCCAACTGAAGCCTCGCTGACAAGTTCATCTAAAAAATTCACATCGTCACGCAAACCTGTACCTAAGCGAACCACCGCATCAACCACATCCCGATCAGCGGCTTCGCTGGCAGCAGGAAGAAGATCGTGGCGCACACGATTGCGAAGATAATGGCGACTCGCATTACTCGAATCTTCCCTGAACTCAATTTTTCGAAGTGCGGCACTATTTCGAATAGCTGCACGTCGCACTGTGAGAAGAGGGCGGTGAAAAACAAGAGACACGTTATCAACGCACATCGCTTTCGGACTCTGCATTCCGGCTATTCCGCGAAGTCCACTTCCTCGGAGAAGATTGACAAAGATCGTCTCCGCCTGGTCGTCAGCATGATGCGCGAGAATCACATCCGGTATATTTTTGAAAGCTGCAACTCGAGCAAAAAAGCGATGACGTGCCCTCCTGGCAGCCAGTTGGATAGATTCGCCTGCATCCTTGGCAAGTTCGGCAACATCCATTTTTTCCACCTCACAAGAACACCCGAGTTTTGCCGCGAGGCGCTGAACAAAGCATCGGTCACCATCCGACTCTTCTCCGCGAAGCCCGTGATCCAGATGACAGACCACCAGGTTTCGGTGCCCAGCGTCGATGAGAAGATGCAGCAATGTCACAGAATCGCAGCCACCCGAAACTCCGACCAGATACGGACGACCAACAGGTAATGAAAGGTTCTCCCACTCTCCTACGCCGGTCGCCATGATTCTCTCCCACCGGTCACTCTCGTCAGAATCGCATCTCGCCTTTGCATCGCTCCATTCACGCCCCATCTCTAACCAATTTCAGCTGCCCGAAAATACGGCTGAAGAATCTCAGGAATCCGCACCGAGCCATTCTCCTGCTGAAAGGTTTCGAGAAGAGCGACGAAAAGCCTCGGAAGAGCCGTGCCCGAGCCGTTAAGCGTGTGCGCAAAACGATTTTTTCTATCCTCACCCTTGAAACGGAGGTTCATTCTTCGCGCCTGGTAGTCGCCAAAGTTTGAACAGCTTGAAACCTCGAGGTAGGCCCCTTGTCCCGGTGCCCAAACCTCAATGTCATAGGTCCGCTGAGAGCTGAAACCAAGATCGCCTGTGCAGAGCTCCACCACCCTGTAATGCAGCCCGAGAAGCTGAAGCACCTTCTCTGCATCTCTGGTGAGTGATTCCAGTTCCGTTTCGGAATCCTCCGGGGCCACAATTTTGACAAGTTCAACCTTATCGAATTGGTGCATCCGGATCAGACCGCGATTCTCTTTGCCGGAAGCTCCTGCCTCACGCCGAAAGCATGGGCTGTAGGCGGCGTACTTAATCGGAAACTCATCGAGAGCGACGATTCTGTCGCGCTCGAGGTTTGTCACTGGCACCTCCGCGGTAGGTGCAAGAAAAAGTCGGCCCTCCTCCAAGCCATACATGTCATCCTCAAATTTCGGGAGCTGCCCTGTCCCTATCATACTTTCACGGGCGATAAGAAAGGGAGGAAGAATTTCTGTATACCCATGCTGCTCGGTGTGAAGATCGAGCAGAAACTGGATCAAAGCGCGCTCAAGCTTCGCCCCGGCGCCACGGAAAACACAAAAACCACTGCCGGAAATTATTGCCCCCGATTCGAAATCAAGAATTCCCAGCGTTTGTCCCAGAGTCAGATGATCCTTCGGGGCGAAACCAAAACTCGGTTTTTCACCCCACGAACGTATCGTCGGGTTGGCCGTCTCATCTTCTCCTACCGGGCAATCCTCATGTGGCAGGTTGGGGATTCCGAGAAGCAGAGCACTCTGACCAGCATGCAACTCTTCCAATCGGCTACTTGCCTCGCTGATCCTGAGGCCCGTCTCTCTGACCTCGGCTTCAATTTCAGAAGTGTCTTCACCACTGCGTTTCGCTTCACCTATCTCTTTCGATCGGGCATTTCTCTCTTGCTGTAATGACTGAATTTCTGTTTCGGCCTTGCGGCGTTTGTGATCAACCTCGATGGCCTTATCCAGCAGATGGGCATACCCCTCACCACGGGTGGTCACTCGCCGTTTCACCTCATCCACGTCTTCTCTTAGAAGCCTGATATCAAGCATTCGTGACAGTAGCTGAAGTGCCGGGAATGCAAAGACCTTTCCCGTTGCTTACCAATCCTTTTCTCCCGCGACTTTCTTACGAAAACAACTCACCCAAGAACCTTTACTACAATGAAGGCATAAATAAGAAGCTTCTGCTCTTCTTCAGACAAGTCATCACTGAGGAGCTCGATGGCAAACCTCCCTCCGAAAAGATGGACCCGTTTTCTCAGGCGCACAGCATCTTCGCCACCAGCACGACTCGCCACATGCGATAAGCGAAACGCCAGATTGATGGCTGCACATACAAACGGAAGTTTTCCAAGATACCGATCAATCGTTCTCGCCATCGGATTTTTCAACTGAATGGCGAAAACTGCGGATCCTGTTTCGTCAGAAACCGTATAATGGATCAGTTTAGAAGCAGGGTTTTTCACTCCAAAACTCGGGGACTCAATCGATCCCAGACATTGTTGTGAAGGATTTGAAATGAGATACCGAATTGTCCCGTCGGAACCCTCTTTTCTTTTCATATCAACCAACTTGATCCAGCGTGTCTCATCACTGTGCACACTGATACGTTCCGGCAGCTTATGCATTTTTTGCTTCACAAAAGCAACCGGAGAGCCGTTTGAGTCCTCCAGAATAAGGTTGCTGGTAGGAGAAAAAGGCCGAAAACTTAAAAAGAGAGGAAATTTCACAAAATTTTTCTGGTCAGCTACATATATGGTTTTCTTTCGCTTCGCAAGAGCCTGAATTGACCTGTTTGGAATACCTCCGGACCAGATAATCTGCACTTCTCACCTCGAGGACAAACAACTCGCAATCCTCCCGGATACAGCTGCTTCACACACTTTCAGAATTGTCCTTCCTCCGGGTTACCAAGCGAGGGACAGGAGCCAGATGCTCGCCAAGAGCCGTCATCGAAATATCACCATCCAGGCATCGGTGAAAGTACTGCTGATAGGGGCTTTTTACTTCTTCGCCATGCCACACGATAGGAGTCTACGTCGAAAGGCAGCTCATAAAAGCGGACCAACTTGGTGTCAGAATGGTAGCTCGCGTAGCGAGCAAGCGGCTCCCGTGTCCTCGGGTCCCCTACTGAACCGGGATTGATGATATACCGACACCCCTCAGCCATCCGAAAATTCTCAGGAGGAAGTTCACGGACAAGGGACGTCTCCTCATCCAGCTCGAATGCTTTCGCGTGATGAGTATGACCAACAAAAATTGCCCTTTCCTGCCTGGCAGCAAATTCTGGAGCAGCCTCCTCTGCACTGTCAATATACCCAAAAGCTGCGGGATCGCTCAATGTCGCATGACTGAAAAAAAGGTCTTCGCCTTCAAGCATCAAAGACATCTCCTTCAAGAAGCTGACCTCAGGCTCGCCCAACTGCTTCAAAGTCCATCTTGCTGACCTCTGTGCATCCTCGTTGAAGACAGTAAAATCAAGCAAGCCAATCGCGATCGCGTCATGATTGCCGAGGACAAAATTATGACACTCGCGTCGGCAGAGAGCCAAAGTCTCAATCGGCTGCGGACCATAACCAATAATATCCCCGAGACACACGAGGGTGTCAATCTGCCGCCTTCTGATATCTGCTAGAACTGCCTGAAGCCCCTGCAGATTGGCATGCAGATCAGAAATAATGGCATAGTGCATGAACTCGTCGCCCTAATAACTGGAAAAGCGATCTTCAGAAACTTTATATTCACTGCAAACCATGGGCTCCGACAGTTTTCTTTTACCGCTGCGATTTGGGCCGTTTGTCGATCACCTTACCACTCTCCGTCTGGATCTTTAATTTCTCCAAGCTGTAACCTCGGCTGTGATACCAATCCAGGGAATGAAAATCATTCGGTTTCTTTTTTCCTTTGAGGTCACCCGCTATGATTCGATATTTACGCTTTCCAGGATCTACTTTGTGGTCGTCATGACCATGCCCGTGGGAAGCATGGTGCCCATGAGAAGAATGACTTTTCCGGCAACGACAAGGGGAGTGTCTGCAAGAGCGACACATGGTGCTTGGATACCCTCGTCTTTGATAGTAGGGAGCAGCATACCCAGGCTGCGCCGGATACCCCATATAGCCTGGTGCCCGGCCGTAAGGATAGGATCCTCCGCTCACATACCCCGGTCCGCCCGCGTACCCAGGCCCTTGGACATATCCTGGTCCGCCACCGTATACAGGACCACCACCATATCCCGGACCACCACCATATCCATTCCCAGTCAGTCCGGTAAGGTCGGACACACAGGAAGGGAGCAAAAGAAATACTCCAGCTAGAGCAAAAATTCTGCAAAGACCGACCATCGCTGGTTTGACCAGCCGATTCCGTGATTTATTCATCCAGACAGAGAACCAAGGGCTGCTCCAGAGGCGTTTCACGCTACCCGATGAAGACCACTTCTTTTCTGAGCTGGCCTCCTCTCTGCAGTATCCGAATTGAGATTTTTTCCCGAACGAAGTTCTAAAAAAACTGCTTAGACGGGAAGTAAAAACGCGTGCGGCACGAGTCGCAACCTTGAGAGTAAACGAGGGAATTATCTTCATAAACGAGGGGATGGTAGCACATGTCAGCCATGCTTGCAGCCCTCACTGTTCATCAAAAGAAAAAAGATTTTGAATCAAAGAAGCTTAACGGATGACAGCACCCATAAAGCTGGTTTAAGATAAAAACTGAAGATTCAATCACGTTAAAACCACCCACAATGCCAAAGGCACCAAATTTTAAAGCTTTCAGCATCTCCGATCTGGCTCGGACAAAGACCCTGGGAATCATCATGGGAGGGGGGGCGGGATCACGCCTCTATCCGCTCACCCAGAAGCGGTCAAAGCCTGCTGTGCCCCTGGCAGGAAAATATCGCTTGGTCGATATTCCTATCAGTAACTGCATCAACTCGGGAATCCATCACTCCTACGTACTCACTCAGTATAACAGCGCCTCGCTCAACAGGCACATCAACAACGCCTACAAATTCGACAAATTCTCTGGAGGCTTTGTCGAGGTTCTCGCTGCCCAACAAACGCCAGACGACGACCACTGGTACCAGGGCACAGCCGACGCGGTTCGCCAGAACCTCCGCTACTTTCTTAACGACGGGAATTACGAGTATTTTATTATCCTGAGTGGTGACCAGCTCTATCAGATGAATTTCCAGGATGTGCTCGCCTTTCATATCGAAAAAAAGGCGGCACTGACTATCGCCACTCTCCCGGTGACAAGAAAGGACGCTCGCTCGTTTGGAATCATGGCGACCGACGAGAAAGGACAAGTCACTTCGTTTGAAGAAAAGCCGCAGGACGAGAAGGTTCTCGATTCGTTGCGGATGCCACCAGAGATTCTGAGTGAATTCGGAATTCAACTGGAAAAAAACGACGAGCGCTTCCAGGCCAGTATGGGAATTTATGTCTTCAATCGTAAGACGATGATCAAAGCCCTCGATAACGAGCTCATTGACTTCGGAAAAGACGTTATTCCCAACGCGATCAAGAAGGAGAAAGTCTTCAGTTATGTTTTTCAGGGATACTGGGAAGACATCGGAACCATCGGGGCGTTCTACCAGGCCAACCTGGATCTTTGCAAAACCCTTCCCGAATACGATTTTTTCAACAAAAATAACATTGTCTACACCAACGCGAGGTTTCTACCAGCCAGCAAGATCAACGGAGCGACTGTGCGCCACGCCATCATATCCGATGGCTGTATTATCACGGATGCCATCATTGAGGACAGCTTGATCGGCCTGCGATCGATGATTAACGAAAGGACCACTATCAGAGAAAGCATCATTATGGGAGCCGATTTTTTTCCTCATGAAAAGAGTCTCTCCGAGAATAACGACACTCCTATCGGCATTGGAAAAGGCTGCAAAATCGAACGCGCCATCATCGATAAAAATGTTCATATCGGAGATGGCTGCGTCATCAGTCCAGAGGGGAAACCTGATCACATGGATGGCGAGAACTTTTACATTCGGGACGGGATCGTGGTGATTCCCAAGAGCGCGGTCATCCCGGCGAACACCTGGATCTAACCACTCGCAAATCCTGCAAACTGCCAAGGATGGGCACTTGCTGAGCGGCTGAAAATTCCTTGCCGAAAAGTGGAGGCTTGCCATAGTAGCCCCGTTTCGAATAGTTTTTTATGCGCATGCTTATTACAGGAGGAGCGGGCTTCATCGGCTCGCACCTCGTCGACCGCCTGAGCCAAGATGGCCATGAAGTGACCGTCCTGGACAGCTTCAACGACTTCTACGACCCGACGATAAAACGAGCTAACCTGGCAAGTTCCCTTGATCGCATCCGCCTCGTTGAAGGAAGCATCCGAGACGCCCAACTCGTCGATTCGCTTTTCACGGAAGGGCGATTCGACTGTGTCTGCCACCTTGCAGCCCGTGCCGGGGTGCGACCATCCATCGCAGATCCGGGCCTCTACATCGACACCAATATCGACGGCACCTTCAAGCTTCTTGAGGCAGCTCGAAAACATGGACTCCGGCGATTTATTTTTGCCTCAAGTTCGTCGGTCTACGGCGTCAACACAAAGGTCCCTTTTGCCGAGGATGACACGCTGTTTCGAACCATCAGTCCCTACGCAGCAACAAAACTTGCAGGCGAGCAACTCTGCTCAAACTATGCCCACCTCTTCGGAATCGAAATGGCGTGCCTTCGATTTTTTACAGTCTATGGCCCCCGACAGCGACCCGATCTTGCTATCTCCAAGTTCACCAAGCGTATCCTGGAAGACACGCCGATTCAACGCTACGGGGACGGCTCCACAGCTCGCGACTACACCTACATCGATGATATCATCGCTGGAGTCACTTCGGTCATCGAATTGAAAGACCTCGAGTTCGACATCTTTAATCTGGGAGGAGACCGGGTGGTAAGCCTCAGCGAACTGATCGAAGCGATTGAGAGAGCAATCGGTAAAAAAGCAATCATCGAAAACTTTCCAGAACAGCCGGGTGACGTACCTCTTACCAACTGCGACATCAGTAAAAGTCAACGCATTCTCGGCTATCAGCCGTCCACTCCCATCGAAATCGGCGTCACTAATTTTGTCACCTGGTTCAAGAACCAGGCGAAAGCCTCTCAAGATTGAATGGGCGAATCCACAACATTGCCCGTGAACGACTGTGCCAGGGATCCGGTCCTTCTTCTCAAAGACCTCATCTCGATCCCCAGCGTCAACCCTGATGGCGATCCAGGCATTCCCGCAGAACACTGTGGCGAAGAGGCCCTCGGCGCCTTTCTTGCTGCGCTCCTCGATCAAGCAGGCGTGGAGGTCTCCACCGAGGAGGTCGCGCCGGGACGCCCTAATATCCTGGGACGCTTCCCCAGCGATCGGCCCGGCAAACCCATCATCCTTTTTGCACCACACCTCGACACTGTTGGCGTAGGCGACATGACGATCGATCCGTTCACTCCGGATCAGCGCAATGGCCGGATCTACGGTCGAGGAGCAAGTGACACCAAAGGACCGATGGCGGCCATGCTGGCAGCTCTCTTCTCCCTCGAAGAAAAGATCGCAGAACTCCCATATGAGATCCACTTTGTGGCATTAGCTGCCGAGGAAAGCGGGCAACTCGGGTCCCGGCACTTCGCGCGGCATCACGGTGCTGATTATGCCTTTGGAATTGTCGGTGAACCGACCAGTATGACTGTCGTTCACACGCATAAAGGCTGCGCCTGGTGCGCTATTGACGTCCCGGGAAGAGCTGCCCATGGGTCGACTCCAGAGCAGGGAGATAGTGCCATTCTCCGGGCCATGCGACTTGTTCATCACCTCGACTCCGATTTTCGTGAAAAGCTGCGAAACGCGGCCCCAAGCGATCCGCTTCTCGGCCACAGCACCTTGAATATTGGCATGATTCGGGGCGGCACCCGAGCCAACATTGTCCCGAGTGGATGCCGGATTACCGTCGATATCCGCAGCACACCTGGACTCCTCGCATCCGGCGAAGATGGCATCACCTTCCTGCAGCGGTCCATCAGCAAAGTCGATGCAGAAGCAATCGTTTCTCCGCTCGGAGGCCCCACAATGCCCCTCTGCACCGATCCCGATCATCCAATCGGGATGCAGCTGGCATCGGCAGGAAATGGCTTTGCTGGCGCGCCCTGGTTCTGCGACGCCTCCCACCTCGCCGCTGCAGGGCTCCCTTCAGTAGCTATTGGCCCGGGATCCATCGAACAGGCACACACTGAAGACGAATGGATTGCCTTAGAGGATCTCATCGATGGGACACGAAGGTTTCGGCACTTCCTTGAGAATCTATCCTGACATGAACTCTTTATTCCATGGCGTCCTGTTTCTCTCTCATTTCGCGATTCTACCTCTGGCAGCTCAGGTGGGAGACACAACAGTGAGGCCAGGCCCTCAGAGGTTTTCAGAGGCGACGTCACCCCCTGCCGCTAACCCGATTGAAAACCTGATCCGAGAACGTGCCGAGGCTCTGGATCAACTCCAGGAGGAGCGCGAAATCATTTTTCGTAAACGGGCGAAATTTCACATGCAGAGGGAGCAGTCCTTGGCGGATCGAGAGGAGGCGTTGACCATTCGTGAGCGACAAATTTCGACACTGGAAGCTGCACTCCGAACACGCGAAAGCGTAGTCACCGCACGGGAAGCGATGATAAGCGCTCGCGAAGGCTTTTTAGGCATCAACGAAACAACTCCTCCGACAAAAAAGCCAAGATCTCCTGCACCGACGATCGTCGGGAAATACGCTTGCGTCATCGATGCAATTTCCGGGACTGTCCTCCACGAAAAAGATTCGCAAGCAAAAGTCGCAGTCGCGAGCACTCAGAAGTTGATGACCGCTCTTCTTGTCGTCGAAGCAGGTGACCTCGATAAGAAAATCGTCATCCAACCCGAAGACGTTCTTGTCGAGCCGACGATTATTGGCGTAAAGCCCGGGCAAAGTTATACTCGTCGTGAGCTTGTTCGCGCTCTGCTCATCCGAAGCGGTAATGACATTGCGCTTACTCTCGCGAGGGATCATGCGGGAAGTATCCCGGCGTTCGCAGAGAAAATGAATATGCGTGCTCTTTCTCTTGGAATGGTGAACACCGAGTTTAAAAACCCACATGGGCTCACCGTGGCAGAGCAAGGATCGACTGCTTATGACATGGCCCTTCTCGGCCGTGCTGCTTACGCCCAACCTTTTATTCGTGATTGCATCCAAACCCGCTCCGAAACATTTACCTTTGAAGACGGCTCCACCCGCCTGCTCACGAATACCAACAAGGTTCTCACCAGGCTGTCATCCTGCAATGGCATGAAGACTGGATACACCAATGCCAGTGGCTACTGCCTTGTTGCCAGCGCAGAAAAAGACACCAAGGCCCTGATTGTAGTGGTTCTTAAAAGCAATGGAACGTGGGTCTGGAAAGACACTCAAGTTCTTCTCGAATGGGGAATGAGGTCGTAGCTTTTTTCGTGGCAGACCGATATCACCGTGAAGAAAAAATCTCAATCATCGAGATAAATCACGCGGGTTCCCTGCATGTCGATGCGCGGTCGGAGGAGCCTGAGCTCACGCATCTCCTCGATCACATTCTGCTGGCTTTCTGGCGGGACAAAAAACAGGAGAAAACCTCCGCCACCGGCACCGAGAAGTTTACCACCAGTCGCCCCGGCCTTCATTGCTCGAGTATACAAGGCATCGATCTCGCCCGAGCTGATCCTGGCAGTCAGTCCGCGCTTCAACTCCCACCCCTGATGAAGTACCTTTCCGACGGAATCGAATTCGCCGGCAACCAACTTCGATCTGAGTTCTTCCGCCAGGTCCCGCATCGCACAGAGATCCTGATATTTCTCGTCATCAGAAACCGTATTCTCCTGCTGTTCTTTGAGGAGATCGGAAGCTGACCGGGTAATTCCCGTATAAAAAAGAAGCATGCGCTCCTCCAGATATCGGCGGCCATCTCGATCAACCACGATCGGCTCGACATGAACGGAGCCGTCCTGATGGAACTTCAAAAAATTGAGCCCTCCCATGGCGGCGCCATATTGGTCCTGTTTGCCGATTGGCTCTCCCAGTCTCTCCAGTTCGACCTGGCAGGCGATCTCTGCGCAGCGTTCCTTCGATATGTTTTTTCCCAGATAGGCGTGAACAGCTTTGATAAGACCCACGGCAAAGGCGCTGGAACTTCCGAGGCCAGAGCCTTTTGAAGGAATATCTGCAAAGGAGGTGAGCTCAACCGGCTGGTGGCAGGCGCAGATATTGAGGCACTCACGAATCAATGGATGCTCAATGTCACAGACGTTTTCGACTTCCTCGGTGCGAGAATACTTCAAGACAATTCGCTCTTCAAAAAATCGATGGATCGCGATGTATATGAAGAGGTCCACAGAAAAACTGACCACAGCTCCCGGCGCACGCTGGTAAAACGCAGGCAGGTCACTCCCCCCACCTGCTAAAGAAATTCTGAGCGGAGTTTTTGTGATAATCATCGCGCTAGAGCTTGCACTTAAAGCTCATTGGAAGTGGGAACGGACCGAAGAGCACCCGATGCGGTCAGATACCGAGCAGCTTCAAAGACATTGGCAAAGACAAAATCGGGATTCAGTTTTTTTGCCTGGTCTGTTTTCTCCACAAGAACTGTCCGCAACCCGGCACTTCTGCCAGCCTCCATATCTCGCCAGCTATCGCCGATAAAACAGCTGGAAGCAAGGTCGATGCCATGTTCATCGACCACCTGCATGATCATGCCGATGCCAGGCTTCCTGCAATCACTCGCACGCCGATACTGCCGCACGCCTCCCTCGTGCTCGGTCTCAGGATGGAAGGGTGAAAAGTAGATGCCATCCACCGTAGCCCCATCTCCTTCCGCAGCGATTTCAGCTTCCAGCTTTTCATGGATAGCCTCGAGGGTTTCCAAATCGTAGAGCCCTCGAGCGATGCCAGGCTGGTTGGTCAAGACAAAGACCCGCATCCCAGCATCCTTGAAAAGTCGAATTCCTTGGGCTGCACCAGCAAGAAGCTGCAGCTCCTCGGGTTTAATGACATGCCCCGCGTGGCGTTTCATGTCATGAACGTTGAGGGTTCCATCACGATCGATAAGAATAGTATCGATCGGCTTGGGATGAGCACGCGCCCGAGCAATATTCTCCTGGTCGTTCAGGTAGCGCTCGACCACGCCAAGTCTCTCGGGAGTCCCCATATCCCTGCACCACTGATCATCAGGAAGAAAGTACGTCTGAAGAAGTTCTCCCGCCGCGAGAGCAGAGGGGAACACCTCCTTACAGAAATCCGATTGCTTCGCCTCGGGAATAAACCTCAGAACCCTCCGGGAGAGAGCGTAAACGGCCGCATTTCCGATGTTTTTGTAAAGCCCTTTCGGATCCCGTGTGGCTCTGGGAAGAATCCCGGCGACACGGCCACTGCTGTCAGCATCAATCAGATCAGAGTCCCATGGGTGATCTGACGGGCGGACAAGAAGGGTCGCCAGTGCTCCGGATCCTTCGTGTTTTTCTGCAAGAGCACGGCAGTCGAGATCGAGAAAGACATCGCCATAAACGAGAAGAAAATCTTCCTCCAGAAGCTTCTTGAGGAGCTGAAGACACCCCGATGTCCCGAGCGGCACATTTTCTTCAACGATCCTGAGATCAACCCCGATTATTGGGTGTTTCTTGAAATGATCGGCAATTAAATCAGCTCGGAAACCAGCAGCAAGGAGCACGCGACCGAAACCCTGATCCGCAAGCAGGCGAATGGTGCGATCGAGTAAAGTTTCACCCTGAATGGCTAGCAAGGGCTTGGGAAGCCCTTTCGTGAGATCTCCGAGACGGGTTCCCTTCCCCCCGCAAAGAATCACTGCCTGTCTGATCACAGCTTCACAGCCTCCTTCGGAGTGTGCCCTTCCGCCTCGGTGTCCGTTTCATCCAGCGTGACAGAAGAAATACCCTCCACCGCGGGCAAGGATACCCCCGGCTGAGAAACCTCCCCAGCTCCTTCACGCAACAATTTCTGATTCTCCAGCATGGTCCGAATCGCATCCACCCGCTCACCAGCGAGGAGATCAAAGCTGAAGCGTTTGGATCGCTTTTTGCCGTTGCGGATCAATCTTTTCCTCAGATCTTCGTCCTCGGCGACAGCACGCAGACCCTGCACCGAAGACTTTCTGTCATTGAAATCCACAATCACGGCATGCTCTTGAGTGACCTCGTGCATCACCTCAATATCATTGACAATACACGGGACACCACAAGCCATGGCTTCAAGAACACAACGACCGAAGGTCTCCTCCCTGCTGGCGAGAGCAAAAACCCGGGCATTGCGATAAAGCGGGGCGATCAAATCATCCGCTACCCACCCCAACAGCGTGACATGGTCTTCCAGACCGTGTTCTGCGATCCGTTGGCTGACTGACTCCAGCCCATTCCCCCAACCTCCTCCGCCAACCATGACCAGAGGCATGGCCTTGCGAAGCTTCTCAGATAAGCCGGCGTAAGCATCAACGAGCAACTCAGCCTGTTTATAGGGATAGAAATTTGATATCCAGAGAAGGTAGCCTGGTTCAATGCTGCACACCTCTCTGAGGCGCGTGACCTCCGCTTTCGTCGCCATGGAATGAAAGGCGTCGTGATCGAGCCCTTCATAACTTTGAAGAAGGCGATCTTTACATGCTGGATTGACGGAAAGAATCTGGGAGACAGCAAAATCAGTATTCGTGATGACCAGCTCGGCGCGTTCGAGTCCAGATTCAGCCGAAAACTTTCGGTAGAAGCGCCGTGCGAGCCCCACGCGATTGTCGACATTGAGGTGCTGTAAGGAAAGCATGTGCATCGCTACTGGCAAAGTGCGGATGAGCGGCACGAAGCCGGTGGTGACGAGGCACTCTGCTCCACGACGTGATGCGTCACCCGCAACTCTGAAATGATCGGCAACAAGCCTGCGCAGCGTCCGGTCGTTCGCGGGAAACTTCCGGACCACCTCGACTCTCTCACATGTCGCGTCCCATTCCTGCTCTGGGCCGACATACACAACCCACTCCAGATCCTGAAACTGGGCCAACGAGCGCTCGACAAAAGCATGGTAGAGCGTGGTCAGTCCGGTTTTTCGATCCGGATTCTCACAAAGCATCGAAAGCGCTAATTTCATAAGAAGGTGATATCCGGTCGACTCAGGCAATTACCTAAACGGGGCACAGCCTGAAATCCAAGACAATTCCTGCCAGATCCTGATTTGATCTGACGTCCATGTCTGCTGCCACTGCGATCAACTCCCATCTGGTCTTTTTTGCACAGGCATTCCATAACCATCTATCTCATAGGCACTCCAGTAACGCGTCATGCACCCAGCCTCATGCGCTTTGACAGAGTGCTGGAAATCGAAGGAACCGCCGAACAATCTTCAACTTTCTGCGGCCACAGCGGGCACGCGAGACGGGGTTCGCCTAATGCCCACCCCACTCGGCCGCTACCCGAATCCAGCAGGTTTCCAGCCCCGGCCAGCCGTCTGGGTGAAAGAGCACACCGGAGAGCACTTTCGGCTCATCCGGAGCAAACGCGGTGGTCTGCAGAAGCAAGGCCACCCTCCGCTCTGGACACTCTGGGTCTGGCCGCATTTTCTGAACGGCATCTGAATCGACCTGATTGTCATCGCAGAAGAAGTAAATCCCACTCCAATCAAACCCCGACGGAACTTCAAGAGCAGTGGAAAACTCGAAAGCCACCTCGAATTCTCCCTCGCCAGGGTAGCTGGGAGTGATCACTGAAAATTTGCAATCCTCCGGGCAAGACTTGGGTATTCGCGCCTCAGCTGCTGCAACGACGTCACCCCACCGCTCGTCATCTGCTTGAACCGGGCTGACGGGAAAAGTGATCTCGAGTATCTCAAATCCCGGATGGCAACTGCGCGCGCAGCACATCCAGGCCACCTCGACCCCTACCCGAAATACCTTCTCCTGAAAATTTTTCGGGACCTCAATCTCCGTCAGCAAACAGGTGTCCTGTTCGTAGCCCCAGGCGGTTACCTGCGCCATTTTCGTCTGCATCGGTCCGGGCCAGCGAATCTCGCTCGCCCCAGCTCCCTCCGGCAGGTCCCATCTCATAGAGGTTGCCATCCCCACGATGCCCGGCGACTTCCAGTAGGTGTGATAGCCAGGTTCGTGCTCGATGAACAGACCTACGGTCACTCTTTGGCCCGGCGCCACCACCGCCGCATCCGATACCAGCCGGAGAGTCAACCCTGTTCCCGAATGGGGCTTTCCTTCGACCGCTCGAGCGTTTCCTCCTCCCGGTGCCCAGAACTGGAACAAGAGCAGGCCAGCCAGAAACCATCGCAGATCGCGTCTCATTACTTCACACGCAGGATACCACGCATTAAGAACGCATGCCCCGGAAAGGTGCAGACGAACTGATAATCACCAGGCTCGGTCGGCGCGTCGAACTCCAGCTCCTCTTCCTCCCCCCCATCGAGCAGAGCAGTGTAATGAAGGATGTCTTCGCTCTCAGGGATGAACTGCTTGGCGAAGCCGTCCGCGCCGAGCATAATCGCCGCCGTGGCCACTGTGTCGGCCTTACCCGGCTTCACGAGGACGAGGTTGTGGGGAAGGGCGTCAGGGTTCACAAAAATGAGCCGCACCTTCTTACCGGCCTTCACCTCGACCTCTTTGACGTCGAAGCGCAGCTGCTCCACCACCGTGTTGACCCGGATGATCGTCAGCTCTGAGGTGTCACTGACGATCCCGCCGGGCTCGACTTCCATCTCTTCCTCCTCGATGATCTCTTGCTGACCGCGGGCCGGGTCAGCGACGCCCCAATGGTGCTTCACGGTGGCTGCCGCGATGCGGGCGTGCTCGACGGGCGAGGCGAGGACGGTCGCGAGGAGATTGCGGTCACGGACGTTGTGCTGCTGGTGCACCCAGAGTCCCTCCAAGAGGTTGCGGGCGTGGTCAGGGTTGTTCGGATCCCATTTCTTGATCCACTCCCTGGCTGCGGTGACCACATCATCACTCGAGCGCTCGGAGAGCTCGACCCTTGTGCGGTGGCGTACGCCATCGACCGGGTGCTCGAGATTCACCATCAGAGCGTCGAGCGGCTGGCCATCGATGGCCACCGGCTCCTGCAGTGGGCGAGACGGATAGGTCATCCGGTAGATCCGACCATGCTTCTTGTCGCGATTGGGATCGCGGACGCTGTGCTGCAGATGACCGATAATGACGTTGCACCAGTCAGAAATGTAGAGAGCTCCGTCCGCACCGAAGACGGCGTCGGTGGGGCGGAAATTGCCGTCGTCGGAACGAAGAATCTCCACGTCCGGCGTGCCCCAGACCTCGCCCACCTTGAATTTCCTGGTGACCTTAAACGTCTCCTTCTTGCCCGTCTCCTTGTTCCTCTTCTGCTGAGCAACCTCTTTACTATAGCCATCGCGATGCAGGCTGTAGGTCTTCAGACCGCGGTAGGTGATAGTGTTAGCAATGATGAAGTCCCCCTGCATCCTGTCCGGGAAGTTGGGGGACGAGATAATGGCATCAGCAGTGACCGGGCGGAACTCTCTGTTGAGGAGGGAGTGCGGATGGAACCTGGTTTGGAACGGGCGCAGCTGGTAGGAACGGCCACCGGTGCCATCGTTGGCGTAGTGGTATCCCCAGCCGTCAAAGCTGATTCCGTGGGGGTTGGGGCCGGTGCCGCCGGCATGGTAGGCGATCGTAAAACGCCGCGGATCAAAGCGGAACATCCCTGCTGCGCCCGTGTTGAGGGATCGGCCCCAGGGGTGCTCGTGGTTGTGCTGCAGGAAGATCCCGCTCTGCCAGTAAATGCCGCCATCGGGCCCGTAGACGAGGTTGTTAGCGTTGTGATGGGTATCGGCCGAGCCAAAGCCATTCTGAATCACGTAGCGGACATCGGCGACGTCGTCCCCGTCGGTGTCCTTGAGAAAGATGAGGTCGGGCGCCGAGGTGACAAGAACCCCGCCGTTCCAGAACTCGAAACCGACGGGATTGTGGACGCGGGCGAATTCCTTGCAGGAGTCCGCGCGGCCGTCGCCGTCCACATCCTCAAGGATGATGAGGGCGTCTTTCATCTCCGTACCCGGCTCCCACATCGGATAGGTGTGCCATGCGGCGGCCCAGAGGCGCCCCTTGGTATCGACCTGCATCTGCACCGGGTTGACGACCTCGGGAAACATCGCCTCATCTGCAAAAAGCTCCACCTTGAAGCCCTCGGGGATGTGCATCTTGGCGATCCCCTCCTCGCCGCTCAGGTAATTAAGTGACCCCTCTTTCTCCGCGCTTGAGGTATTTGACCCGCCACCCACGTTAGAAATGACGGGGATCGGGGCCGGGACGTTCTCGTCGTTCGACGTGGCCGGCCTTGAGTGGCCGTCTTTACCGGTGACATCCCAGATGACCTTGTCGCGGTTAGCGGTATAGACGTCGAGCATGTTGAGCTCGTGCTGGAGGACGTCCGCGTTGGTCTGTCCGCCAACGTATTTTAACCCGGAGCGCCCACCCCAGATATCATTCCCATCGGTGGCGCGGTAGCGGTTGAACCAATGCCAGTTCTTGTCTTCGACCGCAGTACGGATATGCGCCATGGACGGGTCACCCGAGGGCTTCTGCCCGGTCAGCTCCTCGGCGATCTGGTAGCCGAGCAGGGTATTGCCCAGCTCATTGAGGTGGACGCCGTTAATCGTGAGGGGCACATCGTTATCGCGGTAGAGTTTCCTCGAAGCGCTGAAAAGGTCGACGAAGGCGACCCCGGCCTGTTCCGCTGCAGTCCGGGTGGCCTCGGTGTAACGGGCGAGGCGGAGGTTATTGGCCATTCCGTTCGGGAGATTCGGGTCTTTCAGGTTTTCGTGGGCGATCGGGCTGAAGAGGACGATCCGTGGCATGGACTCGCCGTTGGGCTTGTAGCTGCGGAGCTCGCGGACGTAATCGACCAGGCGCTTTGTATGATGGTCGGGCGTGTCGTCGTGCGACTCGTTGTAGCCGAAGAAACAGAAGATGACGTCGGCACCGACGTGCCGAAGGTAGGTGTCCATCGAGGTGAAGCCCTTCGAGCGTGGAAATTTCCCGACCTTGTCTCCAGAGACACACAGGTTGCGGAAAGTGAGGTCGTGGTCGGGTAAAATATCCTGGATCGGCACCTCAAGCCCGCCGCGGTGCTGGAAGCGCTCGCCGAGGGCGTTGCCGATCGAAGCGACGACGTCTCCTTTCTGGAAAGCGAACGGGGTCGGGTCACGGTGAGCCCCAGGAACTTCGACCCGCCCGTGGGTGCCACTCCCCTGCGTTTGGCTGGCAGCGGCCTTCCAATCCGGCGCTTTGCCAGGCTTCCCGTCGGCCTCGAGGTAGGTGATGATGCCACCCGTCGTGCGGATGTGAACGGATGACCTGGGTGCGGTGATGCCCTCCCTCTCGAAAACCTCCCTCCTTTCGGAGTCAAAGAGCTGGAGAGTGAACCCGTCGAGGCGACTGCCCAGGTTGGCGTCCCCGCGATTCCAGACCTCCACCGAGCTGACAGCAAAATCTCCACCCAGATCGAGCTCCCACCACGGGTTCTCGCGGTTATCGACAGTGTGTGTCAGACCTCCTGATCCCCAGGTCGGCCTTGAGTTGCCATCGATCGCCCGCTTGGCACCGGCCCCGTAGCCCGTAGTCGACTGCGAGGCCGTGCCCGCAGGAGCTATATTTTTACCCTCGCTGAAGACCTCGACCTCGGCCAATGTAAGGGTACGCCAATCACCCGGGAGCTCGATCCGGACGTAGCGGGCTTGAACCCCGGCCGCCGCGGCGTCTTTCTTTTCAGCTGGCTGTTTCTGCGACGGCTGGGCTGCTGCGCTGCCATTGGTCACCGGAATCGGGCTCTCGAATCCCTCGTATGCTGACGGCTTGATCCCGCGAGCATGACCACCACCCTGAAAGGTATTCGGCTGGTAAGGGCCAACAAAATCGATGACCGAGTCGGCCTTGATCTCGTTCTCGAGGCCAAGCGACCAGTAAATACCGTTGATAACCAGGCGCCGGTAGCCGGGGTTGAGGATGTCTTCAGAGGCTCCGTAGAGGGAGGTAAAGACCCTGCCACTTTGCCCATCCGCGCCGGCATAAGTCCGTGTCCATTCGCTCGCCATAGGGGGCTTTGAGGTATCGGGTTTCCCATCCGGCTCCATGCTCATGAGAGGCTGTGCCATGGTAAGGACCGTCCAGTCGGGCTGGGGCTCTGCGTTATAGCCCCCGGCCTTGACGTGAACATTCCGGACCCCCCTGAGAATCGGGTGCTCGGATTGCTCCTGAATGCTCTCAATCCTGGTGCTTTGCCGGTGATTCTGGCCGTAATGACCGACCCAGCTCTGGCCGAGAATCTGTTCCCCGAAGCCGCCCCGCTCCTCCTCGCCCTTGTAATTAAAAGAATACTTCGCGTAGGCCGCACCAGCCGGGATCTTAAATCCGTGCGTCGCGGTGCGCATCCCGACCACTGGCCCGGCGCGGTCAAGGTAGGCAGCGATGGGAGCCATCTGCTCCTCGGGCAGGTTCTGAAAACGGGTAAAAAGCACAAGCCCGTCAGCCTTGTCCAAAGTCGAAGTAGCGGGAATATGCGAAGCTCCGGCTTCAATCTCACCGTTTTTATTCAACCCGAATAAGACAGTGCAATGGAATCCGTGATGCCTGGCAAGTATCCTGGCCAGTGCAGGAAGCGTCTCCTCACTCCGGTATTCGTGATCACTGGCGATCAGGACAATGTTTTTGCCACGGGAGCTACCTTGGTCAGGAGCATATACCAACGGATTACCGATAGTTTTCGACAAGCAGCCAACGAGGAGAAAACCCATACAGAAACCGAGGCGCTTGATAAATAAATTCATGCTCCTATCAGACGCTGAAATGGTGTGGATTATTTCAGATTTTTTCCGAGGCATCTCATTGGCACCCTGCAAAAAACTCGAGAACTTGTTTTACAGAGTTAGTCAGCGGATAGCAGGCATGACTTTCTGAGGACTGAAATTTGACCGTCTCGGTTGGGAAGGTTAAGGATATTCCCCCCTTCATCAGAAAATCAAAACCTCAGCAACCCTGCCAACCACTCATGACTAAATTCCCCATAGCACCCCTCGTCCTCGCTGTCCTCACCGCGATCCCTTTGACAGCACGGGCCGTCGATTTTGAAAAAGACGTCCTCCCCACGCTCGAGGAAAGGTGCATGTCCTGCCACCGGGCAACCTACACCGACGCCAAAACCGGACGGAAGAAAAAGGCAAAAAGTGGTTATCGCATGGATACTGCCGAATTTCTGCTCGGTGGTGGCGATGAAAATGACACCAATATCGTAGCAGGCAAACCCGAGGACAGCCCCTTCTATCTTTACACCACCCTCCCTGAAGACGACGACTGGGCGATGCCAACCAAAGGCGATCGCTTGTCTTCGGACCAGCAGGAAGCCCTCAAAGCATGGATCGCGGAGGGGGCAGAACTCGGCGGGTGGAAAGAGACGAAATTCGACGACGCTGGAGAAAAAGTGGAGTAAAAAATCTCTTCAGCGGAACTCTTGCCAGTCTCTCTTCTTTCGCTGCTAACCCGCCTTGCAATTTGAGGGTTTTGACTGATTCTTCCCCCCGTTTTTCATCAACCATCACCTGAGGTAAAGACCACCGCACATGCTTGAATTTCTCCGTCGCCAGCAGTCCTGGCTCATGATCATCATCGCGATCATCATCATCATCGCTTTCGCCTGGCTCTATGACCCAAACCGTGGAGCCCTTGAGAACCCGGATATTGCTCTCCGCCTCTATGGCAAAGATTATCGCCAGAGTGATGTGCAGGAAATCGCCCGTAGCTACCAGACTGCCCAACTCCTCCAGCTCAATGGAATGACTGATGTTCTGGCTCGGGCCGACCAACGCTTCTCGAGGAGCGGCGAGGGTGTTCCCGATGACTTTATCGTGAACCTGATTGTCCTCAGGGAGGAGGCCGCCAAGCACGGGATCTCGTTCTCTGATGAAGAAATTGAGAAGGCGATCAAGAACCTTCCTATTTTCCAGAACAACGGAGCCTACGACCCCACCCGTTGGAATATGCTGAAGGGCATCTTGGAACAGAGGGGGCTGGATACGAGAAACATTTACACGACAGTGGGTGACAACCTGGTCGTGGAAGAGGCTCTTGCGTTATTCACCGCTGGCATTCGTCCTTCCGCCACTGAAATTGAAAAAGCGCACACGCACATCTTCTCTACCATCGAGGGCTCGGCCTACACCCTTGAGAGAGCCAATTTCGAAACGGGAGTCGAAGCCACCGCTGAAGAGATCAGGCAATTCTACGAAGAAAACGTGGAGTCGCTTCTTACAAACGAGCAGCGCCGGGTTGACTATGTCCATTTCCCAGCTCCGGAAGGGCTTGAGACGCTCTCCACTGAAGAACGGCTGGAAAAAGAAAAAGCCTTCAACCGGATGATCCAGGATTACTCTTCTGCCGTCGTCGCCGAATACGCAGATTTCGACGCCATCACTCGGGAAAGGAACCTCATCATCAAAGCGACGCCGCTGTTTTCATCCAATAATCCCCCGGAAAACCTGAAGGGTAAAAATCAACTGATCGCAGCAATCTTCGACAGCCGTCGCAATCTCGAAGATCCGGTCAGTGATCCGGTTCCCGTTGATGGCGGAACTTACATTTTTCGTCTGGCAGAAATCGTCGATCCAGCCCCAATGAAGCTAGCCGACGCAAAGGCGATGATCACCCGGCAAGTCATCGAGGATAAAATTGATACTGCCCTGCGTGATGCAGCTCAGAAAGCGCGTGATGCGGTGGTTGCAGGAATCGAGTCCGGAGCAGACGCCACCACAGCAGCCACCAATGCTGGAGCAACACGCCAGGAAGTGGGAAGTTTCCAGCTTGGCGCTCCCCCAAACGCCTCTCCTAATGGGCAAATTATTGCCCGTATCGCTGCCGAGCTGGAAGCCGGGGAAGTATCGCAGGTGGCGCCTACAGCGACGGGAGCACTCTTTTACCATTGCACAGCCAGGGCGGTGACCAATGATCCAGAGCACGAGCAACACCTTGCCGACCTCACTGAACAGATTTCCTACACGGACAGACGCCTCGTCTTTAACAGTTGGTTTCAGTCCGTAAAAGATGCCGCAGGGCTCGAGCACTGATGTCAGCCAAAAAAGAGAGGGACGACCTCTACGACGACGCGAGTGGCGACATCGCTATTGGAGACCTCGATTCTGCCGTAGAGAAATACCGCGAATGCGTCTCGATCGACGCTCAGTTCTTCGATGGTTGGCATGCCCTGGGCATGGCTCTTTTTAAGAGTGGCAAAGCCAAAGAGGCGATCGGCGCCTCTCTGATGGCTACCCAGATCGAACCCAACGACCAGCTCGTATGGACTGCCCTCTCTCAGATGTATATGGCCGAGGGAAAAATCGCTGAAGCGGAGGAAGCCAAGTCCAACGCCACGGTTCTCGGCCTGGGCGGAAAAGTCGTCAAGGACGGAAGCTGATCTTTCCGGCTTATGGAGTGGCGGCGGACCAGAGAAAGAAGTGGTCTCTGAAGTGGAGAGAAACCCGCAATTTCGCGCTCTGCCTTCACTCCTGACTTTCTCTTTGCACGGCAATCCCCCCTCAACCCTCGGATGGCGGAAGATACTCAGCCCAAGAACTGCTTGTCTCCCACGCCTTTACCGAGGTAATTCGTACTTCCTCCCTGAGCGGAAAGCGGCAATCTTTCTGTTTCTGATACTCTGTGAGGCGCCGCTTCGTCTCGTCGTAGACATACCTGGCCATCACCTCAGTGGTTGGGTCCTCGCAGGGGAATCCGATCACCCGATCTCCGTAGCGCTCACGGAACTCCAGGAAAGCTGGATCCTCAGTATTCATGCACATGGCATGGTCGAGACTGGCGAGCAACTCACCGATGGCGGCTTTCACGACTTTGAAGTCGCAGACCATGTCGTTGGCATCAAGTTCCTCTGCCTCGAGAACAATTTCGACCCGACGCGTGTGGCCGTGCGGAAACTGACACTTATCCGGGTGCTTCGAGAGCATATGGCCGCTCTCAACTTCGATGGTCTTACAAATACGATAGGGCACGATGGTGGGGAATTAAAAATTTGTTGCAGGCATTTCTCGGCAACCTCAAGTCCCACGCGTGTTGCCGAAAAGATCTATGTGGAGACGGTTGCAATAGCGATAGCCATGCTGCTTGCAAAGATCCAGTAGGGTTTCATCGCGTCCGCGAAGGGTGGAGAGATCGGTCCCCTCCGGCATGATCTGAATTTGATGCGGTGGAACAGGGATATGGAGACCCGCGACCAGTGCCTGGATTTCTGGAAGGTCGGCTGTTTCTGAGACTACAAACTTAAGCTGGAATGAATAATCCGTAATCCATGAGGAAAGCACTTCTGGATTCAGGCGGGTATTCTCATGACGGGTGATCCATGCGGGATCGATCTCTCCCTCCAGTGGCGTCGAATTACCCAGTTTCGGACTGAGCGAAGCCAGGTCGCAGGCGATGCCCTCGGGCGGAAGAGTGGCAGCCGTCTCGATGGTGATATGCATGTCGAGCGCACGGAGTTCTGAAGCGAGTTCGTGAACCCCTCGGGCAAGCATCGGTTCGCCTCCGGTGAGCACCACATGCCTCGCTGGATGCTTTTTGACCTCGGCAAGAATGGCAGTGACAGACATTTCCTTCCCATTCGGGTTCCACGATGCGTAAGGCGTGTCACACCAGCGGCAACGAAGGTTACAGCCCGAAGTACGGATAAAGACAGAAGGAATCCCCGTCAGCTCCCCTTCCCCCTGAATCGAATAAAAAATCTCCGCAATCCTCATGCCTGTTCTTTTGGTGGGAGAGGTGACCTGTCGAGGTATTCTGTCGGATCGTCGATCCCGGAGATCTGAAAAGCCTCGCGACGCTCGACACAGGTGCCACACCGGCCGCAATGAACTTCACCACCTTGATAGCAGGACCAGGTCTTGCTGAAGTCGACCTCAAGCTCGGCTCCCCGGGCGACGATATTCTCTTTGCGCATCGCAATGAAAGGACGAAGAACTTGAATCCCCGCGTAGCTTCCCAACGCGATAGCTTCACTCATCGCTGCCATGAATTCCTCGCGGCAATCGGGGTAGATCGCGTGATCGCCGGAGTGGGCCGCGATAACGAGTCCACCCGCACCCTGAGACTCAGCGAAACCTGCAGCAATCGAAAGCATGATACCATTACGAAATGGTACAACCGTGGCCTTCATACTTTCCTCCTCATAATGGCCCTCCGGGATGGCACCGCCCGAACGGAGAAGCGCTGAAGAGAAGTGCGCGTCAATAAACCCCAAGTCGATGGTATGATGGGGAAGGCCCAAAGCTTGGCACTGAGCACTGGCGAAAGGAATCTCACAAGCATTGTGCTTAGACCCATAATCGAAACTCAATCCGGCGATCACCTCCTGACCGCCTGCCACGGAATCGTGAAGAGCAACAACCGAATCCACTCCGCCACTGACTAAAACAACGACCGGAGAAATCATGACACTTCCGGATGCCTGACCTCAACCGTGAGCTGGATCCCTCCGCGGGCGGAGAACTCACCGACCACCCGAAGCTTCTGAGGGCTGCAGGTGGCAAGAATGTCGTCCGCGATGCGGTTGGTAATCTCCTCATTAAAGCTCTTATGACTCCGGTACGACTGGAGGTAAAGCTTAAGCGACTTGGTTTCGACACAGCAGTCGGCAGGAGTGTATGCGATGAGAAGGCTGGCGGTGTCCGGCTGGCCAGTCACCGGGCAGAGACTGCTGAATTCCGGATAGCTCAAGCGAATCTCGTAGGCGCGATCCGGGCTGGGATTCGGAAACGACTCCAAGGCAGCCTCATCAGGTGAATCAGGGAAGCCAGGAGTGGGATTACCAAGTTTAGTCAGAGAAGAGGAATCAGCAGCCATCTGTGAACTTTTAAACGTGGTTTCAAGCAAGGAGCCGTGCTTCCTTGGCCAGGAAATACTGCAGCGAGTCGGCCAACGCTTCATAGGAGGCGCTGATGATGTTCTCACTGACCCCGACGGTCCCCCAGGTTTCCTCATGATCGGAACTTGTGATCAGAACCCGTGTCCGCGCCGCGGTGGCACTTTTCGAGTCAATGATCCTGACTTTGTAATCCTGAAGAACCACTTTTGAAATGTGGGGGTAGACCTCTGACAGGGCTTTTCGCAGGGCAGCATCGAGTGCGTTGACAGGACCATCTCCGTTGGCGACTTCGTAAAGCTGCTCGCCATCGACGTTGACTTTCACCGTGGCTTCGCACGTCTCATACCCTTTCTCCGGGTTGCGACGGGTTGTGGAGTGGTATTCCTCAAGCACAAAAGCCGGTTGAATCTGACCGAGTTCTTTCCGCAGAAGAAGCTCAAAGGACCCGCCGGCCGCTTCAAACTCATAGCCTTCCTTCTCCATGGCCTTTACCTTGGCAAGCACAGCCCTTGCCTCCGGGCTGCCTTTCTTCAGCGCAATGCCGCGCTTTTCAGCAAGCATCAAAACGTTCGACTGCCCGGAAAGTTCGGAGACAAGAATCTGCTGTTGGTTCCCTACCCGCTCGGGTTCAATGTGCTCGTAACTATGAGCGATCTTCTGCACGGCATTGACATGCATGCCGCCTTTATGAGCGAAACAGGTGCGGCCGATATACGGAGCTCGTGGATTGGGTGCCATGTTAGCAGCCTCGTCGACAAAGAAGGCGAGGTTACTCAACTGGCTGAGATCATTGACACATGAGATGCCAAGCTTCAGCTCGAGGTTTGGTATGACCGAAGTGAGATTGCAGTTTCCAGTACGCTCACCGTAGCCATTGATGGTTCCTTGGACCTGACTGGCACCAACTCGCACCGCAGCAAGCGCATTGGCCACCCCGAGCCCCGCGTCGTCATGGGTGTGAATGCCGACCGGAATTCCAAGATCGCTGAGAACCTCAGCCGTAACCGCTTCGATTTCCTCGGGCATGGTTCCGCCATTGGTATCACAAAGAACGAGCATACTTGCCCCTCCTTCCTTGGCAGCACGGAGGGTATCGAGAGCATGCTCGCTGTCGGCCTTGTAACCATCAAAGAAATGCTCCGCATCGTAGATAACCTCTTTTCCCTTAGACGCCAGGTAGGCAGCAGTGTCCCGAATCATGGCCTGATTTTCTGCCACCGTGGTTTTCAAGACCTCGGTCACGTGAAGCTGCCAGCTTTTTCCGAAGAACGTGATCACCGGTGTTTCGGCATCGAGCAGAGTCTGGATCTGCGGATCATCTTCGACCGGGGTACCTTTCCTGCGCGTGCTTCCGAAAGCGACTATCTTCGCGTGTCGCCAGGGGTGATTCTTCGCCTTCTCAAAAAACTCCACATCCTTCGGATTTGAACCTGGCCACCCGCCTTCGATATAATCCACACCGAAAGCATCGAGTTTCTCAGCGATCCGGATCTTATCCAATGACGAGAGAGAAATCCCCTCCCCCTGGGTGCCGTCTCTCAGAGTGGTATCGTAGATGGTGACCTGATGCTTAAAACTCATGGGTCTTGCTTGGATTCAAATAATGATGACTTTTCGTCTTTAGATCGAATAAATAGTGCTTTTTTCTTTCTCGCTCTCTCGCAGGGCTGGTGTCATGCACAGGGGTGAGGCCGTACCGGAAGGGATCTTATCTCCACCATGAACAGGAGGGAAAGTGCTCCGAAAATACCGCCGCGTCTCCTTTATCAGCTAAACGGTGCTTCGGGGGGGAATGGTAATTCGAGCAGGAAAAAACATGCGAAAGAAGTCCGGCATCCTACGGGATGAGTTCCTTGCCGCAAACAGAAATCTAGCCAACATCCCCCGTATCCTCACTGGCGGTGGCTGCAGGCGGGCGCATAGGAAGACCTTGATGGGCCAGATACTCCTTCGCCTCGGCAATCGTATGCTCACCAAAGTGAAAAATGCTGGCAGCGAGAACCGCATCGGCTTTTCCCTCATCCAAAGCGTCAGCCAGGTGATCGAGCCCACCTGCTCCGCCACTTGCGATCACCGGAATCCCCACAGCTTCACTGACAGCTCGCGTCAGCTCAAGGTCGTAACCGTCTTTCGTCCCGTCAGCATCCATACTGGTAAGCAGAATCTCTCCCGCCCCCCGCTGCTCGACTTCCTGCGCCCATGCGATGACATCCCGTCCTACCGGCGTCCGTCCACCGTGCGTAAAGACTTCCCAGCCATCCGATACCTGCTCCGAACGCCTCTTCGCATCGATAGCAACCACAATACACTGACTGCCAAACGCTGCCGCACCTTCCGAGACAAGATCAGGTTTATTCACGGCCGAGGTATTGACTGAAACTTTATCTGCTCCTGCGTGAAGCATGGTGCGCATATCCTCGACTGTTCGGATGCCACCTCCTACAGTCAGCGGCATAAAACAGTGTTCTGCGGTCTGACGAATAACATCGACCATCGAGCGTCGATTGTCTGATGAGGCGGTGATATCCAAGAAAACAAGCTCATCTGCACCCTGCCTGTTGTACTCAACCGCGCACTCAACCGGATCTCCTGCATCACGCAGCTCAACGAAATTTGTGCCTTTGACGACCCGTCCGTCGGTCACGTCGAGACAGGGAATGATACGCTTGGTCAACATGAATAGAAGAGCTTGTCCGAATTCCAATGGATCATAGATGACGCGGAAACGCACGTAGAGTCTTCCAAAACCTGCGGCATTCCTTGATTAAATATTAAGACATCCTAAATTCCCCCATGGTTAAAGACCCGGCTGCTCAGAACCAGGAAGATTTTTTGGTCGAGAATTTCCTTGAGTTCATGGAAGTTGAGAGAGCTGCGTCTCCGAGAACACTGGCCAACTACCGGGACGCCCTGAGACGCTTTTCCGCCTGGCAGGGAGACACTCCCTCTCCTTGGGCGAAAGCTCACCCAGACGACTTCCGAAGATATCTTTTTGACCTCATGAAGGCCGGAATGTCTCGGGCAACCGTCCGGCTCCATTTTGCATCGCTGAGAAGCTTCTACCGATATCTGACGCGTCGTTGCGGACTGGAAAACAACCCGGTAGCAGATATTCTTCTTCCCAAGCTTGAGAAAAAACTTCCGGTCATTCTCACCGAATCTCAAATGCTGGAGATGCTGGAACTCCCTCTCAAGACCGAACAAGCACGACAGGCTCCCTCCTGGATCGGCCACCGGGACGCTGCCGTCCTCGAGCTTTTTTACAGCACAGGAATTCGTCTTGCTGAGCTGGTGGCTCTCAATGTCGCTGATATCGACCCTCACACAGAAACTCTTCGCGTCATGGGTAAAGGATCGAAAGAACGCGTCTGCCCGATAGGAACACCCGCTCTGGAGGCGCTCAACCACTACCGTCACCGGGCTGGAATCAACGAGGGCGCACTCTTTCTCAGTAAGCTGCGGCGAAGGATTACCTCGCGGGCAGTCTCCAACATTCTTAAGAAATACCTCGACGCTTCAGGAATTGGCATCCAGGTCAGCCCCCATAAACTTCGCCACAGCTTTGCCACCCACATGCTCGACCACGGCGCCGATCTCAGAACGGTGCAGACATTACTCGGACATGCCAGCCTCTCTACCACTCAGATCTACACCCATGTCTCGGTGGAGCGCATGAAGAAAGTTTATGACCTGTCACACCCTCGGGCCTAAGATGGGCGCACCCGCCGGCCCGCCCCGGGCACTGGCAGTAAAAAGGTTGGGAACCGCCCTCATAAGCCGGATTCTGTCTCCGGTGAGAACACCGGCGGCAACCATTTATCTAGCCGACGCGAACGCCGGCTCCCGCTTGCACGGGTGCGACTATTACCCGGGGATAGGCCTTTCGGCACCAGGCGAGCCGCCTGTTCCCCCTGTTCTGTCTTGCACCGCGTCGGGTTTACCCTGCCTCTTCACTTACGCTCAGAGCGGTGGGCTCTTACCCCACCATTTCACCCTTACTCCTGAGAGCCGAAACCCTCGGAAGCGGTCTATTTTCTGCGGCACTTTCCGTCACCGGTCTCTCGCGATTCCGGTGCCCCCGCTTTCACGGGGCACGCTGCCCTGCGGTGTCCGGACTTTCCTCTCACAACCAAGGTTGCAAGCGGTCACCACGGGGCGGTTCCCAATCATTCATCGGCCTTGAAGATTCAAGATTCAAGGCACAATAACATGTGCTATTCTTCCCCCATGGAGAAGGAAATCCTCCCGGAAACCTGGCAGGACACCCGGTCGTCCTTCCGAACCTTTCCCGTAATACGGGGGCTGCAGCAGTGGGTTGTTCTCGCTGTTCTTCTCTCTGTCTGCCTCCACATCCTGGTCTATGTGGCCATCATTGAGCTTCCCCTGGGAGATTACCTGACCAGCGAATCGTTCCGACGCGCATGGGACAGCAAAGAACGGGAACGCATTCAAATCAGCCCGGACCTTCTCTCCGAGGTGGAGCATCTGGCCGCCATAGAAAACCTCGCGCCCGAACCCATGGTGCAGGCACCTGATCTTACCCAGATCGACGCAGAACTCGACCTCTTTGAAGCTCAGGAGAATATGCCGGATAAGGAGGTCAAACTCACCCCGGACGTCACCGATGTGACCAATTTTCTTAAAGGCGAAGATGATTCCATGACCGCGGCGCGTCCCGCATCGACCGCACTAATCAGCGCCCTTGAGGTCACCAGTTCCTCCGGAGATTCACTTCTCAAGGAAGATATTTCTGAACTCAGCCGTGCCATGCTCAAATCCAGCGCCGTCTCTGAAGATCAGCTCCTTCTTGATGTCGCAATGCTGGATGAGGGAACCGCCCCCCCTGACGATGATCTTTTCGATGATCTCTCCAGAGCAGAACAATCTGCCAGCATTGGTGCAGCCGAGGTGGAGGGGTTTAACACTCTCGACGGCCTGCTCGACCGCGCTGGAAAACTACCGGGAAATCTCAAGCCGGTTCTCATGCCCACCGACCTTCTCTTCGCATACAACGAAGATACACTTGCCGACTCTGCACGTCTCAGTCTGATGAAACTCGGCCTTCTCATCCAGAAAAATCCGGACTCAGAATTTATCATTGAAGGTCATACCGACAGCTTCGGCACCGACGCGTTTAATATAAATTTGAGTCTTCGACGGGCCGCCGCAGTCGCCAACTGGTTGACGCAATCCCTCCGCCTTCCATCGGCAGGGATCCAGATCAAGGGGTATGGAGAGAGCTATCCACTTGTCGATCCCAGCGGAACTCCCGAGCAACAGCAACTCAACCGCAGGGTCGAGATTGTAATTCGCCCCAAACAAAGCTGAAAGAGCGCGCAAGTGCGATAATTGACAGTACACTTCAGAACGATGAAGTGAAAATGAGAATTGAAGAATGCCTTTGAACCAGCCAGAAAAAAGCTCGCCAGCTTCCTCGCCAGGAAGTTTCAAGGGACTTTCAGGCTCTGCTGGTCAGAAGAAGCGTTCTGCAGCAGTGAAAAAAGGAAGCAGTCCAAGATCCTACAATGCCGAGCCAGAAGAACAGGATCTGGAAGCGGCAGCCCTTTCCTTCCGAGCAGAGGCAAGAAAGCATCCGAACCAGAGAAAAAAGAAATTTCTTAATAGCAGGAAGTTTGTCGGAGGAACCTGGTTTCTCTGTGCCGGCCTCTTTCTTGGCCTTTTTGCTGGCGCCTACCTGACGATCGGGGCGCAGTTGATTAACCGCACTAACACCTCCGACCAAGAACTCAGAGGCAGTGATCAGCGCCATAACATCAAGCTCGCTGTAATTGCTAAGCAGATTCGCGAAAACAAGGGGGAATATGCCGGTAGAAGCACTCTCACCGGCTGGATGCGAAAATTTCCCAACTACACCGACGGCGTGGTCAGCCCCCTCTGGCCGTGGGTGGGATCCTTCCTAGTTCCCGAAGGAATCGAAGTCGATGCTCTGGAAATCAGCGCCAGCGAGCGGCTGCTCTTCGAGCGAGGAAAGCGTTTCCTCGTCGTCACGAGTTGTCTTGTTCTGGTGGTTACTGGCGCTTTCTTACTCCGATTTTTCTCACTTCCAGCCGTCTTTGTTCTCCTGCTGACAGGTGGACTTGGAGCTCTCCTCCAACGCAGTGCCTTTTACCAACCGGAGGTGCTTTCTTACATCTTTCTCGCCCTGTCGTGGGTGCTGGCCCTTTTTCTTCTCAAACGCAATTGCCTCCGCTACTATCTGCTTCTTGGTGTCTGCCTCGGTCTCGCTTATCTGGCCAAGACCTCGATCCAGCCGATCGTAGGGGGCTTTCTCATCGCGACCACATTACGATGGATCGTGGCATTTCGGACCCGCAAGCAAGCGCAACCCCAGCTTCTCTGGAACCCCACAACCCATCTTATCGGACTCTGTGTCCTCGGATTTGCTTTCTGCCTCGTCACCGCCCCGCGGCTTCTCCACTCGAAGCAGCAGTATGGCAGCATGACCCATACCTACCCGTCCTACTGGATGTGGATGGATCGTTTCGAAGATGCTTACCTCTGGATGGGGAGTCATGGTAACGCAGAGGCAATCAAAGCCGCTGGCAGCGATGCCCCGAGCTTTTTGAATTACCTGAAAAATCATACGCTCGGCGAACTCACCCAACGATTCACCGGCGGAACTGCCGACGTCGTTGGCAGGTTCTTTTCTCCGCCGAAGGCCCGACGCGATAAAACCCCCCACCGGCCGTGGAAAGCCCTGCTCGAGCATCGCGGGACATACCTCGGCCTCCTCGCCCTGCTTGCCGCAGCGATGGCCCTGCAACACGCCTTGCTCAACCGAAGCCCCTTCTGTTTCGGCATCCAGGGAATTGCCTCCGCCACCTTTCTGGTCAGCACTTTCGTCATCGCAGCGCTGGCCTACGGCTGGTATTCACCGATCGGCAAGGGCGACCGCTTCATGCTCTCACTCTATTTGCCACTGGTTATCTCGCTTATCTGGGCATGCGAGCGTCTGCACCAGGGACTGCCAAAAAACCGTTGGGCAGGACAATTTGCCTCGCGCTGTTACCTGGCGTCCATGGCAATGCTCTGCGCTGCGCTTGTCTGGCGAACCATCGAGATTCTCGAGCACCCGGAGTTTACGTAACCAGAGGATTCTTTCCTGAGAGGAAGCAGAGTTTTCTACACCTCTTCTCCACGCACCTTTGCCTTCTCTGAGTCACTGCGACCTCGAAGACGCTCTAATTCGCGGGCGAGTTGGGTCTTCAACTCGGAAACCTCTGAAAAATCTCCAGTTGCCTGAGCCTTGGAGATCAGATCTCCGAGAAAGAGTTCTTTCTCTGCAATACGAGCCTTGAATTTTTCCTCAATCTCAACCAGCATCTCTTTCTGTGCAGCGGAGAGCTTCGGGACAGGAGCCTCTTTTTCGAGGCGCTCCATAGCCAGTTCGTAAGCAGATTTCATAAGAAAACAATAGCCTTCATCGCGCTTTCGTCCAACGCTTGCAAAAAGAAGATGCCGCCTTCCAATAACCCAAAATACACCTTTCTGCTCTGTTTCGATTTCGATGGAACACTAGCCCATCCATCTCACGATCCGCACTTCCACCCGCGTACTCTTGAATACCTGAAGGCCCTGCGTGGTGCTGGTGCCGCATGGGTAGTGATCTCCGGACGCGGCCTGAAAAATCTCCTCCGAGGATTCGGAGAAAACGGCCTATTTACACTTCCAGATTTGATCGTTGCCAACGAATACGAGATCTATCTTCCTGACGGCATGAACGGTTGGAGCTCGGCGGGAAGCTGGAACCAACAGATCTCGCGCGCCCAGGTCCAATTCCGACGAGGTCACCTACGCTTTCTGCGTGATCTCCAACAGTGGGTCAAAACCGATGCGAAGGCAGATATGCTCGAAGACGAGACAGGCAACTGGGGAATTGTTGCAGAGACCATCGACGAGATGGAACGCATTTGCGGGCGAATCGAAAGCTTTCAGCGAGAATTACCCGACCTCGGATTTCACCGGAACGGACGCCACCTGCGCTTCTCCCATGCCGGATACAACAAGGGCGCTGCTTTGGCTGAACTCGGTCGGATGTTAGAAATCGGGCCGGAACGGACCTTCACCGCGGGCGATAACCACAACGACTTACCCATGCTCGCGCCGGAACTTGCCCGCTTCCGCGCCTGTCCCGCGAATGCCGAAGAGGAGATCAAGAACCACCTGCGCGACACCTCGGGCTACGTCGCCAACGCGGAGGCAAGTCTCGGCATGATGGAAGCCATGCGCTACTTTTTTCAAGCAAATCTCGATGAGCTCAAGATCACAACCCAAGGGAAGGACCCGCTCCTCGAAAACAAGTAACCGACGGGCACTTACAGTCAACTGCAGCCGGAGTGTGTTTTACTCCGAATTCTTTTCGAGTCGCTTACAGATTTCACCCACATCTTTACTCAGCAACTTGCCGTCCGCGTCGAGAAGATTGACAGACGGCAGATACTGCGATGGGGCCAGCTGTGAGAAGATACTCTTCTCGGTCTTGGAAAGTGGGACCGTAGGAAAGGCTATCCCCGAACTTTTCATGTAATCCGCCTGGCCTTGTTCGTTGCGATCGTAGTTGAGGAGAATGACTTCGTAACGGCGCGCGTCCCCTGCTTCCAAAGCTTTGCTGTAGGACGCCACCAACTGTGACGTCACGCGCTTGCAGCCACCTCACCAGGAGGCGGAATGGTAGGCAATGTAAAAATCAGGAGAAGCAGTCGACTCAAAGGGAACCAGTTTCCCATCCTTAAGAACCACGAGGTCCGCCACTGCAGCGGCAATCTCCGTCTTCGAGTCAGCAGCGTGAGCAGTTACAGCCATGGCAGCAACCCCGAGCAGCGAAAAGAGAAAATTCTTCATCATCAGTAATTATGGCGAAAGCAGACGGAACTTCAAGCCAATTTCAACGAGTCTACCTCTCAGATGGCACGGTCAGCAGGCTACCCAAACCCGCGGATGCCCTCGCTGGCTGCTACTCGACAATGAAAAAGGGATTGAGAAGATTTTCCTTGTTGTAGATGAGCGGCTCTCCGTTCGCGGCCTGAATCACCTTCTTTCCCGCTGCCAGAGCCACAGCATGAGCAGCAGCCGTATCCCACTCCATGGTGGGTCCCAGGCGCGGATAGACAGTTGCGGCTCCCTCAGCGACGAGACAGAGCTTCAGCGAGCTCCCCGCAGAGAGAAATTCGACCTCTTTGCCCTCGGCCTTAAGGCCCTCGACGAAGGCGGTGACCTCGTCGCTCATGTGCGAGCGACTGGCCACCACGATGACCTCATCAACTTCTGAGTAGTGCGGCGCAGGACGCAGCTGCTCAGGCGGGTTGTCGCTGCCTGCAAGCTCTTTGAAGGCTGGCTGGCCTGGGGCAGCATAGTAGGTGGTGCCATCTACAGGACGGCAGACTACCCCGGCGATCGGAGCATTCCCCTGACAAAGACCAATATTCACGGTGAACTCCCCGTTGCCTTTGATGAACTCCTTAGTTCCGTCGAGAGGGTCAACCAACCAGAAGAGATCCCAGTCTTTTCTCGTCTCGTAGTCTGTCGCTTTCATCTCCTCAGAAATGACCGGAATCTCCGGAAAGTGTTTCTCGAGGGCGGCTAAAATCACCTCGTTCGAGCGCCTGTCGGCTGCGGTCAGAGGCGAACTGTCCTCCTTTTCTTCCACCTGGAAGTCGTCTTTTCCATAGACTTCAAGAATGGCATCACCAGCTGCCCGGGCGGTCTCAAGGAGAATCTGGATGTCGATATTTTCAGGTTTCATAAAGATGTCGCGCATTACCCCGGATCTTCCTTGCGGGCAACTACTACCCTCCAAACCGGGTGGCTGAGCTGGGCTTGGAAAAATCGCAGTCTGCTACTCCACGATCCAAAGGTTCTGCGCCGAGGGGTCAAGAACTACCCCATCGGGCACTTTCATTCTTCGACTCGAGCCTTTCTGTGGCTTCTCAATCGAGGCAAACCCGAGCAGATCCCGGTAGCCTATATGCGGGCTGTATTGCTTGTAGAGCACGCGATTGTGGTAGCGGTGGTATTCCGGGTGGTCTTCCGGCAACGGGTTCTGGAGGGGTTCCGTTTCCGTCAATGCGTAGATATCAGCTGTGATCACCTGCTTCCCTGTCCGTCTGTCCTCGAGCAGAAAAACCGGCACTGTGCCCGGCACCGGATATGCAAAGAGTTTCCCCCAGGGATCCCCTTCTGCTCCCGTCGAAATCCTACCGTCTCTAAGCCGGACCATCTGAAGATTCCTTCCACCTACCACCAGCTCACTGACCCTCGCATGGCTGGCAAGCTGCGCTGAGCGTTCGCGCACCTTCCCGAACGCGCCCGAGACAAGATACCAGCGGAGAGACAGCGCGGCTCCCTGCTTGAGCTCCATGCGGGCTGATTGTGCGGTGACCTGATAATCACGTTCGTTCTCTCCTGCAGAGCCCCAGAGGACCCGACGTTCACCCTGGAGGGGTTTGCCAGAATCTTCCCTCCCTTGCCCGAAGACAAACCCTAGCGCTGGTGAGGCTTCGTCCTGAATGTCTCTAGCCCAGATTTCCCACCCGGCCGTGTCGAGCAGATTCCGCTCAGGAACATTGACCCAATCCCAGTTTCCGTGCACCGCACTCCACGACCCATCTTCTTTCGAAAGCACCACGTGCGGGAGGGACGACTTTCGCACACCTCCCCATGGGGCGCTGAAGTAATCCAAAGTCTTCTCTCCAAAATTGTATAGGACCTGGTCAACTTCAAGAACCCCTCCACCGAGATCGCGGAAGGCCGTATAAATAAGCACCTCGGACTTCCAGACAACCGGTGGTGCGCGCCTGCTGCATCCAGTTGACAAGTTCAAGAGTTTTTGTCTCCGGATTCCAGCGTTTTCTCAGGCAAGGCGAGTAAAAAGGCGCGGGGACTCCACCACCATCGATTCCCTCGCCCTCGACGTAAATACCTGCCTGGTGGACAAAATACATCAATGGTCGGGTGGCATCCCAAACCTCGGGATTCTCGACCTGGTAGTATTGGATCGGGTCAATGAGACTCTCGATCGTAGCTACCGCCTGCCAGACCTCATCATTCCAAGGCGAAACTTTCCGCTGCGGAGGGACCGACTCGCCATAGGGCCCGCGCAGGGAGTAGATCTGACCGCCCTTCCCTACACCCAACTTCCAACCATCACCTTGCAGGGAGGCAAGAAAAACATCTTCTTCACTGATCCCCTCCGCCCATTGGGATCCACTGGGCGCATACGTGAACGAGCAGGTAGCTTCCGTAGTGGAGCTCGCAAGCTGGGAGCGGGGGAACAGATCAAGCACCGAGGAGAGACCAGCTGCTGGCTCTTCTGCACTTACTCCGACGAGGCAAATAAGCCCGAAGCTGGCCAGCAGCACGCTACGAAACTCCTTCATCGCAACCCCTGTCGCATCACTCAGCATGCCACTCCTTTCGGAGGGAAGATCATGATGACTTGAGAGTATCTTTCCACAGGTTTCGTTTCGCTAGCGCAAATTGGCAAATTTTCCAAATGCAAGGCTCACTCCAAGATCCAAAGGTTCTTCGCCGAATCATGCAGCGTCACTCCTTCCGGCACCTTCAATTTCCGGAACGCCCCCACGGCAGGCTTACGAGTGAAAGCATAGCCAAGCAGGTCTTCATAGCCGATATGCGGGCTGTACTGTTTGTAGATAACACGGTTCTGATACACCGAGTATTCCGGATGATCTTCGGGCAGCGGATTCGGATACGGTTCAGACTCAGCCAGAGCATAAATATCGGATGTCACCACCTGCTGGCCGGTTCTCTTATCGCGGAGCAAGAAAACAGGAATGGCGCCGTCGGTAGGAAAAGCCTGCAAGGCCGCCCATCGCTCGCCATTCTGGCTGGAATCTGTCGTTACCGTTCCCTCCTTTACCCAGACCAACTGGATGGCCTCTGAGCGAAACCAGATCCGCTTAAGATGCGCGTGAGGTGCGAGCTCTGCCGCACGCTTCCGCACCTGCTCGAAACCGCCGGATACCAGGTAGTAGCGGATGGTAAGAGAACCCCCACGGCCGAGGCCAAACTGACCTGAGACCTCGGTAACCTGGTAGTCGCGAACGTCATCCCGACCAGCATCGCCCCAGAGGATGAGGTGTTTGCCACCGTATTCGGGTCTGCCGGGGCTCTCTTTGCCACTGCCATTTCCGAAAACCAGCGCAAGGGCAGGCGAATTCTCGTCCCCGAGGTCTTGCACCCATGCTTCCCAGCCTCCAGAATCCGAGACCTTCCGCTCTGGGACGTTATCCCAGTTCCAGACACCATCTTCCTTCGCCCACGAGCCATCAGCTTTTGAAACAACTGTATGAGGCAGACTCGACTTTCGGACCCCACCCCAGGGGGCGCTGAAGTAGTTCAACGCCTCTCCTTCGAACTCGTGCAGGATCTGACTGACCTCGATCGCGCCACCACCAACATCTCGGAAGGCGGTGTAGATAAGGATCCCTGACCTCCAGACACAAGGGGTATGCGCCTGCTGCATCCAGTTCACCATCCGGAGAGTCTTGGTAGCAGGATCCCAATGCTTTCTCAAACACGGCGAGTAGAAAGCCGCAGCCTTGGTGGCGTCTCCCTCGACTGCTCCCGGGGTGTAAATCCCAGACTGGTGGATAAAATACATCAACGGCTCGGTGATCCCATATTGGTCCCGGTGTTTGGCCTGGTATTCGTGGATCGGGGTGACGATCTCCTCATTGGTCGCCACCGCCTGCCAGACTTCATCGTTCCACGGTGAGAACACCCGTTGAGGGGGAACACTCTCTCCATACGCACCACGCAGAGAGTAGATGTGTCCGCCTTTGCCTACCCCTAGTTGCCAGCCCTCACCTTTTACAGAGGCCAGAAAGACGTCCTTTTCATTGACCTTAGGGTTCCATTTTGAGCCGGCCGGAACAAAATCGAAGGAACAGGTAGTGCCACCATCACCGGCTGGGATACCTGAGCCTCGGAACAAATCAAGGATGGATACCTCCGGAACTGGCTTCTCAGCCTGGGCACTTGAAAAATCAAGAGTGAGAAGGAAAGCGAGTAACGCGAGAGGATGCCAGCGGTTCATGAATGACCTGAGATTACACATACCTGATTGTCTTGAAACTCCCTGCCTTCACTACTGCGAAGATTCCGCTTCCTTTCGCCTCTTCTCCTCCTGGGCTTTGCGGGTTGCTTCCTGAGCTTTTCTTGATGCATCAGCCGCCTTGGCACTGGCTTCCGGATCCCCGACATCCCCGCCACGTTCGATCATGATCGGAAACATCTCGTCCCACCACCCGTCGTAGGCTGCGGCCATGGTAGCAACGATCTCGGGATTTGCAGATGACAGGTCCGTCGAGCATTCCGGGTCCTCTTTGACATTGAAAAGAACCCAACGATCCGCCGGGGTGACTCCCCAGTGATACTGTGCATTCCCCTCGGTATAGGTCGTCGTCTTCAAGCCCTTCCGAACCATTCGCAGAGTAGTGCACTGGCTCTGGTGCTTCTCGCATTCCGGATCGTCACACGGGGTGCTCCGGATGAGAAGGTGCTGTCCTTTGCGAACGCCACCCATCGAATGCTTGTGGGATGCAGCAGTGCCGCTTGGCCACCGGCCGACATGATGGTAGAGCATTCGACCAGGATGCCAATCGATAGCTTCCTCCGACTCTAACAAGGGAAGAAGACTGAACCCTTCCAGCTCGGCCTGCAAGTCCTCAGCAATCTTGGCACCGGCCAGCGCACAGAAAGTCGGCAGGACATCGAGGTGTGCAGTCAGATTGTCAACCGTATGCGGCTTCCACTGACCCGGCCATTTCCAGAACGAGAATGCCCGTGATCCCCCCTCCCAGATTGTAGCCTTACAACCGCGCATTCTGGCATTGTAGATATCGAGCCCTTCGGTCTGACCGTTGTCGTTCATGAAAACAAGAATGGTATTTTTCTCGAGGTCACGTTCTTCAAGAAAAGTGACAAGGCGTCCGAGGTTGTAATCCAGGTTCGCGACCATGGCGAGGTAGGTCGCATGCCTTTCGCTGAGTTGCTCGCGGAATGGAGCGATAAACTCTTCCGGAGCCGCTAACGGCGTATGTGGCGAGTATGTCGCCAGATAGCAGAAAAACGGCTGGTCTCCGCTTCCCTCGATAAACCTCATCGCCTCGTCGAAGAAAATATCCTCGCGATACCCCTTGGTATTAGTCCGTCTCGGTTGGATGTTGCGGACTATGTCTACATCGAAGTGCTTCTGCGGCCCGCCGGGGTTGGTCGCGGTCAGATCGAATCCACGGTCTTCAGGAGAATACCCCTCCCCTTCTCCGATGTGCCATTTTCCAATGAAGCCGGTCGTGTAGCCGGCTTTCTTTAACAATTGCGGGAGGATGACTGCCTCCTTGTACATATGCTCCCGAGGGATCAAGGTATGGGTCACAGCATTCTTAAACTCGTGCATCCCAGTCATCAATGCCGCCCGGGTCGGCGCACAGCTAGGGCTCACGTAGAAGTTATCAAAACGGACACTCTCGTCGTAGAGGCGGTCCATGTTCGGCGTCTTCAAGAGCGGATGCCCGTGCCGGCCAATATCGCCGTAGCCCTGATCATCGGTGAGAATGAAGATGATATTCGGTTGATCCGCTGACTCCTCGGCTGCGCTTGAGCACGGGCTGAGAGGGAACAGAACGGTCAGGCCAAGGCCTGCGGCAAAGATTGAAACGCCGGATCTTGTTTTTCTTTTCTGGATTTTCATTGAACTACCTCGATAGCGACTGTCGAATACTTTACTTTGTCTTTCCCCATGGTGCTCTGACCGGGGACATCTGGATGACTGACAAGGAAGTTATTTTCGTCAATCAGGTTGATCACGTAGTGGGTGGTACCTTCAGGCAGCTCAGCCGATGCCTTCATGCCAGGCAGCAAACTTGCGGGTATCCGAAACCACTCTTCACTCTTTTTACCGCCGTTGAGCGTGTAGAGAAGGTTGGCTCGAGTGACTTTAGCTCCGTGTTCCTCGTAAGCGACCTCCACCGTGGTTCCTTTCTGCTCATGCTTGAGTGCTTTACAGACGCTCTCTTTGTTTGGCAGCGCATTGCGGAAGCTCGGATTGTAATACGGATAGCTGGCCTGCATCTCAGTCAAAATCTCGGTGAGTCGCGCATTCATCTGCTGCGCTTTTTCAGGCATTGAGACAGCCAGGTTGTTGGATTCCTCAATGTCGACTCGCGTCTGCTTGCCGTCTGCGGTCTGGTAGAGCCGGTAGAGTTCCAGTTCAGGCGTCCCCTGGTTATTCAAATGGTCGTAGTTACGGACCAGTTTGAAGTCTCCTTCCCGGATGGTACTCTCCAGGGCGATGCTGTTCGGGAAGTGCCAGACCATGGTGTCGCGGGGCGATCCGTCCGCGCCGTGCAGCACAAGCGTGGGATCCGCTGGGTCGCCGTGAAGCAACGCGACGAGATCACACCCATCGAGATGCTTCTCCCCCGGCAATTCAGCGCCGGTAAGGGACACAATCGTCGGGTAGAAATCGAGACCGTTGACCATGACGTCGGATTCGACGCCTTTCGGGATACCCGGCCCGGTCACGATGAAAGGCACCCGCGTCCCCCCCTCCATGGCCGAAATCTTTCCCCGATCGAGCGGGAAGTTATCCGTTATGATCTCTCCTGGATGCCTCTCCATGCCGCCATTGTCTGAGGTGAAAAAGACATACGTGTTTTCACTGAGCATGTGCCCGGGCCAGCGCGGGTCCTCGGTGGTCTCAAGGTAATCGAAGAGCTTGCCTACATAATGATCCAGCTCCTCGACCATGGCGCAGTAAAAAGGGTTAGTCTGTCCCTCGCCGTCCCAGATTTCGGGGTCCTTCGGGCGTTCTACTCCCAGTTTGGCGCAGTATTTATCGAGCAGTCGCTCGTTCCGCGTATGAATCGGCGTGTGTACCAGCCAGGTGTTGTAGTAAAGGAAAAAAGGGTTGTCCTTATGTTCGCGCACGAAGGTCAAAGCGTCCTCACTGTTCTGGTGAGTGGTGAATCCGGTTTCATCGATCTGATAAGGATCGCCCTCTTCCTTCGTAGCAAAACCGGTCAGACGATGCGGTTTCATTCTAGCCGTCGTTCCAAGATTATGACGGGTCCATTCAAATCCCTGGTCCTCAGGTTGCGGATAGGCATTGTGATCAATGGCCATGTGCCACTTACCGCAGTGGCCAGTGGTATAGCCACTCTTCTGAAGCACCTTGGCAAGGGTGATCTCGTTCTCCGGCATGCGCCCCGTGTAATAAGGCGGCATCATCCGGTGCAGAGTCTTGTGATGAGGAGTCGGAGGATGCCCGCCGACGACATGTGTCTTCTGCGCACGTGCTGGATGATTTCCACTCATGATGGCGCATCGTGTCGGAGCACAGGTTGGCGCAGGGGAGTAACCCTGCCAGAAAAGAACCCCCTTTGATGCCAGAGCATCGATATTCGGCGTCTCCATGGGTGACGGTTCATCGACGTCGTAGCACTTCACATCCTGCCAGCCAAGGTCGTCCGTCAAAAGAAGAATGACGTTTGGTTTCTCGGGCCGAGATGCATCCTCATCTGCTGCCCACGAGATTCCCGAGGAGGCGGCTACCAGAGCCCATAAAAAAACTATCCATCCAATCCTTTTTCTTGGTGTCACCATTTGCATTATGCTTGTTCTTACTACGCTCAAATTTCGGGTGATTTATCGTTCAATCGTAACTTTGGAATTTCACCGCGTCGACAGCCACCCCTTCCGGAACCTCCAAGATCGCCGGACCACTCAGAATCCCGTGTTTCACGAGAAACTCATCCTCCAAAGCTACGGACCAATAAAAGAAGGGATTGCTCCGATCGCGGCCATTGCAGAACCCGTGCTTACCGCCTTTCCCGATATACAGTTCTGAAACATTCCCAGCAGCCTTTAAGTTCTCGTGGAAGAGCACCAGACTTTCCACCGTGATGGCTGGATCCTCGTCCCCGAGGAAGGCAATCATGGGCGGCAGGCCCCTCGTGACGTGCTCGGGTGGCGACAGCTCCGCTTTACACTTGTAATACGGGTTCCAAAGAATCACCGCCTCAGGCCGGCAGGAGATGGCAAGGGGGTAGCAATCGTCGTTGGGTTCCTCACCTGTAATGGTTGCCAGAGCGGCAGCCAGTTGCCCGCCGGCTGAGCCACCCGCAGCGACGACTTTATTGGGGTCTACCTTTAGCTCCCCAGCGTTCTGGCGCAGGTATCGGATGGCGGACTTGGCATCCTTGACGCACTCGAGAGGCACTTCGACACCGTCGCGCTTGCTGAGCCGGTAGTCGACCGAGACGGCGATCATTCCGCGTTGGCTCCAGTATTCGCAGTCTGGGTAGTGCCAACTTGCCTCACCCTCGGCCCAGCTTCCGCCGTGGTAGATGACCATAGCGGGAAACGGACCGACGGCGGAATGGTGATCCTCGGGGAGGAAGACGTGAAGCTGCAGATCCTTGCCGTCGACGTTCTTATAGGTCCAGAAGGCATCCGGATCCGGATCGGAGGCGTGGGCCGTCCCGGCGATACAGACAAAGACACCGGCGACCAGTAGCGGGAGCTTGTTGTTCATTCTACGATCTCGGTGGTCACCTGCCTTTAATGCCATCACGGGAAAGCGGTGGCTGGGCAGGGAGGTGACGTCTTCTCTTTAATATTCGGGACTCCGGCCGTAGATATTTCTCAATCCGCCCCTTCGGCGTCGTCCACCGGGCACTCCCGGCGGGTCCGGCGCAGCACGATGAGGAGCAGCACGACGAATGCCGCGAAGAGCCAGGCCGCCTGTCCGAACCGGTTGCAGACCACGTTATTGAGGGAGAAGAGCAGGCTGCAGACGGTGGCGATGACCAGCGCCCAGTCGACGAGCACCTCGCTGACCTTGTGCGCTGGGAGGTAGTCGGGGATCCGCTTAGTGACTGCCAGCCAACCCGGGGTGAAGATGCGCGTGCGCTGCACGAATTCCTCCAGGCGGGCGGGGTCGGTGGGCTTGGAGAGCAGGGACCCGGCCACCACCGCGATGAGGTTCAGCACCATGATGAAGAGCATGCGCGCGCCGAGGGTGTCGTAGCTGCTGGTAAAGCTCACCCCTTCTGCGAGCCCGAGCAGGGCTCCCATAGGCGCGTCGAAGATCGGCTGCTCCAACCCGAAGGCCTTATGACCAAACAAGAGCAGGGAGGCGAAAATCCAGTTCACTGCGAAGGCGGTGAGTTCGCCGACGGCAGTGATTCGCCACCAAAGCCAACGCATCACCCCCACCACCGCGCCGCCGGTGCCGACCACGTAGAAAATTTGGAGCAGCTGCTGAATGCTGTCGGTATAGAAGCTGATCACCCCGCCCATGATCGCCACACACACGGTGATAATGCGCGCCACCCGCACGTAGTGCTTGTCGCCGGCGGTGCGGACGAGGAAGCGACGGTAGAGATCGTTGACAATGTAGCTGGAGCCCCAGTTGAAAAGGGTGCTCATGGTGGAAATGAAGGCCGCGATCATGGCGGCGATGAGCAGGCCCCGTAGGCCAGCCGGCAGAATTTCCAGCAGCATCTTGGGGTAGGCGGCGTCGTGGCCCGCATCTCCGAGATCGGGGAAAACGATCAACGAGGCCAGCCCCACTATCACCCACGGGATGGAGATGACCGCATAGTAGACGATGGTGTGCACGAGCAGTGCGTTGGAGGCGTGCCGCGTGTTCTTACAAGCGAGGATCCGCTGGGCCTGGTATCCGCCGGAGAGCGCCACTCCCCACCAAAGGATGCCGAAGTAGCCGATGACGTTCCAGATAGACATGCTGCCATGGCCGCCTTCGGCACTGGCGCTACCGCTAATCTCGGGCGCGAGTTTCAAGCCCTGCCCTGGCCAGTCCTTGAGCACCACAACCTCACTCCCCTCTTCCTTCACCGGCAGCTGCATGGAGGAGAGCTTCTCGATCATCACGTCGATGCCGCCGACGTAACTGATCGACATCCACGCCAGCAGGAAGGCCCCCGCGGTGGCGATGATGAACTGGACGAAGTCGGTGTAGACAACCCCGTAGAGGCCGCTGAAGGCGCAGAGAAGCAGGGCGCAGGTCATCACCACCAAGGTGGCCGCCATGTCCGGCTGAATCTCGAGACCGATGAGCATCATGGGCGCCGCATCCGGCTGCAGCCCCAGAGCTTGGCTGGCGATGGTGACCATGGCCTTGGACACCCAGCCGATCATGATGGGGCAGATCACGAGTGCACCGATCCCGGCGGAAACGGCCCGCATGAGACCGGCCGCTTTGCCGGAGTAGCGCAGCTCGATCAACTCGTTGTCGGTGACAACCTTAGTCCGGCGCCACATCCTGGCGAAGAGGACCACGCCGAGGGCGGATCCGATGAGCGGGGCCCAGTATTGCCAGACAGCGTGGATGCCGTGTTGCCTAACCAGAGCGCTCACCCAGAGCGGGGTGTCGGAGGCGAAGCTGGTGGCAATCATTGATGCCCCTGCTACATACCAGGTCAGGGTGCGTCCAGAGACGAAGAAGGAATCAACATTTTCACCGGCGCGTTTGCTGAAAAAAACCCCCACCATCACCATGGAGAGTATGAATCCGCCGACAACAATCCAATCAATCAATTCCATCATAATTTCTTCTTTTTAATCAGTTGTCGTCTCAGGCGACGGATTCATTTCGCGTGGCTGAAGCCCCTCAAGGTCGATTACTTTAACGGTATCGGCCTCAATTTCCATCTCAAGCTTTCGCGGCTCACCACAAGCAACGAGCAACTCGATTTTTTGCGCCTTGCCTACCGAGCAGAGTTCGACGTGAAGTTTGCCAGCCACCAGGTCCCAGCTCATCGACACCCGCACGCCGCCGCGCGTCATGATACCCTCCACCGATCCCCGAGCCCACCGTTTCGGGAGTGCCGGCAGAAGCGAAAGCTTACCGGGTCGTGAAAACAACAGCATCTCCTGCACTGCAGCCGACCAGCCCATATTGGCATCGATCTGGAAAGGCGCCCACTGCATATCGACTCCAATCCCCATATGCCTCCAGTCATTGTGCGTGGTGAAGAAGTTGTTGATGATACAGGAGCGGGACATCAAGTTGAGGCAATTGAGCGCCTGGTCCCCGTCTTTCATGCGGGCATAGACGTTTGCCATATGCACCAGAGACCATCCAGTCTGCTCGCTGATTCCGATCTCTAACCTCTTGTGAATTGCTACCTCAAACGCCTTAAATAACTCCGGATCAGAATTTGGAGTCACCTCAATTCCTGGGAAAACCGGGTAGATATGCGACTGGTGGCGGTGGTGGTAATTATCTTTTAAAGCCGGATTCATCCACTCCTTCACCGCGCCATCCTTGTTGATATGGTAGGGTGCGATCCTTCCTAGCATCTCTTTCCACTTGGAAACCTCTGGGTCCTCGGAGCGCCCGAGAATCCGCGCCGCTTCGAGCAGGTTGGTCAGCACCTCTTTAGCCAGAGCGAAGTCCATCGTTGCGTCACTGACAGTCTCCATTTTCGAACCCATCCCCTTACCGTCATAGAAATTACCCGGGGTATTCTCTGGGGAGTTGGAAGGAGCACTGTGGAAGTAGCCGTCTTCTCCGACGGTAAAAAAGTCTTCGTAAAAGAGAGCCACTTCTCGTAGGAAAGGAAAAGCACGCTCCTTGAGAAACTTTTCATCACGCGTGTAGGCGAAGTAATCAAAATAGTGCTGCGCCACCCATGCGGCGCCACCAGTCCAGTGGATGATATGCGGCTTGATTGTCTTGAGAAGACCCGATCCGGGGGTCGTGACCGCCGGAATATAGATCCCTCTGCACCCGTAAACCTTCCTGGCATTCTCTCGGAAGTCGTCGAGGGCACCTTCAAAGTAATCAAAAACCGGCAGCAAGGTCTCGGACAGGTTTCCGGACAATGCCTGCCAGTAGATCATCTGAAGGTTTTCGTTGACCATGTGAAATGCCCAGAAGCCAACATACTCACCACACCACTTGCCCAATAAAGGACAAGGCATCCCTCCCGGCCGGGAACTGCAAATCAGCAGATAGCGACCGAAGGCCCACATCTTTTCAACCAGCGCGGTGGAGGCTTCGCCTTGGTATGCGTTAAGCAACAGCTCTTCATTTGACAGAGCATGATCCGTGGCCTCACCACCGAGATCGAGAGACATCCGCGAAAACAATTCTCCATGCTCCATTGCATGAGGCGCGAAAAGCGCCTGATAATCCATGACGGTATCCTCAAGTTCCCGAATGAGGCCTGCCCAGGCAGACTTACGCTTTCCTCGAACGAATAACTTGATAACAACAAGAACTGAGCCCGCGTTCTTGATCTGAATTTTACCATTCTTCGCCACCATGACTGGAGGCTCCTCAGAGCCACCTGCTCCAGTTTGGGGAAAAGGAACTACTCTGGCCACTGCGCCGAAATCCGTATCGTCATCGTTGTGCGCCGCATAACGAATCCAGCCCGCGTCATCAGCCTTCACTTCAAGGTACTCGGGAAATTTTGCAATTTGTCCGCGTGCATGGAACACATTGTCCTCGCGATCATGCAGGTCGAGTGTCACATCGAGATCCAGCGTGGTGTTCTCACAACCGACCTCCATGACAATCAGATCTTCAGGTCTCGAGACAAAAAGACTGCGCCGATAACTGCTTTCCCCATCTTTCCAATCCACAGTCACCTCACCCGTCTCCATGTCCAAGGCCCGGCGGTAATCACGGAATCCCTCGCACAACGGCATCTTAATTTTAAGATCGCCCAGCGGCAGAGGATTCCCCGAGTGCGGGTGATAACCACGACGTTTAAATTCATCTGCAAGAACCCTTTCCGCTTTGAAGAAATCTTCTTTCGCAAGGAGATCTCTGACCTCCGGAAGCTTGTCGCTCACATCCGGAAGCTCGGGCGTCACCACTCGATGCCAAAGGTCCTCGTGATTGAGGAGGACGGTCTCATCCCGAACGGCCCCATAGACTGCCGCTGAAATAGCACCGTTCCCCGCGGGAACTGCATCACGCCATCTCGCTCCCCACCAGGCGGCAGGATACTTCATCGTCAGTTTGTTTTTCATGGGTGTATTGCCACGCCTGATCCGAGCGCTCCGGTAAAATAAAATGTTGCTGAAGGGTCGGCCTTAATTCTCTGCGAAAGGCCACGAATTGCGAGGATGATAGGAAGATTTTCCCCGTGAACAAAGATTAATTCACGTCAAAGAAAGAATAATTTTTCGTGAGGCCTGGGAGAAAAAACATAAAAAACCTCTCATTCAACAACCTCCTGCTCCGAGACCGAAGACTTTTATGCTTCTCAGGTTCTGATTTCTCAGTCGAAAACAGCCTTAATACGACCGATCCCAGCCCCGAGAACCCCACTCGCAATCGGATCGAGCAAGTCTTCGGGCCCCACCAGATGAAGCGTCCACTGGATGTGCCGCATGCTCTCTCCCGGTTCGAGTTCGGCCGCGGGAGAAGAAGTCTCAAGTTCGTAAAATGGACCGAGCGGCGGTTCCCCAGGAGCTGGAGACCCGTCGTTGTAGGCATTGATGACGTCTCCGCTGTAGGGAGCGTCCTGGTGCTCCCACATCGAGTTGACGAACCCATTCGGCGCAGCCTGCTGGTTATATCCGACCAATGTCAGGACCCCACCCGCTGCGTCGTAACTTCCTGCCACCCCTTTCGAGCGGCGCGGGCCGATCCCGATCTTCCCGCGCCGGGTCCCATCGCCGCGAAAGAAGATGACCTCATCCTCTACCCTGAGATATTCGGGAGGCACCTTGCCGAAATACGAGTCATTGACCACCGGTCCCAGATCAGAGTCGGCTTTGCCTGCAGCGAAAGGAAGAACTACCGTTGTCCGCGGTGAAGGATTGTACATGCCAAGAAGCCAGATGGAAAGGAGCCCAGTCTCGCGTCGCCACGCTTGTTCACCCTGATTGATGATTCGATTGTCAGTCTCGTAGGCCACAGACTGGATGCCTTCCGGCAATTCACAATCGAGACGCTCGGAGATGGCACTGGCATCAAGCAGTCGAACAGATCGCTCGATCCCGATATCAAAGGTGGTGCCACTGAAATTCTGCAACTGACAGCGATGGCGGAAATGAGCACGATCCGATTTCGAATCGATCAACTCGAAACCATCGATGTCAATCGCCGCCGGGGTACGCCAATCAGCAAATTCAAATTTTGACCCGGGTTGGAAGAACAGGCCGAACTGCCCACCTTCGGGCCCGAGCCAGAAACGCTCCTCTCCCCCGAAAATGTAGATATGCTCTTCAAGCTTCCCCTTTCGCGCGGCTTTGGAAAGAAACCCTGTCTCAATCACTGGCCGGTTGATCCATCCAAAGCTGGCTCCGATTTCCCGGTCCACAGTGCTCGTCATCACGCGGCCCTGCCAGGCAGGAGCAAGGGCAACAGCGACATCTCCACGTTCAAGCAGAACGACAGGGGTGTGTTTTTTCAAAAAATCGAGATCTTGTGCAAAGCCCCCATCCTGCGCCCGACATGCACCGTGCCAAGAATGCCAGGAAGCGGCACAGACGATGACTGCCAGAACTGTTCTCATTTTTCAAAAACGCAACATCGTCCAAGCGGGCACACCTGAAACAAATATAAGCCTCCGGAGTTACCAGCACAAAATTGTCAGCACCTTCGGGCCGTGAGCACCGAGGACGAGGATTCGCTCAATGTCGCCGGTTCTACTTGGCCCAGTGATAAACGAGATGAAGCTCGGGTAGTCCGGGGCGTATCGTTCTTCCAATAGAGCAAAAGCCGAAGGCAGATCAGAAAGAAGCTGGTCGCGACGCGCCACCACAATGTGGTGAGGGGGCAACACCGAAAGCGAACGGCCACCTGCACTTGTGCTCGTCACAAGCACACTCCCCGTCTGAGCGATCAGGGCGTCACACGCTGAAATTCCGACATCACACTCCTCCATCTCCGCGGCATCGTAGCCACCGTCGGTACAGAGGATCGGAAGGTCGATTCTGTCGCATACCAGATCTGTCAGCGGGTTCCTGTGAGTGGCCACCCGTTTCCAGTCGGCCGACAATTCTGCAATCTGGGCGTGGACTTCCTCTTCCGAGTCGAGCAGCCGAAAGTCGGCTTTTAACTCGATCGAATTTTTTTTGAAGAGTTCAAGCCGCTCTGCTTCCGAATCCCCTACCAGTGGCAACCATTCAGGAATGTGAGGGGCGGCACTCGCCTCTGTCACCGGTGGCAGTGACTCCCCGTGGTGCGCGCCCGGGACGGGAGCAGGGTTCCTCAGGGCCTCACGGATGCGACCGAATATCTGCTCTCTTTCACTCATGACCTTTTGCTCCAATATTCACGGAATGACTGGCCGGCAAGGGGCGGGAGTTCTCGAGTTTTTGTCCACTCGCGGGCCGGATCGATCGGCGATGCTTTGACCAGTTCATGGAGCGGAAAAACAAGCCGGGCGATTTTACTGCCGATGCGGTAGAGAAAAGGACGGTTCATCACGAACTCGAATCCCTTGAAAGCCATTTTCTCCCACCAGACTGGTTTCTCTTCGGAGGCGTTTCGACGGTTCTGCAAGAGGTGCTCGTGCAGGTTGATTTTTACCGGACAGGTCTGGGTGCAGGCTCCACACAGCGAGGAAGCATTGGACAGGTGCTTCCAGTCCTGAAGGCCCCGAAGATGCGGAGTAATCACCGATCCGATCGGCCCTTGGTAGGTTGTTCCGTAGGTGTGACCTCCGACATTGCGGTAGATCGGACAGACATTCAGACAGGCTCCGCAGCGGATGCACCCGAGAGAATCACGTTGCTCTGAGTCAGCGAGAAGTTCGGTCCTTCGGTTATCGAGGAGCACGACATGGAACTCCTCGGGGCCGTCGCATTCGTCCCCGCTTTTCGGCCCGCCATAGAAGGAGTTGTATCCGGTCAGCGCCTGGCCCGCACCAGCCGTGGCAAGCATGGGAAGGAAAAGCGCCAGATCCCGCATCTTGGGAAGAACCTTCTCGATCCCCATCAAAGAAATATGCACCTTCGGCAGGGCGCAGGTGAGACGGGCATTGCCCTCGTTCTCGGTTATCGAGATCATCCCAGTCTCCGCTACGGCGAAATTACCACCGCTGATCCCTACATCCGCCGACAGATACTTTTCTCGCATCACCCGGCGGGCGATCATGGTCAATTCTTCGACATTCTCGGTGGGCGCAGTCCCCAGCTCTTTCGTGAAAAGCTCACTGATCTCGCCGCGGGCAAGGTGCATGGCGGGAAAGACAAAGTGATATGGAGCCTCCTCACGCAGCTGGACAATGTATTCTCCAAGATCTGATTCCACGACATCAAATCCTTCTTTCTCGAGGCATTCGTTGAGGTGGATTTCTTCACCCGTCATCACTTTCGACTTGATGATCGAACGGGCTTTTTTCTCCCGAATGATACCGAGGATAATTTCGCGAGCCTGCTGAGAGTTGCTGGCCCAGTGAACCTTCGCCCCGTTTGCTTCGATCTTGTCGGCAAACTCTGCGAGGTAATCGTCGAGGTGATTGACCGCGTCCCACTTGATCTCCGCGGCAGTCTGACGCGCAGCCTCCCAATCCTGGAAAGCCGCCTGCCGGATACTCCTTGCCGCCTCGTATTTCTTGAGACCTCGGTGGATCAACGCGCGTTGCATTTCGTCCTTCGAAACGCGCGTGGCATCACCCTTGAACTGGTCAGAAGCAACACTCATGATGAACTGGCGAGAATCTCCGCAAGGTGAATGGTTTTCACTGGTTTGTCTTGACGGTCCAGAAGTCCCTGGATGTGCATCAGACAACTCGAGTCATTCGAGACAATGTACTCCGCTTTCGTGCTACATGCGTCAGCACATTTTCGCTCTCCCATCGCTGTCGAAATCATAGGAAACTTCGCCGAAAATGTTCCTCCAAATCCGCAGCAGGTTTCCGCATCCTCCATCTCGACGAGTTCCAGATCTTTAACGTGTGCGAGCAAAGTCCGTGGTTGCTGCTTGATCCCCAGTTCACGAAGTCCGTGACAGCCGTCGTGGAAGGTGACTCGCGCCGGGAAGCGTGCACCCAGATCGGTGATCCCCAGCTTCGATACCAGAAAATCAGAAAACTCATAGGTCTTTCCGGCGAGGAGCTTTGCCTGCTCTTCGTGTTCGGTTCCATGAAACATTTCCTGGTAAAAATTTGTCAGCATGGCCCCACACGAACCGGATGCGATCACCACCACCTCTGCATCCTTCAGACGCTCGACAACTTTTGCCGCCACCCCTCGCGCCTCATCCCAACAGCCGGAGTTAAAAGCAGGCTGCCCGCAACAGGTAAGGTCTTCCGGATATTCGATTGTGTGCCCGAGATTCTCCAGGATCTGCACCATACTGATCCCTGCTTTTGGGAAACACAGGTCCACGAAACATGGGATAAAAAGAGTAATCTTCATGGTCGGTGGAGGCTTCGGATCTTTGGGTTCGCTTCGTTCTCGGAATACGCTTCCTATTTTATAGCGGAGCAGGTGAGTATCTCAACCGGACGTTTCATTTTCTCCTCGGGTTTTAGAGCTTACCTTAAAAATGCTTCATGCAGGCCACCATCAACTGTGATGATCTGCCCTGTGGTCTTACTCAGGCGCTTACTGACGAGTAAAAAATACGCCTCTGCCTGGTCCTCCGGTGTGATTGGCGAACCGGTCAAGGTACGGTCGGCGTAAAACTGCGCCAGTTTCTTGACAAGCGATGCAGTTGGTTCGGTATCCGTGAAGTCGATTCCGTATTTCGCCAGTGACCCGATCACGCGGTCCCTCGGGAACATGGCGGATCCTTGCACGACCGTTGCCGGGGCGACCCCGTTGACCCGCACCAGCGGTGCCAACTCGATCGCAAGCTCGCGCACGAGATGATTCGCCGCTGCCTTCGAGGTGTCGTAGGCTATGCTGCCTTTTTTGGGGACCACGGCATTGGCACTGGTGGTTAGCACCAAGCAACCACTTAGACCTTGATCCTGCCAGATCCTGTGCGCCTCGTCTGCCACGAGATAACTTCCAGTTACATTGATACTGAAGGTTACGGCCCAGCGGTCATCCGGGATGCGGCCTGAGACGTCACTAGGAACGAAAATTCCTGCCGTCACCACGACTGCGTCAAAGCCGCCATAAGCCAGAACGACGTCATCAAGCATGCCACGAATACTCGCTCGATCCGTGATATCTGCCGTGAGAGCGATCGCCTGGCCGCATCCACTGATGCCACTTCCTGCCACGCCAATCCCGGCCCCTACCTTCTCGATCATTCCTTTGCAGGTGGCCTCGGCTGCTTCCCCGTCACGATCGACAGCCACCACGTGCGCACCCTCACTGCCAAGGCGATGCGCCGTTGCTCTACCAATCCCCCAGCCCGCTCCGATCACGACGTGTACCTGCCGGTCGAGTTCTCTTTCCGGCGGCATCCTCTGAAGCTTGGCCTCCTCAAGCGCCCAGTATTCGATGTCGAATGCTTCCTGCTGTGGAAGCGCGATGTATGCATCAATCGCTTCCGCGCCACGCATGACCTCCACCGCGCAATTGTAAAACTCGGCCGTGACACGTGATTCGCTCTTATTTTTCCCCCACGCGATCATCCCGATTCCGGGGATCAACACGACAGTCGGGTTGGGATTCCGCATGGCCGGAGACCCAGGGCGGCAGCAGGCCTTGTAGTAGGCCGCGTAGTCGTCGCGGTAAGTTTCCAACCCATCAGCAAGAGCATTACGCAAAGCCTCAACATCTCCCGATGCAGGATCCCAGTCGATGTAGAGGGGCTTGATTTTAGTGCGCAGGAAATGATCTGGGCAGCTCGTCCCGAGCTCTGCTAAGCGAGCCGCATCGTGCGAATTGACGAAGCGACGAATCGCTGGGTCATCCTGGTAGGTGGCTACTTGAAGTCGTTCCTGGGAAACCTGACCACGCATCCAGGGAAGAATACGGACCAAGGTTGTGAGACGATCTGCATCGCTCATAGAAGAGTATTTCTCCCCACCAAATGCCGAGGCATGCCCCCCCGAAGCCTGGTATTTCTGCTCGATGAAGCTGGCGGCCTTTTCGATCAGTTCGAGGGTCAGCAGGTAGCATTCCTTGGCGTCATCGTGCCAGTTAATCACCCCGTGCTGCCCCATGAGAATGCCTTTCGCCTGCGGATGCTCACGACAGATTTTCTTCATCTCCAGGCCCAGCTCAAATCCTGGGCGCATCCAGGGAGTATACACCAGGTCCTCCCCGAAGATCTCACGAGTCAATTCCGCTGATCGTCGCGAGGCAGCCACCGCGATCACCGCATTGGGATGCATGTGATCGACGTGATTGAAGGGAATGAAGGCGTGCAGCGGTGTGTCAATCGACGATGGACGCGGATTCAGGTTAAAGGTGGTATGGGAATACATACCGACCATTCTGTCCTCCGCTTCGGTCTTGAGCCCCCGGCCTGAGTCGACCGCGTAAACCGCCTGGAGCCCGATAAGTTTTTCCTGGTAAAGTGAGGAAAAATTCTCCTGTCCTGAGGTGCGCAGATCGCCGCCCGAGCCCTTGACCCAGAGCACCTCTGTGTCCGCACCCGTCAGCGGGTCTCTCTCAGAAATCTTCGATGAAGTGTTTCCACCTCCTGTATTAGTGATGCGCTGGTCGGACCCGAGCAGGTTCGACCGGTAGACCAGCTTCTCAACCGGACTCAGGGAAGCTGCCCGGTCATCATCCCAACCGTGGCTGACATAAAGGAATTTTCTCTCGCTCACGAAGTCACCTTCAGGTTCGAGAAACGTTCACCCACCATCTGCCATGCCTCGGCATCCTGCGGTTCGTAGGTCTCGATCGGGAAAGATGCACGCACCACTCTACGCAGCGCATTGAGCGAACCGAGATCCCCGAGCGCGATGGCCTGGATCAGTACATTGCCTACCGCTGTCGCTTCCACTGGGCCTGCCAGAACGCTTCGACCGGTAGCGCTGGCAGCAAACTGGTTGAGCAAGGCACTCTGACTCCCTCCACCCACAATGTGAAGTTTGGCAATCTTCCGACCGGTCAGTTCTTCGACCGCGTCGAGCGACTGGCGGTAGAGCAAAGCCAGACTCTCAAGAATACACCGCGCGATCTGGCCGGGAGTTTCCGGCTCAGGCTGACCTGTGTCGCGACAGTAACTGGCAACCTTTGCCGGCATGTCGTCGGGCTTGAGGAAGCGTGGGTCATCAGGATTAATCAGAGAACGAAAGGGCTCAGCCTCTGCGGCGAGACGGTTGATCTCGGCATAGTCGAGTTCCATCCCTTTCTGCGCCCAGTCGCGGCGTGATTCCTGAAGGATCCAGAGGCCGACGATGTTTTTCAGAAAGCGAGTGGTCGAGCCGAATCCCGCCTCGTTGGTAAAGCCCCCTTTACGAGCGGCTTCATTGATCACCGGTGCGGGGAGTTCCACCCCGATCAGTGACCACGTTCCAGAACTGAGGTATGCCCAGTCGTCTTCTTCTCCGGCCGGTACCGCAGCCACTGCCGCGCCGGTATCGTGCGAGCAGGTAGCGATGACATTGATCCCGGTGAGGCCGGTTTCTTTTTCGCACTCCGGCAGGAGCGGTCCAAGCATCGTCCCAGACGCGCAGATCTCAGGAAAGACCTCTTGTGGGAGGCTGAAGGCACCTATCAACTCGGAAGACCAGTCCCCAAGGTTTGGATCGTAAATCTGCGTCGTGCTGGCGAGACTCACCTCGGCGCGCGCAACTCCGCTGAATCGGTAGTTGAAGTAGTCTGCGATATTGAGAAAGAAATCGGCCTTCTCGAGAATCGCCGGATTGTCCTCCACCTCGGCCATCAGCTGGTAAAGCGTATTGATCGACATGAACTGGATACCGGTCGCAGCAAAGATCGGTTCTTCCCCGACATTTTTCATGGCTACAGGAAAGGTCCTGTCAGTGCGTGGATCACGGTAATTGTAGGCTGGGGCAAGCAGTGGGTCTTCCGCGTTGAAGAGGGCATAATCCACCCCCCAGGAATCCACACTCAGGCTCGAGGCCGTGACCCCCCGCTCAGCTGCCTGGGCGAGACCGCGCTTGAGTTCCTCAAAAATCCTTGGCAGCTCCCACCGCAAAGTTCCATCCGAGTCGACAGCTCCGTTAGGAAAGCGATAGACCTCGTCCAGAGTGAGGCGTTCGTCCTCAAGGGTTCCAATGATGACCCGACCGCTCTCGGCTCCAAGGTCACAGGCAATGTACTGTTTCTTGCTCATGGTTGTTCAGTTTTTTTAGCTTTCGATACAGGTCAGGTCGCTCGTCGAGCATTCTCCGATTCACCTGGCCTGAGAATACTCTTCCCGGACGGACAGTCATTCTCATCTACTTCCTCCCATAAAGCGGGCCGAAGTTGGCACAGGCGCGGAAGTCCGCTCCCTCGCGCCCCTCGGTCCCGAAACCGTTCCAGGCACTCGGACGGAAGATACGATCTCCGCCCACATTGTGCATATAAACCGGGATTCTTAACAGCGATGCCAGCGTGATAAACAGGTTCCCGACATGACCGGCGGTCATCACACAGTGATTGGCTCCCCAGTGATTCATGACCTCGTAAGTCGAGGTGAATGCGCCACTTCCGGTCAGGATTGGAGCAAACCAAGTTGTCGGCCAGGTTGGGTTTGTCCGTTGGTCGAGAGTGTCATGCACGTTGTCAGGCAGTTCCACAGTGTAGCCTTCGGCAATCTGCAGTGCCGGTCCGAGGCCCGCGACCAGATTGATCCGGGTCATCGTCGCAGGCATGCCACCACGCGTCTTGTACCTCGTACTCATGCCGCCTCCGGGAAAATACTCGGTTATCGACGGGTGCCAGGTAGTCGACTCCAGACTCCCGGCTACCTCTTCCTCGGAGATCTTCCAGAACGGCTTCATGGTGGGGTTGCCATCAGCTGCCTTCTGGTGGCCGGTGCCATCGAGCGCAGCCGGACCGGAATTGATCAGGTGGAGCAGACCGTCTTTTGCCTCGCCCTCGAGCCGGTATCCGTCGCAGGCTTCTGCGACCGCCTTCGGACTCCAATAGGTGCGCAGGTCGGCAAAGAGCTGCGCCGAATTAGTAAGCAGATGCCCAAAGAGCATGGTCGCTCCATTGAGAGCATCGTTCTCAGTCGCGACGATGTAGGGCGCACGTCGACCGTTCCAGTCGAACGATGAGTTGAGGATCGCCTCGAGGAAGTCGCCATTCGGGAAATGGTCGGTCCACTGGCGCTGCCCCTGGAACCCTGCTGCCACCGCTTGATGTCCCTGCGCCTGTTCGCCTAAGCCCTGCTCGGCAAGGCGGGGGTTCCCCACCATCAGATCACGGGCAATGAGAGCCATCTTCACGCTGTCCGTCCACTCAGAATCGAGTTGCTCGCGACTCCGGCACTGGTCAGGCGCATTGTAATCCTTTCCTTCCGGGCAGTTCTCTTTCACCCACGCGAGAGCCTTTTGGTATTCTTTCTCGTCATACTGCCCTTTCTGCATCCGCCCGACGAACTCGGTCATGTCGATGTCTTCAACGCGCATTCCCAGCCAGTTTTCCCAGAAGCTCTGATCGACCACCGAACCCGCGATCCCCATTGAAGTACCACCCATGGAAAGATAGGCTTTCCCGCGCATGAGAGCGACCGCGAGGCCGCAGCGGGCGAAGTTAAGGAGCTTGTCCTGCACATCGTCCGGAATCACTGGATCACCTGCCGCCTGAACGTCACGCCCGTAGATTCCGAATGCCGGGATCCCCTTCTGGGTGTGGCCCGCCAGAACGGCTGCCAGGTAGACAGCACCTGGCCGTTCGGTTCCATTGAAGCCCCAGACCGCCTTAGGACGGAGCGGATCCATATCCATCGTCTCCGATCCATAGCACCAGCACGGAGTCACTGTCAGGGAAACCCCGACGTTCTCGCGGCGGAACAATTCCTCCGTGGCAGCAGCTTCCGCCACTCCGCCGATACACGGTTTGGCGACCACACACGCGACCGGCTGGCCATTCGGGTAGCAGAGATTTTCTGTCAGCAGTTTTTCCACCGAACGCGCCAGAGTCTGTGTCTGGTCTTCCAGTGACTCGCGCACGCCACCTAAGCGTCCATCTATCGTCGGCCGAATACCGATCTTAGGTAAATCACCTGCCCAGATGCTAGGCACTTTTGCTGCTTCACTCTTCTCTGCTTCCGTGTTCATATTGAGATGGACAAACCGTGAATCCAGCCGCTTCGCAAACCCTTTCTTTTGATAATTTTCAAGCCGATGTTCATCCCCTGCTTCCTCAGCAGGGGATGAAAACTAGCAACACTCTGAGAAAAGCGACGCTCGCATCGACCTCGCGGAGATCAGAACCATAGCCATGAACGAGAGTGCCCAACTTGCGCGAGCAGCCACCTCGCTTCGAAAAGAAGTCGATCTCCTGTCCTTTGCAGATCCCGTGACTCACGTCTACAACCCACTCGACTACGCGTCGGAGGTGCACCGGAGCTACCTGCGGCGCTTCGGAGCGAGTAAGAAAAAAATCCTTTTCCTCGGCATGAACCCCGGGCCATTCGGAATGGCGCAGACAGGCATCCCTTTTGGTGAAGTTGCCTCTGTCCGCGACTGGCTCGGCCTTGAAGGTGAGGTAAAACGACCTGATCCCGAGCATCCGAAGCGACCGGTGGATGGCTTCGCCTGCACCCGCTCTGAGGTCAGTGGACGCCGACTCTGGGGCTACTTCGCTGAACGCTTCGCGTCGCCGGAGATGTTTTTCGCAGACCACTTCGTCACCAACTACTGCCCCCTCGTTTTCATCGGTGCATCAGGAAGAAACCTCACCCCGGACAAACTCCCCGCCCGCGAGCGCACCTCTCTTTTCCATGCCTGCGACCGTCACCTGGAAAAAACCCTCCGCATTCTCGAGCCTGCATGGGTTGTCGGGGTGGGAACCTTCGCTGCGGCGCGAGCTGCTGAGGTGGTGAATGAAAACAAGCTCCCGGTCGAGGTCGGACGCATCCTCCACCCGAGCCCGGCCAGCCCCGCCGCCAACCGCGACTGGGCAGGAACAGCCGAAAAACAGCTCCTCGCAATGGGACTCTGGAAAAGCCATGAGGAGAGGCAATAATTTACTAACACTTACATAATTGAAAAACACGCACAGAAGCTCATTTCGGATCCCACCAGGGCCACCTGTTCGGAAAAAAAGAAAAAAATTGACGGTTTATCTGGCCACAGATTTCAAAATCTGATACAACTTAAGGGCCTGAGCGCTTCAGGATCACCGCAATCATTGCGATCGTGCCCTTGCCTTCCAGGCGACCGCGCGGTCAACCAGGATCCCATGGGAGCCCCCGGGCGCCCGCTTCTTTCGAGAAGCGGGCTTTTTTTTCGGGAGGAGGGTCGTCTGATTCATGGCGGTGCCCGTCATTGTTGTCCAGATGCTGTGTGGCACGGCGTGAGGCGGAAGTGGATAAATATCCATGACCAACGAGCAACAAAGCCACGCTGGATGCGGGCAGCAATTCGAAGAGGTTCTTGAGTGAGCCCAGAGCGCAGCGATGCTGATTTCAATCCAATTCCATTGCAAGTTGGCGGGTGCAGCAATGGATCAGACCCTCCTGAGGTTTTCACGCCCACACACCAAAAAATCCTCGCCCACCTGGTCACTCGCGCCTTCCCAAACCAGGCAACTCAGCCTTCTTCCTTTGCAGCCTCGCCGCCGAAGAGTTCATCGAATTTTTTCACGTACCCGTGGTATCCGAGGTGGTTGTAAAGTTCCTCGCGGGTCTCCATCCGGTCGATGCTGCCCTTCTGGGTTCCATGGACGCGGATATCTTTGAAGACTTCCAGTGCCGCCTTGTTCATGGCACGGAATCCACTGAGCGGGTAGAGCACGACTGCTACGCCAACCTTCTGTAATTCGTCCACCTTAAAGAGAGGCGCATTGCCGAACTCGGTGATGTTAGCCAGCACCGGGATCTCGACTGCGGAGGTGAAGGACTGGTATTCGTCCAACGAAGCAAGCCCTTCGGAAAAAATCATGTTAGCGCCCGCCTCGGCATAGGCACCGCAGCGTTCCACTGCAGCCTCCAACCCCTCGGGCGCAACGGCATCAGTCCTCGCCACAATATTGAAGCTCGACTCTTTTCTGCCATCGAGAGCCGCCTTGATCCGGTCACACATTTCGCTCGTGGAAATCAATTGCTTGTTTGGCCGGTCCCCGCAGCACTTGGCGGCAACCTGATCTTCGATATGGCACCCTGCGGCACCAGCCCGCTCGAGCTCAGAGACAGTGCGACTGACCGCCAGCGCGCTTCCCCATCCGGTGTCGGCATCCACAAGAAGCGGAAGATTGGTGGCACCGGTGATGCGGCGGACTTCCTCGAGTACATTGTCCCGACTGGTCAGACCCAAATCAGGGATTCCGTACGATGCATTGGCTACCGCAGCCCCGGAGAGATAAAGGGCCGAAAACCCTGCATCCCGTGCCAGTAGAGCAGAGTAAGCGTTTACCACGCCGGGAAGTTGGAGAGGAACTTCGTCAGCGATGGCCTGGCGGAATCTGGTACCGGGTGTCATGGTCGATGGTTATTCTTCTAAGGAATATATACAGCTTCTATGACCTTCTCAAGAGTTGTCCACGTCCCATTGTTCCGACGAATTTTCCCTCCCGCACGGCAACGTCGCCGCGGACAGTCACCAGCGAAGGACGGCCCTGGATTTCGAAGCCTTCGAAGGCGCTGTAGTCGGTTTCCATGAGCTGGGTCTTTGCCGAGAGGGTACCACGGTGACTGGGGTCGTAAATGACAAGGTCAGCGTCCGCTCCTTCTGTTACTTCGCCCTTTCGCGGGTAGAGGCCAAAGCGCTTGGCTGCATTGGTTGAAGCAGCAGCTACAAAGGTGTGGAGATCGATCCTCCCAGCCACTACCCCATGGGTAAAAAGAAGGTTCACGCGATCTTCTATACTGGGAATGCCATTTGGAATCCGGCTGAAATCGGCACCCTCACCCGTGGGGTGAAAGTTCGCATCCACCGCCTTCCCGGCCTCCGGGTGCCCCATATGCTTCTGGGTGGCAAAATCAAAGGGTGCATGGTCGGTAGCCACGGTAGAAATCGTGCCATCGGCAAGCTTCTCCCAGAGGTAGTCGCTGTGCTCTCGCGAGCGGATCGGGGGAGACATAACATATTTGGCTCCCTCGAAGCTCGGTCGCTCCGCGTAGCTGCTATCGAGCACAAGGTAGGGAATAACCGTTTCGATAGTTGCCCTGACTCCGCGCTTGCGGGCAGCAACGATCACCTCCACTGCGGGCCGACAAGAGGTGTGAACCACATAGACCTCGGCACCAGTCATCTCGGCAAAACTCATCAGGTGGTGACACCCCTCGGCCTCGACAGCAACCGGCCGGGATGGTTCGTGCCACTCCGGACCGACCTTCCCAGCGGCCACCAGTTTCCCCTGGGTCTGGGCAATAAGTTCAGCATTCTCACAGTGGGCGGTCACCACCACCCCGAGTTTTTTTGCCAGGGCCAGCGTCCGGTAGAGTTCCTCGTCATCGATCCCGAAGGCTCCCTTGTATGCGAGGAAGACCTTGAATGAGGTAACACCCTCCTTCTCGACGATCTGCCGGAGCTGCTTCCCGGTAGTTTCATCAAACCGGGTCACGCCCATATGGAACGCGTAGTCGCAGGCAGAGACCCCGTCAGCTTTTGCCTTCCAGAGTCGAAACGCCTCAAGCGGTTCCTCCTCCCGCGAAGGACAGCACATTTCGATCAGAGTGGTAGTCCCCCCGACCAGCGCCGCGCGGCTCGCGCTGTTATAAGTATCTTTCGCGAAGGTCCCCATAAACGGGAGGTAGATGTGGACGTGAGGGTCAATGAAGCCTGGGAAAACATACTTGCCGGTGGCATCGATGACTTCGTCGGCAACCACATCGAGACGCGCACCAATCTTCGTGATGGTTTCACCCTGACAGAAAATATCCGCCGTGCGCCTCGCGTCAGCATTGACGATATCAGCGTTCTGGATCAGCAGGGACATGACGATGAGCAAATAGCAGACAACGTGAGTCCCGTATCTCCATGGTGGCCTCTTGGCCGCAGGAAGGTAGCAGCAAGCGAGCTCCCAGCGACTCGGGAAGACATCGCGCCCGCGCTCGTCTCCCGCCCATGGGTCCTCCTGTGCTTTTCTTGCATTTTTCAGTTAGCAGCTAAGTCTTCTGACTGCTGCACAAAATCATCACCGTCCCACTCGCCATCACTGGCAAGCATTGTCTTAACCGAGCCAGCAACAGCAGCAGCAGCTTCTTTTTCCGCAGCCTGACGCGCCTTGCGCTCGCCCTGCATACGCACCAGTTCCGCGTGGGTGGTAAAAAACTCGAGTGAGCGGCCTCGAAAATCGCTGAGAGATTCAAACCCGTGCTTGTCCATAAAAGCTAGCAGACCGTCACACATTTTGCCGACGTGATGGTAGCCGAATTTCATCACGCCAGTACAGACCTGGACTGTGTCGGCTCCGAGAAGAACAAACTGAGCCGCGTCCTCACCAGTCTCAACTCCGCCGATCGCAGAGAGGGATCGCCCGGGAAACTCCGCGCGGATCAGTTGGGCGATCTCCATGGTCATCCGCAGCGCGATCGGCTTGATGGCACGACTCGAGTAGCCGCCTGGCGTAGTGTATCCTTCAACCGTCGGAAGAGGACGGAGAGTCTCGAGATCGACTCCCATGACCGAGCGGATGGTGTTGATTGCAGAAATCCCCTCACAGCCACCGGCGAGAGCGGCGCGGCTCGGGTCTTCTACACGTGTGACATTAGGCGTCATCTTCGCCCAGACCGGAACCGTTGCTATTTCGTTTACCCACGAGCATACCTCCAGCAGGATCTCCGGATCCTCCCCCATGGCCGAGCCCATCTTCCGCTCAGGCAGCCCGTGCGGACAGGAAAAATTCAACTCCAGGCCATCCACCCCAGCCTCTTCACAACGCCCGATGATCTCGCACCAGGCGTCCCGATTGTATTCCTCCATCACCGAGGCAATCAGAACCCGGTCGGGATACACATCCTTGCATTCTTTAAACTCGTCGATCCACGTCTCGAATGGGCGATCCGAAATGAGTTCGATATTCTCCCAGCCAATGACCTCGCTCTGGTCAGAAGAGTGCAGTTTGGCGTAGCGTGGCCCGACATTGACGACCTTGGAGGCGTCCAGCGAGACCGTCTTGGCGACGACCGCGCCCCACCCTTCCGCAAAGGCACGCTTGATGACCCGCAGGTTCGTCCCCGGCGGTCCGGAAGCGATCACAAAGGGATTAGGAAGCCGGAGGCCGTCGACAGTAGTTTCAAGCGTGGCCATGAGATCTCAACGAATTCAAGTTAGCATCCACCACCCTCGGCTAGGGTGCAACGAGATCGCCGTAAGAATCGGGGCGCCGGTCGCGGTAGAACTGCCAGACATCACGGACTTCCCGAATCTCGTCCAGATTCAGGTCGGCCACGACAAGTTCATCACTGTCCCGGGAGGCCTGGGCGAGGAACTGCCCGCGCGGGTCACAAAAATAGGACTGCCCGTAAAACTCACCGATCTTCCACGGCTCCTCGACACCGACTCGATTGATCGCTCCGAGGAAGTAGCCATTGGCGACACAGTGCGCGGGCTGCTCGAGCTTCCAGAGATGCTCGCTCAATCCGGCCACCGTGGCAGACGGGTTGAAGACGATCTCAGCACCATTCAAACCAAGCGCCCGAGCACCCTCAGGGAAGTGACGGTCGTAGCAGATTGAAACGCCAATCTTGCCGACGGCAGTCTCGAACACCGGGTAGCCGAGGTTGCCCGGTCGAAAGTAGAACTTTTCCCAAAACCCGGGCTCACAATGCGGGATGTGACTCTTGCGGTATTTTCCAAGAAACTTCCCGTCGGCGTCGATGACCGCGGCTGTATTGTAGTAGACCCCGTCGATGGTTACTTCGTAGACAGGAATGATGAGGACCATGCCGTGTTCCCTGGCCACCTCGCACATCATCTGCGTAGTTGGGCCATCCGGGACCTGCTCGGTGGTCGCATACCACCGGGCATCCTGCTCGGCTGGGAAGTAAGGCCCGGTGAAAAGCTCCTGGAGACACAGTACCTCGACTCCCTTACCGGCCGCCTCCGCGATCATGGTGAGATGCTTCTCCAGCATCGCCTCCCTGATCACCGATGGTTCCGTCCGCCCTGGGTGGGTGCACGCAGCCTGAATGAGACCTGCTTTTACGATCCTGGACATGCATCCAAAGTGCGCCTTCCACGCCACCAATCAAGTGTTCGTATGTCGAGAAAATATGCTAATCCCGCGTTCCTCATTAGTCCCGGGGATCACATTATCCAGAAAGAGTGCGAGAAAAGCGCCCACCGCCATGCCCGACGATCCGATAGTGCTTAGAATGCTCGCGAACCACGTGAGGGAAGCCGGGAAGCATGCGACCAGATCCACGCCATTACTGGCAACATATTCCGGGACCGAGAGCCCCATAAAAAGTGCGAAGCCGATGATAAAAAGATTCCGGGACGAGTTGAGGTCCACAAACTGGAGATTAGAAAGACCGATCCCCGCGATCATGGCAAACATGACACAGTACATGCCACCCACGACTGGTTGGGGAATCGTGGAAAAGAGCGCCCCAAACTTTCCAAACACAGCGAGAGCAATCATAACAACCGCAGCCACTTGGATGACGCGGCGACTGCCGACACGGGTCAACCCGATCGCTCCAATATTTTCGCTGTAGGAGGTGGTGCCATTTCCAGTTCCGAAGATGCCTGCCACGAGACATCCGAGCCCTTCAAAGCCAATTCCCCGGTTCACAGTCCTGGCATCCGGAGTGGGAGCATCAGCCATCCGCGCAGCGGCAAAGTAATCGCCGGTCGACTCGATCATACTGGCGATATACCCCGCGAACATCCCGACGATTGCGGCGGCGCCGAAAACCGGCATGCCCCACTGGAATGGTGCGGGAACACGAAACCACGGCGCCTCACCGACGGCGGAGAAATCGACGTTTGCCGGGTGCCCGGCTGGGAAAAACCCGAATTGCGTACAGACGATAGCCACCCCCCATGAAAATAGGAGCCCGAGAAGAATCGGGAAAAGTCCGAAAACTCGGGATCTTCTTCCGAGGTATTTACTGAAAAGGATGAGAAGAATGATGGTCAGCCCGCCGATCCCCCAGTGCGAACCGGCGTAGGGAGCACCAAACTTGAAAAGTGCCAGCCCGATGAGCGTGATGGTCGGCGCGATAGCAACCGGAGTGATGAAACGGAGAAGCCTCCCCATGAGACCGGAGAATCCGATCGCCATCTCGAAAAATGCGCCAACAATAACCGCTCCCTGTACATGCCTCATCCGCACCTCGAATCCCTCATTCGCCAGGGATGCCATTCCGCAGATAGCGATGGCTGGGCCGAGGAAGGAAAAAGTCCCCCCCTGCACGATCGGGAGGCGGGATCCGAATGTCGTCTGGAGCAGGGTGGAGATTCCACTCACTAGAAACATGGTGCTGATAAGGATTGCCAGCTGGGAAGCATCAGCACCCAGAGCATCGCGAAGAACCAACGGAATGGCCACCGTCGAACCGAACATGGTGAGGTAATGCTGGAACCCGAGGAGAACACAGGTTCCCAGGGGAGGCTTCTCCTCAACCGTATAGAGCATCCGTCTTTTCATAGAACCCGGCAACATGGACTGGAAACTCTGGATGGAATGTTTGCCACCAGAAAAATTACTTACTCGCTACACTACGTACTTACGTATAAAGCAAAGAAGCTCTGCGACGCATACGCCACAGAGCTCCTTAAAATAACTCATTATGAGGCCCAATGGCCCCAAACTCAGCTTTGATTAGTAACGGTAGTGCGCAGGCTTGAAGGGGCCGGTCACATCGACGCCGATATAATCTGCCTGCTCCTTCGAGAGGACAGTGAGTTTGGCCCCGATCTTCTCGAGGTGAAGGCGGGCGACCTCTTCGTCAAGCTCCTTGGAGAGCAGGTAGACTTTATTTTCATATTTTCCCTTATTCTTCCAGAGGTCGATCTGTGCGAGCGTCTGGTTGGCAAATGAATTCGACATCACAAAACTCGGGTGGCCGGTGGCGCATCCGAGATTGACGAGACGACCCTCTGCGAGCATGAAAATCTCATTTCCACCCGGGAACGTGTATTTGTCGACCTGTGGCTTGATGTTTGTCTTCACCGCATCGGATTCGTCAAGAGCCTCCATCTGGATCTCATTGTCGAAGTGACCGATGTTACAGACGATGGCCTGATCTTTCATGCCACGCATGTGATCGAGGCGTGATGATGTCCTTGTTGCCGGTCGTGGTGACGTAGATGTCGCCGATGCCGAGCGAGTCCTCGACCGGCATTACCCGAAAGCCTTCCATTGTCGCCTGGAGCGCGCAGATAGGATCGACCTCGCTCACGATGACCTGAGCACCCATACCCTTGAGTGCCTGGGCGCAGCCCTTGCCGACATCGCCGTAGCCGCAGACCACGCCGACTTTTCCGGCGATCATGACGTCCGTGGCACGCTTGATCCCGTCGAGAAGGGATTCGCGGCAGCCGTAGAGGTTGTCGAACTTCGATTTGGTGACCGAATCGTTGACGTTGATGGCAGGAATCAGCAGCTCGCCAGCCTCAACCATCTGGTAAAGGCGGTGGACACCTGTGGTCGTCTCTTCGGAGACTCCATGCCAATCCGCAACCACACCATGCCACCGTTGCGGCTGCTTTTCGTTGAGGTTTTTGAGAAGGTCTTTGATAACTCCTTCCTCGAGAGATCCACCCTCAGAATCGACGAACGAACGGTCACCGTTCTCAAGCTGGTAACCCTTATGGATCAACAGCGTGGCGTCACCGCCGTCATCGACGATGAGCTCCGGCCCCTGACCGTCGCCAAAATTGAGCGCACGCTCGGTGCACCACCAGTACTCTTCGAGGCTCTCACCCTTCCATGCGAAAACCGGGACACCGGTAGCAGCGATCGCCGCCGCGGCATGGTCCTGGGTGGAGAAAATGTTGCACGAGCACCACCGGACTTTCGCGCCGAGGGCGACCAGCGTCTCGATGAGAACCGCGGTCTGGATCGTCATGTGAAGCGAGCCCATGATCCGGACATCCTTGAGCGGCTGCTCGGCGGCGTATTTGTCACGGATGGCCATCAGCCCAGGCATTTCATGCTGGGCGATATCGATCTCTTTGCGACCGAATTCGGCCAGTGAGATGTCTGCTACTTTATAATCTTCGGACATGGTTGTTTGTTAGAATATTTGGTTGGTTGATAGATGGATAGATAAATAAAAAAATTATGGGATTCGCTGACTCCGGTCATCTACGCACCGACGCGCAGTCTTAAGCGCATCAGTCCGGTCCGTGCACTCCCAGGTCAGGCCTGCATCCTCACGTCCGAAGTGGCCGTAGTTGGTGGATTGCGTGTAATTGATCGCGCCAGGCTCGAGGAGGCGGAGCTGGCTGACGATATCAGCCGGCTTAAATCCGAAGACTTCGTTGACCGCCTTCTCGATCTTCGCTTCCTCCACGGTGTTGGTTCCGAACGTATCGACCCGGAGAGAAACCGGATCCGGGAACCCGATCGCATAAGCGGTCTGAAGTTCACAGCGCGAGGCGAGACCAGCAGCGACGATATTTTTTGCCACCCACCGGCACATGTAGGCCGCAGAGCGATCGACCTTTGACGGGTCCTTTCCGGAGAAAGCCCCACCACCGTGCCGGCCCATACCGCCGTAGGTATCGACGATGATTTTCCGCCCGGTGAGACCGCAATCCCCCTCCGGTCCACCGATCACGAAGAGGCCGGTCGGGTTGATGTGGTAATGGGTTTCATCGGTGAGGAGTTCACCGGGAATCACCTTTTCGATTAAGTCACGTTTGAGAATATCTCGGATCTCCGGTGTGTCGATCTCAGCCGCATGCATAGTCGAGACGACGACAGCAGTCACCCGGGTCGGGCGACCATCGACATACTCCATGGAAACCTGGGTCTTCGAATCAGGACGCAGCCAGGTGTGCACGCGGTCCTTTCGAAGTCTCGTGATTTCTGCTCCGAGCTTGTGAGAATATGCGATCGGGGCGGGCATCAACTCTGGCGTCTCGTCGCAGGCGTAACCAAACATGATTCCCTGATCACCAGCTCCCTGCTCGGCGGTCTCTTTGTCTTTAGCTGCTGCCGCATCCACCCCCTGGGCAATGTCAGGCGACTGCTGGCCGAGCAAATTCATAAAAAAGAAACTCTGGGCATCAAACTTGCAGGTATAGCTGTAGTCAGTTTCCTTTGCGTAGTCGGAATCATAATTGATCTCGACCAACGCTTGCTTGACTACTTCCCGATAATCGAACTCGGAAGCAGTGGTGATCTCGCCGCCGAGAATCACGGCATTGTCTTTTACCATCGTCTCGCAGGCTACCCTGCTGGCCGGATCATGAGCCAGACAGGCGTCCAGCACGCTGTCGCTGATGGTGTCACAGACTTTATCGGGATGACCTTCGGTCACGGACTCGGATGAAAAAATGAAGTTGTTAGACATATTTACAAATCTTGATACTTTGATATGTTCTCTCTCTTTCAGATGTCGTCAACGATTAAATCACTCAAACTCCTCGCCGACCCGACCCGGGTTCGTATTCTCATTTTGCTCGGTGAGAATGAGCTCTCGGTCGCCGAGCTCCAGGAAATTCTCGGCATGGGGCAGAGCCGGATCTCCACCCACCTCTCGCAGATCAAAACCGGAGGACTGGTGCAAGTTCGGCGCTCTGGCAAGAGCATGCTCTACTCGGCACTCCCGCTGACAGGGGAACGCAAAAAACTGCTTGCGAATGTCCTGCAGGTTGGGAGAAAAGAAATCCCGGAAACGCTTCTCGACGCCGATGCCCTGGAGCTGATTCTCAAGAAACGCAAAGACCGGAGCCGGGCATATTTCGATGAACTGGCCGGAAAATTCGGCCGCGCTTACTGTCCGGGAAGGTCGTGGAAGGGACTGGCAGAGACCCTCCTGAAAATGATGCCGCCGATGGTGATCGCCGACCTCGGGTCGGGCGAGGGAACCTTCTCACTGCTCCTCGCGCAGAAAGCCAAGCAGGTAATCGCTATCGACAACTCTGAAAAGATGGTGGAATTCGCCGCCGGAGTGGCAAGAGAACATGGCGCCGAGAACCTCGAGTTCCGTCTCGGGGACATTGAGTCTCCCCCAATTGGAGACGGCGAGGTCGACGTGGCCTTTTTCAGTCAGGCACTGCACCACGCCAACCGCCCCCAGAAGGCGATCGAGGAAGCCTGTCGGATTCTTAAACCGGGCGGGAAAATCGTCATCCTTGATCTTCTCAAACACACTTACGAACAGGCGCGTGATCTCTACGCCGATGTCTGGCTCGGGTTTTCAGAAGTAGAAATCCTCGGATTTCTCAAATCCGCAGGATTCAAGGACATCGATATCTCAGAGGTGCACAAGGAAGAGCAGCACCCGTATTTCCAGACTCTGCTGGCTCTCGGTGAGAAACCCTGAGGCGGCGAGAAAAAATCAATGAGCGGCAGGCCTTGCCAGAGAGGCCCCGAGGCGAGAAGCGTTTTCTTCTGCCGCGTGCCTCCCGGTCTGAGCAAAGCATCTTTCTCGAAAAACCGGCCCGCTACTCAAGCTCCCCGGAAATACGGGTCAAGGTAGCCGCTCCGGCAATTTTTCTTCCATTGGCCAGCACTGTCAGGCCTTTACCCTGGCCGTATTTCTCGCCGGTCTTGTCCCAGAGGATGGTGAGGATCTTGCCGTGGTAGAGGACGTTATCGAGGCAGAAGTAATCCCAGGTGCCCTCGGGCAGCAGGGGGTTGACTTCGACCACCTCATCCGCGCGTGGGCGCAGGCCGACGAGCCCGGTGATGATGAGGTCATTGTAGGTGGAGTGGTTGTAGTCTTTGCCGCGGTGGTGGCCGCCTTTGCGCTTGGCCCAGTCGGGATCCGTCTTGGCCCAGTCATGCAGGCGGGTGCGGGCGATCCAGTCGCCGGTGTAGGGGTGGATGTTTTCATCGATCCAGGGAACGATCTTGCCATCCTCACGCTTGAGTTGGTGGGAGCGGGTGTAGCACTTGAGAGTCTCAAAGTAGGCGTCCTTACCGATGACGTCCTGCTCGTAGTTGTTGAGCAGGTTGGCGAGGGCGGTGAGCACACTGCAGGTAGCCAGCGGCCAGCTGGGGCCGTTCCACTGGCATTCGTGCCCTTCATAGGAAAGCACAAAACGGGGATGGCGCTGCTCGGCGAAGGTGGGGCCGAATTTTGCGTAGAAACCCTTGGGGTCCATGAGCTCTTTCCAGCCGGCCTCGTAGCCTGGGTCGGGCAGGTTGAAGTACCAGGGGGTGTAGCCGTAGAGCTCGCGCACGTCGACAAGCTTGCTATGGTGTTGTTGTTTCTTGGGCGGCGCGGGCTCGTCATTGAGGGCGGTGAGGGTGCCGGCGAATTTGTCGGTGTAGGAGGCAGAGGCCTTGGCAGCGGCGGCAATGCTCTTCTCGTTGGCAAAAACACGCCACTCGAGAATGCCCGCGGAGAATCCGGGTTTGGTTTTGGCACTCAGGCGGATGGCGCTGGTGGTGACGGGCTCGAAGCTGACGCGGTTGTACTGATTGATAGCGCTGGCGTAGTCTGTGTTGTTAGTGACGGGGTGCCAGTTGCCGTCTTTCAGATATTCCAGCTTCCAGTCTGGCGGGCACGGAGCAGCCGGATTTGCCGTCGGGATTGATCTTGTGGTACCAGAGAACTTCACTGCCACTGAGGGAGACGGGGTTTTCAAAGTCATATTGCACCCATTCCTCGCCGCCGAGCCGCTCGGAAGCCCACCAGGTATGACGGGGGCGCTGCTCGTCACCGGAGTCTTCCTTCTGCGCCATGCGGGACCCCGGGAGGATTTTGAAGAACTGGGCTTCCTTGTCCCAGAGTTTTTCCTGGATGAGTTTTTTCATGGTAGCGGCTTTCTGCTCGTATTCTTCAACGATGTCAGGCTTGCCGGCCATGCGGGCAATCGCAGCAATGGCCTTGGCGTCGCCATACATGAAGCTGTTGAGTGTCGGACGGAATCCATAGCCGCCAATTGACACCTCACCGCCATCGCGATCATCGCTGGTGTAAAACAGGCCGTTTTCCCTTTGGCCGATATGAAACTGGTGCGGGGGTCTGCCCTCCACTCTGCCAAGCTCCCAGGCTTCGTAGTTCTTCACCAGGTCCGGGAGGAGGTCGGTTAGAAAGGCGTCATTCGGGGTGACTAGATTGCGGTTGTAGTAGGCATCTGCGATCCAGAAGCTGTAGGAGCGGAGAGCTCCTCCCTTGCGTAGCCAAAAGGTGGCGTATTCGTCCATCACTTGCGGGTCGTGCAGCCAGCGCCCCTCGTAGAAGTGGTGCGCGGCCGGGCAGGATGATGGTGTTGTGTTTGCCTGCCCAGCCGACAGGGGGCATGAACTCGGTGACGACGAAGCCGTCCTCGGTTTTTTTGACATGCTTGCGATACATCCACCAGCGGAAGTAGTAGGTGCGGCGGAAGTCCTCGTCCGGGCAGTCAAACAGGGGGATGTTGTTTTCCAGAAAAGCGTAGGCGTCCTTGTTTTTGATGTTGGAAAACATTTCCTCGTCATCCGCGTTGAAGCGGGTGACGTAATTTTTTAAGTCTCCCGAACTCAGAAGAGCCGGTCCCGACGATGTCTCGGCACGAAGGTCAGTCAGGATGAGACTGACCAGGCTCAGATGAACGAGAAGCAGTGATTTTGTGCACCTGATCATGCTTTATTGTAGGATGAAGTGTCCTTTTGGGTGATAGTTCCCATTTTGTTCATCTTGAGAGTAATGCGACTGTTCATCAAGGTGTCGGCGCTGATTGCACGAGCCATGAGAAAGAAGATCCAGAGACAGGCGGACACGTCGATGCTCACTCCCCAAGAACGAGACGCAAAACACTGGGCAGTTCGCCGGCAGGTTGGTGCTCCGGCAGGATGACGTTCAGTATCTCGTCCTCCACGGTAGCAGTGAGTGGAGCTTCCGGATTTGAGCTGAGGAAGGCCTCCTTCACCTCGTGTTTGAAGTCCGCGACTTCGAAGCTTGTGCCCGGCCAAGTAAAGAAGGTGATGTGAATGATGTCGGCCTTGCGGGTAGCGATCCACGGAAAGTCGCGCTCGACCGAGATATGTGGGAGCGGTTGGTCGCGGTCGGCAAAGCGCTTCTCCATAGCGGCCTTACGGGCGAGGTAGGCCTCGGTGGGGGTACCCGGGAGATTGAAGGCGACAGGTTCCGCCCCGTAGACGGCATCGCCATTGGCTTCGAGCCAGCGCCCGACCTGCTCGAGGACGGCGACTGACTCGGGTGGGAAGCGTCCCTCGGCATCCGGGCCGACATTGAGCAGGAAGGCGCCACCTTTGCTGACCACCTCGAGGAGTTGCTTGATGACCAGTGACGGGGACTTCCAACTCTCGTCGCCCTTGGTGAACCCCCACGCGCCATTGAGAGTCATGCAGGATTCCCAATGTGGCCACGGGCTTTCGGCCGGAATCTCGCGGTCGGCGTAGGAGAGGTAGTCGACTCCGAGGCTCTCGAGCATCGCAAGGTCTTTTTGGGTAATGGTGCCCATCTTGTTACCGTCGAGCGCGATGCGGCTGTTAATTAAGGTGTCGGGGCTGATTTCGCGAACCACCTCAAAAAAGGGTTTGGCTAAGGCCGGGCTCATGCGCCGTGGGGTGTCATACCAGATGATCGCCGGATCATACTGGCTGAGGATTTCCCTGACCTGGGGAATCGCGATGGTGTCGAGATAGGTTTTCATCTCGTCCATACCGGAAGGCTCGGTCCAGTTGTAGGCGGATGCTCCGCCCCTCTGGTACCAGTCCTGAGCGTGGGAATAATAAAGGCCGAGTTTGATCCCCTCGGCGTCGCAGGCCTCCTTGAGCTCGGCGATCATGTCGCGCTTGAAGGGGGTCGCGTCGACCAAGTTGTAGGCGCTGGCCTCGGAGTCGAAGAGGGCGAATCCATCATGGTGCTTGCTGGTGATGACGATGTATTTCATGCCGGCGTTTTTGGCAATTTTGACCCACTCGGCGGCATCGAATTTGGTCGGGTTACAGGTTTCGGTGAGTTTGGAGTATTCCTCGATGGGGACCTTCTTAGCGTGCATGTACCACTCGCCCTTAGCGATCTGGGAGTAGAGGCCCCAGTGGATGAACAGGCCGAACTTGTCCTCGTCCAGCCAGGCGGCCCGGTTGTCGAGCGCGGGCTGGAGATCCGGGCCGTCGCCGGGAGAAGATGGTGCGGCGGCAGGTGCGGTGGCGGCAGAATCGTCGCTACCCGGTTCCCCGAGCAGCTCGACCTCAGTGAAGTAGGCGCCCCCGGGCTCGGTGTCGCCCTTGTAGAGCCAGGTCTGCAGCGTGGTCTTCCCGGCCGGGAGATCGAGCTCGAAACTTACCTCGGCAGCACCTTTCGCGACCGGTTTTTCTGCCTCGATACCGGCGATGGTGATCCTGGCACGGTCAGCCACCAGCGCTGTCGTGTGACTGGAGGGCATCTGGCGCAGCGTGATGTGGTAGCGCCCGGCCTGTTTCACGTCGACATGCCACGGGCCGGAGACGCGGTCGCGCCGGGCGACTGCGCCGGCATGCCACGGCGGATTACCCTTTTGCATGTACCAGTCCTGCGAAGTCAGCTCGGTCGGGTTCTGGGCCGGATTGCCGAGGTCGATGCTGACCGCCGTCATGCGGGGTGAGACCTCCGCCCAGAAGTTTTCGTAGAGTGCGCGGAGGGCAGCTACCTGCTCAGGGTGGTGGGCGGCCACATTCCTTTTCTGTCCGGGGTCGGAGGCGACGTCGTAGAGCTGTTCCCCATCGACGAGCCGCCACTGGTCCTTAACCACGCACGACGCCGTCCACTTCTGGCCGGGCCCGGAGAAGTGGGCTCCGCCCTGCAACTGAACGACAACGTGGTCCCGGTGGGGTGGGGCCTGCGAATCGGTGAGCTGCGCGGCGAAGGAGGATCCGTCGAGGGCGAGATTGTCAGGTAACTGCACCGCACAGAGCTCGGCGAGGGTGGGAAGGACATCGAGATGGGCGGCGAGATTCTCCACGTCGCGCCCGCCGACGAGTCCGCCGTCCGGGCCGTTAGGCCAGTGGATGAAAAACGGCACGCGGTGGCCGCCCTCATAGACAGTCGACTTCTGGCCGCGCATTCCCGCATTGAAGCCCCGGAACGTATCCTCCGGGGAGAGACCTTTACCGCCGTTGCCCTTGGCAGTGCCGTTGTCGGTCAGGAAGATGAAAATGGTATCCTCAGCGAGGCCAAGCTTCTCCAGGTGGGCACGCAGCAGGCCTAGGTTGTGATCGAAGTTGCTGATCATGCCGTAGAACTCCGGCCCAAACTGCCATTTCACTGTTTCCCGATACGGTGCTGCCCACTCTTCCGCGACCACAAAGGGGCTGTGCGGGGCATTGGTGGCGAGGTAGAGGAAAAAAGGCCTGTCCCTGTTCTCCTCGACGAAGCGCATGGACTCGGCGAAAAAGACGTCGGTGCAGTAGCCTGCGAACTTCTCCCACGTGCCGTTGCGCTCGTAGGTGTCGTCGAAGTAGTCGTTGCCCCAGTAATCTGCGGCCTGGCCGATGCCGCCGCCGCGGTGCCAGAGCACATCCTCGAAGCCACGGTCCTGTGGCCGGTGCGGGGCGTTGTCGCCGAGGTGCCACTTGCCAACCATTCCGGTGGCATAGCCAGCTTGCGCAAAGACCTCGGCCATGGTGGTCTCGTCGGTGTGCAGCATCGACCTGCCGCTGCTCGTGCGGTAGGCACCGGTGCGCGCCGGGTAGCGCCCGGTCACCAATGCGGCGCGGGTCGGAGTGCAGAATGGACTGACATGGAAGTCGGTGAGCCGGACCGACTCGGCGAAAAGTTGGTCAAGATTGCGGGGTTTTGATCACCGGGTTGCCGTGGCAGGCGAGGTCACCGTAACCCTGGTCGTCGGTCATGATGAGGACGACATTCGGGCGACTCGGCCCAGCGGCGGATTCGGGAACAGAAACAACAGAACCCAGCAGGGCCAGCACCATGAGTGACTGAATGCGTTCAAGTATGACGGCGGATTTTTTCCTGGGCATTCTCAATATTTCTCTTTTTCTGCCCCCTGCTTCCTCGACCGGGAATTGACGGAGATTTTAGATTTGATCGGGTCGGCGAGGGCGGTGCCAAGTTCCAGTAATTCGGCGTGGAGTTCAGCAATTTTTGCCCTGTATTCCGGGTTGTCAGAGAGGTCGGACATCTCGAACGGATCGACTGAGGTCCGGTAGAGACGGTTCACTCCGAGAGTCGGGTAGTAGATGAGTTTCCACCCGTCCCGGGCAATCATGCGTTGGGTGTTCAGGTATGCTCCGTAGATGGGTCTATGCTCTCGTCCTGCCGGGTCAACTTCTCCACGCAGGAGCGGAAGGAGACTGTGAAAGTCGATGCCTGTCAGGTCTGCGCCTGCCAATTCGAGCGTGGTAGGGACGATATCCTGGAGGTAGATCGGAGTGTCAACTTCCGCTCCTGCTGGAACCTCCGGCCCGACGACAAGAAATGGCACTCGGACGCTGTGTTCATACATATTCTGCTTTCCTACCAGACCGTGACGCCCCACTGCGAGCCCGTGATCGGAGGTGAAGATAATGTAGGTTTTTTCTCGCAGCCCCGAGTCTTCGAGGGCCTTCAGAACCCGCCCGATCTGGTCGTCCAGGTGAGTGATCAGGGCGAAGTATTCCTGCCGGTTAACCTTCAGCGCAAACTCAGTGCGCGGGAATGGCAGGAGTCTCTCGTCCCGCAATCCCTTCCCGCAAATCCTGTGCGGGTATTCGGGAAGGAAGTTTTCCGGCATTTCAATGCGGTCGAGCGGGTAACGGTCGACATACTCCTTCGGCGCCTGGCGCGGGTCGTGCGGAGCATTGAAGGCGACATACATGAAGAAGGGACTGTCGTCTTTTCGTGCCTCCTCGAGGAAAGCAACCCCATCGTCTGCGGTCACTTCACTCCAGTGTTTGCCGCCCTCCCAGTAGCCACCGTATTTCGTCTGCCACGGTTTCCATCCAGCGGCATAATCCGCCTCGTCAACCGGCCGCTGGTATCCCTCAGGAGAATCTTTAGGCATGCCTGCACGGATATTTGAGGTCACGTCGAAAAGCGCTCTGGGGTTGAAGCTGACATGCCATTTTCCCGTCATCCAGGTTCGATAGCCAGCGGCTTTCATGCGCTGCGACCACATCCGTTTTTCACCGCCATAAGCCGGGAGATCCGTCTTCTGGGCGTTCCAGAGCGAGCGCCCGGTATTGAGCATGGTGCGGCTGGCGATACAGACCGCTCCCGACCATGACCCCATGTTATACGAGTGGGTGAAACTGGTGCCGCCCGCGGCCAGCGTGTCGAGATGCGGCGTGTCGATATCGAGGATACCGGCCGCTCCGACACACTCGTAGGAGAGGTCGTCGGCAAACAGGAAAAGAATGTTCGGCTTTTGTTCCACTCCGGCAGCCGCCAAAGCTCCGAACGAAGCGCCACACCCGAACAGCAAGGCCAGAGGAGCTCCTGGAAGCATCCATATCCCCATCGATTTGAGTGAAATTTGCCTCATATCAAATCTGCCTTAGAAGTTTCCATCTCTGCGGGCTTTCAAAAATCTTGGCACCCCGCATTGCCCTGCTTGCTGCGCCCCAAAATCATGCCGCCTTGCCCGACGCAGTCAACTTGATCTATTTTTCTCACTGCTTCCCGCGTGTCCCCTTCATGATCCGGGTCTTCGGGAAGGCGTCACTCCCTTTCGCCTCGACGACGAATTCCTGGCAACGTTTGCGCAGCGATTCCAGCGTTTGCTGATGCGCGGCTGATGCGACGAGGTTGGTGGTTTCCTTGGGGTCTTCTTTCAGGTCGTAGAGTTCCTCGTAAATGGCTTGCTCGCCACGGATCGAGGCAGTGAGGGCGATGTGATGGGGCTTGTCCTTCTTTTTATCAAAGTAGCGGATGTACTTGTAGCGCTCACCGCGCACAGCCTCGATGCGCGGGTAGTTCTGGCCCATGTACATGTTCTCGGCAAAGAAGTCCTTACGCCACGGGGCATCCTTGTTCCCTCCAGCAAGGGGTCTGAGTGAGCGGCCCTGCATCTCCGGGTGGATGGACAGGCCGGCGAGATCGAGCAGGGTGGGGGCGATGTCGATGGTGAGGGCGAGCTGGCCGGGTTTTTTGGCATGCTGGTCAGCGGGTTGGCGTGGGTCAAAGATGATCAAGGGGATGCGCAGGGATTCTTCATAGAGCAGCACCTTGCCGCCAAGGCCGTGCTCGCCGAACTGGAGACCGTGATCCGAGGTGAACACAATGATGGTATTTTCATACAGGTCCTGGACCTTGAGCTCAGCGACGAGGGCGCCGACGAGCCGGTCCACACCGGTGACCGTCTGGCAGGTGCGCACCAGGCGCTCGCGCAGGTCAGCCTCGTTCTTGACGTAGTCGTAGGTGGGGATGTACTCGCCGTTGTAGACGTTTTTCGGGATTTTTGGTGTTTTGATATCTGCCCCGGCAATATAGGTCGAGGGCATGGGCATCTCATCGATCTGGTCCCGATAGGTGCTGCGGTAGAGCTCAGGATCGTCCGGGCGCAGCTTCATGGAACTGGTTCCCGCACCGTGAGGAACGTTGAAATTAACCAGCAGGCAGAAGGGCTGGTCAGCTGGTTTTGTTTTCAGGAAGTCCTTGGTACCTGCAAACTGCGGGTTGGGTTTGAAAAACTGAAGGGTGCCTTCTTGCAGAATTTCAATCTGGGTTTCGGCCAAGGCATTGTGGTAGATGCGGTGGTTCCACTTGGGGTAGAAGGTCGTGTGGTTATGGTTACCATACCAGTAGTCAAAACCCTGCTCCATGACGCCCGCTGTTGTAGCCGTGTTTGCCCTTGCCCAGAGGTTTCTGCGCATCCTCCGGGTTCCACGCCCACTTGCCGAGTTTAAGGCCTTGGCCATCCACAGCCTCACCGATGGGGGTATGGTTTTTACCGATGTAGCCGGTGTAGTAGCCGGCTTTTCTGAGCAGCATGGGATAGGTAGCGGCGAAGGCCTCCTCATTGAGGGAGCTGGCGGAGCCGAAGGTGACCCCGTGCTTGCGCTCATACTGGCCGGTGAGCAGGCAGGTGCGGTTGGGCGTGCAGGCGGCGGTGGTGACAAAGGCGTTGTTGAAGTAAGTGCCATCGGCGGCGAGCTGGTCAATGTTGGGGGTTTTGAGAATGGGGTGGCCGGCGCAGCCGAGGTAGTCCGCACGGTGGTCATCGCTGAGAATGACAATAATATTGGGAGCTCTCGTCTCGGAGGCAGGTGCCTTTTCTTCCGGGTCGCGAGCCAGACCAGACCCTGTCAGAAAAAAAAGAAAAACCAGGGTAAATTGCGAGTGGATTTGACGCATGAGGAAAAAGTCGGGCCCCTTCCGGCACGAAGCTTCCGAGCCGACATTGCACCACTCTTCGCCCCAGAACCCCTGTTGAGCAACCTGAGAGAGAAAAAGCAGAGCCAACGCTTTTACGGGATGCAAAGGAAGGGTCTTTTCAAAATGGAATCTTTGTTTTCTCCCCTAAATCCTGAAGGTGGGAGTGGAACCTTGAATATTTATTCCCAAATATTTGAAAATAAGAGGCATTACCGTGATCCCTCTTGGTGCTCGCGCTCACCCTCAGACTAAATCACTAAAACAGGACATTTTCTTCTCACAAGCGTGGACTTTGGGTGCCCCCAGCCGGATGATTTTTCACCGGAGGAGATGTGGACACGCCTGCGACCAGGGACGTACAGCACCTTTTTTCTTATTCCTCCGGACCAGTGAATGTTGGCAAAAATGCATGAAAAACTGCTCTTTCCGCAATGTCGGCAACTCCAAATTCCCTGCTTTTTCGAGCTCAGGCACAGCCCGAAAGTAGGAACGTCATTGTGCCTACCTTATTTATCTCAAACCATTCCCCTCTCATACTCGCCAGGATAGGTCTTTGATTGGATTGATCAATTGACAACAATGACGGGAAGTCGCAGCGCCTCGTTCCGCATGGTTTCTTCGAGCACTGCGAGGGAGACAACCCCGTCGGTGCTGGAACTGCTGACGATGTTATGTCGGGCATTGGCGTTCCCGAGGAGCAGAGAATCCCCGAGTGAACGCCCCGAGTAGAATCCGTACAGGACCGCCGAGCTGAAGGCATCACCCGCTCCGACCACACAGTTTATCTCCTCCCGCGCGACTTCGAAGGAGGGGCAGAATTTCCTCGAGGTGGCATCTATCCCGAGAGCGCCCTCGGGAAAATGAATGATCACTGTGTCGCGAACCCCCATTTCGAGCAACTTCTCAGCGGCTCGGCTACAGGCCTCGCCGTCGAAGCTATCATCCGGCCTCCGAATCTCTGCCCCCACGATCTGGCCAGCCTCGAACTCGTTGATAATGAGGTAATCGATCTCGGGAAGGCAGGGGGTCACTATCTTACGAAAGCGTTCGGGCGAGTCATCCAGAGAGACGATGTCCACGGCCACCTTGTCAGCTTTTTCCTGGAGGCTGCGAAGTGCCCGCACGGCCTTCAGCTCGGAGTCTTCTTTCTCCTCCAACGCTTTGAGGAGCATGAGGTATCCCAGATGGGCGATGGCAAGCCCTGACGGGAAGGCCTCGATGTGCCTGCAGTCGAAGCGATCACAGGCACCTGTCGCATGCAGATGGGTGCGCAGCCCCGAGGCCCGCGAATTGGAAACGATGCTATAGGATGTCTCGGCATTCTCAGCTACCTCGACCTGCGCGGTATCGATGGAACGCTCTTCAAGATGCTGGCAGGCGAACCGACCCATAGCATCCTCACCTACCACACCGCAGGCGAAAAGCGGCACCTCCGGGTCGATGGCCCGGACATTGACCGGATCGTTCCACGCCGAGCCACCAGTGCCCAGAGTTTCTGCACCGTCGATGAGGCCGAGGGTTCCTTCTTTGGGCCAGTTCTGAACGTCGAGGACCCGGTCGACAACGATGCTCCCAAAAAATCCAATCCCTCTATGACTGCCCTGTCTCATGCGCTGCTTCTCGTGCTAATCACTGTTCAAAAAGTTGCCGAATGTCGGGGCTCTGTCCAGCCATGAACGCTGAAACCGGAGCGGGTATAATGTCTGATCTCCTATGGAAAACGGGTTTCTATTGCCGTTTCTAGAGCGAGGCAGCTTTGATTTTGTTACCCATTCGTGCGCTAACTTTCACAGGCTTTGACAGGCTTTTGCAAGCTCTTCCCTTTACCTCCGGTCCCGGCTGGTGATTACCTCATCGTTGTCACTGTCAAGACTGTCGAACTGCGGCGCATAGACCTGCCGGTACTCGTCACGGTTGAGCAGGCCATCCTGATTCTGGTCAGAACCCTTGAGAGCTACGGGAGAGGGAAACTCCGAGACGTCCAGTCGGCCGCTGCCATCCCGATCCTGCGGGCCGAATTGGTCCATCCAGAAACCGAGAAACTCATCCCGTGTGAGGCGGCCATCCTTGTCTACGTCCATTCTCACGACCATGTCGGCTCCAATCACTTTAATCGGCGAGCGCTTTTCCCACCGGCGCGAGATCGGTTGGTCCAGGTTGTCTCCAAAGAGTTTCCGGAAGGCCGGTAATGCCGCTTCGTAATTGATATCCTTCACTGCCCAGAGGTTGCGGAAGGCAACCGGTGATCCCTTGTGAGCCTGCAACATGAAAGGCCCTTTTCCATGCTTCTGGTAGGGGCGGGTGGTTTCACCGAGGAACGACTCGTCATCGTGGATGAGCACCCCATTGTGGAAGACAGTGGTGCGAGTGGGTGCGACAAGCTTCCCTGCCTCATCAAACTCGGGTGCCTTCATGAGAATGTCGTACGACTGCCATGCGCCTGGTTTCCGACTGGCATTGACCCGTGGCGGCACCTGCCCCCAGAACGCGCCGCACTGGCCGTCGGCACAGGTGTCATTACGGAAGCTGTTCATCACCTGGATCTCGTAACGCGACATGAGCCAGACGCCCGAATTACCGTAGAGCTGACCCTTCATCTGCGGGTCCTCAGCCGGGTCGAACATAAACTCGACGTGGAATCGGGCACTCCCGAAGTTCGCCTTGGTGGCGAGATTCCCCTCGGCACGGTAAACACTCCCATCCTCAAGAAATTTCCACTTGGGGTTATTCCACGCGTCGGGACCGAGTTGGATCGCGCCTTCAGGCACCGGGACGCTCGTCTTCTCCACAGGGAGCGGCTCGACCACGGGCGGCAGCGGACGCCTGTTGTCATTGCGCCGCCACGACGATCCGGCCATCAGCGGGTTGCCCGGCGCTTGGGGATCCTTGCTCGGCCGGAGCTTGTTGACCGTGTAGAAGGCGGAACGGTTGACCAGCGGGGTGCCATCCTCCGCATTCAGGTTCTTAAAAGTGATCTCGAAGACCTTCCCCGCAACCAGCGGAGCCTCGATTTCGAGAGTCTTTCGATCTTCCGAGAGGGTGTGTTTTCCGACCGCATGCCGCTTCTTCTCCACACGATCTGAACCGTATTTACTCCAGTAGTTGTAGGTCCAGGATTCAAGCTCCGGCAATGCCAAAACAAGATCCTGACCGAGCTTGATCGGGCGGGTGAAGGTAAGACGAAATCCTTTGGGCGTGAGACTGACCGAATGGATCTCAAAGGGTATAGTACGACCGTCCCACCTGAGCGTCTGGAGCCCGGTGCGCGCTTTCCCTTTCGAACTCCATCCGCGCCCGACCTGCGCGATCCAGAGTTCACCTGAGGCGTCGAAAGCCATATTCACCGGGCCAGAGTCAGTGCGGTCTGCAAAGTTAATACACCATCCCTGGTATTCCTCGCCGATCCATTCGAGCCCACAGCGGAAGATATGAGACATCGACTGGTCACCAACAAAAATCTGCCCACCAAAAGGGCCGAATTTCCCGTCGGTAGTATCCCAGACCGGGCTGCCTGGAGAACGGGAAATGATATTGTAAGGAAACCAGATGGCCGGGAGCCGCCGGAGGTCCTCTGCAAAATCCTCAGCGCGAATTTTGTTAAGCGCATCCACCCCGAAACCCGGATGCCCACCGAGCCCCGAAGGGTGACCGTGAAAGCCCCCTTCACGGACGAAAAACATGCCACAGACCGGCATCCAGTCACCCTGGTTGTCGGTGATGAAAAGCTCGTCCTTCGGGCTCATCCCAATCCCGGCTGGCGATCGAAACCCCGTCGCGAACGGATGAAAGTGGCCGGCGCGGTCGCTGCGGTAAACCCAACCACGCCACGGGGCCGAGTATTTCATGTAGGACCATGCCGGCCCGTCGCGGTGATCGCCGCGGACATGCGGACCTTGCTCGGCTCCGAGGTTAAGGACCGCATATTTCCGTCCCATGGAATCAGACACCGGACCGAAGTTGTATTCGTGATAATCACCCGAGTAACCGAAGCCAGAGGTGTGAGTCTCAAAGAGATCAGCAGAGCCATCGCCGTCCGTGTCACCGAGGCGGGTCAACTCGGGCTTCTGAGCCACATAGTAAGCACCCTCCTCGCGATCATAGTGGATTCCCAGTGGATCCATCATCCCCTCAGCGAGGCGCGTCCAGACGCCATCGGCATGCTGCCAGACCTCCCCTTCCCAGGTGGTTACAGCGGTTGTCTTTGCGTCCTTATGGCAGATGCCCAGCAGCGTGACGGCACCCGGAGGCAACGCGACTGTTTCGAACTGGTAGCCCGCCGGCAGGCCGGAGAAAACCGCAGAGGACGCGCCAAGCGCGACGAGAATAAGGAAGGAGCAGAGGTGGAGTCGGAAAATCTTCATGACTGGTGTACGGCTACAGGTTTGTCGAAGCGACCTCCACAGCGAAGTTCCCGTTCGCATCGGGTGGCGAAGCGAATGCCTGATTTGGAAACAAAACGGGCGCCTGACCCGAAAAATCCGAGGCACCGGAGAGGCGGTAGCCATTCGCTCCAGCAGGCGAGACGGTGAGCACGACCGGACGCGAGCCAGCAAGGAAACGGAAGGCGATTGAGGCACCCCCCATCTTCGTCGACTCCAGAACGACTCCCTGCCCCTTCCCTGCCAGTGCTTCGAGCGACCTTGGAATGGCATTGCCATGAATCACCGAGGGTGAAGAACTGCGAGCCGAGACCGAAGGAGTCTGGTCAAGCTCGGCGTCTTTCCACGCCTTCTCCACCCCGCCGGTTTCCGAATTCAAAACAACGATGACGCTGTTCGGAAGCAAGACGATCAGGCTCTTCGACGAAAGACCACTCACACGCTTGCGGAAAAGGCGGGCCACTGGGGTGGCGCGGTGCACCTTCGGCTCAGCCCCGCCCAGAGACTTCCCGAAGAGGCGAATTTCGCGGCCTTCTTCACTCTTCAGATGCCCAGAGAAGGTCAGGTTCCACTCTTTCGGCTCCTGGTGGAGGATGTCGATTCTGTGACGGCCCGGCTCAAGCCTCACCGCACCGTCCTTCACATCGCCGGTCGCCTCGTGAAATCGGTAGACCTCCTCGCCGTCGAGGTAGACTTTCGTCTTCCCCTTATCTTTGAAATGAAACCGGTAGTTTCCCGCCTCCTGGATGAAGAGTTTGGACTTGAGGTGGATGAGTCCGTCGAAATTTTTATTGAAGTAGATCAAGTTTTCCGGGTGCGGTTGCACTTTCTTTGGCTTCAGACCGGCGAGCGCCTCGAGCATCAGCTCGCCTTCCTGCGGGGGATAGTGGATTCGGACCAGATGACGCAGGCCTTCCTGCTTCGAGAGAAGAAAATGCGCCAGAGCCCGTCTGTCCTCCTCGGGAAACATGGCCGCAAAGGATACCATGTTGGTGTCGGGGATGCCGGTCTCGAGGATTTTCAGGATCGCCTCTACCGAGTCGCCGTGCTTCCAGTATGAATCCACCAGACTGCTCCCGATCCCACCTCGCAGATCGCTGCCGTGACAGGTGAAGCAAATCTGACGGTAGAGCACCTCACCACGCGCGGCGGACCCCAGGTCGAGAGGCTCGGACTGAGCCACCGCAGCGCTGGCGACTACGGTGATGGCTGCGATTGTGACAAGGTGGGTTGTCATCAAGTTCATTACTCTGGACATAAAATGGGCGGGCTTATGAAACGGACCAGGCATTCTGCCAAGTGGTTTTCGGACACTGATAACGTGACCTCTGGCGGATACCCAGCGACTCGACAATTTATTCCAGCTTACCAATCATTCCATTGGCGGCAAGGAAAGACGAGGCGAAGTCAGCGGCAATCTTCTCAAAGTAGTCGCCGATCTGTCCGTGATAGCTGTTTCTCCAAATCCCTACTCTGATGGCCAGCGTGTTATTTTCCGGGTGGCAGAAGAGAATGCCTTTTGAGTTTTTGGTGTAAGTCGCATCCGCCACTCGAGGTTGGAGCTTGAGAAGCTGAAGGAACCTGGCTGGGTTCTCTGCCCGCTCGATCTTGCCATGAAATCGCACCACATCTTTCCCCAACAAAGTGTCCGCCGCGATTTCTGGCAATCTCCCCTCATCCGAGTGACCCCGGATGTATTGTAAAAGCTCCTGCTCATTTGCTACCGGACGCATGATGGGCACAATTTCCACAAACAAGGCAATCATATCCTCATCATACTGCTTGTCGCGAGTGGTGATGAAGAACTGGGAAAATTCAGTCCTTACCGCCCTCCAATCGTCCTCTGAAGTGGGTGGGTGAACGACGAACCCCGCGATTCCCAGGGGCTTATTCTCTTCATCCTTCATGCTGGAGCAGCCAGACAACCCGAAAAAGATTAGCAGGAGCAGTCCTCCCTTGAGAAGGCGCCACTGCTTCTCAGCGAGCAGGCGCAAGACAAGAGAATCAGCACGCCCTGTGCAGGAAAGGCTGGCATGGAAAAGAAGGCACATGAGAAGAACTACAAAGCTTGGCATAGTTTGGTCATCAATGACAAGCTGGAGTTTTTGTTACTTCGATTCTTCCTCAGGCTTGAAGGAAGCGTATCACCCCCCTTGAAGTTCTACCGCTTCCAGCACGAGCTGAAACGGATACTGCGCCAAGGCTGCAAAGTGATCGTGTCGTTGAAGGCGTGCTCGGCTCGCTGCCGGACTGGTGATTCCGCAGAGGAATCGAGCTAACTGCCGCGGAGTCCGCAACTGGACAAGCGACATTCCGGTCATTTCAGAAATGATCGAAAGAGCTCCCGCATCTAATTCTTCGGGAGTAGACCGCGGCAGCGAAATCGGGTGCTGGGAATCCGTGCAGGCAGTGCAGGTTTCGCAGGGCTCGCCTTTATCCTCACCAAAATAACTGACCAAAGCCGAGGCAAAGCAGGTTTTATTCTGGGCAAAGGCGATCACTTTTGCCACACGGGAGACGTCCAGATCCTCGCGACGCACAAAGAGCTCCTGGAGCTTACGGGCAATTCCGAGTGCCTTGCTCGGACTGATCCCCTCTCCCAGTTGATAGCCGTGCCGCAAGCCGTTGGGCTGCGTATGGATGTCACCATGCTGCTCCATCCAGCCTATAGCCTCAACAACTTTGGAGCGCTCGCTCCCCGTCGCTCTGGCTGCTTCTTCCACATCGATAGCAAGCCACTTTCTTCCTGGTTTCCCGGAGGCCAGGAGAGTCCTGATAAAGTCCTGCCGCTTGCTGGTGTGCCCCGCCAGAATCCTGTCGATCGGAAGTAAGAGTTCGATTCTATAACCCGCATAAAAAGGGCCGGTCTGGCGGATCACTTCGTCGATCTCAAGGTAGGTCAGGAGCGTGGCAAGAACCGTCGGGCGCATATCACAGGCTTGAGAAAGTTCATAGCGCGAAATGGCAAAGCTCTCCCCCTGACGGAGCAGATGATCGAGGGCATTTGCGATCGCTTGCGCGGAAGGAGTGTCACCGAAGATGAAATTTTCGAGAACAATCCGATCATCCTCACAGGCAAGCATCTCGCAATGGGATGCCTCACCATCACGGCCAGCACGACCAATCTCCTGGACATAATTCTCGATGCTTTTCGGAAGGTTGAAGTGGAAGACAGCGCGGATATCCGGTTTGTCGATTCCCATACCGAAGGCAATCGTAGCCACCACGGTATCGACTGCGCCCTGCATAAAGCTTTCTTGCACTTCCGTGCGCACCTCCGGCGCAAGTCCAGCGTGGTATGCGCGGGCCGACAGCCCTTCCCTGGCCAGGTAGGTGGCGACATTTTCGGCAGTCTCCTGCCTGGTCACGTAGACGATGGAACTCGACCCCGCGCGTGGACCAAGGCGATCGAGAAGAAGCGCTTTCTTCGCTCCCCCCTCACATGGAGAAACATGGAGGTTCAGATTGGGCCGTCGGAAGCTGGTCTGGATGTGGTCTTCCTCTGCAATCCCAAAGGCACTTCGGATATCTGCTGAAACATCCGGAGTCGCAGTCGCGGTGAGGCAAAGAACCCGCCCGACTTGAAAATCCCGGGAAAAACGCGGCAGCTTGAGGTAGTCGGGCCGGAAATTGTGCCCCCACTCAGAAAGGCAGTGCGCTTCATCAATGGCGAGCAGCGCGATCGAGACAGTTTGAAGAAATCGAAGAAACCCCTCATTGGCGAGCCGCTCCGGGGCGACGTAGAGGAGCTTTACCTCCCCAGACTGAACCCGCGCGTAAATCTCGCGGATCTCGTCGTAGCTTCGTGTCGAGTCAAGTCTCTCTGCAGCCACCCCACGCTTCTTCAGCGCCCCGACCTGGTCCTCCATCAGCGCAATGAGAGGGGATATGACGAGGGTAAGACCATCGAGAAGAATTGCCGGCAGTTGATAACACATGCTCTTCCCAGCACCGGTAGGAAAGACAGCGAGCGCCGAACGTCCTTCCAAGAGCGCCTCGATGACAGGCTCTTGGCCGAGTCTGAACTCTGAAAAACCAAAGTGTTTCTGCAGGACCGCGGTGAGCGATGAGGACTCAGCACTCATTGGCACAGCCATCACAGCTTCAAGTCGAAAGGTCAAGGAGGACCTTCTCCAAGGCGGTAAAAAGACCGACTAAAGCCCCACTGGGTGTCTCACATAGTAACCTTTCACCACCCTCGGGTGAGGCTTCCAGCGGGGGCCTGTGGAGCGCCTGGTTCCACCGGTGTCAAAGCGCGCGCCAGCAATCACTAAAAAAACGTGCCCATTTCGAACGTAAAGCGTAACCCAGTCGCCGTAGCCTTTTTCCCCATAATCAAAGAACTCCTGAGAGGCCATTGGCTTATGAATTTTACCACCGGCATGGAGCACGCAGGAAACCGCCCCGGAACAGTCGTAACCATGATCGTCGAAGCACTGGTGGCCTCCCCCGTAACGGTATGGCTTCTCAGTCAGCGCATTCGCAGCAGCGATCATACGTTTGACACACCGCGGCGCCCGTGGCGGTGCGATCGCTTTGCCATTGGGAGCAATGTAAACGGTTTTTCCGTGTTCAAAACAGTGCACCAAACGGGACTCCTTCGCAGGCATCTGAGACGCGCAGGAACTGAGGAATACAGCAGCCAGAGCAGCAACCAGAAAATAAAGCGAAGCCCGGATCCCCACCTCCTGCATCATGAGAATAGTAAAGCAGATCGAACTATTTTCGTAAATATCAAATCTCCTGGAAAAAAGCAAACAGGAACCGGCCCACCCACCCCGGCTGGAACCTCGTGCAATGAGCTCCTGATCACCCTCATGAAGAAGCCACGATAAACTCAGCGCTGGACGACACTGCGCTCGGAATCCTGATCCGAATCGCTGCTCCCGGGAGCTCCCTCCTCCCAGGTCCGCCGCAAGGTGCCTGGAAATCCGGACTCCTTGACTTTCCGGCCATTCTTAAAGGCCCGCACGATAACCCCCTCGATCTTATCAGTCCGCGACACGGCGGATGAACGTGGGCTGCCCCGTCACGAGCTGCCAGTGCACTCGGAAGCAGGGAGCTTCTTCATCCTGACAAGATCTACTTTCTCAGTGGCGAGTTCTTTTTCCTCACCCGGAAGCAGACTCCCTAGCGCAAATGATCCCGAAGCAACTCGGGGCGACTTCCCGCTATTAACGAGGTCTTCCGAGTAAAAAAGTTGGTATTCGAATTCTATATCCTCCATGGGAGACTGCCCATTGTTACGGACTTTGACCAGGTATCCGGTCGGAGTGGTTAGGGTCGCCTGGCCTCTGGAAGGCTCTTTCTTTTCGCTCGTCTCAGCCTCCGCCTCATCGAAATAAAAACCGAGGCGTCTCCCTGATTCCATGGCGGCAAGAAAGTCTCTCGCGTGATCAACCGCACCCTCTGAAAATGCGGACATGGGAGCGTCAATTACTTGGCCATCGGAAGTTTTCAGACGGATTGTTTTCCGGCTTACATTCACCGCCAGGATCTCTGCCTGCAGAGATCTGGAGCCATCTTTCGAGCTGAACTCATGAAAAGTTCCCGCATGGACGAAGGGAAGCCCGAAACCCGCGAGAACCAGAGACAAACAGAGAGGGCACCACTTCATACTTTGTTTTAGCTTGTCGTCGGAGGGTCGTCAAGGCTGAGGATCGTCGTCACTCGTCGACTTGAGCAGGGCAAGGAATTCCTGATTGCCATCCATTCCCGTGATCTGAGACGGGACAAAGCCTTGCCATGCGACCAAAAGTTCACTGCGAACAAACTCTCTGATTCTCTCGACTGCTGTCCGGCGCAGTTTCTCGTCGCGAACGACCCCTCCTTTCCCGACCTCATTCCGAGCGAGCTCAAACTGCGGCTTGATGAGACAGAGAATCCGCGCGCCTGGTTGAAGCACCGAAACGGCGGCAGGAAGCACCTTGGTCAGAGAGATAAAGGAAACATCGATCACCACAAGGTCAACCCGCTCACCACCCAGGTCGTCGAGAGTGAGGTAGCGAGCATTGAACTTCTCGCGAGCAACTACCCGGGGATCACTTCTTATTTTCCACGCAAGCTGATTCGTTCCTACATCGATGGCATGAACACGCGCCGCACCTGCCTGGAGAAGGCAATCCGTAAAACCTCCTGTCGAGGCCCCGATATCAAGACAGACCGCCCCAGTGGGAATAATCCCGAAATGAGCGAGCCCACCTTCCAGCTTGAGCCCCCCTCGCCCCACATACCGAGGCCTTTCTTTGACCTGGATGTCGGCGTCCCGCAGCACCTTGGCAGCAGGTTTGTCGCACGGGTGCCCAGCGACGAGGACCTCACCGGCAAGAATCAGGCGCTTGGCTTGCTCGCGAGAGGCACAGAGGTCCCTTTCGACCAGCGCCTGATCAAGTCGGATCTTCACCACTGACTTCCTCCTGGACGATGCGCTCAAGGAAGAGGGATTTGAATAATCTCGTCTCCAGGTTGGATATTCATCCCCGGCTCGAGTGATTCGGGAATCAGATTGGCGATTGCTTGGCCCTTTTTGACCTCAGTCACTTTCACCTGGCCCACCACGAAGTGATCTCTTCGCACAGAAAATTTATCTCCCTCCTTGAGCCCGCCCTCGCTCCCGACATTCATCACCACAAATGCCCACTGCGGATCAAAATGCTCCACCGCCCCGATGGATCCCGCATTCTTCACCTTCTGTTGCATGGGAGAAAGCTCAGGAACCGCCCCTACGGGTGAAAGAACGCCTCTCCGTGTTCCGGAAGGCGAAGACTGCGATGATGAACCGTCATCAGGGACAAGGTTGGAGGGCACTCCCCCAATCAGACCCTCTTCACCTTCTGTCCCGATGGCAGGGAGGGGCCCCGGCGTATCCGATGGCAGAAGCGTCCCTGCCCCATCCTGAACTCCTCCCGTCAGCTCATCAATCCGACGGCTGATAATTTCCCTTTCGGTCAGTAACACCTCCCTTTCCAATTGCTCCTCCGCCTCTGCAGGATCAATTCCCACCGCCTTCTCAACATTCTCAACCCGTCCGCCAAATACATTCTGCTTTTGTGAGTTCTCATCAAGCTTTGCTTCGATGCCTGCAAAACGTTTGCGATCGAGCTGGCCTTGATAAAAAAGATACCCCGTGAGAGCGAACAGCACGATGGTCAGGGCGAGGGCGATGTGGGTCAATTTCATGACAAAAAAGTGAGAACTGGAGCATACCAACCCTCAGAAGGATTGCCAATCTCATTTCCTCCGCCCCAGTCACCCTACTCAGACATGCCTTGGAGTCGCTACCGTTCCGATATCCATGATCAGCCCCTTAGCCTCTTGGCTCCTGATAGCGCTGTACACGCCTCCGGGTCAGCAAGCACCGTCATGGTGCACTCTCCACCGCCTCCTTCTTTTGCATGGAAGCTCCAGCGACCCGGGCGATGGAAATCCGAGTCACAAGAGGGCCAAAAATTTCGAATACTACCGTCGTTCCAATCGTGATCTGCAAGACCGTGTCACCGATCTCAGGAAAGCGTTTCGCACAGATCAGCGCCATCCCCAAAGCGACCCCTGCCTGAGGAAGCAGTGAGGCGCCTGCGAGGCGGGACGTCGATGGGTCGATACCGCTTAGCCGTCCTCCGCACCAACCACCCAGGACACGTCCAACGATACGAAGCACAAAGTAGCACCCACCCAGCCAGCCAATGAGGCTCAGAGACCCCAACTCAAGAGCTCCGCCAGCGAGCACAAAGAAAATCACGAGGAACGGTTTCTCGATCCGCTCGATGACGTGAAATGGTTGCTCATGCCTTCTGCCCAGGCGGCAGCCCACAGCGCCCATGGCCATAGCGGCAAGTATGAAAGAAACCTCCACCAGAATGGCCAGTCCACAGGCCATCAGCACAAGCCCAATCGCCTCCATGACAATCGGATCTCCCTCGCCGATACGCTTGCTGAGAAGAGAGTGAAGAAAACCCAGTGCCGAACCCAGCACGATAGCTCCGCCCACCTCCCACCCCACCTGACCAAGACTGGCCCAGGCATCGGCAGGGAACCCAGTCAGCGTGGCAGCCACGCCGAGAAGGAACGAAAAAACCACCAGTCCCCAGGCATCATCGATGGCCACCACCGCAAGCAATAACCGCCCGAAAAAAGACTCTTCTACTCCTGCCTCCTCAATGACATCGACGGTAGCTGCCGGATCCGTCGCAGTCGCAATGCCGGCCAGAAGAAGAGCTCCGACGACTCCGATTCCAGTCATGAGCATGCCCAAAAAGACTACCGACGCAGTGATCAGAACCACCGACGCCGCCAGGATCAGGGAGGTTTGCATCCCCTGCTTTTCGCGGACGTGGACCAGCTTTTCCCCAAGCAGGAACCCGACCATGGTCAAAGCGATGTCAGTCACTAATTCGAAGAGTCCAGTCGCCGCGTCTGGAAGAAGTTCGAAAGCAGACGGTCCTGCCAGAAATCCAAGAACAAGAAGAAGGGTCACCCTCGGAAGCCTCGTGCGGTTACCAATGGCATCCGCAGCGAGCCCGAGCAGGAATATCGTGCCAAGCCCGAGCAGAAGAGAGACTGTGGTGTGAGTTTCCATGATCGACGTTCTGCTTTCCTTTAATCTGATCAACAACACCCAGGCACAACAGCAGTGACACAAGCCCGCGGGCAGCTCAGAAACTCATTCCACTTCATCTGAGAACAAACACACTCTTTGAGCCAGTATTTGCATCCGCCTCCGAAGCCTCTTGACGACCGATTCCAGCTGCCTTTGAAGGTCGGCAAGATAAAAACTCCGACGCATCACCGACTCAAGTCCGGTCCGCATCAACCACGGAAGAGTGGGTGTTCGGACAAGGTTCTCGTCCACTTGGACACTGGCCCGCAACTTCCATCCGAGAGCATCAGCCACCCGAGCAGAAAGAGGAAGCATTCCTTCATGAAACCCCTCCTTCTGACATCCCAGAACACAAAGAATCTGGCGTGCGCCGGCCACAGGAAATTGCGGCTCCGATTCGCTCCTCATGACCGCTTGCCCTTCCTCCTGCCTTCGCCCTCATCATTCCCGTCACCCTCGTCAACCTCACGCTTGCTGTCACTCGGGTGAAGAAGTCTGGCATAGCTCTGCAAAACCCCCTCCACCTTACCAAACACAGTTTCCGCAGGAAATTTCCCTGTCTTCCCCCGCTTGCCGGCTGCGAGGCCGGTGAGCAGTTCGATCCCCTGCTCGACACGCCGCACGGGATAGATATGAAACTCGCATCGGTCACAGGCAGACACCACCTCAGAGCGCAGCATCAAATGCTTCACATTCGCCTCTGGAATAAGCACACCCTGAGTCCCTGTCAGCCCTTTGCGTCGGCAGACTTCGTAAAACCCTTCGATCTTCTCGTTAACTCCTCCGATCGCCTGCACCTCACCATGCTGGTTCAGAGATCCTGTCACTGCGAGATCCTGACGAAGAGGGATCTTCCCGATCGCAGAAAGAAGGAGGTAAAGTTCTGCAGACGAGGCACTGTCGCCATCAACTCCGCCGTAGCTCTGCTCGAATACAAGACGCGCTGAGAGGCTGAGTCGCTCGTCCGGAAGGAACTGCCCGAGAAGGTAACCGGTCAGAATCATGACACCCTTTGAATGGAGGGCTCCGCCGAGATCAACCTCACGCTCGATATCAACAATGCCACCATTCCCTGCCCTCGCCGTTGCCGTAATCCGATTGGGCTGCCCGAACGCAGCATCGCCCAACGAGAGTATGGAAAGGCCATTGATCTGGCCGATCACAGTGCCCTCGGTATCGACAAGCACCGTTTCTTCCTCGATTTTGTCGTAGAGTAATTCCGGAATTCTCCAGTGACGTTCATCCCGTCGCTCGAGCGCCTTGAGGACTTCAGGCAGGCTGACAAGCCCCCGACCGCCCTCTCTGGCGAGGAAGTCCGCTTCATGCAGAAGGGTCGAGATCGTTTCTGAATGCAGACTCAGCTTTCCCGGATCACCGGAATGACGGGCGCACTCTTCAAGCACCCGGGCTGTAGCTCCGGCATCGAGCGGCAGGAGCCTGTCACGTTCCAGGAGCGATGCCAAGCGCCGTACGAAAATTCGTTGATTGGGAGCGGTCCAGTCGAGATCTTCTTCGAAGTCAGCAGCGACGCGGAACAGGCCGGAGAACTCAGGATCGCGTTGCTTGAGAAGATAGTAGAGCGACCTCTCTCCCACGAGGATCACTTTAACGTCGAGGGGAATCGGTTCAGGCTCGAGCGTGACCGTGCTGACCAGTCCGTAAGCCTGCCCGAGAGACTCAAGCCGGAGACTCCCAGACTTCAGCGCCCGCTTCAGGCTTTCCCAGCCGTATGGCTCGAGGAGAACACTGCGGACATCGAGGATCAGATATCCGCCATTCGCTCGATGGAGAGCCCCCGCCTTCATCATAGTGAAGTCCGTACTCAGCATTCCCATCTCGCTGGCATGCTCGATCCGCCCGTTCAAATTGACAAAGCTCGGGTTATCTTCCTGGATGATCGGCGCCGTCTCCGCTCCCGCATTGTCGACAAAGAGATTGACTCGGTAGGGAAGAAATGGATCACCCTCCTCCGCTGGTCCGGGCAATTGCATCCCCGGCACAGGTTCAGGAAGTTCCTTATGAAGATCCGCAAAGAGGTGGATATTTTCAAGAAGATCCGCCGCCAAGCTCTCGATGTGTGCGATGATTTGAGGCAGATCGATGTAGCTCTCGAGCAATTCAGTGATGTACTGGCCTACCGTATTCTGGGCCACATCCCGGTTGAGCGCTTTCAAGCTTTTAAGAAACCCTCGCCTCCAGCGAGGAACCTGCTGCACGATCGTCTCGAGCTCCTTCTGGTATCCTTCCAGCTTCTCTTGGATCACCATCAGATCCTCTTTACTCATGCTGCTCAGATCCTCTTGATCGAGCACCTTGCCGTCTTTCGCCGGAGCAATGGTGATCCCTCCGGGGGTATGGATCATAACAAAGTCGGCCCCCTCGACTTCCTGCCGCAGCTGCTCCAAGGCCTCTTCGTGTGGTCGTCCGAAGCGACTCTCCAACTCTTCCAGACGTGCACGGCATTCGTCACTATCAAGTGCAGCCGGAATGGCACTGGCAAGGTTCTCAATGAAGTTCTGCATGTCCGCCCGGAACACTTTTCCTCGCCCCACGGGCAGCCGAATCGCTAATGGACGCCTCGCATCCTCAAAATTGTGCACGTAGATCCAGTCAGATGGCCGGACCGGACGTTCCTCCGCCTCGGCCCCGACAAGTTCGGTCACCGCGATACCGATCTCGAGGTCGCGGCTCCCCATAGCGAAAATATTGTATCCGGCGTGACGGTTCTTCAGCGCATATCCAAAGGCATTCTTAACCCGCGACTGGGCCACACATCCATCACAGGGCCGGAGCTTTTCGGTGGTCTTAAAGCGCAGGCTTCCGGGCGAGCAAATTCGCCGGAGCTTTTTGGTAACGAGCCGTCGGGGACTTCCCATACCCGAAGCGTGCATCAATCCGCGGCAATTCCCAACGCGAGGCTTGGCCAGGACCTCGCTTATTTTGGCGTCCCGCTTCGGTTCCAGAAAAACATCTCACCATGGATCAAGCCATCACATCATCCGCGATCTTCTCCAGAAAATGACGTGCGCCAGTGGCACCCTGCAGAATTTCTCGCGGTTCCGGACCGCCGTGTAACTCCAGGACAAAGACCGCATCAGGCCGTGCCTCTAGAATCTGCCGCACCAAAGGCTCCCAATGAATGCTCCCCCGACCGGGTGGCAGATGGTCGTCCCGGTCGCCTGAGTTGTCGTTGGCATGAACCATACGCAGGTGGCCAGAAAGCTTGTGCGCTACACACGGGAGATCGCCGGAGAGATAAGCATGCCCGGTATCGAGGCATGCTTCCGCATTCATCGAATCGATCGATCCAAGCAGGTAAAGCATATCGCGGACGTGACCGAACATCAGGTGCGGCAACATGTTTTCGAGGAGCAGCGTCAGGCCGATTTTACTACAGTAAGCGGCCACCTCGTTGAGTGATTCGGCAGCCAACTGCATCCTCGGATACCACTCGTGGGGCTGGAGATGATTTTCCTGCTCGGGTCCGGGATGGAGGACGATGTAGCGAGCATTCAGGATTCCCGCTGCTTCACAGGCACGGCAAAGCTCCGCCACTGAGTTCCTCCGCACCTTCCCATCCCAGGAACTTATGTCGATATGCTCGGCAAAAGGCGCATGAAAGGAAAGCGCATGAAGCCCCTCCCGTTCAAGGGTCCGAGCAGCGCGAGCCACCAAATCGGGTTGATGAAAGTCGAGGTGAGCTGGAAACGAGCAGATCTCAAGATCACGAAAGCCAAATTCACTGAACCAATGAAGCACGTTTTCGATGGGAGATTGGTAAAAACACCCCGTCGAGATAGAGACCGGTAAATGGAAGTCCTTACCCATGCACATTCTCCAGCAATTGCCCGCGCAGCCGGGAAAGATCCTGCGGGCAGTCAGGGCAACTACACAGGTGCTTGTCCTGGGTAGAGACACAGTTGAAGTCAACCGCCTCGTCGATTCCTGTTTCGAGCTCAGCCACAAAACTACGGACGTAGAAATCGGCACGTAACCCCGAGTTGTAGACATCCCAATACCCCTTCCTCCAACCATACGAAGGCTCTTCAAACCGCGACCGCACCAAACCTGCGATATGCCTCGGATGCCATCCTGCAACCAGAAGGTAACGGGTCAATAACTGCAAAGCCACCGGCTTGAGAAGAAGGTCATTCGGCTCCTCAAGGATGGTTCGAACACAGGGAAAAAAGTTAGCTGTCGGAGTTTTTGCATAGGTTTCGGGCCATGCTCCCCGGGGATCATGCGACACCTCATAAAAGCGCCTGTGAAACCCTCGAAGCGACGAAGAGAGATAAGCATCAATCAGTCTTCCCATACCCTGCCCTTGATCTGGAATACGCACCAGAGTCCGATGCGCAAGATCACGAACTTCCGCAGCATTCTGCCGGATCTTAATCGCCTGTTGCACGTCGATTTCATGAAGCGGGAGAGTGACGAACCGAGGAACATCCTGAAGCAGACCGAGACGTTCCAACAACCCGCTCTGCCAAGGCTTTCTGTAATGCGTGAAGGGCAATCGAATCACTCGAGAGGCCAGTGGATCGCCATACTCTGAGAGATCGATCGAGACGATCTCCCGCCGACCGGAAATAAGTTTTCCCACCTCAACTGTGGTCAGTTCAACAGGGATCTCGGCCACTGAAGCCACGCGTTTCCGAACCTCCTGGGCAAGGTATTCCATGACCAGGCCGAGCCCTTCAAATCCTGCCTCGTCCGACCCGGGCACAGCGACCACGTCATCGCCACCCGCTACCAGCGCTCCGGGACACACCTCTCCGCGTAACCGCTTGGAGGAAATCGATTCATTCGCCATCCGCCACACAAAATGGTGCCCTTGCCCGGTCAGGAGGTGGAGAGGACGGATCCCGAAACTTGCCAGGATTTCCTCGATCGCTTTTACCACCGGTTCTTGAAGGCGGCAGGCTCTCTCGGGATCTACAAACGCCTCAGCCGGAAAATCAAAGTCCACATACTCGATGTCGATATGTGCAATCAAGCTGTCTCGGTCTCCCAGCGAGCGGGCAAGATCCCACGGCTTCCTGAGGGCATTCTCCCAGTTCTCAATCGCGATTTCTTTAAATTTCGCCGGTTCAATCCCGTCACATCGCGTCAAATAATTCGCCGTCGGTCGACCGTCACGATCGCGCCCGAGATAATCAGCGATCCGATCCCGCACGACCGGGTCCTGATAGAGACCCGCAAGTCCCGAAGGAATGGATTCTTCGTTTTTATTCCCAGAAGTCACCCCGCATCATGAATGCAAAAGTCCCAGCCTGCATCCCATCGTTTAACCAAATTCGGTCTTCTTTTGTCTGTTTCGACCGCAACCCGCACGTACGCATTTTGCGTACAACCGTCTAAGCAGAATCCTTACTCGCCGATCAGGATCACCACCAATAGCAAGCGACCCCAACCCTATGGCAACCTGATATCAACGCTGACACCAATCATGAACAAAATAAAAAAAGACGCAGGCATGACAGAGAGAGTTCTCACAAAACTCCGCAACTCAGAACTCTTTATCACTTACCGCGACGCATTCCTCAAGGCGACAGGTCTTCCCCTCTCCTTAGAAAAGGCTGACGACAATGGCTGGCGGCCGTGCTGCGGGACCGAGAATTCGAACGCCTTCTGCCAGCTCCTCAACGGGGGAGAAAACCCCTGTTCCATGTGCAGCATGGCATGCCACGACCTCGCTCATCACGCCGAGAATCATCTTGCCTCAGTCCGGTGCTTTGCCGGGCTCAATGAAAGCGCCGTTCCGATTCGCTGCGGGGCTCAAACCGTAGCCTTCCTGAGCACCGGCCAGATCTTCCACGAAAAACCTAAAAAGAAAAACTTCACCAGTCTCCGCCCAACCCTCAAAGCAGAAGGTCGCCGAGAATTACAACTCGCACGCCTCGAAAAAGCCTACCTCGACGGCACCGTCGTCTCGCTCGAGCAGTACCGGGGAATCACCACCCTGCTTGCAGCGTTTTCCATGCAGCTTTCTGCTCTTGGATCGCGACTCGTACTTGAAGAGGAAAACGAACCGATGCCAGTCAGGATGGCCAAGCAGTTTATCAACTTACACCTGGAGGACAAAATCACCCTCGAAGAAGTCGCCGACCACTGCAGTGTCAGTACTTTCTATTTCTGCAAGCTCTTCAAAACGACAACCGGAATGACTCTCACAGAGTATGTCAACCGTCGACGGATCGAGAGCGCCAAACGTCTTCTGCTGCAACCTGGCACCCGCGTGACCCGCGTTGCTTACGATGTCGGCTACCAATCTCTCTCCCAATTCAATCGAAGTTTCCTGAAGTATGCCGGGTGTTCGCCCACTGTGTTCAGAGACCGCGAGCGGAAAGGGGAAGGCCTCTTACTTGCTGCATAGCCTCCACCCTCACCACCATCGAGAAAAGAAGGTGGAGGCAAGGGCAGCTGAACTCGGAGCAATCCATGCCCTCTACCAGACCCTCAAGATCGCAACAGCCCGCAGATAACTCAGCCATCGTCCTTCCCGAGGTTCTCGAAATCACCCAGACGGACATCGATCTGATGGAAGAGGCTTTCGGATCCCCCATGTGCGACATTGGAACGCAGAATGCGGTCGCGATTGCGCTCAGTCGCGCCCTCCCAGGCGCCGCCAGCGTCAGGGTCTGCCCTCACGAAATACTGAGCGCAGATACGGAGGTGGAGATTGGAAACTCCCACTTCCCGCTCCCCCACTCTCTCGGCTTCTGGCTGCGCCGCGCACTCCACGGCCTTCCTGTGGAACCGCGCAATTTCTTTCTTCGTGAAAGAACCACTCCGGCCGTCTCGGAGCAAACAGAGGATCATCGGCCCAGAGAAATTCCCAATAAACATATAGCAGTAAAAATCCGAGATTCCCAGGCCAGTCGCCACTTCTCAGGATCCGCACTTCGCATCACAGCCTCTCCACGTCACAGCAGTCGTCTGCGCGAAATGTGACGCTGGTTCGAGCGATATCTAAACAACCAGATCATCAGCAGAGTCAATGCCTGGCAATCTCTCACCTCGACCCGTCTTTCTCTCTGCTCAGCTCGGGAGGGTCTGATTCATGGCGGCGCCCGTCATTGTTGTCCGAATTTTGTGTGGCACGGCGCGAGCCGGAAGTGGATGAGCATCCATGACCAACGAACAACAAAGCCACCCTGGATGCGGGCAGCACCCAGAAGGGCTTCTTCAGCAAGCCCAGAGCGCAGCGATGCTTATTTTTCTCAAATTCCATTCCATGTGGCGGGTGGAGCAATTGACCAGACCTTCCCTAAGCTAAAAACGAACGATTACCCCATAACTGACTTGCCCTTCAAAATCTCCATCCCAGCCGATATCGACAAGCCCGACGGCACTTGCGCCACAGGATGCACGTGATCAGGCGGAGCACCCTCTCGGCGGGCTCTGGTTTTTCATTGGAGCCCGATCGTGGCCCATGGCCAGGGCCGGACATCAACCACTTTTTCAAGGCTCACGGGCAAATTACTATCATATCCCTGTGAAAGCGACTTAAGCTTTGCCCTAGAATCCTCGTTGCCTGAACCTTACAGGGTCATAGCAACCCGCTTGAGCCTAAGATGAAATCCGCTAGGATGGCTCGACAAAACGCACCCATGCCCTACCCCGAAAACAGCATCCCGTGGTGGAAGAAGCTTTATCAGCTGATTCCTCTCAAGGTCATGCTCGTACTGGTGATCTGGTGCACTCTCGTGAAGGAACATTACCCCTTCTCGCACTTCCCGATGTATTCCAAGTTTAAGACGACCACCTACTACGTTTATCTTGCAGACAAAGACAACAAACCCATTCCCATGCTTAAGGTCACCGGAATGCTGACTAGCCTCCTCAAAAAAATCAACGATCACGAATTACGCCGCCACAAAAAGCAAATCGGTAAGCGCATCGCAGATTTCAGCTGGGAAGACCGCCGAGGGCCGGGAGAAGCCACCCTCCAATTCGTTTTCAAAAACATGTCGTCTGGAGCAAAGCAGCAGGTAGCTCCGCTCCGACCGATACGACTGCACCATGTGAACCTTCAGCTGATCGACGGGAAAATTGTAGAGACTGACAAAGAAATTGCCCGGGAGGAGGATGCGCTGGCCGGCCTGATCAGAGGACAGAAAGGAGACCAACCGTGAAAATTAAACGGATTCAAGACTGGTTTCCCGTCGTTCATTATCACTGCTGGGAACTTTTCCTGTTTCGGCTTTTCTTCGCTTGGATTCTCTGGGAAACGATTCCTGCAAATCCTCTTTCATACGACTCGGCACCTCACCCGAACGGATTCGCTCTGATCTTTCCGGTCGCCATTTTTCATAATCCCGAGGTTCTTTCCTGGGCGCGAAACCTCGCTTTGGTCGGACTTTTTTTCTACGTGATTGGACGCTTGCAATGGCTGGCTCTTCCCGTGATCACGGTTGCTTGCCTCAGCCCGGCAGCGCTCGGCAACTCACAGGGCAGCGCACATCATAATCTCCAACTTGTTCACATGGCTTTGGCCGTCACTACCATCTGGTACGTCGGTGTTGCTTTGCGCAACCTTTTAGGAAGGAAGTTGCAGGTCAATCGACTGGAACGCTCTGAGGCACTTAACCTGGAAGCGCATTTCATCAAACAAGCGATCGCCGCAGGATACGTCGTTTCCGCCATCACGAAACTGATCAATTCCCATGGTGCCTGGATCTACCAGGCGCGGAACTTCGGGCTGCAGATTCGAAAAACAAGTGGCATGTACCATCACAACTTCGGTACCACGCCCGCTGAATCTGTCTCCTGGATCGAGCAGATTCCACGCTATCTCGAACAACTGATTCTTGATTACCCGTGGACTGGAAGCTGGATCCTCGCACCTGGATTGATCATCGAACTGTTTGTCTTCCTCGCCTTGATTGGGCGACGGAGTGCTTTTATCACCGGCCTCTGTCTCGTGTTCCTCCACTTCAGCATTGGAAAAATCATGCACCTCCAATTCCGGGCTAATGTCATGATGATCACCCTGTATTTCCTCAATTTTCCTTTCCTCATTTATTGGCTGAAACAGCACCTGCTGTCCGCTAAGGAGACGTCGAAGTCAGCAGCCCAATAGCTCTGACACCTTCTTTTCAAACTCCATTTCCATCATGCATGACCACAAGAAAAACTATGGCTGGGGGCTTATTGGCCCGGGCCGATTCGCGCGCATGTTCTGCGACGAACTCCGAGAAGTCGATTGCGCTCGCCTCCGTGCCGTTGCTTCCCGGAACCATGCCAAAGCATGCGCCTTCCGTGACGACTATGGGTTTGAAACTGCCTACGGAAGCTACGAGGCCTTGTTTGCAGATCCGGAAGTCGACATCATTTATATCGTCGTCCCTCACGCATACCATGCAGGCATTGCCAAAGCTGCTTTATCCGCCAACAAAGCCGTCTTCTGCGAAAAACCTCTCACTCCCTCAGCCGCAGCCTCCCGTGAACTGATCAAACTCGCCCGCGAAAAAAACGTCTTTCTTATGGAAGGAATGAAAACCGCTTTTCTTCCCACCATCCGTCGTGCCAGACAGTGGATTGATGAAGGTCGCATCGGAAAGGCAAAACTTCTTAAAGCAGATTTTTGCTTCCGAGGATCGCAGGATCCCAACGACCGCCTCCTCAACCCGGATCTCGCCGGGGGGGCTATCTTAGACGTTGGCATCTACCCTTTAAGCCTCGCCCGGATCCTCCTTGGCGACATCGTTAAGATCAAGGCAACGGGGCATCTCGCTTCCACCGGAGTGGAGGAATCCGCCTGCATCACGACGCACCATGCCAACGGGGCGGTCGCCGCTCTAAGCTGCTCGATCAATGCCTCTGATTCACTCGATGCTCTCGTACTTGGCGAAACAGGAAAAATCCAGCTGCCGGACTCTCATCGCGCCACCGAAGCCAGGTGGATTCCAGACAATGGTGCTCCTGAAACCTTTACCTCTCCCGACGAATCTCGCGTGACAGACGAAATTGAAGCCGCCATGCAAGCGCTCGACCAAGGACGTATCGAATGCCCCGGACACTCCCACGCCGATACTCTCGCACTGGCAGAAGCCATGGACAGCGCGCTTCTCGAAGTCAAAGGCTTCACCTTCCAGTGAAAAGGCTCCAGCAGAACTCGTCCCTGAAAGCAATCCATCTCGTCACAACAGGCTTTTCAGGAAAGGCACCCTTCTCCAGCCTTGACAAATTCCGTGCCCGCCATGGCGAGAAGCCTCTCTCCGAACGCCCCGCCTCCAGGTCGTGAGTCTCAGAATCGCCTAGCTCACCTTGTTCAACCGCGGCAATCCGCAGCAATCCGCAGCAATCCGCAGCTACGGCCTGACGACTTGCTCCTTCTACCACTTCACCACAGCACTTGCCCAGGTAAGCCCAGCACCAAAGGCAACAAGTAAGAGATTGTCACCGGGCGCAAGCCTTCCCTCACGATTCGCCTCGTCGAGTGCAATGGCGATCGAGGCCGCGGAAGTATTTCCGTATTTGTGAAGATTGATGAATGTCTGCTTTTCACTTAGCCCAAGGCGCTTTGCGATGGCGTCGATAATGCGCTTGTTGGCCTGGTGCGCGATTACTAATGAAAGCTCTTCTTGAGTGATTCCTGCCTTCTCAAGCGCATGAACGCACGACCGCGACATGGCGGTGACCGCTTGCTTGAAGACCTCCTGCCCCTCCATATAAATGGTATTCGGCCGTTCTGAGATATTCTCACAAGTCAATGGCAAAGCTGAGCCACCTCCTGGAATCTTGAGAATATCAGTCTTGGAACCGTCCGTTCCAAGGTCAGTAGAGATAACTTTGTGCCCGTTTTTCACCTCGCCCGACCGCATCACAATCGCACCCGCACCGTCGCCAAAGAGCACACAGGTAGCCCTGTCCTCCCAGTTGATAAAAGTGGAAAGCTTTTCGGCCCCGATCACCAGAACCGTTTTCGATGCGCCACTGCACATACTCTGATTCGCTTGTTGGATGGCAAACAAAAATCCAGAGCATGCTGCTGAGATGTCGTAGGCAACTGCATTCTGTGCGCCTATTTTCTGCTGCACGAAACATGCCGTCGAAGGGAAGAACATATCTGGACTGATGGTGGCGATGATGATCAGATCAATTTCATCCGCACTGACTCCAGCATCGTCCATAGCCCTGCGCGCAGCTATGGCAGCAAGATCACTGGTAGCCTCTCCATCGGCCGCCAATCGGCGCTCTTTAATTCCCGTTCTCGTCGTAATCCACTCGTCAGTCGTATCGACGATTTTCTCGATATCCGCATTACTCATCACCCGCTCCGGCGTGTAACTGCCGGTCCCTATGATTGAAGTGACGATGGGCGGTGGGTCAGACATTGGAGGGGGAACTGTTCTGGATTTCTTCGGTAATATGCGGATTCACCTGATAACGGATCGCCTCCCCAGCGACACGAATCGCATTCTGAATCGCCACTGCAGACGAGGAACCATGGCCGATGATGGTGATTCCGTCCACTCCAAGCAGAGGGGATCCACCGTAGGACTCATAACTGCCACGCTGGTGAACCCGCCGGAGAGCGGGTTTTGCCAGAAATGCTCCCAACTTGGCGAGCGGCCCTGCTTTATGGATCTCATCTTTGACCCACTTGAACACGATCTTCGCTGTCGCTTCGCAGCTCTTGAGAACCACATTGCCCACAAATCCATCACAGACCACCACGTCCAGAGGGGTCTCGAAAAGGTCATGCCCCTCGACGTTGCCCCGAAAATTCAGACCGCTGCCCTTCAGAAGTTCGAAAACCTCTTTGGTGAAATCCGTCCCCTTCTCGTCCTCTTCGCCTAGGGACATGAGACCAACCACTGGCTTCTCCACCCCGAAGACATACCGGGCGTAAACCGATCCCATAATCGCATACTGCAACAAGTGAAACGGTTTGGCCTCAGGGTTGGCGCCTGCATCGACAATGTTACAGGCACCGTACTCGTTGGGCATCGGAGAAGCAATTCCCGCCCGCTCGACTCCCGGGAGATTGCGCAGGAGCACCGTGCTGGCTGCCACAGCAGCCCCCGTATGGCCCGCACTCACTACCGCCTGACAGTCGCCGGATTTGACTAGGTTGACTCCCCTGGTGATCGACGAGTTCTTCTTTTTTCGGAGTGCGGCAAGTGCCGGATCGTTCATTTCCACAACCTCGGGAGCGTGGACAAGCTCGATCCTCGAAGCAGGAAACGCACGCAGGTCGACCCCTGGCTTCATACGCTCCTCATCACCGACAAGATAGATCGTTTCGATCCAGGAATAGTCTTCCAAGGCTCTCAAAGCCCCGTCGAGGGTACTTTCCGGGGCATCATCCCCACCCATTACATCGAGAGCAATTTTCATCCCTGCCAGTAATTCATGAAATTCAAAAACCTGAAAGAAAAAAAGGCTACCGGAAGAACACTATTGTCTTCCCATCCATGAACATTACCTCGGCTACAACCCGAGGAACGCAGGTGCAGACTACTCTGCTCTAAACCTCGACATCGAGAACCTGACGCCCCCGATAGAAGCCACAGGTAGGGCAGGCGATATGCCCGCGGGTCGTGCTCCCGCACTCAGAGCATTTCTGAAACTGAGGAGCGCGCCATCGGTTACCGGCCTGGCGGAGACGGCGCTTCATTTTTGAGGTGCGTGACTTAGGTGCTGCCATGATTCTTGGGGACTTGGTTGATTAGCTTGAAAGAGTTTAATGATTCGGATCAGTGAGCCCATCGAGGGCTTTCCATACTCCGCTTTCCATTGTGCCAGTATCGTCGCCTGCGTCATCCGTAGAAAGAGGATTTTTTTCAACGGTTTCAAACATGGTATCTTCTCCAGCACACTGGCGATCTTCGACCGTGCTTTCAGCACAGTGTGGATACCAAGGAAGGGCGAGGAGAATATCCTCCCGAATCCTGTTCGTCAAGTCCACGCTCACCTCTCCATGAATCGGAATTTCGACTTGGTATTCCGTGAGATTCAAAACATCCCTGAATTCATCCATGCAACGCGCACAGACGAGCAACAAGCCGGCGCTGACTTCTCCGGTGAGGATAAGTTCGCCATCGAAACACGTCGCGGAAAGATCATAATGGACCGGGCTGAGAGGATCCGCTTTCGCTTGCTCATTCTCTTCGAGTTCAAGAATGTCGTTCGGATAGCTCCCCTGGATGATCAGACCGTGATCGGAAATCTTGAGAAGATCGATGATCATAATGAGAACTGCGAAAGAATCAGGCAACCACGCAAATATGGCGCCATTACTGATAGGCCGACTTCAAAGCCGCCGCAACTCCAGCCGGAACAAAGTCTTCGATCGCCCCACCCAAACGCGACACTTCCTTCACCAGTCGCGAACTTAAATAGGTGTAATCTTCCTGAGGAGTCAGAAAAATGGTTTCAAGTCCTGGCGAAAGACGACGGTTCATCAAGCCCATCTGGAACTCGAACTCAAAGTCTGAAACTGCACGCAAGCCCCGTATGAGCACCACCGCACCCTGCGCTTCAGCTAACTTCACCACCAAACCGCTGAAGATCAGTACAGAAACATTCGCAAGTTCCGAGCATGCATCCTCAATCAATTCCTTCCTTTGATCGGCAGGCAACACAGGGCACTTCTGATCATTGCAAGCGACAGCAACCACCAATTCATCAAAAAGTGCCGCCGCCCGCCTGATGACATCAAGGTGACCATTGGTGATTGGATCGAAACTTCCTGGATAGATTGCACGACGCATAGCAGCATCCCCGTTGCGGGTAGGGTTAGCTTATGCGATGAGCTTGATGGTAAAAGTGAAATTCTCACCCTGCTCGCGAATAATCGGATGCCATCCACTGCGCAATGATCCCTGCTGAACTTGTCATTGAGGCCTATCGCATGGGGATTTTTCCCATGGCCTTGGAGGAGGGAGAAATAGGATGGTTCTCCCCGGATCCACGAGGCGTTCTCCCCCTCGATGACCGCTTTCACATCAACCGTGGGCTGCGAAGAACTTTGAAGAAAAAACCTTTCGAGATTCGTATAAACTCGGCTTTTGACAAGGTGGTAGATGGCTGCGCGAATCGCAATGAAACCTGGATCAGTGACGAGATTTCCTCCATTTATAGCCAACTCTACGATGAAGGAATCGCCCACTCCTTGGAGACGTGGAAAGACGGCGAACTTGTTGGCGGGCTCTACGGACTTGCCATCGGCGGGGCGTTTTTCGGTGAAAGCATGTTCAGCAGAGTCACCGATGCCTCCAAAGTTGCCCTGGTAGCTTTGGTGGAACGGCTTCGCCACCAGGGATTCATACTCTGTGATACCCAGTGGTCTACACCTCACCTGGCAACCTTTGGGTGCATGGAAATTCCAAAAGAAGAATATCTAGAGATTCTTGGTGAGGCACTCGCCCTCGACGTCGCTTTCGAAGCGCCAGAGGAAAGACCTGCATCACCCGACTCCGTACAGCGAGAGACTGAATGAACCCTGGGGAAGGTCTGATCCATTGCTCCACCCGCCACGTGGAATGGAATTGGATTGAAATCAGCATCGCTGCGCTCTGGCCTCACTCAAGAAGCCCTTCGGGTTGTTGCCCGCATCCGGTGTGCCTTTGTTGCTCGTTGGCCATGGATGCTCAACAACTTCCACCTCGCGCCGTGCCATACAGAATACGAACAACAATGACGGGCACCACCATGAATCAGACCCTCCCTAGAGATTCTGAAGAAACTCTTCCACGCTCGTATACGTCATACCCGCAGCATACCAGGCATCGTAGCGATCCCAGCCTTCGCCGAGGAGTTTTTCTCCTAACTTAAGAGAATCCGATCCGTTGAGGATTACCACTACCATTCTCTGTGGCGTGATTTCACTGCGACCATCAGCAAGCTTCTGAATTTTCGATGGCCGCGCTGCAGTCAGGAGAAGACAGGGACCGGCTTGAGCCGTCTGCCCCACCTTGAGACCGTCAATACCTCGAATCCCGATCAAGCCATTGGTATTTTTTACCTTCAGGCGTTTCTCGCCAACCGTCGTGAACACAGAAACAACCCGCTGCTTCTGACCGGAATAGAAAAGCATGGAACTGCGACTGGAGGCTTCAATACCTAGCTTAGCCATATCAGCCGCCGTGGAAAGAGAGCCCCTGCCCTTCTTTGGGTCAAGGCCATGAGGATTTGAAAAACGGGTATGCGCCATACCCAGACGCGTGGCCAGGGCATTCAATTGCAGGGTGAAGTGGGCAATTGGATCTCCGGTGCGTTCAGTACGCATTAACAGGTCTCTGCCGATTGTGTCAGCGATGGCCACACATGAGGCATTATCATTGACCATCAACATGGCGTAAAGCGCATCCCGCATCGTAATATAATCCCCCGGCATGAGCCCGATGACGCTGGCCTGGCCCAGCAAAGCCGGATGCGCTGCCTGGGGAACAAGAACCTTGGTCGAGAGCGACACTCCTCCTGCCTCAGCCCAGTCAATCGCTACAATGGCGCTGGCCACTTTCACCAGACTTGCCACCGGCAGGCGTTTCACCGGCTGATGGGAGACCAGTACTTTTTTGGTATGAGAATCAGCCACCAGATAGCTTGCCACAAACGGGCCATCTGCCTGCCCTCCCGACTGACCTGTGGTTGCAACGCAGCCAGAAAGAACGACTCCGGCAGCAAGCGGTAATACCACTCTCGTGATCAGAGAGAACAAGCAGAGAGATTTCCAATGACTTAAAAGTGTTACCCGCACTATTGACCGTAGTCACAGACGCTTAAACAGCAAGCATAATAGATACTTCCTGTCACCACGGTGCAGGTACCATTCGGGGTTGCCAGGAGCCAAGAGGATAAGATACTCTGAGGAAGCAATGGAAATCCTCCTCCCGGTCCTGCTCATGTTCTGCCTCGGGATCGGGGCGGCTTTACTCACCGCGCTTGAAGTGCTGATATCCCACCTGAGAAAGTATCGGGCACAAGTCTTTGCGCAGGAGAGACCGGAATTGGCGAAATCTCTGCATCTTCTCGCTGATCACCGAGCACCTCTCCTCGACATCCTTGTCACAGGAGGTGCTTTCCTCACCCTGAGCGCCGTCGTTCTCGCTTTTTACCTGATTTCTGAATACGCCATCCCAGCAGGATTTCCTCCCCTCCCGACAGCTTTCACAGCGATTGCTGCCGGAGTCGTTTTTGGAGACCTTGTACCGAAAATACTTGCGCTCACCATCCCTTCCACCCTTCTCTCCGTGGTAGCCCGGCCTCTGGCCGGAGCTCTACCTGCCCTCCTCGCTTCCGGTCGCATCCTTCACGATCTCGGCAACGGCATTGCCTCATTCTTCCTCCCCAACTCTCGGTTCAATCGCTCTGTTCTGGAGACAAGCGAACTCGAAACTCTCGTCAACATGCGACTGGAAGCAGGGGTTCTCACAGAGGAAGAAGCAGAGGTCATCCATGAAATCCTCAAACTTGGTCATAAAACGGCCAAGGACTGTATGACTCCCCGGCTTGACGCCTCGTTTCTCGATGCCGATCTCGCTCCTTCGCTCATCCCGGAGACGCTCAACGCCATCGGGCACCGCTTTGTGCCTCTTTTTCATGGCGACCGTGACGGCGTATTCGGGATCCTCGATGTCCGCCACTTCCTCGAATCCGGGGCCACCGAACTCTCGAAATCGACCCTTCCCCCTGTTTTTGTTCCCGAGAACGCCAAGGTCCTTCAACTCTTCGAACGGCAACTCGCCGATCCTGAAGCTCTCGCTGTGGTCCTCGATGAATACGGCAATGTGGAGGGGATCATTACCCACACCGACGTCGTCGAAGATCTCTTTCAGGATGTCGCAAGATCATCTGATGATCAGCCAACCATTCACGCCATCGAAGACGGCCGCTTCTTAGCCTCAGGTTCCGCTAGAATCGACGAACTTGAGGAACTTACCGGCATTGAGATTCCAGACGACGGGCTCGACACCCTCAGCGGACTCCTCTTCAACGACGCGGGTCAGATTCCAGATCGCAACAGTCATCATACCATCAGGGACCTCAGATTTACGGTAAAAAAGGCACGTCACAACCGCATCGAGGAAGTGCTGGTCGAAATTCTCCCCCTAAAAAAAATTCCTGATGAGCCTCGGGAAAGCCAAGACAAATGATCCTGCTTGCTCTCCTCCCTCTATCTTTCTGCCTCTCGGCGATCGAATCAGCGCTGCTTTCCGTAAGTCGTGTGCGTGTCAGATACCACGCCTCTTCCGCTGTCCGAACGGCCGACAAGCTCGCGATCTTGCTTTCCCGAAAGGAGCAGGTCGTTACTTCCGTAACCGTCCTCAACCATCTCGTGAACCTTGCTGCCTTTGCGTTGATCATCCGCTTTCTTGTTCTCGAATTCGGGACCGTCGGGTATCTGGCTGCCTTCCTAGGTGCTTTGCCTATTTATCTTATTGGCCTGGAAGTCGCGCCTAAAGCCATTGCCCAACGCACCCCTTTTCGTTTACTGATCACTCTGTTTCCTTTGGCAAACCTTGCCAACATGCTCCTTGGCCCAGCAATCAACCTCGGCAGATTTTTCTCCCCGTGGCTCATCAAAGTCGATCAGTCAATCGCTTCATCCGAAGATCGCTTACGGCAGGAGTTCAAGACCATCACTCGCGAAATCACCAAATCGGGAGCTCTCGGCAAGGTCGAAAACCGCATGATTCAACGCCTTATCGAATCGCGAGACATCTCCGCCAGCGACGCCATGATTCCTCTTTCACAGGTGACGGCAGTTCCTCTCACCATGCCTGTCCGAACTCTCCTCAACCTTGCCTCTGAAACCAGGTATGACCAGTTCCCTGTCATGGGACTGAGCGGTAGCTTCGTCGGTACCATCGATGTGTTCGACACACTGCTGAGCGTCGATCTTCATGGCAGGGTGGGCGATTACATAAAAAAACTTCCCACCTTTCCAACCACGGCAGGCATCTCGGAAATTCTCTACCAACTCCGCCGCGGTGGCTGGGAAATTGCGGAAATTGCGGATGAAAACGGAGACCCTCTCGGCATCACCAGCGCGGAAGATCTCCTCGCAATCATTCTCGGGGAACGAGAGCAGCGGGAATTTTCCGCCTACTCACCACCTTCGGATCTTGGTTGCCAACCGGACTGAAACAGAAATTTTCCCTCGGAGCCCACCCTCTTCAACCCCATCAAAGGAGGGGAATTCTTTTTCAAGTCATGACTTGGAGAAATCCCCGGTCCACTGCTTCAAGCACTGCGGTTAAAAGCGACGCAGTCCGCGTAGCGGGCACCGCTACCACCGAAAATGTCCAATGCGCTGCCAATGGTCAGATCTACCTTCCCGCGGCTCAGCTTGCTGACCTGGCCGAGATCTTCCATCGACCGAGCCCCCCCCCGCGTAGGTCACCGGGATGGGCGACGCCACCCCCAGCCACTCTACAAGACGTGCGTCGATCCCCTCACACTTCCCTTCCACATCGGCCGCATGAACAAGAAACTCAGCGCACGATCCTGCCAGGTCCTCCAGCACTTCCGTGCTTAATTCCAGTTCAGTCCGCTTCCGCCACCGGTCCATGGCCACCACCCAAGCATCACCGTCACTCCGACAACTGAGATCAAGCACCAGCCTTTCCTTTCCCACCAGCCTGACCAATGCCTCAAGCCGGTCGCGCAGGAAACAGCCATCGCTATCAAACAGAAAAGAAGTAACGATTACAGCGCTGGCTCCCGCTTCGAGGTAAAGCAAAGCATTCTTTTCGGTAATTCCCCCTCCGACCTGAAGCCCGTCCGGATAGGCCGCCAGAGCCTCATACGCTGCGGCTTCGTTTCCCGCCCCCAGCATGATCATGTGCCCACCTTTTAAGGCATCATCTCGGAAAAGTCCGGCAAAATACCCGGCAGACCTGTCACTGACAAAGTTCTCTTCTACCTTCTCACTTCCCGCACTGAAACTTCCCCCAACCACCTGCTTCACCTTGCCTTCATGCAGGTCGATGCATGGTCGAAACTTCGTCATCGAAGAACGTATCCCGCGCCGCCGCCTTCGTCCAGCAAGGCTTGCTTCTTCAGGAGCTAAAGCCTTTTCCAGTCACCAGGTCTTGCACCATCCTTTGCGCCTGCCCACCATAACTACCTCTGAACAAATTATAGTGGTTGAGGACGTGGTAAAGATTGTAAAGATCCCGTCGACTGGCATAGCCAGGATCAAGCGCCCATACCTCCGCATAACCTGCATAAAAACTTGCCCCGAAGCCGCCGAACATTTCCGTGAACGCCAGATCCGTTTCACGGTCACCGTAGTAACACGCAGGGTCATAGAGCACTGGCTCTCCCGTTTTCAGGAACCCAGAATTCCCACCCCACAGATCCCCGTGTAGCAGGGAGGCCTCGGGATGATGCTTCTCAAAAAATTTCCCTATTCCATCCAAAAGTTTTTCTGCCCCCGGGCATACCAGCCCGTTTTCCTCAGCACGTTGCAGCTGAAAACGCAGGCGTTGCTCGCGAAAAAAATCTACCCAACACTTTTGTTTTTCATTGCTCTGTGGAGTCGCGCCAATGGTGTTGTCGCGATCCCAGCCATAAAGGCCATCTCCAGCCAGGTGGCGATGCATACGGGCCACTTTTTTTCCCATCTCTCGTTCGTCACCCCGCCTGACGATATCAAGATATTCCAAGGCCAGATAGGCCCCGCCCTCCACTGCCCCGAACGCGAGCACCTTCGGAACCCGTACACTGCCGCCTTCGATACCTGCAAGTTCCTCCAAACCGGCCGCCTCTGCCTCAAATCCAAACAGAAAGCTCTCATCGTTCAGCTTCAAAAAGAGTTCGTTTCCATCCTTGAATTGAAGGTGAAAGCTCTGGTGGATGCAGCCGCCACCCACCGGATAGGCACCCACCACATACGGGCGCCAAGTAAGCTCTCCGGCTATCGCATCGGAAGCGGAATTCCAGACACTCTTCTCTATAAAGTTCTCCTCTCCCTCGACGAGATGCCTTTCGCAAGCAGCCAAATCCTTTTCCATCGACAGTTTTTCTCTCCTGCAAGGTCAGGCTAGGAATCACCTCTCTCGGATCACGCGAATGACCTGCTCACCATCTTTCTGGAGATCAAGCCTATCGCGGGCGATATTTTCCAGATAATTAAGATCGCTCCGCAGCCAAGCGAGTTCCTCCTGACGTTGATCCGCCATGACCCGGGTCAACTCATACTCCCTGGCCAACTCCACCACTTCGCGCTGTAAAACCTCGCGCTGCTCAAGCTGGGGCTTAAAAAAAACAAGAGCACCTATCAATGCCACCACGACAATCAGAAACCCGGTCAGCCGGGAAAGACGTTGCCAAATATCATCGCTCAACTGATTGGCGTCCCACCGCACGGAACCCCCTGCTCCTCTTCGAACATCCGAAGACACATCAAAATCGCGCTGTGCTTTTTTCTTTGGCAAGGTGTGTGTGTGTTTGACAGTCCAGTCTGTCGTTCAGGAAGGCCTAAACCTTCAATTTTCCACCGTAAATTGCGTCGTCACCGAGTTGCTCTTCGATACGGAGAAGTTGATTGTATTTGGCAATTCGATCAGAACGTGACATCGACCCAGTCTTGATCTGACCGGCATTGGTTGCCACGGCAATATCCGCAATCGTATCATCCTCGGTCTCACCTGAACGGTGAGATACCACAGAAGTGTAGGCATGCTCTTTAGCCAGTTCGATGGCGTCAAGCGTTTCGGTCAGAGAACCGATCTGATTGACTTTCACGAGAATGGAATTCGCCACTCCGAGGTCGATTCCTTTCTGGAGAAAATCAACATTGGTAACAAAAAGATCATCCCCAACCAGCTGGGTCGTGGCGCCGATTCTATCGGTAAGCGCTTTTCCACCCGTCCCAGTCGTTTTCATCGCATCCGTCCTCGATCGAGATGATGGGGAAGTCCTTTTGGAGTTCTGCGTAGAAGTCAGCAATTTCCGTGCTGGTCAGCTCCGAATTGTCGGACTTGTGGAAGACGTATTTTTGCTTCTCTGCGTCGTAGAATTCTGAGGAGGCGACGTCGAGAGCAATGAAAATGTCCTCGCCCATCTGGTAGCCTGCTTTTTCTGTCGCTAGAGCGATGCATTCCAATGCGTCTTTCGCAGACTCGAGTTTAGGTGCAAAACCGCCCTCATCACCGACTGCCGTGGAAAGGCCACGATCGTGCAGCACGCTCTTCAGGCTGTGAAAAATCTCCGCCCCATAACGAATCGCCTCTGCAAAAGAAGGCGCCCCTTTCGGCATGATCATGAACTCCTGAAAATCAATGGGTGCATCCGAGTGGGAGCCACCATTAATGATGTTCATCATCGGAACCGGAAGCACCTTGGCATTAGGGCCACCAATGTATTTGTAGAGCGGTTGCCCAATCGCTGCGGCGGCAGCCTTGGCGGTGGCCAGCGACACCCCGAGGATTGCATTGGCGCCGAGGTTTTTCTTGTTCTTCGTGCCGTCCAGATCAAGGAGAATACGATCCACACAGGTCTGATCCAGCGCATCAATACCGACCAGCTCTTCAACGATCTTTTCGTTCACGTTGTTCACCGCCTGACTGACACCTTTCCCGAGGAATCTCGATTTATCTCCATCACGGAGTTCACAGGCCTCATGCTCACCGGTAGAGGCTCCACTCGGAACCGCTGCCCGTCCTAAGGCACCGCAAACGAGCTCTACGTCGACTTCAACGGTCGGGTTTCCGCGTGAGTCGATAATCTGACGACCCTGAATATTGATAATTGATGTTTCGGACATGGTATGTGTAGACAAAAGTTCAACGTTTATTAAGAAAACCTCAATATTAAAATACCTGAAAATATTGAGGGATCGGGCTGAGCGCCCGACAACATTTTCGAGCCATTAGGCGTTGTAAGATCCGATCGCAACGACTTTCACAGACCGGCTGACACCTGCCTCTTCGGTGGGAATTTCGACCACATCGCCAATTTTGCTCCTGAGCAGGGCATCTCCTGTCTCAGTGAGGTAGGCAATGATACCCTTGTCTACGTCAGAATCCCAGGCTCCGAGAATGGTGAATGAATGGCTTTCACCCGAAACCTCATCGCAGATATCGACCACCGTTCCAATATTGACTTGGCTGGTGTCGGCTCCTTGAAAATCTGTTCCACGGGCACTTTTCAGCTCCGACTCGAGTTCATCACGTTGGCGGAAAAGAATCTTCTGCTGGTCTTTCGCAGCGTGGTACTCGAAATTCTCGCGCAGATCGCCAAGTTCTCGCGCCGCATTGATTTCTCGTTTATTCTTGGGGATTTTCCGGTTGATCAATTCGTCGAGAGTTTTCTGACGTGCCTGGAGACTCTCCCAAGAAACAATCAGAGTGGAAGGTTCTTCTGCCGCTTCTGCTTCCCTGCCCCAGGAATCGCCACTGACGAGCGACTCCATTTCGGGGTGAAGTTTCACAATACGTGCCAGAATCGATCGCTTCGAGAGCTCCTCAAAAACCGGTGTCATCATCAGACGCCGAGTCAGAGTTTTTACATAGCCTGTCTCGGCATCGCGCACAAGATCAGGAATAATGTCCGCATCGTTTACAAGAAGGTCTCGCAGGCGGTTGTTGGTCGGGCTCTCGTCATCGTAGTGCTCTTTTTCCAACGAGTTGATCAACGCGTTTCCCAGTTCCGGTCCAAACACTTCCGCAGCCAGGTTGTTCCGCTCGCGACACGCCCAGGCGAGAAGATCCTGCGAAAGGTTTCTCTGCTGAAGACCATGCCTGATATAGCCAATAATTCTCGCTTCTTCGCCCTCGGCAATCAGAATTTTAGTGACCTCCACAATCCCCCGCTGTCCGGCGCTTTGCAGGAGCTCAAGCATGGCATCGACCCAGCCATCCTCTCCAAAGGCATTTTTGAAAGCTGCGTAAACAGCGCGCTGAGAACCTACCTGGAGTTTAGGGAGCACCGCAGCGAGCTTTTTCCGCCCCTCCTGAATCGTTGCCTCGATGGTAGGTTGTCCCTCACGGGACAGGGCGGGGACCGCTGCCTGAAGCTCATCTCGAGCCGTCAAAAGCTCAAGCGCGTGGGCGAGCTGAAGCCTGCTTCCTCGGGTGATTCCCTCATTCACCTCATTGATCAGCTCATCGAGCTCGACATCGGGTGCCTCGAAAGATGAGACTTCCTTGGTGATGACCGCAAGAGCCTTGGCCTTGCTCTTGAGGTCGCGTACGGCCCCGAAGTCTGAAATAAGCGCCTCTGCCTGCGAGAGGCCGCCTGAGCGAAGCTCCAAGGGCTCGCTTCTCTTGGTGGGAACGACAAAGGATTTGTCAGCTCGCAACTTCTTCTTAGCGGCTTCCCACCACGCCTTGTATGAGGCCACGGGAACAAAGGCTTCTTTCACGAATTCGTCGAAAGTATCAAGATACATCCTCCCGCCATTGCTCTCGAGGACTGAGCGCACAAACTCTACCGGCTTCTCCTTCGCCATGGCGCGGGTCCCTTCCGGGTCGGTCACCAACTTGACGCAAATGTGGCCCGCTTCGACAGCAGTCAGCGACTTGGCGGCGAACTCAAGCTTCATTGGGTGCCCAGGCTTATCACGAAAGTTGATCAACACCCGCTCATCAGCAAGCTCCCAAGCTGCGATTTCTCCGCCGCCCCAGCTTTTATGAACGACGTAAGTTCCCGGCTCAAGAGCCGAAATTTTTTGACCAAGGCTACTGGGAATTCTACCCGCCGCTACTAATTTCTCCATTTCAACGTGCATCCTTTATCAAAGAGGTGGTCTCTACCGATAGCAACGGGAAATACTGCTCATTTTACTCCCTATTCTATTTTGCTCTTCAACCGCTGCTCTTTTTCATCTCACAGGTGCGTAAAAAGCCGTGCAGATTTTTTCTTTTTACCATTGCCAAGATGCTTTGCTTACCTGTATGTTCTTCATGATGAAAAGATTTCTCCTCTGCATGATTACCGTAGTGGTCGCCGCATCCGGTTCGCTGGCCTTGGCTGATATCCAGGCACCTCCCGGAGCACGTTATGGAGCGATGCGCAAACTCGGCCGTGGACTCTCCAATGTTTTTTATGGAGCCGCTGAAATCCCCTACTCCTGGAACAAGGCTCGTAAAACGGAGGGTCAGGTTGCAGCTGCAAGTTACGGAATCCTTTACGGCGTCGAGCGCACAGTCGTCCGGTTAGGCTATGGGATCTATGAGGTGGTAACTTTCCCGTTCCCCACATACAAAAAAGGATTTAAACCCCCGGCAGTCAATCAGTTCAAGCAGGCAGATCTCGGCTACTCTGAATTCCCTCCTGCTCTCGGCTTCTCCTCAGAGACCGATTTCGTGATTCCCGGAAATCCAGAGGTCATTTATTAGGGCTTGCCCTGTTGCTGCTTTTCAAAAAATCGGTCGTTGATCAGCGGGCCGTTTTTTAGAGCAGAAAAAACCCGCTGCTTTGAAAATGGCCGCTGGAAAACGTTCTGGACGCTAATATCGGCCGGAAAGCGGGATGGGAGTCGTCTGCCAGATTACCTCCCGAGCCGTGCTGGAACCAACCCTTGTGAAATTCACGCTTTGCTCTCTTCGTGGTCGAGGATGCATCCAGTCCGCGCTTGACTCGACCTCCACCTTCTATAAATAGCCACCCGCTATGCCTAAACCCACAGAGAAACCAAAATTCAACCGCAGAAACCCCTGCATTGCCACGCTCAAAGAGACCTGGGAGCTGACGAAGGGATGCCAAGCCAAAGACACCCGTCACTTCACTGTCGATCTTGCTGCTACCGGCCTCGACTACCTTCCAGGCGATTCTCTCGCCGTCCTCCCTCAGAACTGCCCGGCGACAGCCGAGACCCTTCTCACCCAGCTTGGGCTTTCCGGCGACGAACCAGTTACGCCGGCAGGGGCAGATCAGACGAAACCCATTCGTCAGGCCTTCCTCGAAGACTGCGTCATCACCATCCCTGACAAAAAAGTGATGAGAGCGATTGCAGAAAAGGCAGGCAACGAGGGCGCTCAGCTCGCCGCTCTTCTCCAGCCAGAGGAGAAGGCGAAGCTCGCTGACTACCTCTGGGGGCGGGAGATCATTGATCTCCTCGCCGAGCACCCGTCTGCCAGCTTCGAAGCGCAGGAGTTCGTCGGGCTTCTGAAAAAGCTTAATGTCCGCCTCTACTCGATCTCTTCAAGCCTTGAGGCCTGCTCTGAAGAGGTGCACCTCACGGTAGCGACTGTGGAATACGAAAGTCACGGACGAAAACGTAAAGGCGTCTGCTCCACCTGGCTGGCCCAGAGAATCGATGAGGACACCAAAATCCCCTGCTTCATCTCTCCAGGCAAAGGCTTCCGTCTTCCCGATCCTGAGGACGAGACACCAATTATCATGGTAGGCCCGGGGACTGGCATTGCCCCGTTTCGAGCTTTTCTTCAGCACCGAAAAGCAACTCATGCCAAGGGCAAGGCGTGGCTTTTCTTCGGGGAGATCAATGCGGCGACCACCTTCTTTTATCGCGATGAATTCGAATCCTACCTCGCCGACGGCACGCTTGATCGTATGGACACAGCTTTCTCCCGCGACCAGGCCGACAAAATCTACGTCCAACACCGGATCCTGGAGGCTGGCGCTGAGTTTTACAAATGGCTTGAAAATGGCGCAATTGTCTACGTCTGCGGCGATGCCAACCGCATGGCGGGAGACGTTGATCAAGCTATCCACCAGCTTCTCAGCGAGCACGGTGGGATGTCTGAGGAGGCGGCGGCAGAGTATGTCGAGCAAATGAAAGCTGAAAAACGCTACCGACGGGATGTCTACTGACGGCCCCGGGGGATGACAGAAAAGTCTTATTCTTCTCAAACAACACATCCAGCGTTACCCCCGCCAGGGAAGCGACTGGAAAAGGTTCTTTTTTTTCAGCACCGACGATGCTGAATGGTTTTACGCCATTACGGGGCTGCTTAGACGGCACTTGGAATCTCAATTTCCATGCCATCCTCGGCAAGGTCCGTGCTCGGAAAAAGAGCTCTTGCTGACTCCAGTCCTACCGGATCATCTCCTTCCTCAAGAGTATCAAAATGCGTCATAATCAGGCGCCCGACCTCGGCTCTCGCCGCCAGCTGCGCCACCTGTGAGGTGCAACTGTGACCACTTTTTGCGGCTAATTCCTCACTACCATCCCGGAAGTTGCATTCGTGGACGAGCACGTCTACACCCCGAATTGCCTCGAGATAACTCGGTTGTTCTCGAACACAGGTATCTGCCACGTAGGCAAAGGAGGCGCCTCCCTGATCAATGCGATACCCAACCGTTCCTCCCGGGTGGTCGTCCAATGGAAAATGAGTCAGCTTCCCTCCACCCATTATCTCCAAAGGGCCCTCTTCCAAAGCAATCCAATCCGCCGCAATAGGAACTGGAAAGATCAAGTCGGAGAAAAGGTGCTTCTCCACAGCCAGGAGCTTCTCCGCTTCCCCACGTATCACGATGTGCTCGACATCACTTTTGCGCAGAATATTCAGGAGATAGGTCAACCCGACGACATGATCAAGATGCGCATGGCTCAAGCAGATCTCCAGGCTGGTGGTCTGGATGTGCTTGCGGATGCGGAAAAACCCAGTCCCAGCATCGAGGACCAACCCGTGAGCAGGAAACAGAATACACGAAGTATGTCTTCGCTCGTTGGGATGGTAGCCAACGCTACCTAGAACAACAGCCTTCATCGGTTTTCTGGCGACCCGTGCTTTGCTATCTCCAAAGAGATTTTCTTCCCTAATAAAAGAGAAACTACCTGTCTTGCATTATGGACTGAATCCATCCCGCCTCGGCAAGGGAATCCAGATAGTTCGCTACAGGCTGAGCTCCATAAATTTCCTGAGCAGACCTGATCCACCCCTCGGCTGAGTCTTCGTCACCCTCGTTATACTTCTCTGCCGCATGGATCATATGGTAGATCGGGGTTTTTTCGTAGGGTGTAAATTCCTCGATCACCCTCTTTGCCTCCTCATCACGCTCTCGCTTCATCAGGCAAATAGCTTCCTTAAAGCGGAGCAGATGATAAGCTTGATTCGGCATTTTCGGGTAATCGCTTTTGAGCTTCAAATACTGTTCAAGCGCTTCCTCATACTTGCCTGTGACAAAATCCATCTCCGCGAGATTAAACTTCACATCGACAGCCTGAGGCTCTAATTCTCTTGCCTTGATGAATGCCTTCCTAGCGCTCTCAAAATCGCGCATCGTGCTGAATGCAGCCCCTCGAAGATTATGAATCGCATAGTAATCCGGAGCCAGGACCAATGCCTTGTCCAGTGCGATCAATATCTCCTGTGAGCGATTTGTTCTCACCAGCCTCCCAGCCTCAGAGAGATATGCCCGTAATTGCTCCCGCTCACCTTTCGTGAGGTGGATTATGGAAGGAGGGATTTCATTCTCTGCAGAAGAGACTTTGCTCACCTCTGATTGTCCATAGACAGTGAGTGCGATGAGGACAAAGAAGCCAAGACAGACAACCTGAAGAAGAACTCTCATGCGTTGCAAAGAAAAGAAACGAAGACCACTGGGCGAGAGAAAATGCATAAGAATAATTACCTTCTGCCACCAGAACAGCAAGCTAATTAGGGCTTCCTACCGAGTCCATTCGAGAAAGGTAACAAAACCCCTCGTCTCAGGGTGCCGGTGACGGGCCATGGAAGCACTTCGAGCCGAAGAAAACGTCAGTCCGCCAGGAGTCCCCTGAGCGTCTCCACAATGGCATCTGCTGTCGGGCGATGTGCCGTCCAGAGGTTTGGGTGGTAAGGAATCGGAGTGTCCTTTGAGTTCAGTCTTTGGGGAGGTGCGTCGAGCAAATGGAAGCCCTCACTTGATACCCGGGCCAGAACCTCAGAACAGACTCCCCCCCCAGGGAAAAGCCTCGCCGACCGCAAGCAGGCGTCCGGTCCTTGCCACCGAGGCCAGAATGGTATCAGTATCGATTGGTTTCACAGAACGTAAATCAACCACTTCAATGCTGTAACCATCGACCTCCAGCTGGCGCGCCGCGGCAAGACATTCATGGAGCATAGCACTGTAAGTCACCAACGTGGCCGAAGTGCCTGAGCGAACGATCCTCGCCTTCCCAATAGGGAGCACTTCGGAATCGAGCTCTTCTGATTTGAGGTGGTAGTAGAGGTACTTGTGCTCACAAAAAATCACAGGATCATTGAGCCCTACGGCTTCTACCAGCATATGATAGGCGTCGGCTACGGTTGCCGGCGTCACGACGACAAGACCGGGAAACTGCGAGTAAAGCCCCTCCAGTGACTGACTGTGAAAAGGCCCACTCCCCGGGGTCCCGCCAGATGGCAGCCTGATCGTAATCGGACAGGGCGTATTCGTCCGCCAGTAAAGGGTCGCCGCCTGATTGATGATCTGATTGAAGCCGACACTGGAAAAATCCGCGAACTGCATTTCGACAATCGGCCGCATCCCCTCAATCGCTGCACCCACAGCTAACCCGACCATCGCATCTTCGCTGATAGGCGCATCTTTCACCCGACCAGGATACTCATCGAAAAGACCTTTCGTGGCCTTGAACGGTCCACCGAAAACCCCGACATCCTGGCCGTAAATAAAGACGGAAGGATCGTCTCGCAGGACAGTGGCCTGGGCATCCCGTATGGCTTCCAGATAGGTCAAGATTTCAAATTCTCTCCATCCGATAGGTCGTCGGATGAGATCGCGCTCCAGTCGCAGGTAAATGGGTTGGGAAGGGACTCCGCCGATGCCCGGTCCACGCATTCCTCGATCGTCTTTCTGCAGCTTGCTTCCTCCTCGGCAAAAGCAGTTTCACGCATCCACCCCTGTTCCGCGATCTGCGTTCTGGCAACCTCGATGCAATCTCGGCCAGAATGAGCCTGCTTCGCTGAATCAGAAATGTAAGAGGCATCATCATGCTCACCATGCCCGCACAGCCTGAGAAGATTTCCCACCACCATCTGCGGCCCTCCCCCACTCCTGGCATTTGCTACTGCCTCTCGAAAGGTTCGGACACAAGCCACTAAATCTGTCGCATCAACCTCGTGGCCAACCACTCCGTATCCGATTGCTCGGTCAACCAGGTTGCGACACGCAAACTGCCGCTCATTGGGGGTTGAATAGGCAAACTGGTTATTTGCCACCGCGAGTACGAGCGGCAACTTCTCAATAGCGGCCAAGTTGAGACCTTCGTGAAAGGCTCCCGTCGAAGTTGCTCCGTCACCGATGGCCGTCGCACCGACAAACCCCGACTTTCCCTGCATCTGGCGCGCCATAAGCATTCCGGAGACAACTGAAATCTGGGCCCCCAGATGGCTGATCATTGCCGGTATTCCTTCACGTGGCAATCCGCGGTGCACATTCCCGTCACGCCCTCGCATCGGACCATTCACAGTTCCGAAATGCGTCTGAAAAGACTGCATCACGGACTCCCCGAAAGCGAGACGCCCTGCCTGGTCCCTGATCAGCGGAGCAAAGATATCGCGGCCGAACTCCAGGTGGATCGTTAACGCGGCACTGAAGGCTTCCTGACCCTTGCCTGAGTAGACGCCACCCACAATTCGACCTCCGGATCGATAAAGACTGGCAAGTTTCTCTTCCATCAGCCGCGCCATCAGCATGTGCCGATAGCAAGCAACCACCGTATCGCCCAATTCATTGATCCGGGTCGTGGAATCGGAAACCTGTTTAACGGAGGCCAAAGCTCAGATCGGATACCATGGGTAAAAAGGACACAGCTGAACGATCAAACCAAGCAGAGGCTTCATCAAGGCATTTCTCCAGAACTCGCGAGGCAAAAAATCCCGGAGCAACAACTCTTCCTGCCTTCTGTATTATTTTCTTAATATGGAGGGTTTGATTCATGACGGCGCCCGTCATTGTTGTCCGAATTCTGTGTGGCAGGGAGCGAGGGGAAAGTGGATGAACATCCACGACCAAAGAGCAACAAAGCCACACTGGATGCGGGCAGCAACCCGATGGGATTTTTTTAGCGAGCTCAGAGCGTAGCGATGCTCACTGCAATCCAATTCCATTCCAAGTGGCGGGTGGAGCAATGGATCAAACCTTCCTTAAGCTCTGTATGTATGCCCCCCACTTTTTACCCTTAAGGCATGCGATTGATTGACGACCATAATAATTCCAAACGCCCTTCAAGCGAATCCATTGCCAAAAAACTCCTCAGAACCTCACTCGAGCGGAGCAGCCTCGCCCCCATCATATCCGTCCAGACTTCAATCTGCTCGGCTCCTTGAAGACCCTCAAGCAGATCTGTTCTAAGCCCAGCACACTCACCATCGAGCTTTTCGACTCGCTCTTCAATCTTCCGCCGGGCAGCCGCCAGAGTCTTCGAATCTCCCAGCGCCGTCTCCACCGTTGCGATGGAAGCCATCGGGTAAGAAAAAGCAGCATCAAAATCGAGGATGCGAATCCGCTTCAAACCTTGGAGAATGAGATGTGATGTGCCGTCCTCATTCTGAAGGCAGACTCGCGCCATCCCCAACCCGGCAAAGGGTGCAGCAAAAACCCCAGCTCGTCCCGTCGCCACTCCACCCAGTTCCTCAGCCATCTCTTCAGACACCGCCTCGGCGACAAAGAACATTCGGTGGGTGTCCAACACTTCAGACAACATCTCTCGATAATGCTCTTCAAAGACGTAAAGCGGCAGCCCGTTATGAGGAATCAGATGACAACCGGGCAAAATCATGCCCGGCAGTTGCTTCGGAAACTGAAAGGAAGGAGCCATGAGACATGAGGAAGAAACGCGAGACACAGACTCTTCCCTGTTACGTTTTACGCCTGCGCTTCCTGCAAAGACGAGAGAAATACTATTTCTGCTTTGATTCAGACCGGAGTCAACCCAGGCTTTCCAGACTGCTTATCAGAGCCGATACCCTCTCCAAAAGACCATATTCAAAACCAATGCGAATTCCTGTTGAATCCTCTTCTTTCTGTGGTTGACTCTGCGCTCGCAACATACCCATAAAAGAAGATACCACATTTGATCGCGGTGAAAGGCTCGCCGCTCCACGACCATGACTACCACTGAAGTCGATCTGAAAGAGATCCAGCTCCATGAAGGAGATACCGGCAGCGCCGACGTACAAATTGCGCGCCTGACAGCTCGCATCCTCCACCTTACCGAACATCTCAATCACCATGGGAAAGATCACTCCTCACGGAGAGGACTCATTACCTTGGTGGCACAGAGGCGTAAACTCCTGAAGTATCTTCAGCGCACTGACGAGGAACGCTACAAAAAGCTCCTCGTTGCACTGAATCTGAGGAAATAGTTGCCGCTGCCTCAGGATTTTCCTCGAGCGCGGACTTCCTTCGCCAGTAATGGCCATCTGGTCCGAACGGCAGAGATGCCAGAGACCGTTCCTGAGTAACTTTTCGTTCTCGACCCGCCGGCACCCAACTGGCTAAGCATGGTAGCGAGAGGAAAAATTCGAGGGGAGCTCAATCGAAAGCCACCCCATTTCGAATCCAACCATTTTCGAACAAACCTGCACGAGCACAGATTCCTTCCGGGGTCTGAGCCATTATTTTAAATAAAAAAAACACATGAGTATAGAAACCATCACCATCCCTCTCGGAGCGTCCGAGATGACTATTGAAACTGGGAAAATGGCCAAACTAGCCGATGGGGCCGTCACGGTCACCACCGATGAGACCATCGTCCTTGTCACCGCCGTTTCCCAAACCACTATCCGACAGGGCCAAAGCTGGTTTCCCATGTCGGTCGAATACAAAGAAAAAGCCGCAGCAGCAGGGCGCTTCCCAGGCGGCTACTTCAAGCGCGAAGGTCGGCCGACTGAAAAAGAAATTCTCACCTGCCGGATGACGGACCGCCCCCTTCGTCCCCTGTTTCCTAAAGGTTACCTCTATGACACCCAGATCATCGCCCTCCTCCTGAGCGCAGACGGCGTAAACGATGGCGACATTCTCGCCATGAATGGCGCATCCGCTGCCCTCGCTATCTCAGACATTCCTTTTGCTGAACCTATGGGAGCTGTCCGCATCGGCCTCATCGACGGAGAATTCGTCACCAACCCAACCCACCAGCAGCGCGATATTTCCGAACTCGATCTCGTCTACGCGGGTATTAAGGACAAGGTCATCATGATTGAGGGCGATGCCCAGGAACTCTCGGAGACGAAGTTCAAAGACGCTCTCAACCATGCCCAGTCTGAAGTCAATAAAATCGTCGACGCCATTGCGGGACTCGCTGCCAAAGTCGGCAAAGAAAAGCGCAACCCCGAGCTTTTCCTCGTCAAGCAGGAGCTTCTTGATATCGCCAACGAAGTCATCGGAGATCGCATGGAAAACGCAATTTTCCAACCGACCAAAAACGAGCGCGGCAAAGCCATGGACGCTCTTAGAAAAGAAGTCGAGGCAGCCACCATTGAACGTCTCGGTGCTGCTGCGGTAACTGACTTCCAAATGGAATCTGCCTTCGACAACCTCCAGAAGGCAGCATTCCGGAAAGCGATTCTCGACGAGGGCAAGCGTGCCGACGGTCGTGGGCTCGACGATATCCGCACACTCGGTGCCGAGATCGGGATCCTCCCGCGCACTCACGGAACCGCACTCTTTTCCAGAGGCGAAACTCAAGCACTCGGCATAGCGACCCTCGCTCCCTTGGATCAGGCTCAGTTCTTCGATAACTACTCCGGAGGAGCTGACAGCAAGCACTTCATTCTTCACTACAACTTCCCTCCCTTCTCGGTTGGTGAGACCGGTAGGATGGGTGGCATCAACCGACGTGAGATCGGTCACGGCAACCTTGCCGAACGCTCGATCGTCCCGGTTCTGCCCGATGAAGAGGACTTCCCATACGCCATGCGTGTGACCTCCGAAGTCATGGAATCCAATGGCTCAACATCGATGGCTTCGGTGTGCTCCGGCGTGATGGCACTTTACGAGGCTGGGGTCCCGCTCAAAACAGCGGTGGCTGGGATTTCCTGCGGGCTTGTTTCTGAAAGTGCTGAGGATGGCAGCCTTGGAAGATACAAGACGATCGTTGATATCATTGGCTCGGAAGACTTCTTCGGAGACATGGACTTCAAACTTTGCGGTACTGCCACTGGCGTCACCGGCTACCAACTCGATCTCAAACTCCCCGGCATTCCACTCGACATCCTCTTTGAGGGAATCGACAAGACCGCCGCAGCGAGAATGAAAGTACTCGAGGTGATGAACGAGGCAATCTCAGAGCCGGCAGATATCAGTGCCTATGCTCCACGCATCAAGTCCCTTAAAATCAACCCTGACCGTATCGGCGAACTCATCGGCCCAGGCGGAAAGAATATCAAATCGATCCAGGCAGAGTCGGGTGCCGATGTCAACATCGAGGACGATGGAACCGTCCACGTCTACGCGGCAAAAGAAGCCAGCCTCAACCGCGCCTTCGAGATGATTGAGGGCATGTTCGCTGAGATCGAAGTCGGGAAAATCTATACCGGAAAAGTCGTTTCCACGACAAAGTTCGGTGCGTTCATGGCAGTACTTCCTGGCAGAGACGGACTTATCCATATCTCCGAGCTCGCCGAGGGCCGGGTCAACCAGACTGAAGACGTTGTCAAAGTCGGCGATATGGTCTCGGCCAAGTGCGTCGGAATTGATGACAAAGGACGCGTCAAAATGAGCCGCAAAGCTGCACTCCAGGAGAGTGAAGCAGCGGATTCTCCGTCGGAAGAGGTTACTGAGGCCTGATTCGTCGCGCCACAGAGCTCCACAACCAACGGAAGCTCTCAACAAAAACCGGCCGTGGATGACGCGGCCGGTTTTTTTATGTCTCGGGAGGGAGTCAATGTTTCTGTTTTGAGGCGAAAAGTCACAGCAAAGAAGTCACCATGGTGGAGGAGCGACCGAGGCTTCTTGCGCATTCCTCGCGAGGCGAGAAACAATGACATGACAGCGCCGGGCACCCAAGCAACCTGCTGCAAACAGAGCGCCCCTTCTTGCCTTGCCTCTCATTCTGCTCCTGAGGAAGCGAGACAAAGCCCTATAAACTTCAGGAGTTCCTGGCGTCCCTCGCCGGATTGAGCCGAGGTCACCAGCACTCTTGGAAGGGCGGAGGAAAACTCTTCCATCGCCTTGAGAAAGGCATCTACGTTGCGCTGCAGAGGGTTCGGCTTCAATTTATCGGCCTTCGTGAAAACCAGCACAAAAGGCACCGCGTTCGCGGTCAACCATGCGGTGAAATCGAGATCGACTGTCTGGGGAGAATGCCTCGAATCAATGAGGACGAAACAACAACTGAGACCCTCTCGTTCGACAAAATAACGCCCGATCAATTCCTCAAAGACACCGCGGTCTTTCTTCCCTGTCTTCACGAAGCCATAGCCTGGAAGATCCACCAACCGCCAGTCTTCGTTTACCTTGAAACAATTAATCAGCCGTGTTCTGCCTGGGGTTTTCGACACCCGACACAGGTTTTTTCGATTCGTCAGCGCATTGATAAGGGACGACTTTCCGACATTGGAACGTCCAATAAAGGCGAACTCAGGGAGCGCGTCCTGCGGACACCCACCGACCTCGCTAGCACTGATTTCAAACTCTGCGGTTCTGATCTGCATCAAATACCTGCCTACCTGCGCCAGCTTCGAGCGTTCTTCAAATAAAGGTGTTCGTTCATAACGATTCTAGGGCCTTGCCCTCAGAGCAATATCCCCTTACAGATCTTCCCCGAATCCGATCAAAATGCAGGGCAACTTCCCAGACATACTTACAGACGACCAGAAAGAGCAGCTCAAGAAGCTGACAGATCAGCTGTCTCCGGAACAGAGGTTCTGGGTCAGCGGCTACCTCACAGGGCGCGGCAGCAGCGACAGCTTCGACTCCGCAAGCTCTTCTGGATCATCGCCGGCACCTACCGCTGCATCCCTCGCTGGGACAAGACCGTCTCCTGCCGCCCTACCCATTTCTATCTACTACGGCACCGAATCAGGGAACTCAGAGACTCTTGCCGACGAGGCCGCCAGGCGCCTCGCCGCAGCAGGATTAGCCCCCAAGGTTAAAAACCTCGCCGACCACGTTCCTTCAGACTTCGCCAAGGACAAGCACCTTGTGATTATCGTCAGCACCTGGGGCGAAGGCGACCCACCCGATGCTGTCGTCGACTTCCATACCGCGCTGCTTAACGATTCCAGTGATGGAATCAGTCTCAATGAGACCAAGTTTTCGGTCTGTGCGCTTGGCGATACAAGCTACGAACAGTTTTGTGAAACCGGGAAACAAGTCGACACAAGACTTGAGGCCTTGGGCGGCATCCGTCTGACCGAGCGAGAGGATTGCGACGTCGACTATGAAGACTCCTTCGATGCATGGATCACTCGCGTTGTCACCTCCATGGCGGCAGATCTTTCAAAATCTTCCTCCGCCCCGCCTCCAACCGCCTTTACTGAATCGACCGATCCTCTGCCCAAGGAAGAGGAAGGTTCCTCGTCCTCTCAAACAGAGGCCCCTCGGGCTCCTACCAGCGTCTTCAGTAAAAAGAACCCATTCCCGGCGACTTTGACCGAAAGCGTGCTTTTGAACGGCACCGGCTCCGCGAAGGAGACGCTCCATCTTGAAATTTCCCTGACAGGATCAGACCTCACCTACAAGCCAGGTGATGCTCTCGCCGTGATTCCGAAGAATGCCGGCGATGTCGTGGACGCTCTTCTCCGTGCCTCAGGGCTTGATGGCACCGCAATTATCGAGGCTCCGGCCGGCTTAAAAAGCCTGCGTGATCTCCTCGTTTCGTACTTCGACTGCACCGCAGTGAGCAAAAACATCCTGAAAAAATGGCAGGCAATTTTCCCATCAAAGAAACTCTCCTCTCTTCTCGATGATTCTTCCAGCCTCTCTGAATACCTTCATGGGCGGCAGATCGTCGACATGATCGAGGATTTTCCAGCCTCTGATCTCACCCCGGAACAACTCATTTCGGTCCTCCGCAAGCTCCCGCCACGCCTCTATTCGATTGCCTCAAGTCTCAGAGCCCACCCCGAGGAAGTGCACCTTACGGTCGCAGCCGTCCGCTATCATTCTCACGACCGCGACAGAAAGGGCGTCGCCTCGACCTTCCTTGCCGACGATCTCAAACCCGGAGACCAGGTTCTCGTCTACCTCCACCACAACAAGAATTTCAAACTTCCTGAGGATCCTGCTACTCCCATCATTATGGTTGGGCCTGGAACCGGCATTGCTCCATTTCGAGCGTTTCTCGAAGAACGCGCGGCAACTTCAGCTGACGGTGCATCGTGGTTATTTTTCGGTGATCAGCATTACAGCACCGACTTCCTCTACCAGCTCGAACTTCAGGGGTTTCTCAAAGATGGCACCCTTGACCGGCTCGATCTGGCATTTTCCCGCGACCAGAAAAACAAGATCTACGTCCAACACCGTATGCTCGAAAGAGGAGCTGAGATCTTTCAGTGGCTTGAATCAGGCGCCTGTTTCTATGTCTGTGGCGACGCGGAGCGGATGGCCGGAGACGTGCATGAAGCTCTGATCGAGATCATCGCCACCCATGGCGGCCGGACGAGAGCCTCGGCGGAAGCTTATCTTGCTCGGATGAAGAAGAAAAAACGCTACCAGCGAGACGTTTACTGACCTGAGGAAGGTCTGATCCATTACTCCACCCGCCACTTGGAATGGAATAGAATTGCAGTGAGCATTGCTGCGCTCTGAGCTCGCTCAAGAAACCCTTCGGGTTGCTGCCTGCATCCAGCGAAGCTTTGTTGCTCGGAGGTCGTGGATGCTCATCCACTTCCAACTCGCGTCGTGCCACACAAAATCCGAACAACAATGACGGGCACCACCATGAATCAGGCCCTCCCTGATTTTTTCGGCCTGAGAGAATAACTGGCTACCAATTCTTGATCCAGGATTCTTCACTGGGAGCAACCCCGTCTTCAACCGTCCCATAGGACCAGAGGTCGTAGGTGCCATTACGTTCGATGTAGTCAGTCTCATCTGCCCTGCGATACTGCAAAGGATTTCCCCAACCGTCGATAAGGACAAAATTTCCGGCACTGTCTTTTTCGACATAGCTGAACTTGTCATCATTACCGGTGAAAACATCATCAAGAAGTGGAGTTTCGTTCGTGTCGATATCGCCATTGGCTGCATTTGTCCCACCCTTTGACTTGTCTCCGTCACCCGTGATCACCTCGTAGAGAAGCCAGCTTCCCTTGGAATCAAATGTACTCAGCGTAGGGGTTCCAGTCCCCCCGAATTCCGGATACTCACCATTCTCCAGTTGGTATTTTTCAAGCCCAAGCTCGACCATTTTCATAAGTGCCTTGGTCTTGCTGGAAGCCCCTTTGTTGAGTGCAAATTTCATGCTTCCCAGACCGAGAGCGGCAATCGCGCTGATCAGAGCCATGACGATGAGAAGTTCCAGCAAGGTAAAAGCTCCTCGCTGTCTTTTTTTCGCCTCCGTGCAGAGCCCAACTCCGGAACTCTCTTCAATATCCGCATTCATTTTTCTGAGTTTGGCAATTCCCATCATCATCCCGGAACCATCAGGCCATCTGCTTGATGATTTCGATCAGAGGAAGGAACAGTGCGAGAACGATCGTACCAACAATGACAGCGAGAACCACGATCATGATTGGCTCGAGCATCGCCGTCATGGCCGTCACAGCAGTATCCACCTCATCGTCGTACACATCGGCAACTTTGAGGAGCATCTCAGGAAGTTGGCCCGTCTCTTCACCAACCTCCACCATACTGACCACCATCGGCGGGAAGATTTTCCCGCCTTCCATGGGAGCCACGATCGACTCACCTTCTTTCACCGCATCGTGGATTTTTGCAATGGCCTCGGAAACATGGACGTTCCCTGCAGTGTCTTTCGTAATATTCAGTGCCTGAAGAATCGGCACACCGGAGGTAACCAAAGTACCAAGAGTCCGAGAAAAGCGAGAAATAGCGCTCTTACTTTGGACAGCGCCAAAGACAGGAAGCTTCAGCTTTACCGAATCGAGCACCTTGATTCCAAATTTCGTTTTAGCGAAAAATTTAAAGAGAAAGAATACGATCACCAATATGATGGTGATCGGAATCAATTGCGTAGCGAGAGCACGTGATGCCGCAATCACCATTTTCGTCAACCCGGGAAGCTTGTCCGCGGATCCCAGCATCTCGACGAAGATCTTCTCAAACTTCGGGACAATCGCAACGAGGAGGAAGGTCATGATTGCCATCGCGACAAACATCACGACCACCGGGTAAACCATGGCTGCCACGAGTTTGTTCTTCAGCTTCTGCGCCTTCTCTTCGTACTCCGCAAGGCGGTTGAGCACGAGCTCCAGAACACCGCCAAGTTCCCCGGCTTTCACCATGTTGACGAAGAGTCCGTTAAAAATCAGGGGAAACTGAGACAGACTTTCTGAAAAAGTAGATCCGCTCTGCACGGATTCGGAAATCGAGTTGATGGCATTTTTCAACATCGGATCTGGCTCCTGTTTTGCCAGGACGGTAAGACCTCGAAGAAGAGGCAAGCCGGAATCGATCAAGGTGGCCAGCGACCTTGTGAAAACCATCAGAGACTTGCCCTTGACCTTGCCTTTCTTGGTTTTTCCTGCGGCGCTCGCTTTTCCCTTCTTTTTTCTCGATCTGACGGTCCGCGTCCGTTTTTTCTCCGCAACTGTGATTCCCCCTTCCGCGGCGTCGACAACCTTTGTCGGATACAGCCCATCTCGCCGAAGCAATCCGATAGCATCCGCATCGGTATCTGCCTCAATGCTGCCTGTTTTCTCCTCACCGTTTGTGTCTAGAGCAATATATTCAAAGGAACGCATGAAAGTAGTAGGTATTAAGCGCCGGAATCTAATCCAGTGGTAGTTCTAATAATGGCCGAATGAGGAATAAAAAGGAAGATAAAAAAACAACTTTCATCTGCGACGCTCCAAAGGCTACTTTTCGGTTCTCAGGTGTACTTAAGCACTTCTTCAATCGTCGTTTTTCCTTCGTAAATATTCCGCAAGCCATCGTCACGCAGAGTCTCCATCCCAAGTTCAATCGCTTTTTCTCTCATAACCAGAGTGGGGGCCCGTTCAACGACAAGCTCCCTAAGAGAATCCGACATATCAAGAAGTTCGTAAAGTCCCAACCTTCCCTTATATCCGGTCTGAGAACATTCCTCGCATCCTGCCCCCGTAAAAAACGTTCGATCCCCGACGTCCTCCGACAAGAGTCCCAGTTGACCGAGAATGATGTCACTCGGGGAGTATTCCGCTCGACAGCTGTCACAAATCGCACGCAAGAGCCTCTGCGCCAATACCGCTTCGAGGGTCGCAGCAAGAAGAAACGACTCGCAGCCCATATCGAGAAGTCGAGTAACTGCACCCGGTGCATCATTGGTATGCAGCGTGGAAAGAACAAGGTGGCCAGTCAGCGACGCCTGGATCGCGATTTGGGCAGTCTCAAGATCTCGCATCTCGCCCACCATGATCTTATCAGGATCCTGCCTGAGAAAAGCCCGAAGAATTTTCTGAAAAGTCAGCCCAATGTTTTCATTGACCGGAACCTGAATGATTCCGTCGATGTCATATTCGACCGGATCCTCTGCGGTAAGCAGCTTGGTATCGACTGTATTAATCTTTCGCAGTGCCGCATAAAGAGTTGTCGTTTTTCCTGCACCTGTTGGCCCTGTGCAGATAAAAATACCGTTCGGTTGAGTGACCGCTTCACTGATGTAACCGTGAAGAAATTCGCTCATGCCAAGATTCTCAAGATCCAGGTTCACCGACGAGCGGTCGAGAATACGGAGAACAATCGACTCGCCGTACTGGGTGGGCAGGGTTGAAACCCGCATGTCGACTTGACGCTCACCAACGGTCCGCACGATCCGACCATCCTGCGGCACCCGCCGCTCGGCAATGTTGAGGTTCGACATGACCTTGAGTCGCGATGTGATTGAAGCCGTCAAGTGAGCAGGAGGTGGCGCCATTTCGTAAAGCGCACCATCCACCCTGTAGCGGATCTTGAATTCGTTCGCGAAAGGCTCAAAATGAATGTCTGAAGCCTTTTCCTTGATCGCCTGAAAAAGCACAAGATCGACATAGCGGATGATCGGCGCCGAGTTGGCTTCAGCTTCAAGCGCTTGGAGATCAACTTGTTCATCGGCTCCTAGTCCCGCCTTGGCTAGGCCCTCGAGAACGCTGCCCATCTCATCGCCTTCACCTCCGCCATAATTCTCGTTGATGAGTTCCTCGACACGCTGGGCGTTCGCTACCCCCACAATAATTTCCTTGCCTAAAGCGAAGCGCAAGTCCTCGACCGCCTGCTGGTTAAAAGGGTCGGTCAGCACGACCGTAAGCCCACTCAGGTCAAAGTTCACTGGAAGAGCACCGTAAAGACGGGCCAGACCTGCCGGGATCGTCGTGAGCAATTCGGTAGGAGGAAGATAATCGCTCAGGTCAACGTATTCCGACTGGAGGTCTTCAGCCACGAAAGTCCAGAATTCCTCATCATCCTCAAAAATCTCAAAGTTTACCAGAGTCTCGACAACATCGACCCCTGTTTCCTTGATTTCCTCAAGAATGGTGTCGACTTCTCCCTGGTCTATCTTCTCGTTTTGGAGGAGAAATTCGAGAACTGATTGGGCATTCATGAGCTTCTAATAAAAAATATCTGAGTCTCCTGAACTTTCAAAGCTCAGCCATTATCACCCATCGTTGCCCGAAGAATTTCAGCGGCAGTGGTATTCCCCGCAAGCGCTTTCCGGATTCCGTCTTCTCGAAGGGTACGCATGCCAAGTTCACGGGCACGACTTCGCAAGCGAGGTGTTGAGAGGTTCTCGTTAATCATATGCCTCGCCTCATCATCAATCTTAAAGATTTCAATAATTCCCATCCGCCCCTTGAAGCCGGTGGACCGGCATTTATCGCAGCCTACAGGTGCCATGATCATGGCATCCCCGAGCTGGTCGATCGACAGGTTGAGGGCACGCATCTCTTTCTCAGTCATCATCCCTGACTTCTTGCATTCTGCACAGAGTTTACGAACAAGCCTCTGGGCCACAATCGCTCTTAAAGCTGATGCAACAAGGAACGGCTTGATGCCAATATTGACCAGCCGGGCGATTGCACTTGGAGCGTCGTTGGTGTGCAGGGTTGAAAATACGAGGTGGCCGGTAAGCGAGGCATTAATCGCGATCTGAGCGGTCTCATTGTCTCGAATCTCACCGATCATGATGATGTTAGGCGCCTGCCGCAGCATCGAGCGAAGAGCCGCTGCGAAAGTCATTCCGATAGCTTCTTTCACCATCACCTGATTGATACCGTTAAGCTCGTACTCAACCGGGTCCTCTACCGTGATGATTTTTTTGTCAGGCTTGTTAATTGTATTGAGACATGCATACAAAGTCGTGGTCTTCCCCGAACCAGTCGGACCGGTGACGAGAATAATGCCGTCTGGAAGCGCGATAAGATTGTTAAACGCTTCTTCGTCATCAGAGAAGAAACCAAGATCAGAGAGACCCAACTTGAGACTTTCCTTGTCAAGAATCCGCATCACCACACTCTCACCGTGGTTGGACGGGATGGTTGACACACGAAGATCGAGCCGCTTCCCACCGACATTCACTTCGATCCGGCCATCCTGAGGGGTGCGCTTGTCATCGATGTTCATCTTGCCGGTCATGATCTTGATCCGGCTGATTACTGCATTATGCAGCTTTTTGGGATGATGCTCCACATCGTGGAGCACGCCATCAATTCGATAACGAATACGCAAGTCACGTTCAAGAGGCTCAATATGAATATCCGAAGCCCCTGCCTTGAAGGCCTCGAATAAAGTCGAAGATACCATCCGTATAATCGGAGCATCTTCTGTCTCAGCTTCCCCCTGCTCCTCCTCGGCTCCAGAGAATTCATCGTTCCCCATCAATTGCCGCTCCATGGTCCTCGCCAACTGTTCCGCATCTCCGTAGAACTGGATAAGAACATCATTGATCGACTCGGGTGTTGAGCAGACAAACTCGATATCGTGCGGGATGACGTGAGGAAGTGAATCCAGCGTCTCAAAATCATGCGGATCGGAGACGGCAAGCCTGAGACGTCCTGCCTCCACGCCAACCGGCACCACTTTGTAACGCTGCGCCACATCTGCGGCGACCGTTTCAACGATCTCCGGGGGGGCGCTGAATGCCGAGAGATCAATATACTCCATCTGCGCACTGTTCGCCCGGGTTCTTGATACGTCCTCGCTACTCACAAAACCGAGCCGGACGATCGTCTCCGCAGGGGTCTCTCCTCTTAATTTTTTTTCTTGAACCTGTTCAAGCTGGGAGTCTTCAAGGAACCCACTTTCCTTCAGCAAGTCGATAAGATAATCTTCGTTAGCAAACATAAATCAAAGCACGCAAAATACTTTCAAAAAAAGGAAATCAGGGTCATCAAAAGTCTTAAGGAGGGTCTGATTCATAGCGGTGCCCGTCATTGTTGTCCGGCTTCTGTGTGGCACGGCGCGAGGCGGTGGTAGATGAACATCCACGACCTACGAGCAACCAAGCCACGCTGGATGCGGGCAGCAATCCGAAGGGCTTTTTTAGCGAGACCAGAGCGTAGCGATGCTGATTTCAATCTTATTCTATTCCATGTGGCGGGTGGAGCAATTGATCAGACCTTCCTTAACTTAAGTTTTTTTTCCTGACTGAATTCTTCCTGTGGCGCCCATAAAAGAACCGCAACAGCTTCCATGAGAAATATACGAGCGGCACGATGCATTAGCTACCCGTTTGATCATTGTTCATATCTTTTACTACGCAACCTCCAATACCCTCCCGAGGCTGGTAAAAACAAGGTAGCAAACGATCCGCTGGGGTGGCAGGTCCAGTAAGACTGATACGGCCGAACGGTAATTTTTTAACTGAACAGAATGCTGCTCACATGCCCCCGAGAGCGCATCAGAGTCGAGGCGGTCGGATTTGAAGTCGATAATGTCGACATGACAGATACTACCATCCGCAGCACGATGGATCTGAGCACGGTCGATGACGCCGGAGAGCCACTTTCCATCAACCAGAACATCGAACGCGCGCTCTTTCCAAAGCTCACACGGATCCTCGGAATCCGGACGTGTGAGCAGTGCTCGTATCTCCGGTTCTGTAAGACAGGAAGCCAACTCCCTCGCCACATCAGAATCTTCAGATTGAAAAGGGCTATCATTATCATCCTCCAACCAGTCCACACCTTCCAAAAGAGCATGAATCTGAGTTCCGCGTTCCACTGCCTCCTGCCTTTTTTCCTCACGCCTCGGAGTCTTTAAAGCTCCGGAAGGTGGAAGGCCCCTAGCCGAAGAGAGGGGCACCTCGCTGCCTGAGGCATGGGCATGGATCGCATCTTCCGACATCTCGTCGAGGCTCCATGCAAGCGTCGGAATCAAAGCTGCACCCGACTTCTCCGCCTGCACTTCATCGACGCGCTTAAACCATGCGTTCTCCCCCTCACGATAAAGCAATCGGCAGCCTTGCTCCTCCACCGTCATCTCTTTGGATTCGACGGCCACGTCGCCGGTCATACTAAGCGTGCTGCGCAACCATCCAGCAAAGTCGGACTTTTTCGATCCTCTTTTCGACAGCGGATCCACCACCATGTAGAGACCATGTCTGGCCCGCGTCATGGCAACATAGAGCCGACAGAACCCTTCATAGATCTCATCTGTAACAGATTGCTGCCTCTGCTCCGCCAGGACCGGGTCGGCGTCGAGCAAACCGCCCGCAGGCCGCTCCAGCGCCCACCGAATCTCCCTTTTTTCGCCACGACCCACGAGGAGGCCTCCCGATCGATCCTTCGCCCCGAGAGCATCACCATCGAGATCCGGTAAAAATACCATATCAAAATCGAGCCCTTTCGCCTTGTGCACCGTCATGATCTGCACTGCTCCCCCGCCCGAGGCGTCGCTGATCTCGTATCTGTCGAGAAACTCAAGAAAGTCCGCAGGATCGGTGCCTCCTTTCGTATCAAAAGCCACTCCGGCCTCTACGATTTGTCCGGCCCGCATGATAGAAAATGCATCGCCGGGAGAAACTTCAGTGATCCGATCGAGCCACCACTGCAATACCTTGCCAAACCCCTGCGCTTCAAGATCGCGAAGGACAAGCGACACGACTTGGTGGGGACTTGTCAACTTAAGCTCAGCAAAGACTGCTGCCAGCGGAGTCATCCCGAGGTGCCGCCACGCCAAAGTGTCTCCTGGGTGAACAGCCACCTGAAACAGCGACCAGATGCTACTGCTCAGCATATTTTCGTGCGCGATCCGACGGCTCGACTCGGAAGCAAAATCGACCCCCGGACAATGGGTGCGGAGGAAGTCCAGGGCGCGATCGGCAAACTTGTTATCCTGAACAAGAACTGCGCAGCTGAAATCGGACCGCGTCCTCGTGATCTCAGCCAGACGCTCTGCCACCACAGCCAGCCGGGCCTGCTCTTTTGCTGCTTTGTCCCATTTCTCGCCCTCCTCCAGTTCTTTCGGACACGTCTCGACAAACTCCACATAGCCCGGGCGATCTGCCAGTTTCTCGGCCGTCACATGAGTTTCCCAGCGCCACCTTGCAACGGCATCGCTCGGAAACAGGTCACGCATCACATCCGCGCTGCCAAAAACCCGGTTGACCGTCTCTATAATTGGCCTGGCCGAACGATACGATGCTGCCAGCGTCGACTCGGCGATGCGCTTCTGCGCACCTTGATTGTAGCGGTCGAGCACCTCATCAAAAAGCCTCGCGTCGCCTTCCCGCCAGCCATAAATCGCCTGCTTGGTGTCACCGACGATGAAAATCGTCCGCGAGTCAGAGTCATCCTGAACTGCCTCGTCGATAAGATCTTCCAATGCAGCCCACTGGAGACGGCTCGTGTCTTGGAATTCATCAAGCAGCCAGTGATCAAACGCAGAGTCGAGACGGTATGACATAACAAGGGAAATCTGTTGCCTCCCACCACCGTGGCGATCCCGGAAAATATCGCCGAGAAGCCGAGCCAGATCATCGAAGCTCATCGCCCCACGCGACCGCACCCGCGAATGGTAGATGGTTTCAAAATCGCGTAGAAGCCGCTGGATTCCCTCTGCCCGCTTGAGCCGCACTCGGAGATCCGCTCCGAGAACACCGTCGATGAATTGAATCAGCTTCTGGCACTGCATTGCATCGAGCTGACACTTTTTCCGACTTACCATAATGCAGGCAGAGCCGTTGCGGATTTCCTCGAGCTTGGGAAGTACATTGGCCTTGATTAGATGATCCGGGGTAAAACCGGTTCCCGGCGGACGGACTACCAGGCCCTCCATCGCCTTGTCCCAGGCACCAAGCTGGGCCGTTCCCGAAATACTCTCCTCAGTCTTTAAGGCAGCAAGGAAAGCGTCCTTTCGTCTCACAAGCTCTTCACGATCAGCTGCAGGATAAGGCAATCCGTTCACCCCCCAGACCGAAGCTTCATCCCCCCAGAGAAGTTTCTTTGGCGAGTCGATCAGAATCTTATGATAGTGGCTTATATAGCTGACCAGAAGATCACCCAGACGGACTTCTTCGACCCCGAAAGTCGCCATTTTGAAGGCTTCAAGAAAATATTTTAATCCGAGTTCCTTGGTCTCCCCGACCCTCCCGAAAAGGGCATGGATTGCCTCCTTTCTGGCCACTTCCAAGTCGTGGCCTTCAAGGAGTTGGAAGCCACCGGTGACGCCGAGCTCGAAGGGAAAAGCGCGAACAACCCGCGAATAGAAGCTGTCGAGCGTGCCGAGCATGATCTGGTGCTGCTTTGCCAGCAGGCTGCGAAGCAGGCGGGAATAATCCGGTTCAAGCGCGGGATCGAGCCCAATCTCCCGATTCATCCTTGCAGCGGCCTCAGGATCGGTGGAGGCCGTCGCCAACAACTCTGCAATCCGGTCAAAAAATTCACCGGCCGCCTTTCGCGTGAAAGTCAGTGCCACAATCGATTCAGGATTCGCACCCATAGCCAGCAGCCGCACATAACGCTTGGAAAGACTGGTGGTCTTGCCAGTCCCGGCCGAGGCCCTCACCATCTCATGCTTGATCGCCAACCCGCCCATCCCATCACGGCTGCCGCCGAGTGGTAGGGAAGAATCGGATTCCACGGCAGGCATACGTGAACATTAAAGCGCCCAAACAATCTTGTCACCCTGACATCCTCTATCTCAAGACAGGCGCTGGATCTCCTCTGCCACCAGTCCCGGCGCCTCGATGAGAAGCCGGTGCCCACAGCTGGGCACGCGCACCAGTCTCGCCTCAGGAAGAAGCGCAATGGCCCGTTCAGCCAAAGACAGAAACTTCACATCCTCGGCGCCCACCATCCAGGTGACCGGAACCTGGATCTCTCCGAGGCGCTCCCAGAGTGGTTCCTGCGCACCGAGCGACCACGTGCGAAATGCCACCGCCATCGATTCTCGCCTGCGGTCTGATGGGTTCCATCTGGCCACACCGCCACTTTTTCCAGAAAACAGCCCTTGTAGATTCCAGTCATTCATGAACGCTTCAGGCGTAAGCCGCGCAAGTTTCTCCGCCCATCCAGCGTCGAGGTCACGCCTGCTCTGTCTCTCGTCTCGATCCTCGAGTCCTGGATGTGCACCGAGAATCACCGCCCCGCTCCAACAAGACCCACCATCAGCAAGCAGAGCGTGCAGGGCGACTCGAGCACCCATCGAGTAACCGGCGAGAACGCGTCGCTCACCCCCCCACTTACTGGAAATAAATTCTCCTGCCGAAACCAGATTCCTCGTTGCTCGGAGTTCTCTCTCGTCTTCCTCGTCTCCGAAAAGATCTACCGCCTCGACCCTCATCTTCCTGCCCACAGCACTCCAATCCTCTGGTCCGCCGAGGGCGCCGTGTAAAGCCAGCGCTGCCGGCAGCATCACTCCCCGTTCCTCCGGCTATCCTCGCCCTGCGTCGTGGTTTGCGGCACCACGACGTCCCAGAGTTCGACTCCCTTGTCACCTGGATCTGCCAACTCCGCCACCGCCTCGATCCGTCGGTAAGCGAGACCCCAGAGTCGGGCAAAGCCTTCGAAGTCGGCCGTGTGCGGGTTCTCGATCATGGCTGCCACCCGGTCGTCTTTTGTCAGATCGAGAGCGGGGAGCCTCGAGAAGATCTTGCCTCCACCATTGTTGATCACCACGATTCTCAGGCGCCCTCGAAAAGCAATCTGAGGAAGAATAAAACATGCCGCCAAGTCGTAGAGAGCGGTCAAGTCGCCGACCACCGCCCACGCTTCGTCCTCGTCGCAGGCTACCAGACCAAGAAATGAGGAGAGATTTCCATCAATTCCATTGGCTCCCCGATTGGCGAAACACCGGTGCTTCCCCAAGGGAAAAATCTGGTTCCATTCACGAACAGGAAGTGAATTGCCAATAAATACTGCCGCTCCCGCGGGAATCATTCCAGCCAGCGCCGTAATCATTTCGACTTCGCGATCGGGGAGTTCCTCTTGAGAGCGAACTGCGCCGTGCTCTGCGGAAACCCTTTTTCCAAGATTCCCAGCTGTCGCTGCAGGTGGCAGATCTCCGAGAATCCCCCCACCCCGAGCCAAACCAGTGAATGGCAGATCGGTAAGGTGAGCCACCTTGATGGCCGGCCATTCCTCAAGATCTCTCCAGAGTCGACAGGTTGGGGTCCCACCGATACGGAGCACCTTTTCGATTCCATCCAGCTGCAGCTCTGTGTCCCGCCTCAAATTCTTCAGCAGCGTCTGATGCAAGCCGAGATTGGATATCGCTTCGGCGATCACCAGACAATCATAATCAGCAACCAGGGCAGTGACGGCGGCGCCCTGATCCGGTGGCACCGGTCCGACAATAATGAGGCATCGCTCTCTTGGAGTTCCGGCAAAAAACTCCTCGACCCTTTCCGGCGCCTCGAAAAGCCGTAAGGGCGAGACCGAACGCCGCGGTTCATCCCTGATCACAGGGATTTTCTCCAACACCATAGCCTGAGGCTCCGAGAAACAGATATTCCATTGCACGGGCCCTCTCGGTAAGGTCTTGGGAATACGTTCAAGGCCCTCGATGTCTTCGACATCAAACCAGTTCGCATAGCGGCCGAAAAAGCGCCTGCTGTTCGATCGCTTGTGGTGCTCCCGTTCCGCGAAAAGCAGCTGGTCGATCCGCCGTCACTGCCACCAGAGAAATCCCCTGGTAATGCGCTTCAATCACCGCCGGAAGCAACTCGGCGGCAGCCGTGCCCGAAGTCGTCACTACCGCCACTGGCCTGCCACTTGCTCGTGCTCGTCCGAGCGCAAAAAAGCCCGCGCACCGTTCTTCGAAGTGATTCCAGCACCGGAAGTGTTCGGCTCGAGATGCCGCCACCGTCACTTCCAGATTACGTGCACCTGCAGCGATCACCGCCTCAGCCACCCCCATGGCGAGAAGTTGCCTCACCACAGCCGATCCTAACCCGAACACACCATCATCCGCTTGACTATCCATCGTCCCTGGGCGCAAGGCCAAAGATCCTTCGCACCGCATCGCGCTTCAAGGCCAGCTCTGCCAGCTCGCGCTCGAACCGGCTCTCTGCGATCAAGCCACACCCTGCTGGAAGATCGATCCTGTCTCCCTCCCAGAACAGCCCGCGAATGGAAATCACCGCGTGGAATGCTCCTTCGTGAATCAGGCCAAACGGTGCACCAAACGAAGCTGGGCATCCAACCCGTCTCCGCATCTCAGCCAGACTGGTGATCAGTCCATCGCCTCGCGGTAGACAGCCTACAGCAGGCGTCGGGTGGAGGAGTCTTATCAGTTCATCTACCTCCAGTGCCTGATCCAGTTGCACCCTGATTGGTGAGCGAAAATGCGTCACCCCACCCACAGCGATTAACTCGCGTGGTTCCCGCTCGACTTCACCGAGCACTCCGAGCGCCTGTTCGAGAAATGACACCACCATTTCATGCTCGCGGATCTCCTTCGGATCGTCTTCGAAACGATCTTCCTCCCCGCGCACCGCAGTCCCTGCAACCGCCATGGTTTTAAGGCTCCGCCCCGACATTTTGAAAAAAAGTTCGGGGGTGACTCCGCAGAACCCGTGACCTTCATCCACGAATCCGTAACGCCACTGCCCCTTTCTCCCTTGCTCAAGCCCGCCGAAGAAAGCGGTCGGTTCTCCGGTTAAAACAACTCCTTTCTGCGGGAGCACCGGCACCATTTTCAAAGCACCCTGCCGCGAACCGAGAACAGTCGCCACCTCATCAAAGACCTGGTGAAATTCATCCGCATCAGGCTCACTCCAAGCGACCTCCACCCCACTGGCAGGAAATGGCCACGGAGTATCCGGAGTCAGGGTCACTACCTCCGAGGGGGACCAACCAGGGCGCCTTGGAACCGAGGGAAAAATCATTGACGTAGAATGCCGTGAGCTCATCAGATTCCAAGTTCGGAAGCTGCGCATGCCGCGTAAACGGCCCACGACCGAGCACCACCACTCCTGGTCGGGTCTCTAACATGGCAAAACTCTCTGGCATTTCCGGTCGCACGCGATTCTCAGGCGTTTCTTTTCTTTACGTTCGCCAAGGATCCCTCGCTACGCCAGACCTTTCCTGAGACGAGCATTTCTCTCGCAGGTGGTCTTGCTGCGATCCAACTGTCCCAGTGGTGTCCGTTATGTTCTGCCAGAAAACTACGGTTCAGGACTACTCCAGTAGCACCCGAGGAGCCCAAGGGTCGCCTTTTCCACGCACCCCGCCCTCAGCGCGCGCTGCCCCCCTCGCTGCATTCTCTCTTCGCCCTCTCGCCAGGCAGACCCTTCCTCGCTTCCTCGACCCCCACCACCATCCACCATGGCCGTCTCTCTGATCCTCCGCCGTCTCCTGACCTTATTCTGTCCCAGTCTCCTTAAATTCTCCGAAATTGCGGAATTTTTCGTATCGAGCATCCAACAACTCCTTCTCTTTCAAATTCCTCAGTTCCTCGAGGTGGTTGAAAAGCACCTTCTTCAAGGGTCGCAGCCATCGCTTCCGGGTCACGGTGGGCACCCCCGAACGGTTCTTTGATCACCTCATCGACAATCCCCATCTCCTTAAGGTATGGAGCCGTCATTTTCAGCGCCTCCGCCGCCTCCGCTGCCTGTTTGGCATCCTTCCAGAGAATTGCCGCGCACCCTTCTGGGCTGATTACCGAGTAATAGGCATTCTCAAGCATAAGGACCCGGTCGGCCACCCCGATTCCCAGGGCTCCGCCAGAGCCACCTTCGCCGATAACCGTGGCGATGACTGGCACTTTGAGCATCGCCATCTCGCGCAGATTGTATGCGATCGCTTCGGCGATATTCCTTTCTTCCGACCCCACTCCGGGATACGCTCCCGGGGTGTCGATGAACGTGAAGATGGGCACCTCAAATTTCTCTGCCAGACGCATCAAACGAATCGCCTTCCGGTAACCCTCGGGATTCGCCATCCCGAAGTTTCGCTCTTTCCGCTCCTTGGTATCTCTTCCTTTCTGCTGGCCGAGCACCATGCAGCGCCGGCCTTCAAACATCGCAAAACCACCAGGCATCGCCTGATCCTCGTGCGCATGACGATCCCCCGCCAGCGGAATGAAGTCCTCGAAAATCTGGTCAATATAATCGAGTGTGTAGGGCCGCTGCGGGTGTCTTGAGGTAAGAATTCGCTGCCACGTGTCGACGTTCCCGTAAATCTCCTTGCTCGTTTTTTCCAGTTCCCGCTCGAGCTTCTCAATGGTCTTTTTGCCCTTGCTGTTTGGCTTGGCCTCTTGCTTGGCTTGGAGATCCGCAATCTTTTTTTCGAGGGACGCCGATCGGTTTTTCAAAAGGAAGGTAGTCTCTCGTCTTCATCACAGTCTCATGGGTTGGTGTCGTTGGCACGCTGACCTGATTTGCTCGTCTCCGGGCCCGGCTTCGCAGACCGGTTCAATCGGCTACGTTTACCTCAGTGGCCATTGTCAGCAGGGAATAAATCTCAAACATATCTTCGGGCCGAAGAAAGACCCCGTAAAGCAGATCCTTATCGAATTCTTCTGCGGGATCACCGGGCCGGATTGCAGGTGGTTGCCCGGCAACTCCAGAGGGCAGGAGATAAAACCCCGACTGAGCGAGCACTATCCTCCGCTCAGCTTCGGCGTAACCAGGGTCGGTCACGGCAATCCGCGCACCTTCCAGATAGGCGGCCTTTCCCGTGACTTCGGTACGAAAAGGGCCTCGCACATCTGGAGGAAAGGCAACCATCTCCACCTGGTATTCCTTAAAAAAACGTCCCTTCCGCATCAAGGTCAGGGTTTTTTCCGCTGTCTTGATCACCACGGAAAGATCGAGAGGGAAAGACGGTAAGCCGGTCTCCGGGATGAATGACGTCATCGACAAGATGATTGACGCGCAGAATGTAATCGTAGGTTGTCCTTTCCTTCCCAGCGATGAGAGCCAGGGATTCCCCGCGCTGAACGATGTGCTCTTTCTTACCCGGGATCGGAGCCTTGGAGAGGAGCAGGTCCATGTTGATCTCACCGATCACCCGCTTTGCCTCCGGGTAGCGGATCGAGTCCTGGTAAAGACGGACCAGGTCCAGAAGGATGTCCCGGGCTTCCAGGTGGCGTCCCTTGCGAATCGATTCCATGGCGCGCTGGTAGGAAGCGAGGCCGGGATCTGGAGGTTCTTCGGGATGAACCTTCTCGAGATTTTCCATCTCCTCCAGAACAAGCTGCTCGGCCTTGATATGCCGTTTATAAATCCACAGCGAAGTCAGGGCAAAAAAACCGGCAAGAGCAAGACCGAGAATCGCAGCGATGATCTTGAGATGCACAGGAGGAATGATTCAGCAGGGGCGTTTCAGTGACCCGATCGCGAGTTACTCAGAGAAGACCACGTCGTTTGAAATCGAAGATGTTGATCCCATGCGACTTCTGGATCATCTCCACCGTGAATTTAAGCACACTGATCTCCCAGGCGTCATCGATCCCTTCGATCACTGCGCTGAGCGGATTGCTTTTGGCCACCGCATCGGTGACCACACGATCACGCACATTGGCCATGCTTTCATGGACGATATGTTCACTCACATCGAGCGCCCGAAAATTGAACCCATATTTCAAAAATGGAACATCCCGGAAATGTTCATCCAGCCAGCGTCCAAAATCCTCGCCACGCTCGCCGAACCCTTCGAAGTTAAAATCCCCCATCGCCTCGGAGGTAAGAATAAGCGGTTTCTCAGCTTCCACACGGCCTTCCCGAATCTTGACCTGATCCACACTGTCCATCAATTCGGTGAGGAGAAGAAACTCAAAGCGGGTTGAGGAAAACGTGTCGATACGACGATCCGGCTCGTGAATGACCTCGGTCATTTCAAGCGCATAACGAATTGCGTCCTCTCCATACATCTCGGGTGGATCCTATTGCCAATCACCCCGGGTCGCCAACGGATTTATTAAGGAAAGTCTGATCCATTGCGCCACCCGCCACATGGAAAGGAATGGGATTCAAGTCAGCATCGCTGCGCTCTGGGCTCGCTGAAGAAGCCCTCCGGGTTGCTGCCCGCATCCGGCGTGGCTTTGTTGCTCGTTGGTCGTGGATGTTCATCCACTTCCGCCTCGCGCCGTGCCACACAGAATGCGGACAACAATGACGGGCACCGCCATGAATCAGACCCTCCTTACTCAACTTCCTGAGCGCAAAAACAGGCCGTGACAGCGCCACCCATATGCAAGGTGCATCTTCCCGTATCTCCTCGCAGCCAGGGCTGCCCGATCTCTTTTTTTCAGAGTTCCCCGTTCAGCATCACTTCCAACTCGTCGTCTCCCAACCCACTCATCAGCGGAGCCTCGTCATCAAGCGCTGCATCGAGAATATCACGTTTCTTTTTCTGCAGACGCAAAATATTTTCCTCAACCGTGCCGGTCGTGATCAACTTGTAGACATTTACGCTGCGACTCTGGCCGATCCTGTGGGCACGGTCCGTAGCCTGCGCCTCGACAGCAGGGTTCCACCACGGGTCAAAATGGATCACAGTGTCCGCCGCGGTCAGGTTCAAGCCGTATCCTCCGGCTTTCAAACTGATGAGAAAGACCGGGATTTCCGGGGTCGACTGAAAAAGAGCAACCTGTTCGGCACGGTCCTGACTGCTCCCGTCGAGGTAGCAGGAAGGCATACCTCCAGCCTTCAATTCATCGCGAAGAATCCGCAACATCGCAGCAAACTGACTGAAGACGAGACAGCGGTGACCTCCCTCGAAAGCTTCCAGAAGCAGGTCTTTGAGGGCTTCGAGCTTTGCTGACTCCAGCTCCTTGCTCACGCCGTCCTCAAGACCGAGCAGCCGCAGATCGCAGCACACCTGCCGGAGCCGCAGAAGGGTGGTGAGAAGACACATCCGTGCGGCTCCCTGGCCGCCTTTTTTCCGCTCATCCTCGGCCCGGTTGAGCCCTTCCTGAAGAATCCTCTGGTAGACTTCTGCCTGCCGGGGGTGAAGCGTCACCGGCAACACACGTTCGATCTTCTGCGGGAGATCCGTGGCGACTTCGCTCTTCAGACGTCTGAGAATGAAAGGCGCGATTTTTCGCCTCAGGCGTGCTGCGACCTGGCCCCGATCACTTCCCAGTGCGCTGGTCAGGGGTTTTTCGAAGCGTTCTATAAAATCTTTACGGGCTCCCAGATACCCCGGCCTCACAAACCCCATCAACGACCACAAGTCCGAGGGGCGGTTTTCCACCGGCGTCCCGGTCAGCGCGAGTCGGCACCGACTTTCCAAGCAATGCACTGCCTTCGAGACCTGAGCATCCGGGTTCCGGATCAGGCTGGCTTCATCCAGAACCACAGCGCCCCACCGTCTGGCTCCGATCTCCAGCGAATCCCGCGCCACGATTCCATAACTGGTGATGGTGAGATCGTGCCTGACAAGCTGTCCTGCGTCCCTTTCCGGACCGTGGTAGATGTGAGCGTGAAGCCCCGGTGTGAAACGCTCGGCCTCAAGTCGCCAGTTCTCGAGGAGCGAAGTCGGACACACGATCAGAACCGGGTCGACCACGCCCCCAGTGATTTTCAGATATTCGAGAGCAGCGAGGGCCTGAATTGTTTTCCCAAGTCCCATCTCATCCGCCAGGACCGCTCCCCCTCCGGATCCGCCGGATCCTGAAAGACGTCCGATCAACCACACGAGGCCCTCGACCTGGTAGGAACGAAGCAGAGGAAAAAGCTGCGGCAATTTCGCCTCAAGCTCCGCAGTTGCGGGTTCCTCAAAGGCCGCAGGAAATTCCCCAACCACCTCGCTACCCAGCTCGGCGAGACTCCCAGCGAGAAAACCCAAAGCATCTGCAGAGACCCGCGCCGACCCGCCCTCCTCTCCCTGTTCGATCCCCGCATCAACCAGCGTCGCCTGCAACGCATCAGCTGCATCGAGATCGATCAAGCCGAAGCCTCCCCCCGGCAGCGACAGCTTCGGCTGACCGGACCTCAGAAGCCGGGCGATCTCGGCCTGCGGGATCCGGGTTCCAGCGCCGGTGACGAAATCGACAGAAAAGCTGAACCACCCACCTTCCAGGCTCCCGAGCGGCGCAGCCCGCATGCTAATCGGCTCGTAACGCCCGACAATCGTCGAAATCCGCGCGCCCAGACGCACTTTCCACGCCCGTTGAAGACGCGGTACACCACTCGACAAAAAACGTAAAATCTTCTGCTCTCCTTTGATTGTTAACTTTCCTTGTTTTTTAAAAAATCCGAAGTTTTGCAGTAAACTCTCCTCTGCCTGCTGCTCAGCAGGGAGGTTCCGCACCAGAAAGCGATGGGACCCCGCAGGGTCTTCCGCGGGGAAATATCCGTCTCTACCAGGCTCCCCGACCTGCAACGCGAGCTTGCCATACCGGGCAAAAAGCTCGGCTTCGAGAAAATTGAGTGACCCTTCGATGTGGAGCTCGAATTGAGCGTCGCCAGGGACCAGCTGCAGAGCGTCGAGGGCTGAACCCTCAGGGAAATGGAGGCATTCACTGAGGGCAGCCAGGTGCTCCAGAACCCACGACAGGTCCCGCTCCACCGGCCACCCATCTAACAGGTCGCGCAGAAAGTCCGGATCACTCGCCGGAAAGACAGGCGCAGGAAACACCCGCAGGATATCTCCCCAGCTGAGCAGAAAGCGTGCAGGTGTCGCCTGCTCACCCAGCGTAAGCGCCTCCGTCTGTGCGCAGAGATCGAGCTCGATGGTAAAAGCGTCGCCCTCGCGGCTGACAGTGGCCGGCAGCCGCGCCGGATGATTGCCGACCCCCAGCAGCCTGCTTGTCTCCGTGTCAGCGGCTGAAGAAACCAGCTCCTTATGCCCTGCTGCCGCCTGCAAAAAGCCTGGCACAAGTGCCGGCGGCAAAGTCAGGTGCGCCGGCAGAGCCGTTCCCAGGCCGTGCTTCTGGAGCCAGACAAAGAGACGCCTATCTGCGGCGTCCGGCGGACGATCCTCTGCCGATGCCACCACAGTGCCGGCGATCTTGCCTTTCCTCAAAGCAGCCACCCAGCTCGGCGAAAACTCAATCCGCAGAGCTGGGGCCTCCGCACCGCGGTCGCCGCCCTCACCTCTTCTTCTACCGCTTCGCGGGGCGCCACCCGCTCGTGAAGAACCACTCGCGTATGATCCTTGCTTCGGACCGAGAGCGACAAAGAGCCCGGCGGCGATCGCATGGTGACAGATGATGCCCATCCGTCGTGCGTCGTAGCACTTGCAATAATTTTCGATATCCGTCCTTCCCCGGATATGGAGACCGGTCACCAGTTCCTTACCCTTCGATCGCACTGTCCCCTTGAGCAGACCCGCGCTGTAACCTGCCTCGAGGACCGCCCCGGCATTGTATGCGCTGCGCGCCTCCTTCATGACTTTCCAGCCACCTATCTCAAGGAGCCACTTCTCGGTGATTACGATCTCAAACACGCGAGGAACTAATCCGCTTTTGCCCTCGCCGCAAAGGCGCAGACGGCAACTGGCCAGACATTCGTTGTGAGATTGCAGAGCCACTCGATGCCAGATACGGTAAAAAAAGTGCTGCTCGCCCTCCACAAGCCCTACGGCATTCTCAGTCAGTTCAACCAGAATCCGGACGAACCGGACCAGCGGACACTCAGGGAACTCGACCTGCCCGACCAGGTCTTCCCAGTAGGTCGTCTCGACATGGACTCGGAGGGGCTTCTTCTCCTCACAGACGAAAACGCAGTCGTCGACCGCCTCCTCCACCCCCGCCACCGACACCGCCGCCGCTACCACGTCCAGGTCGAGGGCATCCCGGAAGCTGCAGCGCTCGAGCGACTCCGACAGGGCGGGCTCGAGATCAAAGGCTACCGGACCCTCCCGTGCCGGGCCCGCCTGCTCAAGACAGCACCTGCAGTTCCCCCGAGAGATCCGCCGGTCCGCGTGCGCAGGGAGCTTCCCACATCGTGGCTCATGCTCGAGTTAAGAGAAGGGAAAAATCGGCAGGTCCGGCGTATGACTGCCAAGGTCGGCCACCCGACACTCCGGCTGATCCGGGTCGGGATCGGCACTCTGCCACTCGGGGATCTCGCGCCTGGAAGCTGGTACTGTCTCGACGGTGCAACGCGCCGAGCTGTCCTCGCAGCCGGGTAAGCGAAGTGACCGCGTGCCATCGCCAACTGCTCACGCCCGTTTATCTCGATATCTCGAAGTGGTCGAGGTTCGCGACCTTGTCCCACGCGGCGGCGAAGTCGCGCACGAAGACTCCCACTCCGTCATCGCAGCCATAGATCTCTGCGATGGCTCCGGGCTGGGGATTCGATCCAAACAGAAGATCCACGGCGGTGCCCGACACTGGCCGGCGGAGGCGCCACGGGCACCTGGATGACAGGTTGTAACTCTGCCACACCGACCGCTCACCGGAAGATACCGGCGCTCTCCAGCTTTGCATCTTCGCGTGGCCCTTCTATCCGTAGATCCCCTCCAGCTGCCACTTTCCTTTGCCATCGCGAGAGATACGGAGGAGACCGCCCGTTTCCAGTTCCACATCCCATTCCTCTCTCTGCCATGCCTCTTGACCCCACCAGTCTCCGGAAAAAATCCATGGGCCGAGACATGCACCGATCCGCCCGCAAAACCGCCCGCTCCGGATCTCAAGCAGACTAACAACACCGGCACCTTTGTCGGCGCCACGGTTCTCGACAACGTCAATCCGCTCAGGTGGTCGCAGGCGACGTAAGGGCAGCCCCCACTTCGGCTTCTGGTTGGTGTCACCCTGGAAAAGTGCCGCATCCGCATCCATCAATCTGACCTCTTCCGCCGCGCTGCCGATCGCCGGAATGTCCACAGGAGTAAACGGCTGCATGACGAAGGCATCCGAACGGTATCCATCGAGCGGTTGCGGGCTTCCGGCAAGACCGTCTCTGCCGAGGAGCGCCTCGATCTGCGCGAGGGTTTCAGCCAGCTGGTGCGGGTCCCGAACCCCCCTCCCGAAAAGTCCCTGCTGGCTTGCGGTCGGCCGGGCAGGAAAGAGCTTGAGAGCCAGTTTCTCCAGCGGCGCCTTCGCTTCCACCCCGTCGAGACGTGTATGAAGAACCCGGTGCAGGAGCTCCAGGTCGCAACTCGCTGCGGGAAGTTTTATTTCTTCACGGCGCCTCCGGCCATCGGCAAAACCAAGCACCAGAAGCATCCGCACCACCACCAGATAATCCCCCGCAATCTCGGCGAGCAATTCTTCGAGCATCCGGCGCAGGAGGAAAAGCAACGGCTCGAGCGCATCGAGCGGATACTCGAGTTCTTTCACTCGCAGGTAACGTTTTTTGCCGCGCTCGAGATCGAGAAGACGCCCGCCTTTCCCCGCTGCGTCATCCCAGAGCCGAGCCCCGACCGTGCCGAGGCGCCGCACAACTTCATCACGAGGCAAGGCCACCAGTTGCGCCACCGTAACAATTCCCCAGTCAGAAAGAATCCCCGCCACCCCCGGATCAGGCGCAAGGCTCGAGAGCGGCAACTCCGCCACCCTCGCCGATCCGCCGCCACCCGTTGCCGCGGAGGGAAGAGAAACGCACACCGGATCGGCCCGTAACGCTGCCAGCATGGCCGCTTCCGGCCCATCAGCCAAGCCGAGGAGCAGATCACCAAGCGCGCACTGCTCGCGTGCTTGCCCGAGCACATCCAGAGCGTATGACCGGAGCGCCGCAGGCGTGGCAGGCAGAGTGACGGCTCGCAGGTCAAGCGTCACCACCCCCGGAGAAGTGGCTTCGAAGCGGGGAGAGAGTTTTTCCGCAAACGCAAGCATCTCGGTAACAGCGCAGTTCTCTGCCTCGATGTCCCGGCGGAGCAGGACCAGCCCGGCATGACGCGCATACGCCTGACTCGCTGTCATCCCGATCTCGACTCCTTGCGCCAGAGCACCAGCATCCGCTTCGACAATCCACCCCTTGTCCGAACTCCCAGCCTTTCGGCCACCACTGCCACCATGCTCGCCGTCGATGAGAGCAACCAGATCGGGCACGCGCAGTTTCTGCGCCTCGAGCGCAACTCGACGCGCGACCTGAAGCATGAAGTCCGGCGCATGAAAAGTCGCGAACATGACAAACCGGTTCAACCCGCACAAAGCAACCTTGCACCTGCCTCGAAACCTCTTCGGTCGCGAAGCACCTGAACCTCAAGTACCGAATGAATGTCCTCGCGACGATCATCAAGCGTTACCAGAGAAAGCTGCAACTGCGCCATATCCAGACGTACGCGAGCACTCGGAACCATCGGTCGGGGGGTAAAAACCAGACACCGGATCTCCGCGGTGTCCGCGAGAGTGCGGAGGCGAAACCAGGTGCTCTTCGGGATGCTCCGAAGCTCTTTTTCCCGGCATGCCTGAAGATCGAGGAGCACGGTTCTGATATTTCCGTCACGCAGGAGAAGATCCGCCACCTTGAGCGCCCTCTCCACACAACCAGACAGCGCTCTCCTGTTTCCTGTTCTCAGTTCCTGGTTCTTCTTCCTCTCTTTTCCGGTGCCATTTTGCGCCCCCTCAGGGTGACGGCAACGGACCCAGAACAACCGCCCGAGCAGCACCGATTCGAGGTCAGAAAAATCGAAACAATCTTCCGCATCCACAAGGGCAACGGGATGGCCTGCTGCCAGCTCTTCCCTGAGCACGGCAGAAAGAACCAGACCACAACCAGGTGCTGGAGGCTCTACCGATATTTCACTGATACCATCTCGCGGAAGATTCAGACGATCGATACCGGGGATGCCGCAGCCGCTGCCGCTGCCGCTGCCTGCTTCTGTCTTCCATGTCGGAGCGTGACTGCCGTCTTGGACGTCCGCCAACGAAGCCGGCGGCTTCATGCCGGTGGCTTGATTCTGAGTGTGAGCGTGAGCGGGCAGAGCCGCAAACCCTGGGGGCACCGCACTGGAAAACTTTGTGCCAAGCAGGTTCCGCAACGCCACAAGCGTGGCTTTTTTTTCTTTTTCAGAGCACCCTGCATTCGGCCTTGAAGTGTTCATGCGAACACATTACCCGCCTCGACTCTCTCTGCAATCCAAAGCTACACACAAAGGCGTTTTTTGCCTCCCGTCACTGGCTCCGGAAGAACCACACACCACGGCCATGCTACTCCCCGGGATCCACCCCAGACGCGAGCGGTGCCGGGGACTTGCCTTCTCCCTTGGGCGGACCACCCGGGCCGGGTTTAAAAAACGTCACCAGACACCCTCCCACCGCAGCCAGAACAATGCCGAGATAAAACGGGAATGGCACTGAACTGATCCCTCCCTTCGGAGGGTGGAGACTCAGTGAGACAGCTGCATTAATAATCGGCGCCCCGGCGAAAACGATCGCCATGACCACCGGTGGCGACCCCTTGGCTCCGAAGGCAAGGAGCACTCCGAAAGCACCAATCGCTCCCATAATTCCGGCAACGAAGCTCCAGCTCAGACCCTTGACCGGATAGGACCAGAATCGCAGATCGCCTCCTTTCGCTGCGATGAGAACCAGCGGCGCAACCACCGCAGTCAAGAAATATGCGATCCCCACCCAGAGGAAGGCTTTGTAGCGGCCCAATTCTGGATCTCCGATTGCCATCTGGCCGGTATGAAGCATGACGCCGTAGACGCCCCAGGCAAAAACAGTGAGAAAAGCAAAAGCGAGCCAGGTCATTTTTTTGTGAGATCCGGATTGAAAAGATTACGTCGAAAAGTGCTCCCGTCCCGGAGCAGGTGCAAGCCTCATCGCAGCAACCGGCCCGGGAGAATCAATGACGAAGCCCAGCCACCCTCTCATTGATCCTTTTTTTCAGCCAAAGTAAGACGGAGCGTTTCCCGGCTTCCATTTGATGTTGCAGCCAGAACTCGGGACAGCACCTGCGATCGGTGGCGCACCCGTCAGCATCCCGTCGAGCGCCCTCCGCAGGTCCTCCCCGGTGACAGGAACCCGCTCGTTTTTCGGCCGGGAGGCATCAAACTGCCCGGCGTAATGAAGCCTCAAATCACCCGTGAAGAGAAAAAAGTCCGGAGTGCAGGCTGCCGCATAGGCTTTTGCCACCTCCTGGGTCTCGTCGTAGAGGTAGGGGAAATCCCAACCAAAATCTCCAGCGAAGCGCAGCATCGCCTCCGGAGCATCCTGCGGGTAATTTTCAACATCGTTCGAGTTAATCGCTACCACACCGACCCCCTGCGCAGCGCATTCCTCCGCGAACCCGGCAAGCGCCTCGGCCAGGTGCACCACGAAAGGGCAGTGATTGCAGGCGAAAATCACCAGTAAGCCGTTCTTCCCAGCCACCTCAGAAAACGCAAAGCAGCGCCCGGTCGCATCAGGCAGCGAGAACTCAGGAGCGGCAGCACCCTCCTCGAGAGAAAAAGTAGAGTAAGCCTCAGCCATAGGAAGAGAAGACAGCACCTGCGGGCCCTCGCCGCAAGAGTGAGTCTGCCGAAGAAATCACAAGCGGGAGGGGAGGAAAATTCCCGAAACCCGCGACAAATCTGCAGCATTGCGTGTAAGATTTCCGGCACCGTGCCTGCCGAGTATGCCCACTCCGGCAGCTCGCAGACACCTGCTTCCGTGACGCGACAATAAAAGTTCGCATTCGACCCGTCTTCGCATTACCCCTTTTATCCGAGATTCTCTCCTATGGCTGACGTTCCCATCCTCATGCCCCAACTTGGCGAATCCATCGCCGAGGCCGTGATTGTATCGATCAAGATTCAAGTCGGCGACAAAGTCCTGGCTGATCAGGAGATTATGGAGGTGGAGACCAACAAGGCAGTCATGGCGGTGACTACTCCCCGCTCCGGCACCATCAAAGAAATTCGTGCCAAGGTCGATGAAAGCTACCCGATCGGCACAAATCTTGCGACTATGGAGTGTGACGCGGTTCCGATTACGAGCAAACTGCGTGATGACGTAAGCAGCGGCGACGCTGAAAAAACAGCTGCGAGCACCGACGCAGGCCAACAAACGAAGGAAGAAGAAGAAGAGCAACCGCACTTCGCCCCGGACAACGGATCCGGTCTGGCCGTGCCGGAAGAACCTAAGGTGCAACCCATCGTCAAGGGACTCCCGGTCCCAGCAAATGCCACCGGCGCCTCCTACATCTCACCACGCATGCGCCGTCGCATGGACGAACTCGGCCTCAACGCCTCGGATCTGGCAGCGATCGCAGGTACCGGAGCCGGGGGCAGGGTTACTGTGGAAGACTTTGAAAAATTTCTCTCCCGCCTCGACGATGAACTTCTAACCGACGCCTCGCCCATGCGCATCGCAGTGGCTGACTCGATGCGGAGGAGTTGGACGCGCCCGCTTGCCACTGTCGGATCACCCGTCGTGCTCGATTCCGTTCTTGTGCACCGGAAAACGCAAAGCAAAAAACCCGGGCCAGCTCTCTACGCACTTCGTGCCCTGGCCATCGCCATTTCTGAAAACACTGCCGTCGGTGGTCGCTTGATCGGTGAACGCATTGTCCACCCCAGCTCGATCGATATCGGCTTCGCTGTCGAGGTGGCTGACGGCGTCCTCGTCCCGGTCATTGAGAACGCCGACCAACGCTCACTCTCCGAGCTGGTCGATGACTACAACGAGCTCGTCGAGCTCGCCCGCAAACGCCGCCTCCCGACAGAAGCACTCAGGCCGGGGATTGCCACGGTAACCAACTTCGGATCCTTCGGCATCGTCTGGGCAACCCCGATCCCGCTGCCGGAACAGAACCTTGTTCTCGGGCTTGGAGTAGGACGTAAAAAACCTGTCTGGAGCAAGGAGGTGGATAACTTTATCCCCGTCACCGAGGCAGAAATCACGCTTTCTTTCGACCACCGGATTCTCGATGGCGGCGGCGCGGGAAGGCTTCTAGCTCGGATCAGTGAGCTCCTCAAGGAACCGGAGGCACTGTAAGCAGAAAAACGGCAATCGGGACGACGGTCTGCCGTCGGCTTTTTCTTTTCCTTGAGGGGATTGAATGCGATTCGTGCTCGCCTTTTCGCTGCCCTCCTTACTTTCGCTTGGCAGCTTCAGCTTCCTGAGCAGCCTTGATCACCTCTTCTGAGACATTCTTCGGGCAGGGCGCGTAGTGACTGAACTCCATGGAAAACTGGCCGCGACCAGAGGTCATGGTCCGCAGATCGCCGATGTAACCAAACATGTCACTGAGAGGCGCATCGGCCTTGACCCGAATCCCGGTTGGAGTCCTTTCCTGTTCCTTGATCATGCCGCGGCGACGGTTGAGGTCACCAATCACGTCGCCGACATTGTCCTCGGGAGTGAACACATCGAGCTTCATGATCGGCTCGAGAATCTGCGGCCCAGCTTTCGGCATCGACTGCCGATATGCGGCCCGGGCGCAGACTTCAAAAGCGACCGCACTCGAGTCCACCGAGTGACTGGCGCCATCCACCAGGGTGATCTTAACATCAAGCAGCGGGTAGCCAGCCAGTGGTCCTTTGACAATCGATGTCCGGAACCCTTTCTCGATCGCCGGCCAGAACTCTTTGGGAACATTCCCACCGACGACCTTGGACTCGAACAGAAAGCCTTTGCCATCTTCGTCCTCTTCCTTGGGAAGCGGCTCGATAATGAAGTCAATTTTTCCGAACTGACCGGAGCCTCCAGACTGCTTCTTATGGGTATAGCTGTCTTCGATTTTCTTCGTGATCGACTCGCGGTAGGCCACCTGGGGTGCACCCACTTCACACTCGACTCCGTGCGTTCTTTTGATGATATCCACCTTGATATCGAGGTGGAGCTCACCCATTCCCTTAAGAATCGTCTCACCTGAATCGAGATCGGTCTCGACTCGGAACGACGGATCTTCCTTAAGCATTTTTCCCAGTGCAGTCCCCAGTTTCTCGGCTGCCCCTTTATCCTTGGGTGCAACCGCCATCGAGATCACCGGATCCGGGAAGACCATCGGCTCGAGAGTGGCCGAGTTCTTAGGATCGCAGAGGGTGTGACCGGTCTGGACGTTTTTCAGTCCGACCAGAGCAATGATATCTCCGGCCTGCGCAGAATCGAGCTCCTCCCGCGAGTCCGCGTGCATCTCGACCAGGCGACCGACTCGCTCGGTCTTCCCGGTGAAGGTATTGAGAATGGTATCTCCTTTATTCAACTTACCCGCATAGATGCGAGTGAAAGTCAGGGCGCCGAACTGGTCATCCATAATCTTGAATGCGAGTGCCCGGAGCGGGCCATCCGGGGTGACCTCTGCGAAGGATCCCAGCGGGTTCCCATCCAGATCAATTTCCGGCTGGGGCGGCACCTCGGTTGGGCTGGGCAGATAGTCGACCACCCCATCGAGCACATTCTGCACTCCTTTGTTCTTGAAAGAGGAGCCGCAAAAAGTCGGGAAAAAGTCGAGGGCAATCGTGCCCTTGCGGATGCATTTCTTGATGTCTTCGATCGATGGCATTTCCCCCTCGAGGTATGCCTCCATCAAATCATCGTCCTGCTCGACCGCAGTCTCGATAAGCTCAGCGCGGTATTTTGCGCTTAGCTCTTTCATGTTATCCGGGATGTCGGTGATCTCGAAATTCTCTGGCTGACCCGATTCATCCCAGACATATGCCTTCTCAGTCAACAGATCGACGACTCCGACGAAATTGTCCTCAGTTCCGATCGGCAGCACCATGACCAGAGGCTTGGCAGCAAGCACAGTTTTGATCTGATCAAGCACACGGTAGTAATCCGCACCGAGACGGTCGAGCTTATTCACGTAAATGATCCGTGCGACTTCCGAATCATTGGCGTAGCGCCAGTTGGTCTCGGATTGCGGCTCCACCCCGCCGGACCCGCAGAAAACACCGACTCCCCCATCGAGCACTTTCAGAGAACGGTAGACTTCAATCGTGAAGTCGACGTGTCCTGGGGTGTCGATGATATTGAAGCGGTAATCTTTCCAGAAGCAGCTGGTGGCTGCAGATTGGATGGTGATGCCACGCTCCTGTTCCTGCTCCATGAAGTCTGTAGTGGCCTCGCCATCGTGGACTTCTCCGAGCTTGTGGACTTTGCCGGTGAGTTTGAGGATGCGCTCGGTGGTCGTGGTTTTCCCAGCATCTACATGGGCGAAAATTCCGATGTTCCGGTATTTTGAGAGGTCGACTGACATGGTTCCTTGGAGTTACTCGTTATCGCCCCGGCCAGTTGTCCGTCTATTCTTTTTGCGGACCACTTCGCGGGGGATGCAATAGCTAGTTCATTTCATGGATTTGGCAACTGCGCAGTGACTGCTTTTTCTCGATCCTTTTCCGCCCGAAAAAACGAGACATTTCAAACCTCTGCCATCTTCCCCGCAGATGTATGGATGAGCGGCGGAGCTTGCGCATGCTCTTGGTCGGCCCCAACCTGAAAAAAAAGCGGCCGGCCCAACCGATCCCCCCACGAAGCGATGACACGCGACGCTCTTGCCTCATCCGGAGACACACCCCCTGTTCTCGAAACGCCATGGTCGAGGTCGCTGCGCCTCGCTCTCAGCGCCATCGCCGTGGGACTGGCTGCCTGCTTCGTTGGATCTCTGCACGATTCCCTGAGGCCACTCGTCCCGATCGGCTGGGCAGTCTGGGCGCTTGGCGGATTTCTAGCCTATCGCCAGGTGGAAGAAAAAGAGCAAAGCACCCTCACCATCAAGCGCATTCTTCTCATCGCGATCTTCCTGCGCGCGGTTGCCTTTGCCATGCCACCGACCCTCTCCGATGACGTCCACCGCTACCTCTGGGACGGCTGGATCACACTCCAGGGCGGGAACCCTTTCGAACATCTTCCGAGTGATCCCGCCCTCTCCTCGATCCAAAAAACCCTCGACCTCACTGCTCTCAATTCGCCAGACTACTTCTCCGTCTACCCTGCCACCAGCCAGTTACTTTTCGCACTGGGGGCGCTCGGCGAGAAACTACAGACAGGTCTCGGCATCTGGACGCTGAAACTTGTCCTCGGTCTGATAGAATTAGGCGGACTGCTGCTGCTCGCTCGCCTGGCTCGGCCCGGAGCGCTTGTTCTCTATGCCTGGCACCCTGCGGTGGTCGTCGAATCCTGGGGGCAGGCCCATTCAGAGGCAGCGGCGGCAGGGTTGCTTATTCTTTGCTGCTTCGCCCTCACGCGAAGTCGCAGCTGGCTGGCTGTGGCTGCTCTCAGCCTCGCCGTCTGGGTTAAGCTCCACCCGCTTCTTCTGCTCCCCTGGCTTCTCGCCGTGGTCGGGTGGCGGTGGTGGTGGGTCGCCGCCGCGACCAGCGTTTTCGTCTGGCTCCCATTTCTCGCTCCATTCGTTCCGGCAAACCTCAAATCCTCGATGGACCTTTATACCGGCGCCTTCGAGTTCAATGCGGGCATCTACGAGTTCTTCGTCCTGGTGGGCGACATGCTCCTTCGGGGCTCCGGGTTGCTCGGCGGCTCCGGCGACTCGTCGAAAATCGTCGCTCTTCTCCTCCAGTGCATTCTGCTTGGCATCCTTCCCGTGCTTTATGCCAAAGGATGCTTCCAAAGGTGGAGCTTTCCCCGAGCTGCCGCTCTCACCTACGGGCTTGTGCTTATGACCACCGCCACCATTCACCCGTGGTACTCGCTGCCCCTTCTCGCCCTCCTTGCGGTGGCCGGCCGAACCGCCTGGCACTGGCAGTATCTTGCCGTCGCTCTGTCTGTTAGTTACCTGAGCTACACGCACGGCCAGGCCTGCTACCACGCCGGAATGGTTCTCGCCTGGGGAGGCTGGTTTATTCTCCTCGTCTCCGGGAATTCTTTCCGCAAAGGAAAAAGGAAAGACGTCTGCATCCAGCACACCTCCTGAGTGAGCAGGCGGAAACAAACACAAGTCACCCCCCGGGAGACACATCCCGAAATTTGCCCGGAATCTCCCCAGAAGCACCGGGAGCCGCAGCCTGCAACCAGGGCCAAATCAACGACACCTCATTCAATCAAGGCCCCGGATTCCCAGTCCGCCTTACGCTCTTTGCAAGCCAAAACGCAGCAGGGCTTCCCTGCCCTCGTTCCTCCGTTCCTCCGTTCCTCCGTTCCTCCGTTCCTAATAAGGACGAGGCGGCGGCGCGTTATACCGCTGCTGCTGAGGGGGGGGATAGTACTGTTGCTGCGGAGGATAATAGCTTTGTGCTGCACGCTGGCGGGCATTCTGCTCATCCACTGAGGATCCGATAACGCCGCCGCCGAGGGCTCCTGCGCCTGCGCCAATGGCAGCTCCTTCGATGCCGCGTCCCGACTGGTGCCCAATGATGCCACCGACAGCTGCACCCAGCAGGCCACCACCTACGGCACCCCTCTTGGTGTTGACATTATCTCGGTAGGGTGACGGTGACTCGCACCCCACCAGGAGAACAGATGCTGCTGCAGCCATTCCAATGACTAGTTTCTTTGTGTTTCTCATCTTGCTTACTTTAAGTTGGTGTTTTTTACCCCTGTCTTCCCACTTTTACATCGGCTCAGATACCAGGGCATTGTTATCAGACTTGCAGTATACTGCCACTCTTCAAAGCATCATTCCAGCCATTTCTGCCCCCTTGCAGAAAATCGTCGCATCACTCTTTTTTTCCGGCATGGGCCGGGCGAGGCGCACGCTGGTCCAGGCGCACCCTTCACCCTTCACCCTTCAGGTCAATCAATCCCTGCCAGCGTAAAGGGTAGCGGCGGAGAGGGAAGGAATCGAACCAACCAGACCTGGGATCACCAGCTCTCAACGGTTTTGAAGACCGCGGGGGCCACCAGGCACCCACCACTCTCCTCTTTAGAATCCATGAGCTTCGCCCGCCCGCGACGATCAAGCAAGGGCTGGAACACGCAATTTTATCCCTCCTCTCTTGCCTCGCTGGCAAGTCAAGAGTAGGCACACAGTTCCACCATCACCTCCGCTTTACGGCACGCCACGCAGCCTCCAGAAGATCCCCCTTTTGCTCAGAGGCTTAAAAGCCCAGAAACGCCCACCCTCCTCTGACATGCCAACTCATCCGTTGCTGCTCACATTCTCCCCGCTTGTCGCTTTTTGCGCGGTCGTGGTGATGCCATTATCTGCCCGGGCCGAGATCGACCCGACCACAAAGGCAAAGCTCGACCGCTGGGTTGAAGTCCAGCGCGAGACCGCTTCCCTGGAAGTAACTTTCCGGCAGGTGCGACAACTCCGGACCATCAAACGCCCGCTGATCTCCGAGGGCAGGATGTGGTGGCAGCGCGATGCTGGCTTCCGGTGGGAAGTCGGCGATCCGCCAAAACTCATCCTCATCCAGGATGCCGAAGGTCGCGTGGCTGAACTCGACCCGCCGCGCCGGAAGGCCAAGCTCAAATCCCGTGAGCAGGCCAATGAAGAGATGCACGGACTCGGCTTCGGGTTCTCAACTTTCTTCGATGCCGACCCCGCCGGGTGGGAAGGGAAGCTTAAACTCCTTTCCTGCCATCCGGCAGATTCCGACCCGGACCAGATCGTGGCCACTTTCGGGTTCCTCGAGAAAAAAATTGCTACTGCCGTGCGCAAAATGATCGTCGTAGCCGACACTAGGCGTGGCGACCTCCGCGAATTCATGCTCATGTTCCGGGACAAGTCCTCGATCCTCCTGCGTTTTCACCCGATGAAAAAAAACTCTCGGATCGACCCCTCCCACTTCACCATCAATCTTGAGGGATACGCGATCAAAGAGGAGTGACTCCAGCGTGCTGCGAAGCCTGGGTGATCGCTCCCGCCACCGCCTGTTCATCCGACCTGCGCACCTAAGCATCGACAATTTTTTCTCCCCCTGCCATGAGAACCCTCAAGGAAGCGCTGCGCGGTCTGGCCAGAAACTACTGCCTGACCGCTAACACGATCCGCTACCGCATCGAATACCGGGTTCTCGCTGAGCTCATCCGTCAGCTTCCGGAAGCCCGCCTCGGAGACACCCTGATTGATGCCGGAGCTGGATCCGGTGAAATGTCGATCCGTCTCCAAGCCGATGGTTTCTGCACCAGGATCATCGGAGTCGAGCCCTTCACAGACAATTACCAGTGCCTGGTCTCGAATTATGGCCGACAGGCAGACAGGGAATGCCACCAGGCTGACCTCTCGCAGCTGCCTGTGGATGCCGCCTCTGTCGACGCGGTGGTCTCCACCCAGGTCTTCGAACACATCGCGGACCACGGCGCTGCCGCCGCGGAAGTCGCCCGGGTGGTCAAACCCGGCGGCTATGCCCTGATCAGCACTCCCCACCCTCCGGAACTCTTTCCCAACGACGGCCACGTCCGTCCCGGCTATACCATCGAGGAGATGAATGCACTTTTCACCCCCCACGGGTTCAGCCATCTCGGGTGCCGTTATTTTCTTACCAAAGAGACGACGCAATGCCTGTTCACAACACTGAACTACGGCCGGATCAGTCGCCTCTTCCCGATCGCTTGGGCGGATAAAGAAAAGCACCTCACCCAGGAGGAAATCTTCTCGCAGGAACCCTACGGAATCGCCTGCCTCTACCAGAGAAACCACCAGTAAAAAATCCCCTCTGCCCTGAAAGCAGGCGAATAAAAATTCCATCCCCTGCGCCAGCGTGACCACCGACCCACCAGAACACTCGGCCCCTCGAGGATACTTCGACCACAATGCCACCACGCCGCTTTCCGCCGCTGCGCGGGAGGCGTGGCTCAGCGCCCAGGACGAGGCGTGGCAGAACCCGTCCTCGCTCTATCCTGAAGCGGCCCGCGTCGACCACCTGCTCGATGCCGCCCGGCTACGGATCGCCGAGCTGATCGACTGCGAAGCACCCGAGCGCATTCTGTTCACATCCGGCGCCACCGAGGCAAATCACGCACTCTTTGCCAGTTTCGCGCGCAGCTTTCCCGGCTCGGTGGTAGCCACCGGGGCCACCGACCACCCCAGCGTGCTCGAGCCCGCGCGCGCGTTCTTTGGCGCCCGCGCCCGGCGCCTCCCGGTCACTTCCGATGGCCAGGTCGACCTCGACTCGCTCGCGGAACAGGTCTCCCCGGCGGACACTCCCCCCGCCCTCGTCTCAGTCATCGCTGCGAACAACGAAGTCGGCACCCTCCAGCCGTGGGCGGAAATCAGCCGCCTCTGCCGCCCGGCCGGGATTCCCTTCCACTCAGACGCTGCTCAATGGGTGGGCAAGCTGCCGGGGAGAAACCTCGCCTCGGCCTGCGACTACCTGACTGCCAGCGCCCACAAATTCGGCGGCCCGAAGGGTGTCGGATTTCTCGTCATCCCCGAGGACGACCCGGTCTTTCGGAGCGCCATCGGCGGGCCGCAGGAAGCAGGCCGACGCGCCGGCACTGAAGACTACCCGGCGGTCGCCGCCATGGTGGCCGCGCTCGAAGAAGCCGCGCGCGCTCCCGCTCCAGACCACACTCTCCGCGATGCTTTCGAGAGCCGCCTGCTTGCCAGCATTCCAGGCACGCGGGTCATCGGGCAGCACGCGGAGCGCCTCTGGAATACCTCGATGGTCGCCTTCCCTGCGGTGCGGAACACACGCCTCTTAACTGCCCTTTCCCGGGCGGGGTTTCAGGTCTCCACCGGCTCAGCCTGCAGTGCTGGAAAAGGCAAGCCCTCGCCGGTTCTCGCCGCGATGGGGGAAACCCCGCCAACCATGACAGCCGTGCTCCGGTTCAGCTCGGGCAGAGCCACCACAGCGGCAGAATGGACTGCCCTCGCCGACCAGATCATCACCAGCCACCACGCATCCCGCACTTGAAAAACGGCAACTCTTTTCGTTTGCTGAGGCACCGTCGAGCCGTCCATTCTCGTTCCCCGCATCCGCTCCTGCTCCCCTTCCCTTTCCAGTCCTTCCCAGTCCTTCCCAGTCCTTCCCAGTCCTGTGCGCTGCGTGCGCTTCCTCTTTTCCTACCATGCCCACCACTGATCCTGACAAAGACCCAATCACCGCCATCGAAGAACACTGCAAAACCATCGCCCTGACCTTCATGAAGATCCACCCAGCAGTGGGCAGACTTACCGACCCGGAACTGCAGGCCACCTGTTTGCAAAGTCTCCACGCCATGACGACCGAGCTGGAAGTCATCAAGAAACACCTCATTATGGCGCAGCACCGCGATGACAGCACCGCTCTTTGAAGGGCTTGCCAGCCGCTGGTTTCTCGCAGGACTTTTGCTCTTCCTCCTCGCCCTGAGCGGTGCTCTGCTGGGCTTGCGCAGCCTTTACCGCCGCGCAGACAAGGCACCCACCTGGGCGGCTGTCTACAGCCGCATCGCAGACGATTTTTCCGAGGTTCGACAGACCTCGACCGCCCTCCTCGCCGACCAGCTCAGCACCCCCGCTCGAGCACCCGGGGAGGTTCCACCTCTCGTCATCGGCTGCCGGTCCCGGGAGGAGTTTGCCCGCAGTCACCTGCCCGGGGCACTCCACCTCACCTCTGTCGATGCGGTTACGGCCGAGGTGGCGGACCACCAGGCTGCGATCGTTGTCTACTGCTCTGTAGGCCTGCGCTCGTCCGCCCTCGTGCGGGACCTTTCCGCAGCCGGCTTCCAGAACGCATCAAACTTGGAAGGCTCAATTTTTTGCTGGGCCAATGAGCGCCGACCACTCGTCAATTCCGCCGGCATCCCGACCACCGACGTCCACCCGTATAACCCCCGCTGGGGAACCTTGTTAAGCAGATCCGGCAGCCACTCGGAATGAATCCGCCCGCCTCATCCCGGCACCCGGTATTTTCACTACCCAAGCAGGCATTTCTGGTTATCGTCTCACCCTTTCCAGCCGACGGCGGCGGGCACCCGCCCCCCAGAGAACCGTATGCCTTCGGACATTGCAGTAACAAAAATCGACCAGTCAGAGATGGACACCACGACGACCAAGACCCCGAATGCAACAGGCTCAAAGCCCAGTGCCGGATTCAATTTTAACACCCAGAATACTGTCGAGGGTCTCAGTTCCTCGATCCGCAATCACCTGCGCTACACCCTCGCGCACGATGTCGACAGCGCCACCGACAACGACTGGTGGATCGCGACCTGCCTCTCGGTTCGCGACCGCCTTCTCGACAAGGCTGCACGTTCCCGCAAAGTCCACAATGAGAAAAATGTCCGCCGCGTCTACTACCTCTCGCTCGAATACCTCATGGGACGACTTCTCGAGAACAATCTGCGCAACCTTGAGATCTTCGAAGCAGCCGAGGAAGCACTCTTAGAATACGGCAAGAACCTCCACGAGGTCGCCGAAGGGGCACCTGACATGGGTCTTGGCAATGGCGGTCTCGGCCGGCTCGCAGCCTGCTTTCTCGACTCCCTGACCACGCTCGATCTCCCCTCTGTCGGATATGGAATCTACTACGAATTCGGTCTCTTCAGGCAGACCTTCGACCACGACCAGCAGGTCGAGAAACCCGACGAATGGCGCCGTTACGGCACCCCCTGGGGGATCACCCGTCCGGAATACGCAGTCAAAGTCCGGGTCTACGGCCACGTTGAAAAAAAGTTCGACGAACTCGGTCATTGCCACATCAACTGGATCGGCGGGAAAGACCTCCTCGGCGTTCCGCACGACATCCCGGTCGCCGGGTTCCGGACCGATACCGTGAACGTGCTCCGACTCTGGGAGGCGACTGCTTCCGAAGATTTCAACCTCGACATTTTCAACCAGGGCGGCTACGTCGACGCGGTCCGGGAAAAGGCCCTCTCGGAGACTATCTCTAAAGTACTCTACCCGAACGACGCCACCGAAAGCGGGAGAGAGCTCCGCCTCGTCCAACAGTACTTTTTTGTCTCCTGCTCGCTGCACGACCTCATCCGACGGCACTTCAAAGGCGGGAATGACTGGACGAACTTCGCCGAGAAGGTCGCCATCCAGCTCAATGACACCCACCCCGCCGTGGCCGTTCCCGAACTCATGCGAATTCTTATCGATGAAGTGGAAGCCGAGTGGAGCGACGCCTGGAAGCTCTGCCAAAGGGTCTTCAGCTACACAAATCACACCCTCCTCCCAGAAGCCCTCGAGCGCTGGAGTGTCCCGCTCTTCGCGCGTGTTCTCCCGCGGCATCTCGAGATCATTCTCGAGATCAACCGCCGCTTCCTTGAGGAGGAAGTCGAGGCAAAATGGCCCGGTGACGACGCCATGAAGCGCCAGCTCTCACTCATCGAGGAAGGCCACCCGCAGATGATCCGGATGGCAAACCTCTCGGTGATCGGCAGCCACACCACCAATGGCGTTGCCGCCCTCCATTCCCGCCTGCTCAAGGAAAAACTCTTTCCTGAACTCGACGCCCTCTACCCGCGGCGCTTCGATAACAAAACCAACGGCATCACCCCGCGCAGGTGGCTTCTCGCCTGCAACCCGAAGCTCGCCCAACTCGCCAGTGAACACTGCGGCGACGACTGGCCGAAACACCTCTCCAAACTTTCCGGACTCGTGAAACTCGCCGACGACGTGGACTTCCAGCAGCAGTTCATGGACATCAAGCGCCAGAACAAAGTAGCACTGGCAAAGGTCATCCTCGCAAGCTGTAAGGTAGAGGTCGATCCCAATGCTCTCTTCGACGTCCAGATCAAGCGCCTGCACGAATACAAGCGCCAGCACCTCAATCTCCTCCATATCCTCACTCTTTACCGCCGGCTCTTACAGAACCCCGATCTCGACGTGGTCCCGCGCGTCTTCGTCTTCGCCGCCAAGGCCGCACCCGGATACGCACTGGCAAAAAACATCATTCATGCCATCAACAGCGTCGGGCGCGTGATCAACAACGACCCGAAGATCCAGGGGAAACTCAAAGTCGCCTTCCTCCCGAACTACTCGGTCTCACTGGCAGAGAAAATCATCCCTGCCGCCGACCTCTCGGAGCAGATCTCCACCGCTGGTAAGGAAGCCTCCGGCACCGGCAACATGAAACTCGCCCTCAATGGCGCCGTCACGATCGGCACACTCGATGGCGCAAATGTCGAGATCCAGGAGGAAGTCGGTGACGAGAATATCTTCATCTTCGGACTCACCGTCGAGGAAGTCGATGCCCTCCAGCTCCAGGGATACAACCCCTACGACGTCTACTGGCAGGACGAGGAACTCCGCGCAGTCGTCGATTGGCTCGCCTCTGACTTCTTCACCGGATCCGATGAACTCCGGCCGATCCGTGACTCGCTGCTCGATGGCGGCGACCCATTCCTGGTTCTGGCTGACTACCGGGCATACCTCGACTCGCAGGCAGAAGTAGACAGCGCCTTCCGCAACCGCAGACGCTGGGCAAAAATGGCCATCCTGAACACCGCCCTGGTCGGAAAATTCTCTTCAGACCGGACGATTCAGGAGTATGCCGATGAGATCTGGAACCTCCCGAATGTTCCTGTCGATTGACAAAAAACCCCAAGCGTCACTGCACCGCCCACAGAAGGCTGCCAGGATGCCTCCTCCTCACTCCCCACCCAAGGCGATCCTCTTTGATCTCGACGGAACACTCATCGACAGCATCGCGGACCTCGCCAACTCAGCGAATGCCATGCTCGGGCGCCTCGGCCACCCGGCCCACCCGGAGGCATCCTACCTGAGCTTCGTCGGCGACGGCGCACGGGCCCTCGTCGAACGCTGTCTTCCCGCTGCAGCGGCAAACCGCCCGGAAGCCGTCGACCAGGCGCTGGATGTCTTCCGCACCATCTACCGCGATCACTGGCACGACCAGACAACCCCGTACCCGGGCATTCCCGCAGTGCTCGCTTCCTGCGCCTCCGCCGGCATCCCGCTCGCAGTGCTCTCCAACAAACCCCACGAGTTCACCACCCGCTGTGTCAGGCACTTCTTCCCTCAGAGAGCATTCTCTGCCGTCATCGGCCAGCGCGCGGGTATCCCTGTGAAGCCGGACCCTGCCAGCGCACTCGCCATCGCGGCAGACTTAGGCCTTGCTCCCTCTGACTGTGCCCTGGTCGGCGACACCCGTGTCGATATCCTCACCGCTGTGCAAGCCGGCATGCGCCCGGTCGGAGTCCTCTGGGGGTTCCGCAAGCGGGAGGAACTCACCGCCGCAGGTGCCACGACCCTGGTCACCACCGTCCAAGATCTTACCCGTGCCCTCGGCCTCTGAAAGCGGGCAGGAATAAGTAGATGTAACGCCGTGTACGGCGGGGTCGGGAACGCGTAAACCTGGAAACAGAGATGGGAAGCAATTAATCTTTCCTATGCACTTAGCCCAAGTTTCTTAATCCTAAAAACGTAAATGGGCACAGTAAAATCGTCGGATTGGCAGGCCATTCCGTGCGATTTGATCGATGACTGTGCAAGGGTGCGATTTTCATCCGCTGAGCAGCAATTTCGCGTCGGGAGGAACCCCCGATAACCATTTTCCGCCAAGCCAACGGCGCAAAAGACGCGTTAACAGCAAGGACCATCGCTGCTCGATCGTCCATTGCTCCGCAATGGCCATCATGTAGTGGAGCTGGCTGCTGACCTCCCTGACTGCCCGGGCAATCGCTTCGCCATATTCGTGCTGAAGGCTGACTTTCACCTTTCTCTGGCCACCACTCTGAACCTGCCGGGCTACCCCGTGCATGAGGGCCGGGCGGCTGGTGATCGCCTCCCGGTGATGCTCTTCGTCGTAGAAACGGACGTAGAGGTTCCACCAGTTGGAGAACAGTGCCACAAGGTTCGCCATCAGCCGACAGGGGGCGATCTGACGCGTCGTGTAGCCGGACCAGCCCCATTGGTTTTTGAGTTCATCGAAGTTGTTTTGATGCCGAATCAGCAATCTGGCATGGGCATCTATCTTCGATTCACAATCACTGCGCTCGCGATAGAGTCTGGGCATCGCCACCGTCGGATAGGCGTTCTCGTCCAGTGAACTCACCAGCACGGCGATCTTGCCGCTCCAGGGAGCCGCATGGAGATCCCAGCTCTTACCGTCGTTCCGGGGAAGAAGTTCCTGGTGGTCGCGACGACGGCGCTTGTTCTTTCCTACTGGGGCCTTTGCCGGGGCTTCTCGAACCAGCACAACACGGCGCTCACGTGTCCAACCTTGAAGTTTCAGTGAGGACTCCATCGCCTCCCAGCCATCTCCGGCATTTTTCCATTTGTGGTGGCCAAGGCCCACGCATTCCCGGATCAGGGCCTTCACTTTCGGGCTGTGTCTGAGCTTGAAGAGGTAGGGCAGTTGGCGTTGCTCAAACTCCAGCATGACCTTCTCGCTGCCGTAGCCGCAGTCACCACGGGCAAAAGTTGGCCAGTGGGAACGCGGGAGTCTGCCGAGGGTTTTCCACAGGCCCGTCATCCCGTAGGCGCCCGCGCTCTTCTTGCCAGAAAGGATGTCTACGCCCAGCGAGATACGGAGGTTGGCCACGAAATAACTGTGATAGGTGTGGCTGGGACGGCCAGGCTTCTGCGGGTTGTATCCTATTTCGGCTCCTTGTTGATGGCCGTAGAGAGGCTTGACTGTGGTGTCGATGTCGAGGATCCACGGGCCATGCCCGTGAAGGGGAAATACCCTGTTTTAGTGGCTCACCCTGAGGGTGAGCGCGAGAATCAGTAAGGAGCGCACTTATACCCCTTATTCTTATAGATTTAGAGCGAGGTGCTCAAGTTTCTATTGCCGCCCTGGAAACGGCAATGGCCTGGTGAAGCTGTAGGAGTGAGCTTGCGAGCGATTTCCCCCCCCGACCGAGCGCCGAAAACCGGCGGCTCCGCCGCCCCCCGTCTGCTCGGCCTGAAAACTTCAAACTTCAAGCTGGTCACAGACCACCAACCACCGACTTTGTCGGGGCAAGCCGCCAACGCAGCCTACCACGTAACCCCCTCCGGCATTGCGGATTGGCTGCTGTAAAGGCCGAAGACATGGGTAACACTTTTCTGTTCTGCAAAAAATATTGGACAAATCTTACTTGGACGTTATCCTGTCCATATGACAGCTATAACCTATACAGCCGCACGAGAAAATCTGGCTTCTACGATGAGTCAAGTTTGCGAGAATCACGACCCTGTGATCATTACTCGTAAGCGTGATCAAGCAGTAGTAATGGTTTCTTTGGAAGACTATGAGTCTCTTCAGGAGACAGCTTACCTATTACGTTCTCCCAAGAACGCCACCAGGCTTTCTGAAGGCATTTCTCAGCTTGAGAAGGGGCAAGGCGTTGTGAAGAGTTTGGATGAGTTACTATGAACGTCCAATTTTCTGACCGAGCTTGGGAGGATTATACCTATTGGCAGCAATACGATCGTAAACTGGTTAAAAAAATCAACGCCCTTTTATCTGATATTGGTCGAGACAACCCATATGAGGGAATCGGCAAGCCGGAGCCTTTAAAGCATGCTTTTTCTGGGTTCTGGTCTCGGCGGATTAATGATGAGCACAGATTGGTATATCGAGTTTGTGATGATATTATCCAAGTAGCTCAGGCAAGATACCACTACTGAAAGACCAGCAGAACAAGTCGCCGTAACCACCCGGCGCACGTAGCCTTTCACGCCGAACGCCCACCGCGGGCGGAGACTTGAAGATACAAGTGCCTGCAGTTTTAGGTTTTAGGTTTTAGGTATTAGGTATTAGGTCTTAGGAGCCATCCGGAGCTGGAGCTATCAACCTAAAAACGTAAATGGGCACAGTTGAATCGTCGGATTGGCAGGCCATTCCGTGCGATTTGATCGATGACTGTGCAAGGGTGCGATTTTCATCCGCTGAGCAGCAATTTCGCGTCGGGAGGAACCCCCGATAGCCATTTTCCGCCAAGCCAACGGCGCAAAAGACGCGTTAACAGCAAGGACCATCGTTGCTCGATCGTCCATTGCTCCGCAATGGCCATCATGTAGTGGAGCTGGCTGCTGACCTCCCTGACTGCCCGGGCAATCGCTTCGCCATATTCGTGCTGAAGGCTGACTTTCACCTTTCTCTGGCCACCACTCTGAACCTGCCGGGCTACCCCGTGCATGAGGGCCGGGCGGCTGGTGATCGCCTCCCGGTGATGCTCTTCGTCGTAGAAACGGACGTAGAGGTTCCACCAGTTGGAGAACAGTGCCACAAGGTTCGCCATCAGCCGACAGGGGGCGATCTGACGCGTCGTGTAGCCGGACCAGCCCCATTGGTTTTTGAGTTCATCGAAGTTGTTTTGATGCCGAATCAGCAATCTGGCATGGGCATCTATCTTCGATTCACAATCACTGCGCCGGCTTCATCGGCCAGTTTCCCGAGCGCGTCGCCATCGACGAGGTCCAGCGTGCACCCGAACTCCTGCTCGCCATCAAGGCTGCGGTCGATGCCGACCGCCGGCCCGGTCGCTTCCTGCTGACCGGATCGGCGAACCTGCTTCAGCTCCCGCGCCTCGCCGACTCACTGGCCGGCCGGATGGAGTGCCTGTTCCTGCAACCGCTCACCGAGGCGGAGAAGCAGGAGTCGCAGGGCGCATTCCTTGGGAAATTCCTCACCGGCGACCTCGGCGAACCCCTCGCCGCCACCGCGCCCCCGGGACCATCCACCCTCCCGGGCCGGCTCGTCGCGGGCGGGTATCCCGAGCCCTCCCGGCGCTCCCCCCCCTCGCGCCCGCCAGTGGCACCGGCAGTATCTTCGCTCGATGATCGAGCGCGATATCCACGACGTGGCGCGCATCCACGACGGCGATCAGGTCGGACGGCTGCTCGAGATGCTTGCCCTGCGCACCGGGGAGCTTCTCAATGTCTCCTCGCTCGGCTGCGGCCTTGGGATCGACCGGCAGACGGCCGAACGCTACCTCGCCGTGCTGGAGAAGCTGTTCCTCGTCCGCCGTCTGCCGGCCTGGCACCGCAACTCCGCGAAGCGCCTGGTCAAGACCCCGAAGGTCCACCTGTGCGATTCCGGACTCGCCGCCACCCTCGCCGGCCTGCAGCCGGACGACTGGATTGCGGAGCGCGGGCGCTTCGGGCACCTCCTCGAGTCCTTCGTCGTCCAGCAGCTCGTCGCCCAGGCGGGGTGGACCGACCCCGACCTCCGCTTCCACCACTACCGGGACAAGGACAAGGTCGAGGTCGACTGCGTCATCACCCGCGGCCGCAAGGTCTGGGGGCTCGAGATCAAGACGGCAGCCAGCGTCCGCCCGACCGACGGCAGGGGCCTGCGGCGGCTCGCCGACCAGGCGGGCGGCAACTACCAGGGCGGTGCGCTCCTCTACGACGGCGCATCCGTCCTCCGTCTCGACCAGAACGGCCACCTCGCCGTGCCCCTCCGCAAGCTCTGGGAACTTTGAGCGATTAATATGGCATGCGGGGTGCGAAGCGAAGGATCTCGTGCAAAGCCCCCCGATCCATCGTGGCGAAGGCTTCCAACCTTTGTGCTCCGCTATCCCGATATCCGAAGACCAAGCCTGGAAACCTTGCCCAGTGCCTGCCCGTGCCTGCGCCCCAATCCCCCGCACATTCGGCGCTCTCGGCGAGAGGCGCCCTACCTGCAAACGCTCACCCGTCAGCCCACGCGCACTGCCCGTGGTAGGGCGTGCCTCGCCGAGGCCGCCGCTGTTGTTCTCGCCTGCCCGTGCCCTGCCCCCTCCTCCCACCTGTCACCTCCCCCCACCTGTCACCTGTCACCTGTCACTCGTCACCGCTGCGAAGCTGCTCCTTGTCACCTCTCACCTGTCACTTGTCACCGCTGCGAAGCTGCTCCCTGTCACCCTTCTCCACCCCTCCCTCGCCTGCTCGGGCGGCGCCCTCGGCGAGGCCGCCCTACCTGGGTTTCCGCCTCTCCTTACCTCATCCGCCACCTCCCACCTCTCACCTCTCACCTCTCACCTCTCACCTCTCACCTGTCACTTCCCACCTCCCACCTCTCACCTCCCCCCCCCTGTCACCTGTCACCTGTCACCTGTCCCACCTCCCACCTCTCACTTGTCACCTCTCGCCTCCCCCCACCTGTCACTTGTCACTTGTCACTTGTCACCTGTCACTTGTCACCGCAGCGAAGCTGCTCCTTGTCACCTGTCACTGTCACCTGCCCCCTGTCACCTGTCACCGCAGCGAAGCTGCTCCCTGTCACTTGTCACCGCTGCGACGCTCCCCCCCCCTGTCACCTGTCACCGCAGCGAAGCTGCTCCCTGTCACTTGTCACCGCTGCGACGCTCCCCCCCCCCTGTAACTTGTCACCTGTCACTTGTCACCCGCAGCGAAGCTCCGCCGCCCCGCCACCTGTAACTTGTCACCGGCGGCTCCGCCGCCCCCCACCTCTCAATTGACTCCTTCGCCCCTCAGGCTCAGTCACCCTGCGGGCTGCCCTGTGGGCAGTCTATCTCCAGTCGCACCGCTCCTTTCGATTGACTCCTTCGCTCCTCAGGCTCAGTCACCCTGCGGGCTGCCCTGTGGGCAGTCTATCTCCAGTCGCACCGCTCCTTTCGATTCTAAATTCTAAATTCTCACTTCTCATCCCCTCCCTCGCCTGCTCGGGCGGCGCCCTCGGCGAGGCCGCCCTACCTGGGTTTCCGCCTTTCCTTATCTCATCCGCCACCTCTCACCTGTCACCTGTCACCTGTCACCTGTCACCGGCGGCTCCGCCGCCCTCCACACCACCCCCTCCCTCGCCTGCTCGGGCGGCGCCCTCGGCGAGATCGGCCGAACCCATTTCTTCGAGACCCTCAAAAGCAGCCGCCGACTCTCCCTCTGCCAGGAGGCCGCCCACTCGATCCATGACCATCTGGCCTCGGCGGCGCCCGACCGCCTGGCCCCCATCCCGTCGCTCGAGGGCTTCGAGATATTCGCCGGAGATGGCCACTGGCACGCCGCCGCCGCGCACGACCCGAAGAAATCCGGAAAGAAGCACGCCGTCGGACATCTCTACGGGCTCGACCTCAGACACAATGCCCTCTTCCATCTCCAGGCTGCCGACCAGCAGAACAAGCTCAAGGAGCACGACATGTCGGGGCTCAAGCGCACGGCGATCGAGGACCTGCGCCGTGGTGCCCCGAAGGGGAAGAGGGTGCTTTGGATCTGGGATCGCGCGGGCATCGACTTCCGGCAGTGGTACCGCTGGAAACAGGGCAGCGGCATCTACTTCCTCAGCCACGCCAAGGAGAACATGCGCCCGGAGACCCTCTGCGAGCACCCGTGGGAGCAGGGCGACGCGGTCAACAACGGCGTCGTCTCCGACCGCGAGGTCTCCACCAGCCAGGGGGTGAGCGTGCGCCAGGTCATCTACACCGATCCCGCCACCGACAGGGAGTTCACCTTCATCACGAACCTTCCCAGATCGATCCCACCAGGCGTGATCGCCCAGCTCTACCGGATGCGCTGGGATGCGGAGAAAGTTTTCGACGAACTCAAGAACAAGCTCGGCGAGAAAAAGGGCTGGGCGTCCTCCCCGAATGCCAAAGCGATGCAGGCGTCCTTCCTCTGCATGGCCCACAACCTGATCGAGGTCGAATCCCTCCGGCTGGAGAGGGAGCAC
>CALSSN010000017.1 GCA_943789025.1 uncultured Verrucomicrobiales bacterium
ACAAACCTGAGGGGTGTCATGATCGGGATCAAGACTCACCGATAAGAGGTGAAGATTCGGCTCCTCCGAAAATTTTTCGAGAACTTCCGCCATCATTCCCTGAATCCCAGCACAGCCACTCGGACAACGGGTGAAAAGATAACTGACTAGAGTAATGCGACCATCGGCCAGATCGTCTCCATGCTTCATGTAAAGCATCCGATCCTGGGCCAGCACCCCAGGGCCGAGGCCGAGCTTCACGGGCTGGCCGGTATGGGATGTCACCTCCATATCTTCATCCAGCCTCGAAAGAAAAGGAAGCCTGCCTTCAGGAGCAGCCTTTCCCTTGACGGCAAAGGTAAATATATAATTGACCCCAACGACAGCCCCCAGAGCAATCACAATCATGAGGGCGGGCACCGTCCATGGGTTGATCCGGCGCTCGACGGAAGCTTTTGGGGATGATGGGTCGCTATCAGGTGATTTATTCTCGGACATGATGGGTTTCTCTTTCTATTTGGTAACTGGTCAATGGTGAATGAATCTCTCGGTAACAGAACAGACTTCCGGATTGTTTCTGATACTCTACGCCCAATCGATAACAAGAAGGATCAAGACCGCAGGCAGGTAAGCGAGTGTGTAGAAGAAAAGTTTTCGAGCTGCTTCCTTGCTGCGCTGAAGACGAAAACGGATCCCAAGGACAAGCATCCAGCCCCCAAGAAGCCCACCGCCGACAGCAAGAATCCAGCCACCAAAGCCATAGACGAGAGGCTGGACCATGAGCAGCACCAGTGGCACAGTGAATACAAGCGCGTAGAGCGAAGTGCGAGACCCGTCATCGTCGTCGTTTGACCACATGACAAATCCGCCATCCTGGTACTGCTCGCGATAAATCCAGTTGATGGCCACGAAATGCGGGAGTTGCCAGAAAAAGAGGAGAGCAAAGAGAAAAAAGCTTTCGGCAGAGAAGACGATATTCACACGAAACGGTGCCGATTCATCGCCAATCGCACCGAAAGCCCCCTACCCAACCGACCACTGGAGGAATGGCTCCGGAGACCGCTCCTACCAGGGTATTCAAGGACGAGGTTCGCTTCATCGGAGTATACACGAGCACATAGACAAGAAGGGTCGCAGCCACCAAGGCTGACGATTCGACATTGACCATGGTGGCGAGGTGCACCATCCCGAAAGCACAGAGAAAACCGCCGAGTACAAAAGCAGGAACCGGAGAGAGCCGCTCGGCGGGCAATGGACGATCGCGAGTTCTTTTCATTTTCCGGTCGGCGTCGATCTCCATGAGCTGATTGAAAACAGAGGAGCCGAGCGCAGCCAGGGAGGTGCCGAATAGGGTGTGGAGAAGCAACCAGAATTCGAAGCCGTTCTCTTTTGAGGATACCCAGAATCCAATTCCAGTGGTAACAAGAACCATTAGGGTCAAGCGAGCCTTGGTAATAGCCATGATATCCTCCCTGAGATTCGGAGGCTCCTGGGAATTCTCGTTTTTTCTCGCCATCTGTCAGTTTCCTCTGGCAATAAGCGATGACTCCTTGCGGGTGGCAAGGAGAAGGAAGAAGCTCAGGCATACCATGCTGCATCCGAGACCAAGATGAATCACTTGCGAACCCGGCGGCAACCCATAGTGCGCCAGCGTCCATCCCGTAGCAACCTGAAGCCCTAGCATTACAACAACACTAAAAGGCCCCCAACGGCGCCATCCACGCACTCCGCTCTTCATAATCCAGAATACCAGTCCTGCTGCAGAAAAAAACCAGTAGCCAGGCGAAACTTCGATGAACCTTGAAGGAATCGCCAGACTCTTCGACCCATTCACTTCTTGGCAGTTCAGGATAAACATGGACTGCGCTGTCAATTGCCTCACGTGTCTGAGCTCCAAGCACCACTTGAATCGCGGACAAGAGAGCAAAGAAAAACACAAAGTTCCGCACCCGCCGGTGATAAGCGGAAGGAAGCGAGAGTGAAGGCCAATTCTGGCTTGCACCCATGGCCAAAGCGATGAGCAGGCAAAAGAGGGCAATGGCGCAGACAAGGTGCAGAGTGATCATCCCCGGCATCAGCTTCGACTTGACGACCACGCCACCGAGCCACCCTTGAAAGGCGACAAGTAAGAACGCAGCAAAAGCACCCCGGAAAAGCCACGGACGGTTCTTCCTGAGGCTTAATGAAAAAAGTAGAGCGAGCAAAATGGCAAAGCCGACAAGCACACCGAGAAGGCGATTGAGGTATTCAATCCAGAGGTGAACGGGATTAAAAAGCGCCACCAGATCCTCCTCAGTGAGATGCGGATGCTTCTCTCTGAAATCTTCTAAGACTGCGGGAAGGTCTACTTTCTCCAAGGTGTTCGGTGGCCACCAGCAACCCCAGCATCGGGGCCAGTCCGGACAACCCAGACCCGAGCCTGTGGCTCTAACGAAACCACCGACAAAAATCAGCAGGAGCGTAAGCGCCAGCGTAATGACTACCATCCTTCTAAAGCGAGTGAGATGCACGGGTTCACTAGAAGATACGCTGCTCAAACGGGCAAGGGATGGATCCTGCTTCATTCAGGAGAACGAAGACGGGCACGAGTCATACGAAATCGAACTGGAAATGCACCCAGTCTGGAGCTACTTCTCAGAGAGAATCAGAATTCGATATCCCCATTTTTTTGGCAATGTCCAGTGAACGATCGTCCAGATATTTATCTTTTACCAGGCAATGTGCCAGGCCTCTGATCGCTGCACTGGCAATTATCACCCCACTTCTTATCCCGGGAACTGTCGCTGCAGTAGACCTCTCGCTTTCGGATGCTACCAAAGAGAGGCTTAAAAAGCATCTCCCTCGATGCTACCCCGAAATTGATCGCCCGCGAACCAGTCCACGTGGTCGCGCTAGGCGATTCGATCACCAACCTTTTCGCACTCGACGATTATCACGAAGACTGGGTGAGGTCATATCCCGCCATCTTCCTCGATAAGCTCGCTAATGAGTTCATGTACACCGGGGGCGTCAGACTGATCAGAACGAAAACCAAGAAACACGCAACAAAATTACTGCCTCTCGCTGGACCCGAAATCACCTACAACAATCTCGCAAGGAACGGTGCAACTGTCCAACGGGGACTCCTCCGAACAGCCTCCCGCGCATTCCTCAACCAGCCAGATCTCGTCCTTATCAACTTTGGCCTCAATGACTCCAATGGCAGCGTGCCTCTTGACCGCTACGAGGAGGTTCTCGCGCTGCTCATCGACATGGTTCGCGCCAAGGGCGCCGACTGCATTGTCCTCGGATGCACCTTCCGGACCGCTGATCCCAACGGCGTGTATTCAGCCACATCGTTGCCTGATTTCATAGGATTAAGCCGCCCCTACGCAGCCTTGGCGCGTGATCTCGCAGAAAAGCGAGGCGTCTTTTTTGCTGACCTGGGCGACCCTCGCTTTTTCGTCAAACCGCTCGAGGAAACGGATGCTTTGGATGATTTCATTCTAAAGGTCGGAGCTCAACTCGAGCAGAAAGCATTTCTCTTTGAGAATGGAGAAGCCGATAGACTGCATATAGGCCGGTCCGCTCACCGGCGCCTCGGCAGCGCCATCCATCAGCAACTCGTTGATCACGACACGACCCATTCCTCCTTGACCCTCAACGATGCAATTCTCACCCTTGCTCCCGATGGCGGCATGGTGGCTGAAGCAAGCCTAACCAATTCCTCCGACCAGCCTATTTCCTGTCAGGTTGCCCCGCTCGCCTTCACATTATCCCACCGGCCAGTCTCCCCAGCTATCGCCTGCACAATTTTGCCAGGAGAATTCCGAGCACTCAGGTTTTCCTATGCTGCCACGGAAGAAGATCTAGCGCACTTGTTTCCTGCGAAAGCTGGCACGCTCTACCTTCCTCTCCTTGTCAGTTCTCCAGAAGCGACCACCACGCTGACCACCCAAGCGAAACCTCGACCCATCGGCGTCACCTGGGACACTGGGATGACGGTCAATATCGATAAGACAATCGAAATCAAGCCAACCCTGAGCAACCCTTCTGACAAGCCCTTTTCCGGAGAATTCACTGCGACCTGGAATGGACAAGAGTCGCGCGGTTCTGTTTCGATTCCTTCCGAAGGGAAACAACAGATAACAATAAAGTTTACTCCTCCCGCCTCATCCCAAGTTGAAAGAATAGGCAGCAATCTCGTGCTGACCTTCAGCGACGGACCACGTTTCGTCCGTAAGCTGGAACTGATCAGAAACCTCGGACTTCAAGAGTGGCGAACTCTTGAGCAGGGGTCCGCTTACCAATTTGAGGGAAGCAACAGAATTGAAAGCCCCCCTTCTCAAGCGACGGTCAGGCTCAAGGTTGATGCAGATCAGGAAAAACTTTATCTAACTTATGATCTAGGATCACTCGCCCTCTCCGATGCCGAGGACCAACTTACGGCGGTAATCCAGATTCAGTTGGATGGAAGGGCCTACGGGAAAAGGCAGGCACCGGGGCCTGTCGGCGAAATGGTCATTACCTTCTCCTCATCGTCAGACGGCATGGGGACCGTCAACCTGCTCGGCGACTGTATTTTCGGAGTCGACTACACTGCTGATCTCAGCAACAAGGGGATCAGTGCTTTGGCCTCAACCCGTCCTGACGGAAAGCGTAGAATCATGGTAAGCATCCCAAGAAAATATTTTTACTGCCACGAATATGGCCGGGTTCCAGAACAGGCTATTGGTAATGGGAACTCCCAATTCGGTATCAATACATTTATCAGTCTCCTCGATCCAGATCCTAAGGCCGCGATACGCTTTCCGAATAATCTCCAATTTCTGCTCGTTCGTCCACTCGTGACAAAGTACGACGCAGAAACACTTGGAGCTCTGGAGCTCAGCAACCCGAGAACCGGACGCTGGGCCATGCATCTTTTCTGATCCTTAAAGGTTTTTCAGCCATCTTGCTCCAGTCCAAGTTCTTTTCATTCACAGCAAATTACCCCAACACCCTTTCAGGAAATACAACCATGAAGATTCTTGTCGTTGGCAAAGGCGGGCGCGAACACGCCATTCACACAGCTCTCAGCGAATCACCCGGAGAGCATCAACTCTACGCATTTCCGGGGAGCGACGCCATTTCACAGCTCGCCACAATCGTCGAGGTCGAGACTCTGAAAGCTCTTATTCAATTCATGACATCCGAGGCAATCGACCTCTGCATTGCCGGGGAAGAAAGCTATCTCATCAAAGAGGAGGGGCTGGCTAACGCCTGCCAGCAAGCTGGCATTCCCTGTTGGGGGCCTCACCTTGAAAGTGCCCAACTGGAAGCGAGCAAAGAGTTCGCTAAACAGTTCATGGTCCGCCACGCCATCCCCACAGGAAACTATCTTTCGACAAATTCTCCTGAGGAGGCTTTTGACGCCATTAAGAGCTACCCTGCCGTCCTCAAATTCGATGGCCTTGCTGCTGGAAAAGGTGTTGCCCTTCCTAACACAGAGGAAGAAGCCCGCAGCTTCATCCACGACGTTCTTGTTGACCGAAAATTCGGCTCGGGCAACCTGCTTGTGGAGGAGTTTCTTACAGGGCCAGAGATTTCTATTTTTGCGGCGCTTGCTGATGGAGACTATCAGATTCTCGCACCGGCGAGAGATTACAAACGCATCGGCGAAGGCGACTCCGGCCCGAATACCGGAGGGATGGGAGCCGTGGCAAGTCGCAACCTGGTTGCTCCAGATCTGCTGGCAGAAATCGAGACTACGATTGTGCGGCCTACTGTCGATGGCCTTGTTGCGGATGGGCTTCCCTACCGCGGCTTCCTCTACTTCGGCATTATGCTGACTCCGGATGGGCCACGAATCCTTGAATACAACTGCCGCTTCGGTGACCCGGAATGCCAGGCTGTACTTCCGCTCATCGAGGGTGACTTCGCTTCCTACTGTGCGCAAGGTGCCAAAGGAAAAATCAGCCGAGACCTGATTGGTTTCCGTGAGGGATGGAGCGTATGTGTCATCCTGGCAAGCGCCGGATATCCTGCGACATCGCATAGCGGTGATCACATCTCTGGATTCGATAACCTCAGCAATACCACACGGCTCTATCACGCTGGAACGAAGCTCGGAGAGCGCGGCGCTTTCGAGACCGCTGGAGGACGGGTCCTCGCTGTTGTCTGTCATCGTTCGACCCGGGAGGAAGCCGTCGAAGCAGCGCACGCCGCCGCTGACTGCATCCATTTCGAAGGCCTGCAACGACGCAGGGACATTGGTCTACTTCATTTTGAGAGTGATTGATCGGAAAGTGCTACGTGAATCAAACGACATCTCCTCTCTCAAGTTCTGGCACCCATCTTCTCGCCAACATTAGCTGCGGACGTCCTGAACTCACAAAGAAAAATCTTTCTTCCTCTCTAGTCACTTCTCCTCAACCGTTGTTTAATCTTTCGCATGGCAAGTAAGAAAAAAGCGGCCCGAAGGGTGGCAAGAAAGAAGCCGGTGCAGCCGCCATGGATGAGGTCTATGCCCGAAAGCCAGTTCTCTTTTATGAGGAATATCCTGGCGGCGCCAAGTCCGGTCGGACTGGAGGCCGCCATGAGTTACGGGATCATCAAGCCTTTCTTTGAAGAGATCATGCCCGATTCGTGGGCAATCCATCAGTTCAAGGGAAATGCTGGGATTGTTCTCGACACGGCACCAGAAAATAAAAACGATCTGCTGTCTGTCATGATCGTGGGCCATGCCGACAAGATCCGCATGCAGGTTCGCAGTATCGGTTCCGATGGAAAAATATGGATCAACAGCGATTCATTTCTTCCTACAACGCTGATCGGCCATGAAGTAAAACTGTTTACGCAAAACCCTAAAACACCGGGAGATTACCGAGTCATCGAAGGGGGCACAATCGAAGCCCTCGGAGCGATTCACTTTGCTGCCAATGATATGCGGACAGGAGACAAGGGCATCAGTCCCGAAATGCTCTATCTGGAGCTCCAGATTCACGGCACAGATCCAGTGAAGCAGGTTGAAAAGCTTGGCATCCAGCCGGGCGACCCCATCATCCTTGACCGCACCATCCGTCGCGGCTTCAGCAAGGACACCTTTTATGGCGCCTACCTTGATAATGGGCTCGGCTGCTTCGTCTGCGCCGAGCTTGCCCGCCTTCTTTCAAAACGCCCGCTCCGGAGAATTCGGGTTCAACTCGCCATTGCCAGTCACGAAGAAATTGGCAGAATGGGCAGCCGAGTCATGGCAGGCGAATTACGACCTGATGTTCTTATCGGGGTGGACGTCAATCACGATTTCAAGGCTGCTCCTGGAATTTCAGAGAAGCGTATGAGCCCACTTGAAATGGGCAAAGGCTTCACTTTGACCGGTGGATCGATCACCAGTCCGCAACTGAATGCCTGTATCGAGGCAGCGGCGACCAAAGCCAATATCCCCATGCAGAGGGGCGTCACTGGGAGAGACACCGGCACCGATGCAATGGCAGCCGCCTTCGCCGGCGTCGATGCAGCTGCCACCTCTGTAGGCTTTCCAACGAGAAATATGCATACCATCTCTGAAATTGCGCACACGGGAGACGTTCTCTCCTGCATCCACGGGCTTGACGCATTCCTGCGGGAAATGGAGCGACAAGGCCGATCCGCAGATGATTTCCGCAAGGGCCATCCACGACTCGACGGCGTAGCCACTGCCAGCGCCTGAAACAAAACGAAACCAGTTCAAAAAAAACTGAATGTGATTTGATCCTTTCCAAATGACACCAGACTGCGCTTTCCCGTGTTTCACACCTTTTCTGCTCGTGATACCTTCTCATTTTCAGGCTCAAAGCACAGCCTGAACAGATCTCCGCAAATTCTTCTTCATCCCATGCATATCAGCGACATTCTCAGCGACAACGAATGTGTTTTCTCATTCGAGTTTTTTCCGCCCAAAAGTGAAGCGGCTTCCGAGGCACTTTTTAAATCCATCGAAGAACTTGAACCCTACCGCCCGGGATATGTCAGCGTGACATACGGCGCAGGCGGAACCACCCGCGATATGACTCACGACCTTGTCGTGCGCATCAAAACAACTACCGAACTCGACCCCACTCCTCATTTGACCTGCGTCTGCCACAGCGAAGAGGAGATCAATGATATTCTCCAACGTTATGCGGAGGCAGGAGTCAGTAATATTCTCGCGCTTGGCGGCGATCCCCCTCGTCAGATGGAGAACTACGACAGGAACAGCGACGCCTTTCAACATGCCTCTGACCTTGTAGCTTTCATCAAGCGCTTCAACGCGTCCTCGACGCATCCTGACCCGCGCGGATTCGGCATCGGAGTAGCTGGGTTCCCCGAAGGTCACCCGGGAACTCCCAATCGAATCAAAGAAATGGACTACTTGAAAGAGAAGGTTGATGCAGGTGCTGATTATATCTGCACCCAACTTTTCTTCGATAATCGGGACTTCTATGACTTTCGGGAACGCTGCCGTTTAGCTGGCATTCATATTCCCATTGTTGCCGGCATTATGCCTGTTTCCAGTATCAATAGCATGCAGCGCATGGCAGACCTTGCCGCAGGGGCCCGCTTCCCTGCCAAGCTCCTGAAAGCTCTTGGGAGAGCCGAGGGCGACAAAGCTGTCGAACGCGTGGGCATCCATTACGCTACCGAGCAGTGTTCCGACCTACTCGACAATGGAGTAGAAGGCATTCATTTTTACACGCTGAATAAATCTTCCGCGACACGCGAAATCTACGCTAATTTAGGCCTTGGGTCTTCAGTGGCACCCGCGTCGACCTGACTCAGCAAAGAGCCTCCTCCAATCTTTCGAGGAGATCATCTGGTTCCTCAAGGCCAACAGACAGCCGAATCAGATGGCGTGGAACTCCAACCGACTGCGCCCACTCAAGCTCATGATAATGGGCCAGTAGGGTGTAGGGGCAGGCGAGGGTAAAATTCATTCCGAGGCTGGGCCCTTTAGAAACTCTCAATCGGTCATAACACTTTTGGGCCGCCGGCTCTCCGCCTCTCAGCGCAAAAGACACCATTCCCCCCATGCCCGCTGAGTTGCGGGCGATGCGAGCGTAGTTTTCAGAGGAGTTTGTTGACGGATACCACACATAGTCTACGACCTCCTGTCGGTTAAGAAAATCCGCCATCACAGCTCCTGACGCACTACTTTTCCGCACCCGGTCTGCAAAGTCGCGAGAGTTTTCCGCCAGCACTGCAGCATCCTCACTGGAGAGCCCCACCGGCTTATCATCTCGAAGAAAAGAAGTCATTTCCTCGTAATGTGACGAATTCCTGACCAGGATGACGGATCCAGCAAGAACATCTCCCGCCCCCGAAAAATACTTCGTCAGACTTGTGGTAACAATATCTGCGCGGGAAGCAGCGTCGATATTGATCGAGGTTCCAATCGTATCGTCAAGCACCAGAGGCACCCGACCAAGGTCAGCAATCCTGCGAAGGTAATCAGTATCAACACAGCGAAGGAGCGGATTGCTGGGGACCTCGCCAAAGATCCCCGCGACAGGGCAACCACAGCTGATTTTCTCCTCGAGACTTCGCAGTTCTTCAGGAGATCCTGTAGGCAAAAACACAGGCTTTTCAGCCCCGAACTCTTCCTGAACCTTCAGCACATCAACGTATGGGAAGTCTACCTGCACGGTAGGAAGTCCAGGCCGAAGCGCCATCAACATGCGATGCACAGCAAAAACAGCAGCCATCCCCGAAGGGAAAAGATAGATATCACTCGGAGACTGTCCCGCATGCCTTGCAAGCCGTTCTTTGATCTCATCATGCGCTTGCATTCCCCCCTCCCCGCAGGCTGAGACACGGGGTGCCGGCGTCCTGCCCTTGAGGAGTAGATCCGCTTGGCGGCTTCCAACCAATTCTCCGGCAAACCTCCAGTAACGGCGGGCCTGTTCAAAGGCCTGTTCTCCCATCGCAAGCAAAACCGAAAAGTCACCAATGGCATGATGCAACAGCCGCGACGCCCCTGGGCAGGACCTCTCGACATACTCCTGACATCGCAACGCAGTTGCGAAGCAAGGAAAGACCAAACCCCGCTCTCCCTTTCTTCCCATTCGCGAAGTTACCTCATCAAAAAGCGCTGCCGTTCGACTATGGGGAAAAAACCTTGGATATCCGCAATAAAGCTTTTCGAGCACCCGGGGATCTCCCTCTTCATACCCGATCACGTCACCCCATGTAGGCATACAGACTGAAGTCGCGTGCAGACTGTCTGGCAGAGGCTTGCCGAGGTCACCCTGGGTCCACCGTGGATGTTCAAGAAGGTCTTGCACAGGAATGTGAAATATCGATCAGGTTGAGTTTCCTGCCAGGTCAACTGGCCGTTCGAAAATGATCCCGCCCGGGAGACTGGCTTCGTATGGTAACCAGCTGTTACCTCTTCGCCTCCATTTTCTTGCAATCCATTTCCTCGTCATTTGGATTGGGACTGCAAGACAATCTCCCTTCTCTCACCTATCCTGCTACCATCATTGGAGAGGCAGTGCCCTGCGGATTTCTATCACCTGGCCGCTAATATCCTGCACATCTTTTCTTTGCGGTTCCTTAACCGGGTTAGGCGCCGTAATGGCCTCATCCTTCTCTGGCTTCGAATTCTGTTCCTGGATCGAAGTTGATTCAAGCATCGCCGGAGAAAAGGAATCTTTACGAGACTTTTCGTAATTAAAGTCCCGCTGGCTTTGCCTTCCTTCATTCTTCGTCGTATTGCCAAATGAGAACTGCTCCTCGTGAAGACTTCCTCCTCTTTTCTCGGAATACAACTCTGCAACTAAATTTCTTAATCTCTTCTCATCCTCGAAAATTATCTCACTCGCAGATTCCTCTTCACCGGTCTTTCTCACTGGCTTTCTACTATCAAACAAGGGAGTTGTCGGCTTTGGATTCTGCACGGGTTTTTTCGCCAGATCCGATCTTCTCTGCAAAACTTCTGTATCACTCTCACCATCTTGAAGAGAAAAAGCCTCTGCCTCTGGAGCCGTCCAGGCGAGGCTTGAATCTGATCCTTCATCTATGGAGAGGCTTTGCATCAGCTGTGGGCGGCTCCCTCCACCAGCAGGACCGCCATTCCACCAAAAATAAACAACTGCGCCTACGAAGAATATCACCAGTACTCCTGCAATGGCTAAAGGACTGATCAGGGTCAGATTCGACCTCTTGGTGACAGACTTGTTTTCTGATTGAAATCCCCTGAACTCCTTTGACCCAGAGCTTTTGCTTACAGCGGGAAAAAGTTGATTTTCTCCTCCCCTTCCTCCCCCCTTCTTTGCCGCCGCTTCAAAAGGCGACACAAGCTCCGATGTGATCTCCTGTTCTTCGATAAACTTCCGCAAGGACTCTGCCCTGATTCTGGCTGTGTAGACTGCAGCCTCTTCGGCAGGAAGCTCCGGCGGCAAACTCCCAGCACATTCCTCGGCCTCAGGGGTATCTTTGGATTCGTGGCTCGCCGCAGGCTCATGAAACGGATGCCTGCCGGAGAGTACCTTGGGAAACGGAGGAATCTCGGCAGCTTCTAAGGTAACAGAACTCTGCTTGGCCCCAGCCTTACCCTCCACATCTTCATGCTGGGTGCTGGGCACCCGTGATTTTCGCAGTGATCCGGAAAAAGGAGATCCTTCCGAGGGCAAGGGCGAAACCCTCGATTGCTCTCGACGAAGCGGAGCGATTGATCCCTCCCCTTCAGCAGAATGGTCTTCCTCATCTGTGGCCTCTAAGATGCTTCGCCTCCTGGAATAAAACTTGCCAGCCAGCTCTCTCAGGTTTTGATCAAAAACCTCAAGTTTTACCGAACCGGCATGGTGGATTTCTCTGGCGATACAGCGATCGATATATTCGACAAACTGGTCTTTCTTAAGCGTGGCCTGAAGCGAATGACCACACACCAAGCGCGCGAGACAAAGTGCCTCCAGGACCATACGCTGAGCATACGATCGATCGATCGCACTGAGCCCAGCAGGGAGAAAGAATTCGGAAGGAGGTCGTAAAATCAAAGAAGCCACCGAAGGGTGGGAGCTCAGTTTCAGATTGAACTCGGGCCAGTCGAGAAAGCTGGTTTGCAAAATCACATCTGGACACGCCTCTTCCAGCTTACCAGCTGCCTCCACGAGGATGGTCGAAGGATGGAGTGAAGCAATCTCTACCCCGACCTCTTCAGCCTGCTCAATCCCGGCGGTGACCTGCTCGATCAGGAGGGAAATTTCAGCCAAATCAAGCATCTCCCGGCTGCGCACGATCCGTTCGAGAGAGAATCCTGAACAGTAATCTTCGGTAACCACAACTCCGTCCTCTCCTATCCAACATCCAAGGGTAGCGGTCACGTTTTCGGAACCGGTCGACCATGGCATCGTGCAACCCGGTGCCAGACACCCGAGATGACGGGAATCCACTACTCTGCGTGCCGGAAGCACGTGCCCGCCGAAGACGTCGGGACCACCCACTTCCTGGAGTTTGATGGCACCCAACATGTTAGGGCTAGGATCATCATGATGCTTCGGACGGATGACCGATCGACTTACCACCTTGGGAAGCGGCCCATCTAACCCCAGGGCAATCCGATAAAATGGCTCGGGCGCAGTAATTCCGCCGATGCCCACACATGGAATGGAACATTGGTCTGGAGAAAGACATCCGGCGCTCCTCTGAAGATCGGCGCGAAGAAGTCGAAGTTCCTGCTCGCAATCCAATGAGGCCCTTCCTGCTGTCGCCTTGCCAAAAATTGCCTCAAAGTGAACCTCCCCAATCCGTCCGAGATTTCGCAAGATTTTCTCAATCCCGCGGGAGAGAGCGCTCGTCAGATCAGAATCCGCAGAATCACCGGCCAGCCCAAAACCGCCAATCATGAGGCGCAGTCTTCCCGAACCGTCTGCAGAGATACTCGTTCCCTCCAGACTCAAACGTGGTAGCAGCCCTGGAGCATTTTTTGTCAAAGAAAGCAGACCGTCCACAAGATCAAGACCAAGCGCGACGACATGCGATGCAGGAATCCCTCCCGTCCTCTGCCAATAGCGCTCGACTGGTTCACCGGTGCGAAGGTCACAACTGAAATAGCAAACCCCATGTCTTTCGCCTCCGTCAGTCACGGCAGGATACGAAGGGGACAGGTCAAGGTTCATTGCTGCACCAAGAAGCCTTTTAAACTCCGCAGCCTCCTTTTCATCACCGGTGCTCGGCTCGAACAAATGCAGTTCCACAAGCCGATTCCTCGCCAGATCAAAAGCAAGACAGACCACTTCCCTGCGGAGCCGTAGCAACTCAACCGGCACGCCTTCCTTCATTTGAGCTATCTCGTAACCGACAAAGAGATCTCGCTTCATGAATGCTGTCTATTTAGCCGGCGAACACCGAGGTCTTGCTCGAACCACCTCCGACCGCGGCTGTCCCAAGCTCCATCTCAAATATCCCACAATCAGCGAATAATCAAAAAAGATTCGCATTTTTTAAAATTTAACGCAGAAACTGGAACATTGAGCTCTTGAAATCCCTTTTTCAGCTCTACTAACTGCCTCCACTGTCTCTGCGTAGCATCACGCTTAAACCTCTCATAAAAGACGCCACTTTTTGATCCCTGACCAGAGAAGTAGGAGTCGTCCTGTAAAAACGGCAATGGGGTGGGCACACTTGTCATCCAGAACAGGCTGCGAGGATGAATCTCGGGTCTGCAGACAGCTTTCGGAACCTTATATACCATAAGCCAATTCAGAGATCTTTTACACGCGCTCAAGGCTCGGTTGAAGATGACAAGATGCTGCCTTCCTCATGTTGCAGTAATCACCCCGAAGGCGTAGGAGGCATGCCCTTTCATGCATTGGTGCTAAAAAAGGTCTGATCAATTGCTCCGCCCGCCACTTGGAATGGAATTGGATTGCACTGAGCATCGCTGCGCTCTGAGCTCGCTGAAGATGCCCTTCCGGTTGCTTGCTGGTCGTGGATGTGCATCCACTTTCGCCTCGCGCCGTGCCACACAGAATGCGGACAACAATGACGGGCACCGCTTTTAATCAGACCCTCCCTAAGTGATCACTAAAGATCTGGCGATTACCATCTCCGCTTCTGGAATCAGGGGAACTAACCCGACAAGATCACCCCGATCCCGCGCCTCAAACTCTCACTTAATTCAAGTCTCCAAAAAATTTAGCCCCTGAGGAGAATCAGGGTAGAAGATGATTCCTGTTCATTTTTTTTTACCCGCGACCGAATATCTGCTAACCTTGAAGCATCCTTCCGATGCGTGAGCGCCTCGTGGATCAGATCCCCTATCAATTGCATCTCGGACTCACCCATTCCACGTGTCGTCACGGCGGGCGTTCCGATACGGATCCCTCCTCCTTTGAAAGGACTCTCAGTGTCAAAGGGAATCGAATTTTTATTCACCGTGATCCCCGCCTCGTCGAGCGCATGCTGAGCAATTTTACCATTCAACTGGTTCGGACGAAGATCGACAAGCATGAGATGATTGTCGGTGCCTCCTGAAGAAATAAGATATCCGTGCTCTCCAAGCCGATTAGCTAAGGCTGCGGCATTCTTGACCACCTGCTTCTGGTAGCCCTGAAACTCCGGCGTCAACGCTTCTCTGAAACAAACCGCCTTCGCTGCGATCACGTGCATCAAGGGACCACCTTGCACACCAGGAAAAACAAGCGAGTCGATTTTCTTCGCAATCTCCTCGTGATTAGTCAACACAATGCCGCCGCGTGGGCCACGAAGCGACTTATGGGTGGTAGACGTGACAACGTCGGCATGAGGGATTGGCGTTGGATGGACGCCGCCTGCCACAAGCCCTGCGATGTGTGCCATGTCCACGAAGAGATAAGCTCCCACAGACTTTGCAATCTCACCCATCCTCTCGAAGTCAATCGTCCTCGGATAGGCGGAGGCTCCGGCGGTAATCATCTTAGGCTGAAACTTTCTGGCCTGGCTCGCCAGGAGGTCATAATCAATGCGGCCATCCTCTTTCGAAACCCCGTAGTGCTCTACTTCGTAGAACTTGCCGGAAAAGTTCGCTGGATGACCGTGTGTGAGGTGCCCTCCGTGGCTCAGGTCCATGGTCAGGATTCTGTCTCCTGGATCAATAAGAGAAAAGTAAACAGCTGTGTTCGCCTGCGAACCGGAATGAGGCTGCACGTTCGCATAGGTGGCACCGAAAAGTTTTTTGGCCCTGTCGATCGCGAGTTGCTCGACTTTATCGACCTCCTCACATCCTCCATACCAGCGCCTACCCGGATATCCCTCGGCATACTTGTTGGTTAAATGCGATCCCTGAGCTTCACGGACTGCTGCAGAGGCGAAATTCTCGGAAGCAATAAGCTCGATATTGTTTTCCTGGCGCTCGTATTCCGCGGCAATGACAGAAGCTACCTCTGGATCCTGAATGCTGATCGCTGGAGTGTGAGGTCGGTTCATCATACTCACCCGCCGACCGTGCCGACCACCTGAGAACTCCGTCCTCAACCAGGCATCGACAATCTCAGAAGCTTGGTCAGGAGCGGTATCTTTGGCACTAAGACAGAGAACATTCGAGTCATTGTGAAGTCGTGTGAGGACCGCAGTCTCAGTATCAGTGACCAAGGAAGCTTGAATGCCCTGGAAACGGTTCGCGGCAATACTCATGCCAATGCCACTGGTGCAAACGAGAATGCCCGCATCATAAACGCCGCTGAGAACACCAAGACTCACTGCAGCAGCGAAATCAGGGTAGTCCACCGACTCGTCCCCATGCGATCCGACATCCTCAATCTGGAATCCGACTTTCTTCAGATGCTCGACAAGGAATTCTTTGAGGCTGAAGCCACCGTGGTCACCTCCGATGATCAGCTTCTTCTGAACTTCTTTGCCGGAACTCTTGGATCCTGCCGACCCCTTCTCCAGTGACACGTCTTCAACAGGTTTTTTTTCCATGGTTTGATCAGTTGGTTTCTTAGAAGTTTCTTCGATAAACTTGAGAACGGCGGGGAGCACCGCATTGAGAGACTGAAAAGTTTCTTCGTATGCCTTGATGCCAAGTCCGATGGGGTCCGATACATCGCGATCACGAAGGCCGTCATCTGCGGAAAACTCAGTGACGAGGAATGCTTTATCCAGCGCCGCAGGAACAAGGTTCTCCAACGCTGCCAGGTGGCCGACCGTCATGGTAAAAATATGAGTGGCCCAGTCGACGAGATCAGAGTCAATCTGGCGGCTGCTGAATTCTTCAAGAGGAATATCCCGTTTTCTGAGAATCTCTCTGGTCTCTCGACTTGCTGCCTGCCCGGTTCCAGCCGACACGCCGGCTGAGCGCACCTCATAATCGCCACGACTCTCTACAAGGCTCTGAAAAAGGGCCTCGGCCATCGGACTGCGACAGACATTACCGGTGCAGACAAAAAGAATCTTTTTCAAACCGCAACTCCTCACGTGGAAGTAATCATCATGACGCAGAGCGAGGGAATGTCAAAAGAGAGATCGGGGTGCCGAGAGGAGATCTGGTTTTTCAGGCAATGCGGGTGAAGCAAGTCCGAATCGATGGCGCTTTATTTCAGAGAAAGCCGATCAACTGACCGAAAATCAGTTCAAAATTCTATTTTTCGGCTTTTTGTGGTTGCGTCACAAAGGGTGGTGCGAGGTAGATTGGAACCACAGGCTGTCCCTTGAGTCTGGCCAATTCCGTCTCAGACAATCGAGCTGCCCGTTTTGCGAGAAGAGCTGCCGAGGGATGAGCCGACACCATTCCTTCCGTATTGCCAAAAGATAGCATGTTCGGATCAGATGAAACTACCAGCGACTCCTCCCGAGCCTTTATCCTCGATCTCACTTTTTCAGGAGCCATGGGAACAGGGAAATCCTCCAACTGACCGTTTTGAACAAGCGCGACCCAGATCTGCCCCCTTCTGGCATCACCAATCACGAGAAGACCCCGGGATCCCTCAGCTGCCTCTTCAAGCTCAGTCCCAGCGAGAGCAAGGATGGAAGGAATCCCGAGCATCGGGATTCCAAAAACACTGCAAATACCCATGGCGGCAGAAATACCGATCCGAACTCCAGTGTAACTTCCCGGTCCGGTTCCGACAACAAGGACATCCGGAACCGCCACTGCGAGAGCTGTCCGAAGGGGTTCAAAAATTCGAGCATTGTGCGACTTTCCGGAAGTATGCTCTTCCTCGATGAGCACCTGCTCACCTCGCACCATCGCAATCTTCGCCATCTCCGAAGATGAGGTGTCAATGGCCAGAACAGTTCTCATGGCAGCACCCCCCGACCAGCTTTCAGCCTGATCCGACGGGCTTCTTCTCCGCAGTGCTCGAGCTTCACCCAATGGGTGTTATCAGGAAAAACTGAGGGAAAGCGATCTGCCCACTCCACCACGAGAAGTGCTCCTCCGTCGAGGTATTCCTGCCACCCGATATCCCAGAGTTCGAGTTCATTCTTGAGGCGGTAGAAATCAAAATGACACACCTTGCCATTTTTACCCGGGTATTCGTGAACGATCCCGAAAGTCGGACTGCTCACATGTTCTGCCACTCCGGCAGCCTCACAGAGACCGATCGTCAGCTGGGTTTTTCCTGCGCCGAGACTCCCGACAAGCGCGATAACACCCGAACCTCCGAATTTTTCATAAAGTTCGCTGCCAAGCTCTCGTGTAGCAGCCGCTGTCACCGTCATCAGATCCATCATCTTTTCCCTCTCATCGTCCAGACAGAACTACAAGCCTCGACCAGTCATGCGTCACGGCACACAGAACCCTGATTCGTAAAGTACTCCCAGCCACCCTCGACCGCCTGCCCTTCTCCCTCGGAGACAATGGCACCAATCCTCGTCAGGCTTAGCCCTCCCGGACAGGTGGCAGGAAGCTGGGTCGCGGAAGCAACGAGGAGTTCGTAGTCTTCACCGTCACAGATCGCGTTTTTGGGCGAGCACCCGGGGTGCAATGGCAGCAGTGACTGATCAATGACAAATCCACACCCGGAGGCCGTGGCCAAGCGCGGAAGATCTTTCCCCAGACCATCGCTCAGGTCCATCATTGCGCTTACTCCTTGCTCGCGAAGCCATATTCCCTCTTCGATGCGGGGCTCGAAGCTAAGGTGACGCCGACTGGGAAGAGACCCGCCTAGCCTTCCTGTGACGTAAAGCTGATCTCCTGGTTGTGCGCCTGACCGAAGAACTGCTTCCCCTGCCGGAACCCGCCCGAGAAGGCTAACAGAGAAGACAGCTGGAGACCGGTCAGGCAATCCCGCGGTATCACCACCGACAATGGCCAGATCGAAGCGCTCGGAGGTCTGGACAAGGCCATGATAAACCGCTCTCAGATACGCAACCGGAACTTCTCCCGAGCACGCCACAGAAACAACAGCGTGCGTCGGATTTCCCCCCATGGCTGCAATATCACTGATGGCTCGTTTCAGTGCCTTTTCGCCAACCAGCTCAGGCTTTTCATCGGGTTGGTAATGAACCCCCTCGATCACTGAATCTGCCTTAAGAAGAATATCTTCCCGATCAGTTGTTCCCGCGATGACAGCACAGTCGTCCCCTGGTCCAACCAGAACATCGGAGCGCTGTTGATTCAAAGGTCCGCCGAGAATTTGAAGAAGACCGTCAACGATCTCATTTTCACCGCAATCAGAAAGAAATTCGCTCATAGCTCTACTCCTGTTGTCCACATCAATCCGAGGTTTAGAGCATTGAAAAGCGAATGCATGACTACCGGAACCCAAAGGCACCCGGTGATCTCATAAGCAATACAAAGAACCACTGCAAGCAGCGTGAGAGGAAGCACCCCGGGCACGTGCATGTGAATGGCAGCAAAAAAAATACTACTCGCCACATTGGCGAAAATCCTTTCTCCGAAACGCTTGAGCACTCCGTAAATCACCCCCCGAAAGAAAAACTCCTCACAGAGCGGAGCGATCACGATCGCACTCACCGCGAATAGCAGCTGCATCGCTATAGATGTCTCTGCGACAACTGCCTCAACCACCGGCTGCGGATCGATCTCTCCCCAGGCGGGTTCAAGAATGGCGCTATTAAACCAGAAAGTGATGCCGCTGATCACTGGAAGCGCTGGCAACAGCACGAGAAGAGACCATCCCAGAACACGCATTTTTCCGAGTCGCTCAAGCCCGAAAGCCTCGGACAGGTCAATCTCCCTAACTCGAGTAAGAAAAGCAATCATCACTCCGACGAGAAGAAGCTGAAAAATCGCACCAACGAAAATATTTTCTGGCGAGAGGGTCTGTCCGGCATTCTCGATCTCATCCACCGCCCCTTCCGAAATCCCCGGAGCAACTCCGAGACTCGCCAGCATCCACCCTACCACGACGATCAGCAGAACCAATTCCTGCCACCCGAAAACGGCACTGTAAACATTCCCACGCGCTTCCCAGCGATCCAGTGGCTGAATCACGCGCAAACAAGCAAAGACAACCAGGCCGAACCCGATAGCCATCGTATCGAGCAGCAGAAGATCGAATAGAATCTGGCTGGAAACAGCATCGTTCATCACGACTGCCCTACCAGGCTCCCTCCCTGAGATCACGGAACGCACGCCCGAGATTGCTAAGCACAGATCCGGCTAAAAGTGATTCGACCGACTCCCCATCCTCCAGGATGGCCCGCTCTGCGGCGCGGGCACACAGCCAGGGCACTCAGGCACCCGGCATCGAATACAGCACAGCCCTGAGCAAGAAGACCCGCAGCGACTCCAGTCAGGACATCACCCATCCCACCTGTCGCCATTCCGGGGCTACCCGAGGTATTGAAGGCAAGCGGCCTCCCGTCTTGACCAATCACCGTCCGAGCACCTTTTAATAAGAGAGCAAGGCCGTTCCGGCCCTCGACAAAGCGACGCACAGTGTCTGCACGATCTCCCATTTCATGACCTCCGAGTATCCGCCTCATCTCCCCCGGGTGTGGCGTCAACAGCCTTGGGCCGCCCAATGCACCCCAGAGTTCTTCCTTGCCATCAACTGCCGCAAGGGCATTCAGGGCATCCGCATCAAGAACGGCTGGCAAAGGCACCTTGCGACAAAGTTCAATGACCTCACTGTCCCTTGACCGCCCAAGGCCAGGACCGATGGCCAGTGCATCATCGACGGGATGCTCCAAGACAGCACGGTAACTTGCAACAGGGCAGACCATGACCTCCGAGGCGACCATGCCGACTACAATCTCGTAATCTTCCTCCAGCACATACAGGGTCACCAATCCCGCACCGGCGCGAAGGGCACCCTCCGAGCTGAGACATGCCGCACCAAACATCCCCCGCGAACCAGCCACCACGCCGACCCGGCCGGCCTGACCCTTGTGAAAATCAAAGCCCCTGACTGGAAGCGCCTCCCGTAATTCGACCGGGGTGAGAACCATCATCTTAGATTCTCCGTCCTCGACTCCCGCCGCAGATTCAAAATCTAATTCTTGCAGCGGAATGAGAACCAGACGCCCCACGTGATCCGTCGCCGAATCTGCCAGCAACCCAGACTTCACTGCGCCTACCGTGCAGGTGATATCGGCTCGCACCGCTCCCTCGTAAACCTCACCGGTGTCGCCGTCGACACCTGAAGGGATATCCACCGCCACGACCTGCGCATACCCTCTCTCCCTCAAGGCATTGATTTCCCCAGCCCCCTCGGACAACGGACTTCTCAACGCCCCACGGGCACCAATTCCCACCAAGCCATCAAGCAGCAACAATGGTCCACCGCCACAGTCGGAAACCAACGCCCAAGCACTCTCGATTTCGCAAAAGTCGCCCTTCTCCAAGGCGCCCAACTTCTCACCTGCCAGGGTCGCTCAATTCGTCGCTGAGGCGCCGGAGGAAGATCTGCCACCCGAGTTCTCGAAGAATCCGAGCTGCCACGATGGCATCGCCGGCATTGTTGCCACTCCCCAGGAAAAGAACGAGGCGACCAGGCTCGGGGAAGAATTGACGAATCGCCGAGGCAATTCCTGCCGAGGCCTTTTCCATCAAAAAGCCAGCTGAAATCCCCGAGGCAAAGCAACGTTCCTCTGCAGAACGCATCTCATGGCAGGTGACTGTCATCTATAATTGGATCCAATGCTGCTCAGAGATTTTTCCTGAACCACGGTGAAATCCTGCCCCATAGGCAACTCACTAGCAACAGCTGAACTGCCAGGGAGAGCAAATAACTCGTTAAACCAGCAGCACGCTTGTGCTTACCGGTAACACCTGTAAGGAACCTTGTCTTTGGCTGCCAAGGCAACGAGTCTTACACCCCCATGGCTAAATCCGTCCGCACCTTTATCGCTCTTCCAATCAATCCTGAGATCGCTCCTGAGGCGTATGATTTTCTGCTTACCCGCAGGCGGCAACTTCTCAGCGGCAATTGGGGGCAAAGGGTGCGTTGGGTTGATCCCGAGCACTTTCATCTCACTCTCTGCTTTCTCGGTCAGACGTCGACCAGCGAAATCCCCGGCCTTGCCGAACGGCTGAAAGATGAGCTCAAGACACTCGCTTCTTTTTCCCTCACCCTGAATCAACCCTGCCTTTTTCCACGGCCATCACGCGCAAAAATTGTCGCTTGCCCAGCAAGTCATCGAAGTGAATTCAAGCAACTGGTTCGCAGGGTGGATAACGCCTGCGCTCCTCTCCTCTCCCAGCCTGAGCCCACCAAATCCAGTCACTCCTACCGTGCCCACATCACCCTGGGACGTATCCGACAGAAGGATTCTACCAAGAGACCGAACTTTCCTTCATTTCACGGTGAAGCAGCACTTTCCGTCAAGAGAGTCGACATAATTGCCAGCATGCCGAGTCAGGAGACCGTTCAACACGAGGTGCTCCACAGCATCGAACTTTGACGGCCAGGCTGGTTCCGCCCCAGTTCGCAACGATCTTTCATTTTCTATTTGGGAGTCTCTGATCTGCCTAGTAGCATTCTCACGTGCCCCATCCCTCCCGATTCTTCAACACCGCCGGCATCCTGTTCCTGCTTGCCTCGGCGCTGGCTGTCTATCTGACTTACGCCGGCCTGATCCGGGGAGGCATTTCCGGATGTGGGGCTGGGTGTGAGTCGCTCCTCTCCGGCCCCTGGGGAAAGGTATATCCAGGAATCCCAGTCGGACTGCCGGCTTTCTTCGTCTACGCAACCCTGACCGGTCTCGCGTTCACTCGGCGCTCTTTCTGGATCACATGGATGCTTTGCGGCATGGTGATGGGTGCGGCCATCTGGTTCACTGCGATTCAAATCACAGAGAATTCTTTCTGCCCATTCTGCACAGGAGCGCACGTCTGTGCCGTCCTCGGCTCAGTCGCTCTTTGCCAGGGAATACTCTCCACAGAAAACGGATGGACAGGCTTTCGATCAAGTCTGGCGCCTGCCCTGGGAGGAGGCGTTCTTGCCCTCGGGCTCGCACTCGTACAACTATTTTTTCCTGTCTCGGACTCCCGCACCGGACGCTACACACTCAATTCTATCTCTGAGGTTTCGGTCGCTGAACTCCCAAGCATTGGCGCGCCCGAGGGAGATGCGATCTCGATCATGCTTTTTGATTTCTGCTGCCTCCACTGCCGGATCGTCCAGGAAGAGCTTCTCACCATGCATGATGAGTTCACGGCGCGAAAAAAAAGGCTCCTGCTTCTTCCCGCTCCCTTGAACAGCAAGTGCAATCCCGATCTCGATACCTCGCTAGGGCCAGGTTTTGAACAGGCCTGCGAATACGCCTCAGTCATGCTCGGGTTGTGGCGACGCGATCCGGAGACCTACTGGGAACTTCTCGACCACCTTCTTGTACCGGGTGTTTTTCTCAGTCTTGAAGAGGTCGAACTTCTCGCCGGCGGCCCCCCAGAAGGCGAGGTGCTCACCTGGGTCAATCGACAAATCCGCACCGGCACACGCGTCTACCACGAAACCAGTCTCAGCACTGGGATCCCGGCACTTCCGATGATTCTCGATATTGAAGGATCCGACTCAGTTCGCACCCTGCAAGGAGATATCGACACCGAGAAAATACGCTCTTTTCTCCTCAATGATCCTCATTGACCGAGGCATGCCGCGCCAGTTTTTATTCCTGCTCTGATCTCATGCGTATCGTCCACCTCACACCGGGAACAGGCAATTTCCATTGCGGGAGCTGCATCCGTGACAATGCCCTGATCAAGGCTCTGCAAGAGCGTGGCCATGAGGCCATCATGCTACCCCTCTACCTCCCTCTAGTAACCGATGATGGCCCTGCCAGCCCACATCTCAAGGTTCAGGCCGGTGGCATCAATCTGTACATCCATGAACAATTTCCAAAAATCGCGCGCTTTTTTCCTGCGCTGATAAGCCGTGCTCTCGACCACCCCGCCTGTCTTCGTGCGGCATCGCACTTAGCGGCAATGACCAGCCCGAAGGATCTTGGCCGCATGACTCTGAGCAGCCTTCAAGGAGGAAGAGGAAAGCAAGGCAGGCAGTGGCAGAATGTCATTGATTGGATCGCCAGAACCCAGGGACCCACCGAAATCGTCTCGCTCTCCAACTCCCTGATTGCAGGGCTTGTCCCGATGATTCACCAGACCCTCGCCTGTCCGGTCCTCGTCTCACTGCAGGGTGAGGATGCATTTCTCGATACCCTTCCAGAGCCCTTTAAGGGAGAATGTTGGAAACTTCTTGCCGAGCTCGCCCGACAATCTGATTCCCTCATCGCACCGAGCTTATTTTATGCCACTCACATGGCTAAACGCCTCGGGATCGATGAGGGAGAAATCTCTATCATCAGTAACGGTGAGGACTGGAAAGCATTCACACCATCCTCAGCCTCGTTAAAACGGCAACCCGCGACCATCGGCTTCCTCGGCCGAATGATTGAAGGGAAGGGTCTTGGCAACCTCGTCGATGCCTTTCTCACCCTTCGTTCCCGGGATAGCATTCCTCACTTGCGCCTGCACCTCGCCGGAGCCACAACCCATAGCGACACCGCCTACCTGGCCGAGTTACGCAAGAGAATTGCCACAGCTGGAGCGACTGAAGACGTCACCTGGTCTCCCAATATCGACCTGCAGGAAAAAGCCAATTTCTTCCACTCCATCACCGTCTTTTCCATGCCTGCGCCCTCCAGCTACCGCGAAGCTTTCGGACTCCCGATCATTGAAGCGATGGCCTGTGGATCCCCGGTCGTACAACCTGACTCCGGAGCCTATCCCGAAATCATCAAGCAAACCGGTGGCGGGCTTATTTATCCAGCCGACGACGCCGGAGCGCTCGCCGATCAACTTGAACGGGTTCTCAACGATCCGGAATTACGCGACCAACTCTCTGAGCAGGGAGGAAGGGCCACACGCGCGCTCTTCACCGCCACACGTGCAGCCGAAGCCTTCGAAAACGTCGCTGCGCGCTGCCTGACTGCCTTCCACCCATAAACATCTGCCTTCTTTCTTACTCAGTGCCGAGTTTTTCTCGGTGCGGACGACCCTGCATATTTTCGATTGAGCTACCCGATGCAAGTTCACAGCATCCGTGCGAACCTTCCAACGTCATGGCCATCCGAGGCATCTGTCTGATCAAGAACGAGGGCGACTTCATCGAACGCAGCCTCAGGCACAACCTCAAGTTCTTTGACCGGATCTACGTGTATGATAATGCAAGCAGTGACGACACGTGGGAGGTAGTCCAGAGACTGGCGCATGAAATTCCGAAAATCATTGTTCCTTATGCCTCCGATGACAGAGACTTTCGCGATGGCCTGCGTGCGCTTCCCTTCAACCATTTTCGCCACGAAGCATCTCCGGGCGACTGGTGGTGCAGGCTCGATGCCGACGAAGTCTACCTCGACGACCCCCGAAGCTTCCTCGCCGAGGTGCCACGTCGGCACCACGTAGTCTGGGCGCAGCACCTGCAGTACTACTTCACAGAACTCGACATGCCCGGAGCCAAGCATTCCTCCACGCAATCCTCTCACCCATTTCCTGGTCTTCCGCGCCACTATCTTGGCAATGCCTCTGAACCTAGATTTTTCCGCCATCGGGATCGCCTGACCTGGTCAAGCGCTCACGCCTGGCCCACTCACCTCGGCATCGCCCATCCTCGACGTATTCTTCTTCGCCACTATCAATGGCGCTCCCCGGAGCAGATCCAGAGGCGTCTCGACACCCGTCGTGAAGCTGCCGATCGTGGTTACCCGAACTTTCTCCACACCACTGAGACATCCTGGGAGGAAAAAATCCGTTCCAGCGCCGATCTGCATTGCGATCTGGATGACGGAAAGCTGCAGACCGACTTCCATCCCCTGCGCAGTCATCTCGAGCGACTTCCCAGGCGGTTCTTAAAATCCTGCCTGCACGGCCTCCGAATCTGGCCATGATCTGCGGCATATTATCGAGGCGCTTCTCCTGACAGGGACTGATTGCGTCTACCCTTCCGCAAGTTAAGATATTCCTCCTCTCCACTGACATGCCCTCTCATCCCTCCCTGCATCGAGACCGACTTTGGTATCGCTTTCTGATTCTTCTGCTCGGCATCCAGGTGTTCACGACAACTTTCTCCCCAGGACAGGAAACCGCCAAAGAAACGACCGCTTCGACGAAGATCCAGCGCACGATCAAAAACGATCTCAAAACCATTTTTCAGACCTCCCGGCCCTCCTACTGGAGCAAGCTCGGAAAACGCTCACCTCAAAGCAAGGGACGGGACGCTCTTCGCAAGGCTTTGACTGAGATGGACGGGCAGAAAAAATTCGGCGCCTACCTCATCCATGCTGAGACATACCTGACAGAATTGCCTCCAGCCGAGGATTTCACCTATGTCTTCTGGAGATTTCTCAGCAACCTCGAATGGACAGAGAGAAAGCACCAGGAAAACGGAATATTTTCTCAGGTCGCACAGCTTGCCACCAGGATCCCTCGTGAGGATGAGCACTTTTATGAATGCCGCTTCACCGCCTCTTCCTTCCACTTCTACCGTGGCGAGCCCGAAAAGGCTCTCACCATTCTTCAGGCAATGGCTGAAGATCCGCAGCTTCCCAGTGATTTCCTCCCAGTGCTGACCCACAGAACCGGGAAAGCCCTTGAGGCGCTGGGGCGCTGGTCCGAGGCTGTTACTACCTACCGAAAAAACTTCAACGATCCAATCACCCCGACTGGCGCAGCTTCAGCCATCCGCACCTTCTTTATTCATCTTCAGGAAGGACGACTCGAGGAGGCTGAAGACTTGCTTGCCAAGCTGGCAGCTCTCTCCACCGAGACTTTGGCAACAACCCCGGGTGGAGAGCAGATTAAATCCATCCTCACTCTCCGTGAACGGGACGAGCTGGAGCAGATGTGGCAAGCGCAGGAAAAGTGGTTACCAGCCTTTGAAAAGCTGATCACGTTGCTCGGGATCGGAACACCTGAAACCGGAAATTCTGATGCTCTTCCTGTGATCAGCGATCCCGACAACTTTATCGCTCGACTGGAAAAACTGGCAGATGCTCCAGACCCCGAAGCCTTCTTCGATGGCCTGAAGACAGCTGCTCAAGCGGCGCGTTGGGATCCGAAATCCCTCAACAACTTCGTCCGCGCCCTGCTCTTCGACGCACCTGTCGTCGCCCCACGCAGTCTCCATGCTTTTCGTGATCTCGTCGACACGATCACACACGGGTTCCGATTCGGAGTCCCCGAAGATCAACACACGACTGCCTTGTATCAATGTCTTGCCCTTCTTCAGGCAGGACGGAACAAAGAAGCACTGGCCTTGGCCGAAATCGACTACCAGGCAATGAATGGGAGCCCCCGGGACGCTGCCGGCCAGGCAATGCTCCGACTCTGGGCCACCGCCGTACGCCGGACTGACGGGGACGTCCTGCTGCCTGGCAAGGCGCTTGAAAATCTCCTTGAGTCTCCGCAGAGCGTTCATGACAGACTTGCCACAGTCGATGCTCTCGCCCGCCTCTATGACCACATTGGAGAACCGGGTGCCAAGGAGAGTCTCTTCCAAAGGGAGCTCACTAAGCCTGCCTATAAAAGCAATCGAAAGGCTCTGCGCGGACTCATCGAACGCTACAAAGCCAGTGCAGAAACCGGAAAAGAGAGTCGCATGCTCTCCCGCGCCTCAGCGGCATGGATCCGTGAGAAGGCACCCCGTTGGCTTCGCTTCTCCCAACCATTTTCTATCGACACGATAGAAAACCGTAAGCTCTCAGACCTCATCGAGGAACCCTCACCTACCTATTCCTATCTGGAGGGAGCTAAACTCCGCCTCCTGGCAGTGCGAGACAGCAGTCTCCCAGTTGCAGAGAGAGAGCAGGCTTTTCACTCAGCCATTGAGACGATCGCGGGCAGCTCGAACGACTTTGCCGAGCTCGAAAGCATCTACATTGCCCTTGCCGATGACCAGGCTTTTCCTGAAGAACAACGCGCGTATTTCGGATGGTTGGCAATCGCCAACGCGGCCTACTCCGACCATAAGCCAACTATCAGAAAGCTACTGGCAGACCCCCTACTCAAAGAGCCTGGGAGTATCATTGGAGATGCCCTCGCAGGCATTCGACATCTGCTCGGCTGCAACCGCATGGATCCGGGGTCCATTCTGAGCACCATCAAATCGCTCTCAGAGGGCCCGGTTGGCTCCTTTGACCTGCTGGCTATCCACACTCTGGTTCAACGCCTGTTGGCTCTGGGCGCTCTCGAGGAGTCTCGCACTGTGCAAAGCAGTGTCCCGAGATGGAACATTACCGAGAACACCTCCAAGGGACGGGTACAGATGAGCCTTCAAATAGGCAAGATGATCAAAGAGTGCAGTCGCAGAGTTGACCGCAACAAGCGCCTGGGAGAGATCGCTCTACGGACTTTTCCCAAGTCCGGACGAGAACGACCGGACTTCCTCCATCGTGTGGAGATTGGCAAGGCAACTCCCCATTGGCTTACCGATGCTCAGGCAGTGGAGCTTCTCATCTACCAAATTCGACACGGACTCCACCACGACTGGTCTTATGAAATCTGGCTCGAAGTCTGCACCCAGATTCCTCACCCCACCCCCGACGCACAGCTTGATCGTAAATTTACCATTGTATCAGAGCTCCTCGCATCGTTGTCCAAGGATGATACTGCCCGATCGATCATTATCAGTGACCTCGGAAGTCTTTTCGACATCGATTCTCCTCTCGAACGAGAAGGGGTGATTGCGCTGATCTCACCCTACGAAAAAGACCCTGAGAACGCCCCTGCCAGTGCATTTGCCGCCGCCCTCTATGACATTATGGCAAGATTACGAGATGGTGAAAAAGTCAACATTGATGCTCGGCTCGAGGGCATAGAGCATTCGGCTAAGGAATTGTACAAGCTCCGCCACAAACTTGAAGCAGAGATTCTCTCTCAGAATAAAAAAGGACTGGAAGCCCTCCTTGCTTCTCTCGATGAGAGTACCATGTCCCAGAGTACTATTCTGCCTTACATTCTTCAGGCCCACGAAATTCTCGGGAAGGAAATTTCTCCTAAACTCCAGGCCCTTCTGAAGAAAGTGCGTGACTCATTGCTCGTCTTCAGTGTCGCTACCGGTGATGTCGGAGCGGTCTACCAGACTTTGAACGCCACAAAGATTCTCGGCGATGCCAGAACATTGCCTGAAAAATGGTTCGAGGAATTTTCAAACCGTTGCCGACGCACCCGCCAGGTCATGATGGCAAAGGCGTATCTTTCCGAGCAGCTCGAAGATTGGAAAACCCTGGAAGTTGTTTCAGAACAAGGAATCACAGACTACCCGACTTACTATGATTTCTACCGATTCCACGGTATCACCATGGCCAAGAAAGGAGACCTTAGCCGTGCCCTCCAGTCGCTGAAGACCTACTGCCGATATTCCAAGAACGAACTCGACTACCCTGCTGCCAAAGCCCTCCTTGTGGAGATTGAAGCAGCATCATCACCGTCCCGAGATCTCCCCGCCGACCCAGAAGAGTGAGGCCCTCTTCGAGTAATATTTGAACCGACCCATCCGTATCACCGCCAAAGACTGCCAACTTCATCCTCGCGATGCCAGTTCTGCGACACTACAAAAACAAAGAGGGCAGCTATGCACGTGCCGTCATAGGCCAAGGAATTGTCACCGTTCGTATCACACCCGAAGGCATCACCCGACTCTCTGAGGCAGGCTTTACGGATGAAGGCGCCACTTTTCCCCAAGCTATTTTTAATGACTTGCTTCGCCAACGCGAAGCCTTCACTCAAGCCGGAGCGAAAGCTGAGGCCCTTATAGAAGCGGAGCGATCGCAGTATTTTTTCGACTTTGATGCCGATGTCGCAGCTCAGGAACAACTTCCCCGCTGCGCGGAGACGGGAACTTTTGATAACCTCCATCTCGTTGTCTATCGCGAGCCAAACGAAAAACGTGAGATCACTCAGCTACTCGGCGAAGCGACACGTAAATGCCTGGTTGCCCATGTGCTTCTCAATGTTCCTCTCTCACTCATTGATCATCGCGCGCTGCAACAACTGATCGACTCGGAAAAACTCGATAAGAACGAAGCAGCAGTCACTCAACTTTCGCATTGGCTCAACCGCCTCTCCGGCGAATCCGCCTGGGAGACTCACGACGTCCGCATTTGAGTCAATGGCTGTCGACAACAGAGCGAATTTCCTCTGCTTCTCCGAACACTCTCCTCTGCACTCGACAGGCTGAATTTACTCGGCAAAAGCCGGCTCACCCACTCACACGCATGGGCATGATGACGTAAAGAAACGAAGAGTTATTCCTGATAATTCCAGGATTCATTTCATCGATGAGTTCAATGAAAACCTCATCGGTATCCAAATTGCGAAGCGGAGCCTGAATAAATTCAGGATTGAAAGCAATGCTGATTTTCTCACCGTCGTAATTCACCGGCAATTGCTCCTGAGCCTCGCCGATATCGGGCGAATTTGCCTCGATGTCGATATTGTCATCAAAGAACGTCAACTTCACTGAATTCGACTTGTCACTGGCCAGAAGTGAGATCCGCGAAACAACGCTCTGCAATGTCTCACGATCCACGGTGATTCGATATTTGGGATCACTTGGTAACACCTGCCTGAAATTCGGGTAGTTGCCCTCGATCACCTTGGAAATAAGCGTTGTCCCATCGAGCTCGAAGGCAACCTGACTCGCGCCGACAAGCATCTTGACCTCGCCTTCTGTATTCAGAAGACGCTGCAATTCATTGACTGCCTTTGTCGGAACAATAATTTCGCACTCGCTACTTTCAGGAAACTCCAAATCATAATCCACCATCGCTAAACGCCGTCCATCCGTCGCCACCATGGTCAAGGCGCTGTCCTTGAAACTGAAATAAATTCCATTGAGAACATAACGTGTGTCATCGGTCGAAATCGCGTAAGAAGTTTTCCTCAAGCCATCTTTCAGCGTCGCCTGATCGATCAAAAATTCGCGCGCTCCGGAAAGATCAGGCAATTCAGGAAACTCGTCATCGCTCAGTCCAAGGATCTTGAAGCGGCTTGGACCACTTGTGATGGTGGCCACATTCTTTGAATCAACCGACACCGTAACATTCTCTGTGGGCAGCTCCCGAACGATTGTTGCGAGGCGGCGCGCCGGCAGCGTCGTCGACCCTGACTTTGCGACATTGGCAGGCACTTCCCCGCTCACCCCAACGTCAAGGTCAGTGGTTGTAAGCCGTAGCGAACTACCCTCCGCCTCAAGCAGCACGTTTGAGAGAATTGGAAGGGTCGTCCTCGCGGAAACGACCGACTGAACCTTCTGCAGGCCCTCCAAGAAAGTTTCTTTGGCAATATCAAATTTCATAGAAGCCGAATGATATGGGATCAATAACGAGTCTCTGCCGTTTTAGCAACCGCGAATCGTCCTAGTTTTACGTCAAACCACAAGCCGTAGATTTCGGAACTGTCACGCATCCCAAGGGTTGTGGAAAGCATTTTCACAGGGTGGCCACGGCCTGCCAAAGAAATTTCAATTCTCAAGGCGCTCAAGCTCGGCCCGAATGCGTGCAATGCGATGACGAAAATCCTCTTCTCGCTCCAACCTCTGACCAATCGCCTTGCAGGCGTGAATCACCGTCCCGTGGTCGCGCCCTCCAAAGGACCGCCCGATTTCTTTGAGCGGCGTTTTAAGCATGTCCCGCACAAGATACATTGCGACCTGCCGCGGCATGGCAATATGCTGTGGACGCTGGCGGCTCGACATATCTCCGAGACGAATGTCAAAATCTTCAGCGACATGTTTTTGAATCTGAGAAATACTCAGGTTGCGCCCTTCTTCCTCGCTGATGATATCCTTGAGCAGCAATTCTGCCTTTGATTCATCCAGATCATCGACTCCAAGCGACTTGTAGGAGACAAGGCGGGTCAACGCTCCCTCCAGCCTCCTGACGTTACTTCGAATACGACGCGCGATGTAGATCAGCAGTTCTTCATCGAGCTTGCAGGGCATGTCCTGCATTTTATTACGAAGAATTGCGATCCGTGTCTCGCCATCCGGCGGGATGAGTTCGGTTGTCAGTCCTGACTCGAAACGAGAAACCAACCTGTTTTCAAGTTCGCGAATTTCACAGGGAGGTCGGTCGGAGGTAAGCACAATCTGCTTCTTGGCATCGAAGAGGACATTGTAGGTATGAAAGAACTCTTCCTGCGTTGCATCCTTCCCGGCAAAAAACTGGATATCGTCAATGAGAAGCACATCAACCCTGCGAAGCCTCTTTCGCAGTCTCTCGGTATCTCCTTTCTGGATGCCTTGAATGAACTCATTGGCGAACTGCTCACTGGTCAGATAAAGAACGCGCGATCCGGGTGCATGCTCAAGGAAAGAATGTCCAATCGCCTGCATCAGGTGAGTTTTTCCCAAACCCACACCACCGTGAATAAGAAGCGGATTGAAAGCTTGACCGGGCTTCTCCACCGCAGCCCGCGCCGCAGCCTGCGCGAACTTGCAGCCTGGCCCAACCACGAAGTTCTCCATCTTGAAATCAGGATTGAGCATTTTCCACTGCGACCCATCACCAAAAACCACTTCACTGGCGATTGGAGCATCGTTTGACACCTGGGGAGTAAACTCCTCCTCATCCTCAATGACTTCTGTAGGCTTCTGAACTTTCAGGACCTCATAACGCACCTTGAAATCTTGGCCGTAGACACCGGTAAGAGCTGCCTTCAATTGGGCCGAAAAATTACTTTCGATCCAGAATTCATGAATTGGATTCGGAACACCCAGGATCAGTGAGCCTTCTTCATGACGTAAGCCCACAGTCTGCGAGAACCAGCGCTGGTAGCTGTCGGGGCCAACCGTAACCCGAAGAGCCTCGAGAACATCGTTCCAAGACTCCTCAATGGATAACGCGTCGTTCGCCATGATTATAAATCGAAATAATTTTCCGGTCAGGCGATTCAGGCAGAACTATCCACCACACCAGGAGCTGACATCCCCTCGTAGAGAACCCGTTTTGAACTGGCTGGATCAAGAAGGGGTTTCTCGAGGGGATGGTCGTCGATTTTTTTCATGCTGTGCGCTGGCAATAAATTGGGATTCGTCGGGTAAAAATTTCGAGGTAATTCTCTAAAAATGGCTTTCTGGCTGACAACTTATTCGCTGGTCTTTGTGACGCTTCTTTGATTGAAGCGGTCTCAAAGAATCATGAGCGATCATACAGCGAAGGAAGGCGCCCTGACAAGCCAAACAACACTGATTTTTTACAAAAAAAGCACAGAATTTTGTGGAACATCTGTAGAACAGAGGTCCTTCCTTTAAAAAAAGTTTTTCAAAATTAGGACTTGCTTTTCTTGCTGATGAGCGGGGCAGAAATAATAACAAATCACAGTCCTGCTTTACCTCGCTGCCTCGGCCAGAAGAGGCCCGTGACCAAGGTAAGGACGAAGGTCATTGGCCACATCCAGACAAAGTTCAGCGCGGGCCTCACGGGAAGTCCGCCCCCTGTCTGATCCGGAACAGGGAGATAAGTAGGAAGGCAACTCAACCACGAGACATCACCCCCAGCCCTTTGGACAAGGACCCACACATCGAGACGCACAAAGACAACGAGGAGAAAAGAGGCAAGGGATCCGATAAGAAGCCCGCGAAAGCTCCCCTTACCCAGAAGAGCGACGACAAACATTCCAAGCAGTGGCCCCATGGTGTAAGCCGTCATCCCAAAAGCGAGAGGAAGAATCGGAATATTCATTTCATCCTTGGCGTAACGCATGAGCAGTGTGAAGGCAGTAAGAATGACTCCCCAGATGACTACCCAAAGTTTACTCTTCAACATCAAGGAGCGGTGGTGAGCATGGCTCTTCGCGCGTTCGGGCTGGTAAAGGAGAGAAACCGTCGTCTGGCTGAGAGCGGCAAGGATGGAATCGAGACTTGAGATAGCCGCAGCAAAAACCCCGGCAAGAATCAAGCCACTCATCCCGGGCGGAAGCTCGGAGACTATCCAGGCTGGGAAAAACCGCATCTCCTCCATCCACTCCAGTGGGAACCCCGTTCTTAAATTGAAGGTAACTTTCCACAGCCCCCTCCGGCGGGTGCTTGCTATACCAGACGAAAAGGGCCGCACCCACAAAAAGCATGAGCAGCGTGAGCAACTGACCTACGGAACTCCAGATAATCGCTTTGGCTGCATCTGAGGGTGTCTTGCAGCAAAACATTCTCTGGGCGTTCAACTGGTCGACACCGAAGGCGCTCAGGTTCTGGAAAGGCACCGCCAACACTGCCACCCAGAACGTGTAGTGAAGCGCTGGCCCGAAGCCCCAATCCATACTCCACCATCGAAACTTTCCGGCATCTGCAGCCGATGAAGAAAATTCAGACCACCCACCTCCGAGATGCCCGACGATCCAGAAAAGGGCAAGCAATCCTCCAAAAGAAAACAGAAAAAACTGCATTACATCAGTCCATATAACTGTTCGCATTCCTCCCATCAGGGTCCAGCCCACGGCAAAGATTCCAATAATCAGGATGCAAAGAGGAAAGCTCCATCCGGTCACCACAGTCAAAGGAAGAGCCGCCACCAGCACACGCACACTCTGACCGAGAATTGAGCCAACGGTAAAAAAAGCCGTAGCCAGTTTCTTCACTCCCGGGTGAATGCGCTTCCCCATGTAATCGTAGGGACTGTAGACGCCGTCTTCGAAGAAGACTCGAACGAAGATAAGGCCAACAAGGACAACGGCCAATAACCGAACCGACCCCCCAGATCATATATCCGAAGTCGCCATTGGCAGCGAGAACGCTCCCAGCGACTCCGATAAACGTCACGCCACTGATTTCCGTGGCAATGATTGAGCCACAGACCGCCATCCACGGGAGAGTGCGGCCACCGGCAAAAAAATCGCTGATTGTCGATTGCTTCCCCCGCATCAGATGACCGACCAGGGTGGTGGCTCCCAGATAGGTGAAAATAACAATCCAGTCGAGAGCAGTGAAAAACTCGTGGATGCGGATCGGCACGTCAGCGAGGACAGACGGAAGAACTTGCATGGTAGGCAACTCGTAGCGCTCATGAGGCGACAAGTCGAGCGGGTGCTTGGCCTTGATTATCCCACGTAGCAGAGACTATCCTGCGCGGTGACTACCCAGAAAAACAATCCTCAGCTCGAGACTCTCGCAGGACTCCTCCGCGAAAGACTCGCCACCATCGCCGACCACGAATTCCGTGACCGTGACCCCGAAGGCCACCTCGATTCCCTCCGCACCGTTTCAGAGAAACTCACTCAGGCCCATCAAAATCTTTCCGGAACCCTTCCACCACGCCTGGAGCACTTCATGACCGGGTGCAGCTACCAGAAGGCCCTCTCATTCATCGAAGAAATGTTCAAGGAATAAGCCAAGCCACCTTGCCACAACTCGTGACAGCGTTTACCACACAACGATGCAGGGTTACCTCGATCTTTTAGGGCACGTTTTAAGCCAGGGCAGTTACCGTGAAGACCGGACTGGAGTCGGCACCTACGCCGTTTTTGGATCACAGACACGTTACGACCTGAATGAGGGATTCCCTCTCCTGACGACGAAGAAGCTTCATACGCGCTCGATTGTTCATGAGCTTCTGTGGTTTCTCAAAGGCGATACCAACATTCGTTACCTCCAGGAAAACGGTGTCTCGATCTGGAACGAGTGGGCTGACACGGACGGGAACCTGGGCCCGGTCTACGGCGCGCAATGGCGCAACTGGGAAGCGGCCGACGGCAAATGTATCGACCAGATTGCCGAACTCATTCACTCCATCAAGACCAACCCCGCCGGTCGTCGACACATCGTAAGCGCTTGGAATGTAGGCAAACTCCCTGAAATGGCTCTCCCTCCATGCCATCTTCTCTTCCAGTTTTTCGTCGATGGCAGGAAGCTCAGCTGTCAGCTCTACCAACGCAGTGCAGACCTTTTCCTTGGAGTGCCTTTCAACATAGCTTCCTACGCGTTGCTCACCCAGATGGTCGCCCAAATCTGTGGACTTCGGGGAGGAGAGTTCATTCACACGATCGGGGATCTTCACCTCTACGCCAACCACCTTGAGCAAGCGAAGCTTCAAATCACCCGCAAACCAAGACCGCTTCCACAACTCTCTCTCAATCCTGAAATCTCCGCAATCGACGGATTTACTGCCGAGGACATCACCTTCACGAACTACAATCCTCACCCGGGAATCAAGGCTCCCATTGCGGTATGAACTCAGGCAAAGCACAGGCAGAATCCGCCGGCCGTTTCTACTCCGCCGTCGTGGCGATGGCCTCGAATCGAAGCATCGGAAAAGACGGTCAGCTTCCCTGGCATATTCCTGGCGAACTGAAGTGGTTCAAAGAACTCACGATTGGCCACCCCATCGTGATGGGTAGAAAGACCTTCGACTCGATCGGAAAAGCCCTTCCCGGGCGCCGGAATATCGTCTTCAGCCAAAGCCTCCATCAGGGAGATGTTCCAGGCGTGGAGATTATCAACTCCCTTGCCGACCTCGAAGCGTTGGCTCTCGAGGGTGAAGTTTTCATTATCGGCGGGACAAGGGTTTTCGAGCTCCTGCTCGACCGGACCGACACCATCTACCTGACCTACATTTACCAAAGCCACGAAGGAGACACTTTCTTCCCGGCCTTTGAAGACGACTTTTCCCGACCAGAAGTTGTTCGAGAGAAACCTGAGTATGAAGTGCGTATTTATCGTCGAAACGAAAAGCTATGAGCGAAAAAATCTCCTCTGCTATCCAGTGACGCCTTCTTCCTTCTCATTCAAACCAGCAAGCACCTCCGGATCTCGCACATCGACCCAATCACCATCCAGTTCTTCAGCACGTATTTTGAGCCCAGCGGTGATCATGGCACCGATGGCATCGGTCAACTCGTATTCCCCCCCCCGCGGTGAGAGTTCCAGCCGCGCTGTAAAATCGAAAACGCCCGGCGTGAAGGCATAAATCCCGGCATTGTTAAAGCAACTGGTCGGCTGCGGCGGTTTGGGTTTCTCGATAAGGTTGGTGACGTATCCGTCTTCGACAAAAACCGCTCCCCCCTTTTGAAACCTCTTCCTCAGGCGCCCGCTTGATCGTCAGAACGGCATCATCTCCGGCCAGATCCGCAAGGCCGGCATATTCTTCGGCTGCCACCAGAATATCACCATAGCTCAGAATGAAAGGATCCTGCTCTGCAAAGTCCTTCGCCAGCTCGACAACTCTGCCCGTTCCATCCTGAGTCTCCTGGGTTACGTAGGAAATCTCCACTCCATGCGCAGCCCCCGCTCCCAAAGTGACCACTGATCACCTCCTTCCGGTAACCCACGATGAGAAGAATTTTCTGAACTCCATTTTCGCTCAGCCCCTCGATAATATATTCCAGAATCGGTCGCCCGCGCACCAGGACCATAGGTTTAGGAATCGCATCGGTCAGTTCCTTCATCCGTGTTCCCTTGCCAGCGGCAAGGATAACAGCCTTGGTGATTTTATCAGAAGCCATGACTGGACTAAGCGCCGCTTTCAGGAGATGACAAGAAGAAGGGGCCGAGCTTTTTTTGTGATCTCTTCTCTTATGACCGACTTGCAACGAATCGCCTGATACCATCCAATGCCTTTTCGAGCAGGTCAGGTGCCGTCGCATAACAGCAACGCACAAACCCTTCGCCGGTCGCCCCGAAGGCACTCCCTGGAACGACCGCGATGTTTTCTTCTTCCAGCAGCTGCACACAAAATTCAGCACTTGATAATCCGGTCTTTCGAATGTCCGGAAAGGCATAAAAAGCGCCTCCCGGAGTGAAACATGGCAAGCCAATCTCCTTCATGCCTTGAAGAAAAAGATTGCGTCGAACCTCGTAGGACTTCCGCATTTCCTCAACCGGTCCCGCGCCATTCTCCAGGGCCTCAATGGCCCCAACTTGACTCGTAATCGGAGCGCACAGCATTGAGTACTGGTGGATCCTCATCATCGCTTCGACAATCGCGTGCGGGGCACAGGCATATCCCAGTCTCAACCCCGTCATGGCATAAGCCTTCGAAAAGCCGTGCAAAAGAATCGTCCGCTCCCGCATTCCGGGCAAACTTGCAATGGAAACATGCGGATCACCAGTCTGGATGTCATAACGAAGTTCGCTGTAAATTTCGTCTGTGATGCAAAAAAGGTCGTGTTTGACGATCAGACGTGCAATCGCCTCCAATTCCGCGAGCGGCTGAACAGCACCAGTTGGATTGGTTGGGAAATTAAGCACCACAACCTTGGTTTTTTCAGAAATTGCAGACGCCACATCTGAAGCTCTGAGTGAAAAACCATCCTCCGGCCGAGTTGCAACCGGAACCGGACGACCGTGCGCCATGACGATCGTAGGGCTGTAACTTACATAACAAGGCTCATGATAAATCACCTCATCGCCTGGATCAAGCAATGCCCTGAAAGCAAGATCAAGGGCCTCCGAAACCCCAACGGTAATGATCACTTCTTCCTTGGCGTCATATTTCACGCCGAAAAAACTCTCCACATACTCCGCAATCAACTCCCTCAACTTCGGCATCCCGAGATTCGAAGTGTAACTCGTCTGGCCACGCTCGAGCGATCGAATGATTGCCTCGCGGATATGCCAGGGAGTCGAAAAATCCGGCTCACCGACCCCAAGGGAAATCACATCTCCCTTTGCTTGAACAAGCTCGAAGAAATCTCGAATACCTGATCTCGGAATATCCCGGACAATCTGGGAAATCCTGTCAGAGACACAATTCTCTGACTCGCTGGATGGATCGCTCTCGCTCATCGTCACTGGGCAGGGAATCCTCTACGGTGTGATAGCGAGGCGATCCTCGTCCATGCCACTGCCGGCGAGAAATCCGTTCTGTTTGTAACCACCGAGTTGAAACGCAGTCATTGTCCGCTCAACCCCATCCATGGTGGAAAGTTTCTTTGCCACAAATTGAGCTACTTCATGGAGACTTGCACCCTCCACGACAACAACCAGATCAGCCCCACCACTCATCAGGAAGCAGTCCTTAACTTCGTCGAAGCGTGCGATGCGCGCAGCCAAACGATCAAACCCATGACCGTCTTCAGGGCGAAGGTCCACCGAGATATGGGCGCGGACGGCCGCGCCACCAGCCTTAGACGAATCGATCACAGTATGGTAGCCGAGAATTGCTCCGGATTCTTCCCAGGCAGAGATTTTCCTCGCAATCTCATCAGCATCTCCTCCAGTCATGGTCGCCAACGCCTCCGGGGACAAACGAGCATCGCGCTGCAGGTGGACAAGAAGCGGGTCTATTTCGTCAGAGTGGTGCATCTTCCTTAAAGTTGAAAGACGATACATCCCGCGCACCCGCGATCAATCGCGCATTCATAATCCTTAGGACATCTCTGAGCCTGCGACAATCAACGCCAACCTGCGCGAAGTCTCCCTTCAGTCGGAGTTGCATCCTCACCATGAGAAAGGACATTCTTTTTTTCCTCGACACCCGTTCACTGGTGAACTCATTGCCCTCCCTGCAGCCAGGAGAATCATCATGCGGGAGGCTTTCTGCTTTCCTTGTTTCTTCGTCTCTTCGACGGAATATCTTGAATCAATCCGTGATTGATGGCAGATAAGGCATCTTAAACGCACCCATAGTTCAATGGATAGAACGGCGGTTTCCGGTACCGCAGGTCTAGGTTCGATTCCTAGTGGGTGTATTTTTATTCTATCCGGAAGACACCAGAGCCCCCGCCATTTCCGGTTCTCCACCCCCCTGCTTCAGCTGTCGCTTTCGGATGAAACCTACAACCCAACTGGCTGTGGCACACACCAATCAGGGTGATGTGATCACTTTGCTTACCCACGACGGCAGCTACAGAATCCAGCACGGACGATTCACACTGCACAGCTCCAGCCTTGCAGACGCGGAACACTTCCACGGCCGGACAGCGACGGAACCTTTTCTTCATTGCAGGAACCCGCGAATCCTGGTCGGAGGACTGGGGCTCGGCTACACCGTGCAATCCATTCTCGCCACCTTGGGAAAGCGAAGAGCAGAGGTTATGCTAGCCGAAGCGTCCGACGAAATCGTGACCTGGCAAAGCAAGCATCTTTATGGGCACCATGGCAGGGGCTGCCTGCTCGATGACAAACGCATTGAAGTCCATGATCAATCTATCGAAGAAATGATCTGGAAGGGCGGCGACTGGCACTCAATTCTGATCCAGACCTCTGGCTCGCCGCGGGACGAGCCCTCATGCAGCGCGGCGACTCTCTCTGCCGCTTACCAGAACCTCCGCCCCGGAGGCCTGCTCTGTGTCCTCGCCCCGATCAGGGACAAGGGATTGGAAAAGACCCTCGTCAGCTGCGGGTTTAACGTCAGATCACAACCGGTGAAGGCCTCGGAAAAGGCCAGAAAACCCCGCTTCCTCAGCTTCTGGAAAGCAAAAAAACCAGGTGATGCCCTATCCTGAGACCCTGCATTCCTGTCACCTACCCAAGCAATGAGCCATGCAGGTTCCTGACATCATTTGCTGCGTTGACTGCGGCCAGAGTGCCCACCGCATGACCGAAGCACCGGAAGCGGGCTGGGAAGCGGGAGATATCGTCGCGTACCGCTGCCGTGGTTGCAATGACCGGTGGGATATTGTCATCGATGACCCAGCAGAGCATCACCCCCGATGGGATGGCCTCGACGGATTCGACTTCCGTCAATTCCTCCAAGAAAGAGGCTCACAGCAGAAAGACTGACGGCGGCATTTTCTCCTTACAGCACCAAAAAACTGCGTGCAATCCGTATGACCTGTCTCGACATCAAAGAGACTTTATTCAGCTCTTCATCCCTCGGTAATTCATGGATTCCAGAACAGCGCACGCACACCCTCATGCCGCTCACAGAGCGCTGTAACCTCAGTTTTTTTCATGACAGAAAACGCTGTCGAGAGCGCATCCGACATCGCTGCAGTAGGAGCAAGAGCCCATGTGCGGATCCGTTTTGGTTTCACCGGCCTGCCTTTTCTTGGATCCATGATGTGGGCGCCTTTTTGCAGAAACCCTGATCCACTCAGCGCCTGGTCGCAGAGATAAACCTCCCCATCTCCGGCACCATCTGCCCGAACCGGCCATCCTCATCTCCCCCTCTTCGGTAGAGGGAGAGCCGAGGCCCAGCACCGTCGAATCTCCCGCATTGAGAAGCGCAGCGGTGATCCCCCACGCCTCCAGAGCCAAGCCCATTTGGTCCAAGGCATATCCCTTGCCCACCCCCCCCAGGTCGAGGGAAATCCCCTCACCTCTTAAGGTCACCGAGAGCTGCTCGCGGTCGACTTCAAAGAGCCCTCGCTCCAGTTCTTGCCATCGCTGCTGCTCTCTCTTTTTTCTTCGGCTTCCCTGGTGACCCGTCCCGATCCCGATTCCGATACACCTCCATGAGCGGCCCGACGGTGACGTCAAAAGCTCCACCAGTCTCCGCACCGACGGCAACCGCAAGACCGAGGCAGTCCACTGCGGCAAGGCCGACCCGCGCCGAGCCATCCCGGGAGGAGACGGTTGATCCGAGAGATGTCGGAATTCATTCTGAAGCGGCTCAGCTCCTCCTCCAGCCTGGAAAGAAGAGAAAAGCACTCGCTCGCGGCGCGCGAGAGGTAGGCGACATCGTGCCCGAAGCCAGCAGGAAAAAGAATCTCGAATTCGGTCGCCATCGCCTTGACTCCGAAACGGTAAAGCTCGGGCGCCTGGCTGGCATCCGCCGCCGCATCATCCCGGCGGTCCTCATGACTCATTTCCTGCTCGCTCACCCTTTACTCTGCGACCTCACGGGCTTCGAGCAAGGCCATCCAGAGTTCTTCCTGGATAAAAAATACCAAAGGAAGA
>CALSSN010000018.1 GCA_943789025.1 uncultured Verrucomicrobiales bacterium
TACGACGCGAGTTGGGCTGGTCGTTTCCCGGTTAGCTCGATGGTGTCCTCTGCAGTTGATCCTACTTCTTTCCGAATTTGTCGATGAAGTTTCGGAGGAAGCCCGGAGCTTTCTTGGCTGGGGCTTCTCGGAGGGACTGGATTTCCGCTGTTTTTTCTCGGCGCCTCTCCCGTTCCGCAAGAATTTCGTAGGGATCGCGGGCTGGCTGGAATTCATCGGGAAGCGTTCCGTTATAAAACTCGAGCCGGGCAGCCTTGAGTTGCTGCTCGTAGGCAGGCTGATTGCGAAGAGCGAGGTAGACCTGTCTGGCGAGCTCTTTCCCAGCCCGGGTGTCGCTGCCGAAGTGAACCCCTGCTTCTTCACGCCGAATAGCAATTTCGCTGGCACGCTGAAAATACTCTCCTGTGTTGTCGGATCGACGGCAGAAAAGAGATACGCGAATCCGAATGCATGCGCCGCGTGTTCGCTCGGGTAGGATGAGTGCCCGGGATTTGGGATGCACGGCTTTAGAGTGGGGTCGAATGTAGACGGGCGGATCCGTTCGTAGCGTTTCTTGATGGCAAACGCGATCGGTTGGACTTCGTCTCTTACTAAATCGAGCAGTCGCTTCATCTCCGGCGAGTTCTTGCTCAGGTCTCGGTAGGAAGTGCCGTTGAGGTTAAAGCCTGAAAGGGTTTGCTCGGCGACAATTTGAGCCACGGTTTCAGGATCACGCTGGAGTTCCATTTTGTGAAGTTCTGCCAGGTCTTTGCTCGTTCTCTCTGAGCTGTCGGCAGGTGGCGGCGGAATGCTGATCTGTGTCTGCCAATCGGTGAGAATCTTCGGAGCCCCAGTCGGTGCCGAGTCCTCTGCCTCGAGTCCGGCGGTCATTATGGTGAGAAAACCGAGGCCGATAAGAAGCCCCGAGGGAATGCTGCGAGCGGGCGGTATCATGGGTGTGGTTGCGTGGGTAAGGTTCTTCGCGGGAAGCTCACGCTTCAAGAAAAATGGTTCAGGTTCCAACCAAGAGCGAGCCGCAAAGGGAACTGGACTAATGGCGCGTTGATTCATCCTGCAGATGCTCGCTGAAGGCTTGCATGGCTTGAGTGTTGGTGGATCCGCGTCGCCGAATGATCGCGAGTGGACGCCAGAATCCTTCATTTTCGATGGTGGCCGCACAGATTGTCCCTGCTTTCACTTCATGCTGCACCGAACTTTCGGGCACGATCGACATTCCTTCGGTCACCTCGATGGCTCGCTTCGCGGTTTCGATGTTATCGAACTCAAGATGAGTTGTCACCTGAACTCCGGCGGATCGAAATAGGCGATCGAGTGAGCGCCGGGTAGGTTGGTCAGGTTCGAAGGCGATGATTTCTCTGCCGTCGAGGTCAGTGATTTCGATCTGATCGCGGGCAGCCAGTTCATGTGCAGGCGAGCAGGCGAGGACGAGGCGTTCCGTGGAAAAGGTGTCAATGAGAAGGTCGTTACGCTTTGAAGGGTGAGCGACGAGGCCGAGATCGACCCGGCCTTCCAGGACATCATTGTAAACTTCGTTCGAACGGTTGTAAGTGATCTTGAGGGCTACATCGGGGAATTTTTCGCGGAAATAAGTGAGGCGGGGCGGTAGGTCGTGGAAACCGATGCTGCCAATGGTGGAAACACGAACTTGACCTTCCACAACATCCTTCAAAACATTGATTTGATTGCCGATATTACGGTAGAGGCTTAGGATCTGGCGTGCCGCGTTATGAAAAATTTCACCCCCCGGGGTGACGGAGAAAGTTTTTTTTGAGCGCTCGAAAAAGCTGACACCGTAGCGCTGTTCCAGTTTCCGGATCTGTTGACTGACGGCACTCTGAGTAATTTTATTCCGTTGGGCTGCCTTGGAAAAACTGGTGGTTTCGACAAGGTCACAAAAAACCTGGAGTATTTCAATTTGCATACGTGTTTGGGAGATGAAGGCTGGTGTGGTCTTCTTTTATTTGAAGAGAGGTCTGTAGCCTGAAGTTATGATCAATGCAATTGCCCAGAATCTAAAAATCACCAGGGAGCGCATCGTGGCTGCGGAAAAACGAGCAGCTCGCATGCCAGGATCAGTCGAGCTACTCGCGGTGTCAAAAAAATGGTCTGCTGAAGTGATTGCTGAAGCTGCTGCCGCCGGGCAGTTGGCCTTCGGTGAGAATCGGGTTCAGGAACTGGTGGCCAAGGTTCCTGTGCTGGCTCCAGATCTCAGGTGGCATCTCATCGGACACCTGCAGAAGAACAAGGTGAAAAAAGTGCTACCGCTTGTCGGTGACATTCATAGTATCGACTCTCTGAGTGTGTTGCGTGCGGTCGACCGCGAGGCAGGGAAGATCGGGGTCAGGCGGCGAATTTTCCTGCAGGTGAATATCGGCGAAGATCCCGCCAAGCACGGATTTCAAGCGGAGGAGCTTGCGGAAAACGGAGTGCTCGAGGCGTGTGATGGCCTGGAAAATCTTGATTTGGCAGGGTTGATGACGATCCCGCCGTTCTCGGAGACAGCAGAAGGCGCGAGGCGCTACTTTGCTGCCCTCAGAGAACTTCGTGACAAGGTCACTGCAAGAACAGGAACTGCTTTGCCTGGCCTCTCGATGGGGATGAGCGGAGACTATGAAGTCGCGATTGAAGAGGGCGCGACGGTGGTCCGAGTGGGATCGAGTATTTTTGGGCAGAGGCCCCGTTGAAAGCGCCTGATATGAAAAAACAGTAGCACTCAGCTTCTGCTTTGCTTCTTCCTGAGGGAGCGATTCCGCACCTGCAGGTGCGGCGGGCGTCCGGTAATCCAGTGCAGGAAACGGGCGATTTCGGGGTGCCTGCGCAGAGTTTCAACGGTGTGGTGATCGCGGGCGAGATCAGCCTCTGTGAGAACTGCATGGATTTTCGAGTGGCAGGCAGCATGGAGGGTGACGCACGGGCCTTTTGCACCACCTTTCAGCCGTGGAATCAGGTGGTGCCGACTTTCAAGATCCGGTGGGATCGGCCTGTCGCATAGCGGGCAGACTTTCCAGGTTGTCTCGGGCTTACTCATGAGATGGTAAAATAGCCGGTGTTTACCGCAGCCGGAGAAAATTTGTCGGCGCTGTCTTTAGCAGTTTGAAGGAAGGCCTGATCCATTGCTCAACCCGCCACTTGGAATGGAATAGGATGAAATGCAGCGTCGCTGCGCGCTGGGCTCACTGAAGAAGCCTTTCGGATTGCTGCCCGCATCCAGCTTGGCTTTGTTGCTCTTTGCTCGTTGCTCGTTGCTCGCTGGTCGCGGATGTTCATCCACTCCCGCCTCGCGCCGTGCCACACGGAATGTAGACAACAATGAAGGGCACCGCCATGAATCAGACCCTCCTTAACGTGGGCGGGAAAAAGTCGCCTTGCTGTTTTGGAGTCTTTTTTAGAAAATCATTTGCCTTGAGTGACAGATCGTGAAATTTGGGATATACGGTTTTTCTCCATGAAATGGGAATATAACAGTGTTCGAATCGGAGCCCAAGGCAGCAAGATCGACTGGACGATTTTTGACGACGTTTTGACAAGGCGTGGTGCTGACGGCTGGGAGCTTGTCTCTACGGAAACATTGCATGCTCAAGGAGCCACAAGCATCCTTTTGCTGTGTTTTAAGCGCCCGTTGGAAACGACGAGGCCGGCTGGCAGGGCATACCGGTAAAAAAGCCGTGCACGCGGCGGTGTCGCGTTGAATTTGCCGCCAGACGCCTGATGGATTTCCGCCTTGCATCTTTGTCGGTGCAGGAACCTCTTATGGTCTCTATGGCAGAACGCGACAGCACCACCCGCCTGCGTCGGTACAAGAACGGCCGCCTTGGTCAAGAAACGAACGATCGACTCGCATGCGAAGAGCCCCTCGAGATCCGGGTCGAGGGGCGCACCGTGGCCATCACCATGCGCACGCCTGGTCACGACGAGGAGTTGGCGGCTGGCTTTCTTGTCAGCGAGGGGATCATCGACTCGTCTGAGGACCTCTTTGAGGTTTCGAACTGCCCAGCTACGGCCGAGGGGGGCAATGCGGTCGACGTCCTTCTTGCGGGGCAGCGTGTGGTGGACTTCGACCGCCTTACCCGCCACGTATTCACCTCTTCGAGTTGTGGGGTGTGCGGCAAGACGACTCTGGACTCGGTGTTGCGCGAGCTTCCCCCGATCCCTTCCGGTTGCAGTCTCGATCCTGAGCTCCTGCTGCTGCTTCCTGATCGTCTTCGCGAGGATCAGCAAACGTTCGGCAGAACCGGGGGACTCCACGCCTCGGGGATTTTCTCGGCCGATGGCGAACTCGTTGTGGCGCGTGAAGACGTGGGTCGCCACAACGCCCTCGACAAAGTTGTCGGCTACGGCCTTCTTCATCGGCTCTTACCTTTCTCCCAGCATATTCTTGTCGTCAGTGGACGGGTTTCTTTCGAGCTCATGCAGAAGGCTCTGGCAGCTGGCATCCCTGCCGTGGTAGCCATTTCAGCGCCCTCAAGTCTGGCCGTCGATCTTGCCCGTCGCTCCGGCCAGCTGCTCGCCGGTTTCGTCCGTGACGGTCGAATGAATATCTATGCGGGGGAGGAGAGGTTGAGGCCTGAGGAAAAAGCTTAAATTAAACGGCGGATGGACCTGAGCACAAAGACCGGGCGTCCTGAAAGGTCTGGCTGAGGAATGGAGGCATCCCGAAGAAAGACCAGCGAAGAAATGAAAAAGCGACCTGGTCCGCACCAGGCCGCATAAATAAAAAAATGGTACGCAGGGAGGGATTTGAACCCCCGACCAATTCGGTGTAAACGAACCGCTCTACCACTGAGCTACCTGCGCAAGTGTGGAAGAGAATTATTGCAGTGATCGAAGAATCCGCAAGCGAGCCTTTGCGGATCTGGCTTGATCTCCTACGGGATATGGCCGATGAATTGCGCCCGCAAATTTTCAGCGAAAGCATACGTGATGGCCGATAAGAAAAAAATTGTAGTCGCTTACTCCGGAGGTCTTGACACCTCGGTTCTTCTCACCTGGCTCAAAGAGCATTACAATGCCGAGGTTTATGCCTACTGCGCCGATGTCGGTCAGGCGGAAGAGCTTGATGGCCTCGAGGAAAAGGCTCTCGCCACGGGGGCCACCCATTGTCGGATCGGAGACCTCCGCGCCGAGTTCGCCGCCGATTACATTTTCCCCATGATGCGCGCCAACGCGATCTACGAAGGGCAGTATCTTTTAGGGACCAGTATCGCCCGTCCCTGCATCAGTAAAGGGATGGTGGGTTACGCGCGCGAAGTCGGTGCCGACGCCATCGCCCATGGCGCGACGGGGAAGGGCAATGATCAGGTGCGCTTTGAGCTTTCGACCGCTTCGCTGGCTCCGGAGATGGAGGTGATTGCACCGTGGAGGATGCAGGTTTTTCGAGACCGGTTTCCCGGGCGCGCTGAGATGATCGCCTATGCGGAGGAGCATGCGATTCCGGTGCAGGCGACCGCCAAGAAATCGTATTCGATGGACCGCAACCTCCTTCACATCAGCTTCGAAAGTGGGGTGCTGGAAGATCCATGGTACGATGCGACGACCGACGCCAGCAAAGACATGTATGTTCTCAGCGTATCACCTGAAGAAGCGCCGGATACGCCGGAGTACCTGCAGCTTCTGTTTGAGAAAGGCGACTGCATCGGCCTGCAGCACGTGGAACTCGAAAAGATTCTCGATGCCCTCAAGGTGGTGTCTGGAGGCACTCAGAATGGTTACGCTCTCCTCGATCCCCTCGGAGTGATGCTGGTTCTCAACTTTCTCGCCGGCCGTCATGGTATCGGGAGGGTCGATCTTGTGGAGAACCGATTTGTCGGCATGAAGAGCCGTGGCATTTACGAGACCCCGGGTGGGACGATTCTTCTCCACGCGCATCGGGATATGGAATCCCTGACGCTCGATCGTGAGGTGACGTCCCTGAAGGACAGTCTGGTTCCGAAATACGCTGAGCTCGTCTACAACGGTTTCTGGTTTGCCCCCGAGCGCGAGGTGCTGCAGACGCTGGTCGACGCCTCTCAGGAGAAGGTTTCCGGGGAAGTGCGCTTGAAGCTCTATAAGGGACAGACGCTGGCTGCGGGAAGGCGTTCTCCCTTCAGCCTTTATAGCGAAGAGGTGGCGACCATGGAGGGTGGTGCTGAGGAGGCCTACAACCAGGATGATGCCACGGGCTTTATCCGGCTTAATGCTTTGCGACTGAAAACAGCTGCGCGCCGCGACTGCGAGTAGACAGTCAGTTCAGAGGTGCCGGCGCATCTTCTTTGCTCGGAGCATTTTCTTTTGCTTCGAGTTCCTTGAGAAAGGCAAGAGCAGCCTGATTTTCTGGAGCCAGCTCTAGTGCCTTATGAAGGGTTTTGATCGCCTCCGTGTACTTTCCGAGTGCGGCCTTGGCTTTCGCGGTATGCTCAAGGATAATCGCATCGGGTTCGATCGGCTCGACTCCGGCTTCCTGACACTCGATAAGAAGGAGCTCCCACGCTCTTTCGAGCTCTTGTTCGGCCTTTTCGAAATCTCCTTGGACGAGGTAGAACCAACCAAGACTATCGAGATAGGCTGCGGTGTCGGGGCTGAGCACATTTGCTTTTTTGATTAATTGTCCTGCCCGGTCGATGGAGAGATTGTTCTCCAGCCACATGTAGCCGAAGTAGTTGGAGATCCGGGCAGTTGTCGCGGAGTCGTCCTCAGCGACCAGTGAGAGAGCCTTGAGAAACTTGACCGCGGCTTCGTCGACGTTTTCTGATCTTTCGAGGGCGACTCCGAACTCGAAATAGAAGGTATCATTCAGGGACACCCGTGCGTCGTCTTGGCCCATGCTCTCGGCGGATTCGAAGTCGCTCAGTGCATCGGCGTAGTTTCCGAGGCGCCCTTTGGCCATGGCTCTGAGGTAATAAGCTTCTACCGCATGGGGAAACCGAGTCAGCGTCTGGTCGAGCGTTGCAACTGCCAGGTTGTGATCGTCCGCCGCCTGGTAGAGCCTGGCAAGCTGCAGATGGTCCTCAAGGCGCCCCGGCGCGAGTTCGACAAATTTTGCGAGGTGGAAGACAGTTTTCTGCGCGTCGTTTTTTTCGCGAGAGACCTCCGAGAGGGCCTTGTGGACAGCGGGATTGTCAGGGTCCTCCACAAGCAGCGATTCAAGGTCGGCCAGATACCCGTCTTCCTCGCCGAGTGTGTTGCGAATGTCGGCAAGCCTGAGGCGTTGTTTCACCAGTTCGGGTCGAGAGGAAGTGATCGTTGTGTAGATTTCCAGAGCCCGTTCGTACTGCCCGCTGTGCACGAAATATTCCCCAACTGAAATGAGAACCGCTGTTTCACCACCAGCCAGGTCGAGAGCGTCTTCGTAGAATGAGTTAAGATGTTGCAGGTTTTCTTCACGCGTGGCGGACTGGTTTACAGGCCAGATTTTTTGTGCCTCTTGAGCGATTGCAAGCATCCGGCGGGCAGCCTTTCCTGCGTGCGCCGATGCGCGTGCCGTGGTGTCGAGAAAGTCCCGAGCGGCACTCAGGTCGCCACGACTCCGGAGAATTGCCACAACCTGGCTGACGGCTTCGGTACTGGCGGGAAACTTCTGCACAGCTTCGTGGGCGACGGCGAGCGCACGATGCTCAAGTGCTTTGTCTCCACGTCCGAAAATCGCGCAGAACCGAGCGAGGGTGAGCAAGGCCTCGGGCGCGTCAGGAAGCGCTTCAACGGTTTTTTCGAGGATGCCGAGGGCGCGTTCTTTGTCGCCATTTCCGATCAGCAGCATGGCTGCCCGCTCAGCTACCTCGACAGTGAAGTCCTCAGCTTCGAGGATTTCGAGGTAGCCTGCGAGGGCACCAGCGCGATCGCCTTTTTCTTCGAGTGCGCGAGCGTTCTCGTAGAGCGTCAGAAAAGCACGTTTTCCCCCCCGCTTCAGATCCTCAGGGGCCTTAGCAAAGCGCAAGCGCTCGAGGTTGTCTGAGGGCTGTGCGGGAGCCGAATCCTGCTTTCCCTTCTCCTGCTTTCCCTTTGGGTGTGCAGTTTCTGCTCCACGCCCCGAGGGGGACGTGATCACCAGAAGACCACAAAGCAACCAAGCGAGCTTCCACAAGACGGGAAAGCCTGCTGGTCTTCTTGGCATAGGAACGCTGCTACAGCCTCAGGACTTGTAGCGGAGACGCTTTTTGTGGCGGTTTTGCTTTAAGCGCTTCCGCCGCTTGTGGTTGTTGATTTTGGACTTTCGTCGCTTTTTTAGAGAACCCATGTCGGTAGTAAAGTCAGGGATGTTTGGAGAATCAGGCGACCACCTTGTTCAGGGGGTATTCGATGATGCCTTCGGCACCAAGATTTTTCAGTTCAGGAATGAGGTCGCGAACAACTTTTTCCGCCGCCACAATCTCAACGGCTACCCACCCTTCGTGGACGAGTTTCGAGATGGTCGGGAGCCGGAGAGAAGGTAGGCACTCGAGTACGGTTTGTAAATTTTTTTCCTCAACGTTCAGCTTCAGGCCGACCTGGTCGCGTGCGGCGAGTGCGCCTGTGAGCAGAAGTTTTAGACGCTCGGCTTTCTGGCGTTTCCACGGATTCTGGGCGGCCGCCTTATTCATGATGAACTGGGGGTAGGATTCCATGATCGTGTCGAGTATGCGGAGCTTGTTCGCCCGCAGTGAGCTTCCTGTCTCGGTGATATCGACAATGGCATCGACCAGTTCGGGAACTTTCACCTCGGTGGCACCCCAGCTGAATTCGACCTCTGCCTCGACCCCTTTGGATTCAAGAAATTTTTTTGTCAGTCCGATGGCTTCGGTCGCGATGCGCTTGCCTTTGAGGTCAGCGATGGTCTGATAGGGAGAGTCTTCCGGGACGACCACAACCCAGCGAGTGGGCTTGCTGGTGGCGCGGCTGTAGGGGAGATCGCAGAGCACCTCGACGTCTGCTGCGTTTTCAACGACCCAGTCCTTTCCTGTGATCCCACAGTCGAGGAAACCATGATCGACATAGCGCCCAATTTCCTGGGCTCTGATGATGCGGCCTTCGAGTTCAGGATCGTCGATCGATGGTCGGTACGAACGGGAGCTGACGTAGACGTTGAATCCCGCTTTCTCGAATAAATCGAGAGTCGGCTCTTGGAGGCTCCCTTTGGGGAGGCCTATTTTGAGACTGTTTGAGGGATCAGACATGGTCGTTCTGTGGTGGCGGGGGCGGAGTTGATAGCCCTCCAGTGGCAAGGTTGCCACTAAAATTTTTCATCGAGCTAACGGAAGGAAAACGAGTGAGGGCTATTCGTGCTTGAAAGGGGTGCGCAAATTACTAATGGTTGCGCCGCAGGCGTCGTTTGAAATTTTGATCTCAGGGCGGTGCCGAACGAACATATCCCGGGTAGCTCAGATTCTTTGCCATATCCTTCCCAATCCTCATTACCTTGCTTTACAATTATGGAACAAAAAATTCTCTCTGCGGCAGCAAACCAAGCTCGTGGGCTTGCGATTGATGCTGTCCATCGCTGCAGTTCCGGTCACCTCGGCCTACCTCTCGGTTCCGCCGAGGTCGGTGCGGTGCTCTTTGGCGAGGCGATGCGTTTCGACCCTGCGCATCCTGAATGGATCAATCGGGATCGCTTTGTGCTTTCCGCCGGGCACGGCAGCATGTTTCTCTATGGATGGCTTCATATCGCGGGGTATGCAGTTTCCCGCGAGGACTTGAAAAACTTCCGCCAGCTCCATAGCATCACCCCGGGGCACCCTGAATTTGGTGAGACGGTGGGTGTGGAAGCGACCACGGGCCCGCTTGGTCAGGGGGTTGGGAACGCGGTGGGTTACGCGGTGTCAGGAAAGATGGCGGCGGCCCGTTTCAATACCGCTGAGCATACCATTTTTAACCAGCACGTGATTGCCTTGGCTGGGGACGGCTGTCTCCAGGAAGGGGTGGTCGCGGAAGCGATCGCCTTCGCGGGGCATAACCACCTCGACAACCTCATTCTGATTTACGACTCCAACGACGTCACTCTGGACGCGATGGCTGCAGTCACTCAGAGTGCGGATACCGCAAAGCGGTTTGAGGCGATGGGGTGGGACGCGGTGACGTTGGACGGGCACGATCTTGTCGCCATCTCGGAAGCCGTCGCCAAGGCGAAAGCCGACGACAATGGGCGCCCCAAATTGATTATTGCGCGAACCGAAATCGGCAGGGGTATCCCAGAGGTAGCGGGCACAGCCGCAGGCCACGGTGAGGGGGGTGCAAAGTTCGCCGAGCAGGCACGTGCCGGGCTTGGCCTTCCTGCGGAAGAGGAATTCTTCGTTTCCCAGGAGGTGAGGGATTATTTTGCCGGGCGCAATGAGCAGCAGGCGGAGGATTACCGTGTCTGGGAGCAGACCTATGAGGCATGGTCCTCCCAGAATGAGGAATTGTCTCGGTTGTTGTCCGATGGTCTTGCCAAGGCGGTGCCTGAGGACCTCTCGGGCCTGATTTCTGAATTCCAGGTTGATTCCAAGGCGGCTACGCGAGCCTCTGGGGGAGAGGTCATTCAGTCAGTGGCCGGCGCTGTTCCCATGCTGGTATCCGGAAGTGCAGATCTTTACGGCTCGACCAAGAACTACATCAAGGACGCCGCCGATTGGGGCAGTGAGGATTTTGGGGGTCGCAATATCTGGTTCGGCATCCGCGAGCACGGGATGGGAGCGATTCTAAACGGTCTCGCCTATGACGGAATCTTCCGTGCCTCCGGGGCGACTTTCGCTGTCTTTGCCGACTACCTGCGTCCAGCGATCAGGCTTGCTGCCTTGGCGCATCTCCCGGTCATATACATTTTCACGCACGACTCGGTGGGAGTCGGTGAGGACGGTCCGACCCACCAGCCGGTCGAAACCTGTTCCGGTCTTCGGGTGATCCCTGGGCTCGATGTCATCCGCCCCTGCGATGCCGAAGAGACGGCCGGGGCCTGGGTGGCTGCCATGCAACGCACGGACGGGCCGACAGCTCTGATGCTCACGAGGCAGAACGTTCCAAATTTCAAGGAGGCAAGTGCGGCGAAACGGCGCGCGGGAGTTCTTCGAGGAGGATATGTCCTGCGCCGTGAGTCCGGGGAATTAGCCACGATTCTGATTGCCACGGGTTCGGAGGTTGAGCACGCCATCGCCGCGGCTGAAGAACTCGGCTCGGGCACCCGGGTCGTCTCGATGCCATGCATGGAACGCTTTGATCGGCAGGCCGAGAGTTACCGCGAGGAAGTGCTTCCAGCCTCCTGCGCACGACGCATCGCCATCGAAGCCGGAGTAGGTGGCCTCTGGCACAAGTATGTCGGTGCTGCGGGACAGATCCTTGCGATCGACCGTTTCGGCCTCAGTGCTCCGGGCGATGTTGCCATGCGCGAGCTCGGCATGACATCGGAACACATTGTCGCGGCTGTTCGGGACTGAGAATTTTCTCTACACTTTTAAAAGAGGCCGACTCCGAGTGGGGTGGCCTCTTTTTTTGTGGCAAAACAATGCTTGCAGAAAGCTAATCACTACTTATCCTATCGGAATTAGGTAAATTAATGGCGCCAGCACTGACAGACTCTGCTCAAATCGCTGAGGTCTCGCGAGATCTTGAGCAGCTGAGCGCCCGTGATCGGGTGGTCTGGGCGGCTGATCACATCCCGGGAAAAGTGTTTTTGTCGTCGAGTTTCGGTGCCCAGTCTGCGGTCATGCTGCATCTCGTACACGAGGTCAATTCTTCGATCCCGGTCGTTCTTATCGATACGGGATATCTTTTCCCAGAGACTTACCGTTTCATCGATCACCTGGTAGAGCGGCTGGGTCTGGATCTCCGGGTTTACCGGAATCCGATCAGCCCTGCCTGGCAGGAGGCCCGTGTTGGGAAACTTTGGGAACAGGGACTGGAAGGAATCGAAAAATACAATCAGGCAAACAAGATCGAGCCGATGGAACGGGCGATTGCCGAACTCGGGGCCAAGGTATGGATTGCAGGCCTCCGCCGCCAGCAGTCGACATCACGATCGCAACTTCCTGTTCTACTCAGGCAAGGAGATTGCTTGAAAGTGCATCCGCTGATCGATTGGACCGATAGGGATGTCTTTGCCTACCTGAAGGCGAATGCTCTTCCATACCACCCGCTCTGGGAGCAAGGGTATGTCTCGATCGGCGATTGGCATACCTCTCACAAGTTGAGCGAAGGCATGAGCGAAGAACAATCCCGGTTCCTCGGTCTCAAGCGCGAGTGCGGGCTTCACGAAGGGGCTGATTTTTCGATTTGAGCAGGGTCCGTTTTTTTGTTTTTCTTTTTGTGTTAAAATGTCTGATCTCCCTCAAAATATTTTTCCTGAGTTTGCCAACATGCTCGGTCGTGAGGCCAAAGAATCACTGCTCGGTCAACGCGGGGTTGTGGTCTGGCTTTCTGGTCTTTCCGGAAGTGGAAAATCGACAATTGCCAACGCTCTTGAGAGAAAGTTTCATGTGGCTGGTCGCTTCACCCAGATTCTGGATGGGGACAACATCAGGAGCGGACTGAACTCGAATCTTGGATTCTCGGCGGAAGATCGCACCGAGAACATCCGTCGCATCGCTGAGGTGGCGAAACTGTTCAAGGATGCGGGAGTGATCACGATCGCTTCATTTATCACTCCGCGTGAGGATCTACGTGCGCAGGCGCGGGCGATCATTGGATCAGACGATCTGGTCGAGGTATATGTGAAGGCTGGTTTTGAGACATGCGCCCGTCGCGATGTGAAGGGTCTCTACGCCAAGGCTGCCGCGGGGGGGGTTAAGGATTTCACGGGGAAAGATCAGGAATTCGAGGAGCCGAAGAATTCTGATATTGTCCTTGATACGGACACTGAGACGAAGGAGGAAACCCTTGCGCGGCTTGAGGGGTTTCTGGAGGAGCATCGATCCAAGCGGCTTTTGTCTGATACATCACCAGGTTTTTCACCCAAGTAAGCAACCATGCAATCCTACCGAGTCACCCACATCGACCAGCTCGAGTCTGAGGCGATTTATGTCCTCCGCGAGACCGCTGCCCAGTTCGAGAATCCGGCCCTTCTTTTTTCGGGTGGAAAAGATTCCATCGTCATGGCGCACCTGGCATGGAAGGCCTTTTATCCATCGAAGCTGCCCTTTCCTCTCGTTCATGTCGATACCGGGCATAACTTTCCAGAGACGATGACTTATCGCGACGCATTTGTGGAGCGCATTAATGCCCGCCTCGTCGTGGGGCTTGTTCAGGATTCGATCGACCAGGGGAAAGTGAAAGAAGAATCCGGCCCGACGGCCAGCAGGAACTCACTGCAGACCGTCACACTTCTCGATACGATCGAGGAGAATAAATACGACGCCTGTCTCGGTGGCGGGCGTCGTGATGAAGAAAAAGCCCGCGCCAAAGAGCGCTTCTTTTCCCATCGCGACGACTTCGGCCAGTGGGATCCGAAGAACCAGCGCCCGGAACTCTGGAATACCTTCAATGCCCGTAAGCGCGTCGGCGAGCACTTTCGTGTCTTTCCCCTCTCCAACTGGACAGAAATGGACATCTGGCAGTACATCAAAGCCGAGGGAATTGATCTTCCCTCCCTTTACTTCTCCCATGAACGCGAGGTGGTGGAGCGCCACGGTTCACTGCTCGCGACTTCGGAGATCGTCGTTCCTCAGGCGGGTGAGAAAGTGGAGACGAAAATTGTCCGCTTTCGCACCATCGGGGACATGACCTGCACTGGAGCCGTGGAGTCAGAAGCCTCTGATCTCGACGCCGTGATCCATGAAGTCGCCGCCGCGCGTCAAACAGAACGTGGCACCCGGGCGGATGATCGCCGCTCCGAGACAGCCATGGAAGATCGAAAGAAGGAAGGCTACTTCTAGGCCCGACGACCACGACTGATAATTCTGATTCCTTTTCAAGAGAGCCACGACTTTTCCCACTTCCCACTCATTTCTTCATGACTACGACCAACGAGGACTTTCAAGCAAGCGAGGGCTATCTCGATATGGACCTGCTCCGTTTTACGACTGCGGGATCCGTTGATGACGGCAAGTCCACCCTCATCGGCCGCCTTCTTTACGATTCCAAAAACACCTTCGAGGACCAGATGGCTGCCGTTGAAGCGTCCAGTGAGAGGAGAGGTGATGAGAAAGTGAACCTGGCGCTTCTGACGGATGGTCTCCGGGCTGAGCGCGAGCAAGGAATCACCATCGATGTCGCCTACCGTTACTTCGCGACACCGAAGCGAAAATTCATCATCGCAGACACTCCGGGTCATATCCAGTACACTCGGAATATGGTTACCGGTGCCTCCACGGCTGATCTGGCAATCATCTTGATCGATGCCAGGCATGGGGTCGTTGAGCAGACTTGTCGGCACTCATTCATCGCCAACCTCCTTCGCATTCAGCATGTTGTCCTTGCTGTCAATAAGATGGATCTGGTCGATTACTCGGAAGAGGTTTATACGAATATTGTCCAGTCCTACAAAGACTTCGCGTCGCGTCTCGACAACATCGTTGACATGAGCTTCATCCCAATGAGTGCTCTCAATGGGGACAATGTGGTAGAAAAATCAGAGAACATGCCTTGGTACCAGGGAGCATCTCTTCTTTATCACCTAGAGACTGTCTACGTGGGATCCACGCAGAATCATGTGGAAGCGCGTTTCCCGGTGCAGTGGGTCATCCGTCCCCAGTCGGATGAGTATCACGACTTACCGTGGTTATGCAGGGCGAGTTGCTGGTGGGGTTTTCAAGCCGGGTGACGAAGTCCAGGTGCTGCCTTCTGGTTTCACTTCGACAGTGGAGAAGATCACATCTGCGCAGGGTGATCTGGAAGAGGTGTATGCGCCTCTTTCTGCCTCGATTACTCTCGCCAATGACATCGATATCAGTCGGGGAGATATGATCGTGAAGCCGGGACGACCGCCCAAGGTCGGACAGGATATCGAAGCGATGATCTGCTGGTTTTCGGAAAAAGCGCTTGTTCCAAGAGGCAAATATTACCTTCGCCACACCACCAGAGAAGTGAAGGCCATTATCAGCGAGATCGACTACAAGGTCGATATCAACACCCTGCACAAGGTTGAAGATGACCTTGAATTTCGGCTTAATGATATCGGCAGAATCTCCATCCGAACCTCAGGCCCACTTTTTTACGATAGCTACAGGAAGAACCGGTTTACTGGCAGCTTTATCCTGATCGATACGGCAACCAATGAGACAGTGGCCGCAGGTATGATCGTCTGAGGCGCACAGTTGTTGCGGGCTCCCCGGTGCATTCGGAGCGGCTCAGGCTCAGGCTCAGGCCTCGATCAGATCCTCCTCGGAATTCGATTCGCGATGTTTTTCCTCAGGAGGAACCGGGGAAAGAAACCCTTGTTCAGTGAGGAAGCGATCCGCTTCCTTCAAGGTGGTGCCGTAGAGGTCGAAGTCGACGTTGAGGTTGAAGAAGCTGTGTTCCTGGCCTTCGAAGGGAACCAATTCGCAGACATTCTTTTTTCTTAGCGCTTTTTTCATGAAGCGGCGGGAACTTTCAAATGGTACCACCCGATCATGGGTGCCATGAAAAATCATGGATGGCGGGAGTCCCCGACCGACGTGGTGGAGGGGGCTGAGTGCTTTGGCAGATTTCGCATCCGGAAACCGATCGAGTCCTGCTCCTTTTGACGAAATGTCGAGAATCGGACTGAAGCCAATCTGAAAATCAGGAGCACCCGGGATTGAAGAGTCCTCGTCCTTCTCGTCGATCACGTCGCTTTTCAATATTGCTGAGGAGAAGACGGAATAGGCTCCACCGGAGGCCCCGGCTCCTCCGACTTTCTTCGGGTCGATTCTCAGTTCCTGCGTGTGGAGCCGGATCCAGCGGAATGCGGATCTGGCATCTGAAATCGCTTCGAGAGGCGTGGTTCCGTGTTTGCTTTTGACCCGGTATTCGACCAGCCCCGTGAGCATTCCCCGTGATGCGAAGTAGGTGCAGTGAGGCGCGAACTGAGAGATTGCTCCCTGGTCCCAGAAGCTCCCAAAAAAACACAGCATGACCGCTCTCCCGGAGTCGGGAGATGCCGTCTCGGGTTCAAAAAGATGGATTTTGAGCTCTCCCTCGGCGGTTTCCTTGTAGACCTCCGAAGTTGCTCGATCCAGTAGTTCGCGGTTAGGATCGATCACGATGGCTCTGGTGCCCTTCTTTTCACGGGGGCGCGTGGACTGCTGAATGTTGCAGGCTCTGCCCACGGTATTCTCGACGAAGTCTCATGGACACCTGCTCTGCCTGCAACTAATTTTAGTGGTTTGCATGGCCTCTTATGGGATAGGATATCCAGATGTTTTTTGTTCCTCTTTTCTTCTCACGCTTCTTCGGAGGCCCGGGCGTTTTGTTTGCTTTCCTCGTGATCATCTCGGTGGCTTTTCTCGGCCAGACGACGCTGGCTGCCCCGAACGATTCTGCGAAAGAAGGTCTCTCAAGCCAGCGCGGAGCAATGGACCGAGCCTACTCAGCCTGGCGAACGGCGATGATCAGTCGTGACGTTGCGGCGTGGGAAAAATCGACGGCGACTTCACGAAAGAGGGTGACGAAAAACCTGATGATTTCGCAGCAGCATTCTTTTCCGAAGTCACTTTTCACGATTCCGATCAGACCTCCCTCAGTGCTGCAACTGAGACTACTCAAAGAGCAGGTTTCGGGCGTGCATGGCCAGCTGATTTATTTTGGAAAGATTGACATGGGAGTTGGCAGCAGGGGTGTGATTCCCGAGAACCTTTTGGTTCTCCGTTTTGTGAAAGAGGCGAACGGATGGCTGTTCGACTCCATGAGTTTTATGAATCTCGAGGGAAGCCCGGAGCAGCGTGCCCAGTTTTTGGCAGGAGATATCTCGATGCTTGAGGGTGGGGATTTCGCTATGCCTGAGGGAAGTCCTGAAATTTCTAAGCAAGTCGGTTACCCTGACTTCGTAGGTCATATCCAGGTGACGGTGAGGGGTTACAGAGCGACCGTTCGGGTCAATGGTGTCGATTGTGGGACAGTCGAGAATGCCAATGAAACCAATCTCGTCATCGGGGGATTTGACAAGGGTCAGAATGACCTACTTGTCGAGGTCGATCGCCTCCCTCTGAAGGATGAAAGCAAGCGCTTTTTTACTATCAATGCCTACGTGATGGTCAAGGAACCCGACCGTTCGAGGGCAAGAATATTCCATTATCAGCCCGAGAACATGCACACTGTTCCAGAAAGGATGAAAGTCGACGTTTGGGCCAATGCCGTGACAATTTACGGAAAGTCGAAGCCGTGAGCGTGGCAACTGCCATCGATTGTGAAAGTCTAAGGAAAAAGGTTTTTTGTCGCCGAGAAAGTTCCGGAGAGAGAGGTTGGATCATTTCACCCCGGGGGAAAGTGCGATTTGTTTCTGGATAGAGGGGAGCAGCCTCTCGTCGTTTTCGAGCGCCGCCAGAAAATCTGGGTAGAGCGGCTTCCACCCGAGAGATTGCAGCTTGGCCGAGCTCACTGCCTTGTGGGTCCAGGCCCGTTTTCTTTTCATATCGGGCTCGTCTTTGCGCGGAAGCTCTCCCCCGAGCTGTTTGATCAGTCCCCGATACACCTCAACCTGGGTCATCGGATGGGCATCCGAAAGATTGAATATTTCTCTTTCGAACTGGCTTTGATTTTTGAGGAGAAATGCGAGTGCGGAAGCTGCATCATCTCGGTGAATCTGGTTGAGAAGGCGTCCATTTTTCAGGTTTTCGACAAGGCCTCTGGAATCTATCTGGGCATCGCCGGTAAGAAAGCGCTTGAGGATCACGGAACGTCCAGGGCCGTAGATGCCCGCACAACGCACCACGGTGCCTCCGTGCTCAAGCACGACGTGCTCTGCTTCGAGGAGAATTTTTGAAGTTTCGCGCGTCCCGATTGCTTCGGATTCTTCAGTGACCTCGGACCCATCTACCTGCGGGTAGACGCTGGTGCTGCTGACAAAAAGAAATTTGTCAGGATTGAGGATTTTGAGAAGAAGATTGGTGCCCTCAAGGAAGACCTTCTGGTAAGCCTCGACGCCTCCGCGCCCCGAGCTGGCGCAATGCACGACTGTGTCGATCTTGCCAAGTTGCGATGCAATGTTACTGAGATCCGCCGGGCGGGTGATGTCGCAGGCAAGTATCTGACGGGCGATGTTGGAATTGCCACGGCGAAGCCCCCAGGCATCGTCTTTCCTTTCCTGGAGAAGCTCAAGAAGCTTCAGGCCTAGAAAGCCCACCCCAACCACGAGGAGTCTGGGCGGAAGCAGGGAGGGGTCCCCGCAGGGTTTCAGGTTGTCCCCGATTTTCATTGCGGAGACCGACTGAGATTGCTGCTCTGGCCCCCTCTTCCGGCTTTTGATCCCCTGTCATTTTGAAGTCTGCCGACTCCCGTTTCAGTCTGATTTCGGGTTTTCAGATAATATTCGACCAGTCCTTTGATAATTCCTTCTGCGTATTCGCGGTAGATGCTTTTTTCCAGTCTGTCTTCCACAAGAGTCCGTCCCGTAAAATAGCCTTTCATGAGGCGCTTTGCGACGATTTTGTTATTCATGACGAATGGCTCGAAGTAGATGACGGGGCAGCGATAGAGTCGATTGGCGAGGAGATTTCTAGAAAAAACGTAGGGGTTCGTCCCCGCCGGGCGCGCGTTGTCGCCCGGGTAAACGTAGGGGGGAAGACCAGTGGACTTTGCCATGGCGGGCGCGAGTGCCATCGCGAGGGCGAGTTCTTCTTTGTGGGTGCCGCTGACGAGGCGGTGAAGCATTTCGAAGCGAATGTCATCATGCGCCAGTTCACCGAGGCTGTAGTTCCCGTTGACGAGAAGGTGGAGATGGTTGGCTTCGACCAGTTTTGGTTGGTCAGAGTCTCCCCATGCTTCGGCATTGAAGTGGAGGCAAAGTACGATGTCAGGCTTGATGAAGAGGTTGATTTTTTCCGCTCGGGACCGGATTTCGGCAGTTCTGTAAAAGAGTTTCTCTGCCTGCCATTGAATCGAAATAAAGCGGCTCTTGTCTGCCGAGCTGGAATAGGTGGGTGGCGGATTTGCGAATCCCTTGTTGACGAGAAAAAGTTTTGCACGGCTTTGCAGCAATCTTGGGCGCTGCGTTGTGAGGGGTGCCGCAGAGTCCCGGACGAGATTTACCCTCGCGCCGAGCGCCTCCAGCATCGGCTTGAGAATCTGGGCAGTCAGGAGCGTAAGATCACCTTCTTTGATTTCTGATCCGTCATCGAGTTGAAAACAGCGCTCTTCCATTTTGGCCCATTCGCCACCGATGTGGCCGGGATCGATCGCGATTTTCAGGCCACTGAGAACTGGTTGTCCGGGCTGGAGTTCAGGAAGCTCGGTGGCTGCTCGCCAGAATTTTAGATTTCTCTCGGCGGTTTGCTCACCCTCCCGAAGAAACTCAAGTTCGTAAGTGACCTCCTTGTCCGCCATTTCACGGATCGTGGCACTCGCAGCGTCCACCTTAATGGTCGATTTCCACGAGCTGTCGGCTGAGTAAACTTCTCGCAGCGCAGACTCGAACTCGCCCCGTGTCACCTGCCCTTGGAAAGGATCCAGTTTCTGCCAGCGCGGCTTTTTCCCCAAAGGAGTGATTTCTCCGGCTTGGAGCCCGATGCAGCCCAGCGTGAGCAGGCCAGTTGCGACGAGTGTCTTCGGAAGGAATGGGATGCGCATTTGACCTTATCTGACTAGCGTGGTTAGAGAGGCTTTCCCTCTTTCGACTTCTTTGACCTTCGTGCGTTGTCTATGTCCTCTCAAGATCCTTTTCTCCGTCTGCTTTTTCTTGGTGACATCGTCGGTGATCCCGGTCGGAGAGCTGTAGCTAGTGAGTTGCCGGTGCTGAAGGAGGAACTGGGGGTCGACTTTACTGTTGTCAACGGAGAAAATTCTGCTGGAGGTCGAGGCATCACCGGAAAAATTGCCATCGGCCTGATGCGGGCAGGAGCAGCTGTCATCACGACTGGAGACCACGTGTGGGATCAGCCTGATACCGCTTCTTATATCGAAACTGAACCGCGTCTTCTTCGGCCGATTAATTATCCGGATGGAGTTCCTGGAAAGGGCACCGTCCTTCTCGAAACCGCGAAAGCTAAGGTTGGGGTAATTAATGTGCAGGGTCGGTCATTCATGCAGCCGCCAATGGAGAATCCTTTTCACGCTCTCGACCGAGCGGTCACGCAACTGCGGAGGAGCACGCCGGTGATTTTCGTTGATGTGCATGCCGAGACGACGAGTGAGAAGATAGCAGTTGGTCGTTATCTCGACGGTCGAGTTTCAGCCGTGGTGGGGACGCACACACATGTCCAGACTGCGGATGAGCAAATTCTACCCGCTGGGACAGCTTTTCTTTGTGACGCGGGGATGTGTGGCCCCGACTTTTCGATCCTCGGGCGGACTCCGGATCCAATCATTGAAAAATTCAAGGACGGCATGCCACGGCGCTTTCCGGTGGCAAAGGGAGACGTGCGTTTGTGTGGGGCACTTGTCACCATCGAACCTGCCACTGGAATGGCTTGTTCTATCGAGCGGATCAACCGAATTGTCCCGATCCAGAAATAGTCTGAATGGTGCCTGAATCGATATATTTTCCGCACGCTCAAAAAAAAGAAAAACCCATGAAATATATCTTTTGACAGCATGGGGCTTATCGGTAGATTCCCCGTCCCTTTTGCCCCTGTCGGTAAAGTCAAGGCAGTTTGGATTTCCGAATTGTTTTTGACTGTCGAAAAGAGAAAAGTTACCTCCCTGAGGGTTATACCTTAGAGATTGCTCGTGTAGCTCAGAGGTAGAGCACTTCCTTGGTAAGGAAGAGGTCACGGGTTCAATTCCCGTCACGAGCTCCAGGTTCAGAAAACAAAAAAACATCGCCTACAAGCACCAAATCAACCAGTCAGATGGCTAAACAAGCATTCGAACGAAACAAGCCCCACGTGAACGTTGGCACTATCGGTCACGTGGATCATGGCAAGACGACCCTCACCGCAGCGATCACTACGACGCTCGCCGAGAAAGGCTTTGCCGAAAAACGCGATTATAACGAGATCGACGCAGCTCCTGAGGAAAAGGAGCGTGGCATCACGATCTCGACGGCGCACGTCGAGTATGAGACGGAGAATCGCCATTACGCTCACGTCGACTGCCCAGGTCACGCTGACTATGTGAAGAACATGATCACTGGAGCGGCACAGATGGATGGAGGAATCCTCGTCGTCAGTGCAGCAGACGGTCCGATGCCTCAGACCCGAGAGCACATCCTTCTTGCGCGTCAGGTTGGGGTTCCCGCTCTGGTAGTTTTCCTGAACAAAATCGATCAGGTTGATGACGAGGAGCTTGTTGATCTCGTGGAAATGGAGATCCGTGACCTCCTTACCAAGTATGAGTTTCCTGGTGACGATATTCCGATCGTGAAAGGTTCTGCCCTCAAAGCTCTCGAAGGAGATGCTGCCCAGATGGAGAACATCCTCAAGCTCATGCAGGCAGTTGACGATTTCATCCCTCTTCCTGAGCGCCCGATTGATCAGGACTTCCTGATGCCTGTCGAAGACGTGTTCTCGATTGAAGGTCGTGGCACCGTGGCTACCGGAAGAATTGAGCGTGGCATCGTCAAGAAAATGGAAGAGGTCGAGATCGTGGGTATCCGCGACACCGTGAAAACGACGATCACCGACATTGAGATGTTCCGCAAGCTTCTCGACGAAGGCCGTGCTGGAGACAATGTCGGACTGCTGCTGCGTGGCACGAAAAAAGAAGAGATCGAGCGTGGTCAAGTGATTGCCAAGCCCGGTTCTATCAAGCCGCATAAGAAGTTCAAAGGTGAGGTATATGTCCTTTCCAAGGATGAAGGTGGTCGTCATACCCCGTTCTTCTCGAATTACCGCCCGCAGTTTTACTTCCGCACGACGGATGTGACCGGCAGCATCGTGCTTCCCGAAGGCGTTGAAATGGTGATGCCCGGGGACAACGTCGCGATGGAGGTCGAACTCATCACTCCAATCGCTCTGGAGAAAACCATTCGTTTCGCGATCCGTGAAGGCGGTCGCACGGTTGGTGCAGGGCGAGTCAGCGAGATCCTCGACTAGGCTCAAGTTTTCAGCCTGTCCTCTCAATCAGAGGACCGCAGGGTGGCGATGGTGCTGGACACTATCGCCCCTTGTTGGCTAAGGAACAATCGTAAATCCAAGCAGTTGCCTAATCCTTTTCAATCTCCGAGTGCACCTGTTAGGTCAGTAGCTCAGCCTGGTTAGAGCACCGGTCTCCAAAACCGGGTGTCGGGGGTTCGAATCCCTCCTGACCTGCCACTCTACTCATACTCTTAAGCAGCACAAACCACCGGAAGGGAAAAATGAAAGCACAAAAATACATCTCTGAGGTCCGGGCAGAGCTTCAGAAAGCCACTTGGCCGTGGAACCCGAAGGAAAAAGGATTCAAGAAGTTCAAGGAACTGACCGATTCAACCATCGTTGTTTTTGTCGCCATGCTTCTTCTCGCTGGCTTTGTAGCTTTTTTCGACTTTGCCATGCGCCAGGTAGTTGAACTGCTGACCACCTGACCTGAAGACAGACGAGCGAAGCAGGAAAAAATTCTCAGTGAAGTGAAAAAGACCACCATGCCAGTCAACAACTGCTGATCCTGCCAGAACACGAACGCTATTATTTTAAGAATTATGGGAGCTATTCCTCAACCACGTGACCAATGGTTTGTCGTCCATGTCCTCTCCGGGCAGGAGCGGAAGGTACGTGATAATATCGAGAGACGGATCGCCACAGAGGAGATGGGTGACTACGTCTTTGAGGTGTTGATGCCTGAAGAAACGGTCTCTGAAATCAAGCAGGGAAAAAAAAGCGAGACCAAGCGCAAATTTTATCCGGGCTACATCATCGTGAATATGTTCCTGCTCGAGGACAACAACGAGTTGGTAGACCGCACGTGGTATTTCATTCAGGATACCTACGGAGTTATCAATTTCGCCGGCTCAAAGAACAAGCCGGTTCCCATGAGGCCTGCAGAGGTGGAGTCCATGCTTGCTCAGATCAAGGAGCGCGAAGACCATGTGGCTCCGAAAATATCTTTTGAGGTCGGAGAGACAGTCAAGGTCGCCGACGGGCCATTCGAGAGCCAGAACGGAATCGTTGAGGAAATTGATCCAGAGAAAGGCAAGATCATCGTATCTGTTTCCATGTTCGGTCGCTCGACACCTGTGGAACTCGAGTACTGGCAGGTTGAGAGAGGATAGTCCGTAGCAGACCGACAGACCGACAGACCGACAGACTTTGCGCACCCTGTAATTGAAACCCGATAAGATCCACCCACCGAGATGGCTAAAGAATTAGACAGACAGATCAAACTTCAGATCCCCGCTGGTCAGGCGAACCCGTCGCCCCCCGTAGGTCCCGCCCTCGGTCAGGCCGGGGTCAACATCATGGAGTTCTGCAAGGCCTTCAATGCCGAGACACAATCCCAGGCGGGAGAAATTCTCCCCACCGTGATCAGTGTGTTTTCGGACAAGAGTTTTACATTTATCACCAAAAGACCACCTGCAGCGGTGCTGCTGAAAAAAGCGGCGAATATCGCTTCTGGTTCGGGTGAGCCGAATAAGAAAAAAGTAGCCAAGCTCTCCCGAGCGAAACTGATGGAAGTTGTGAAGGTCAAAATCGAAGACTTGAATACGGACGATGAGGAACAAGCCGCCAGGGTTCTTGCCGGTACTGCCCGTCAGATGGGTATCGAAATCGAGGGTTAAGCGCCGAATTTAGGGCAAGAGCGACGGAAAAAACGAGAATATTTCAACCAGAAGCAGGAGGGCGATAAAAGCCCGTTCGCACTGCACTAAAAACCATGGCAAAACGAAGTAAACGCTACCGGCAGGCAGCCGCCCTCCTTGAAGAGGGACAAACACTACCCTCTTGAGGAAGCGGTTGGGGATCATCAAGAAATTTCCCACTACCAAATTCGACGAGACGATCTCAATCTCCTTCAAGCTCGGCATCGACCCGAGAAAGTCCGATCAGATGATTCGCGGCACCTGTCCGTTGCCTCACGGGAGCGGAAAGGATGTCAGAGTCATAGTGATTGCTCAAGGGGAAGCTGCTGCTGCTGCGGAGAAAGCCGGAGCGAACAGAGTGGGCTACAGTGAGCTGATCGGATGAAATTAAAGGAGGCTGGATGGATTTTGATGCTTTGATTGCCACTCCTGATGCGATGGCCGAGGTACGAAAGCTCGGTCGGCAACTCGGACCACGCGGATTGATGCCGAACCCGAAGACCGGCACAGTCACCGAAGACACCGCGGGAGCAGTGACTGCCGTCAAAGCAGGGCGCGTGGACTTCAAAACTCGATAAAAGTGCTAACATTGCAGTTACAGGTTGGTAAGGCGTCTTTTGACGTCACAAAGTTGCTGGAGAATATCGAGGCCGTGATCAGCGCCGTAGAGGCCGGCCAGGCCCGCAACAGCGAAAGGCCGCTACGTGGAGACGGCGACGCTTTCTGCATCCATGTCGCCAGGTGTTCCACTCGATGGAGGTGCCTTTACAACCGTTTAAAGCAGTAGGAAGAAATATCAGAATGAAGGAAGAAAAACAAGCTTACCTCGAAGAAATCATCGCCAAAATCAATGGCGCTGAATTCATTATGATAGCGGACTACGGCGGCCTCGACGTCCCCGGGTTTATGGAAATTCGCAAACGGCTTAAGGCGAATGGTTCAGATTTCAGGGTGGTGAAGAACAGCTTCATCAAACGAGCCGCCTCGGAGTCGGGTCTTCCTGAGGGGCTCGTTGCATCTCTTACCGGCCAGACCGCACTGGTGACGGGAGAGTCTGATGTCTGTGCCGTTGCGAAGACAATCAAGGGCTTTCACAAAGAGTTCCAGAAAGTTGAAGTCAAAACCGGAGTTTTGGATGGCAAGCTTCTCGAAGCTGCTGAGATCAATGCTCTTGCCGATCTTCCGTCCCGCGAAGTGCTTCTTTCCCAGTTGCTCGGCGTGCTGAATGCACCTGCGACCAAGTTGGCCCGTGTTCTCAATGAGCCTGGAGGCTCCCTTGCGCGCGTTTTACAGGCGAAAGCAGATCTCGGTTAATCCTTAAAATTTGATCAGAGGGGACCTTGTCGGTCCTCAAAATATAAACACATAACAGGGTTCCTTGTCGGTCTGGCGGCAGTCAGACTTAATCCGATCCAAGCCCGGATCGTCGGCGATACCCAAAAAATACAATGGCAGATATCAATAAAATCGTAGAAGAACTGAGTGGCCTCACCGTCCTGGAGGTGGCCGATCTTGTAAAATCTCTTGAGGAAAAGTGGGGCGTGAGTGCCGCTGCTCCTGTTGCTGCAGTTGCTGCTGTCGCCGCTGGTGGTGATGGAGGCGGAGCTGCTGAGGAGCAGACCGAATTCGACGTTATTCTGAAGAGTGACGGCGGCAGTAAGATCGCAGTTATCAAAGAGGTCCGGAGCGCAATCAGTGGTCTTGGTCTCGCGGACGCGAAAAAGCTCGTCGAAGATGCTCCGACTGCTCTCAAAGAGGGCGTCAGCAAAGAAGAAGCCGAAGAACTCAAGACCAAGCTTGAGGGAGCCGGCGCCGAGGTCGAAATCAAGTAGACCTGCAATTTAAGGCCGCCTTCCCCCAACGTGGGCGGCATCCCAGTGAAGTGCTCCTCCGGATTCATTCCGGAGGAGCTTTCTGGTAAAAAGTTGATTCAAATTTCCTATCCCGCCGCCCCCGAGTCGGCATCCTGAGACCCCAAAAAAGGTCGTCATTTCTCAGCAACCCAAACCGTTCAGCCATCATGGAGCGCAAGTATTTCGGAAACATCGACGAGGTCATCGTCCCACCCAACCTCATCGAGGTTCAGATTCAGTCATATGCCGGCTTTCTTCAAATGGACGTGGCGCCTTCCAAGAGGCAGTTGACTGGACTTCAGGCAGTTTTTGCCGAGATCTTCCCGATCGATAGCTACGACGATAAGGTCAATCTTGATTACGTCACTTACGAGGTGGGACCGCCCAAACTTACCTCTCTGGAAGCGCAGCGCGACGGCGAGACATTCAGCGCCCCGCTCTACGTGACTTTCAGGCTGAAGGACGAAATGGGAACGAAAGAGGAGAAAGTCTACATGGGCGAACTCCCTTTGATGACTGCTCGCGGAACTTTTGTCATCAACGGTGCAGAGCGGGTGGTGGTTTCTCAGCTCCACAGGTCGCCGGGGATCTGCTTCGAAACTTCGGTGCACCTCAACGGCAAGCTCCTGCATGGATTTCGGATCATTCCGGATCGAGGTTCGTGGCTGGAGGTGCAATTCGACACCAATGATCTTCTTTACGTCTATCTGGATCGCCGTCGACGCAGACGTAAGTTCCTCGCGACGACATTCCTGCGGGCAATCGGATATTCTTCCAACGAGGACATCGTGCGCGAGTTTTATAAGGTCGAGAAGCTCAAGCTGCGGACCAATCTCGACGAGGACAAAATTTCCTCCAAGGTTACTTTTGAAGACATACTCGACGGTGAGATTATCATCGCAAAAGCCTACGAGCCGCTCAGTATAGGCGTGGTGCGCCAGCTCCTCGAGCTCGGTCATAAGCAGATCGAAGTGATCGACACGAGGGAAGACGATATTCTCGTCAAGACTCTGAAGAAGGATCCTGCTGAGAACGAAGAAGAGGCTCTGAAAGACATTTACAAGCGTCTTCGCCCCGGGGATCCGCCAACGGTTCCTAATGCCCGTGCGCTGATCAAACGACTCTTTTTCGACCCTAAGAAGTATGATCTCACTCGGGTCGGGCGCTACAAGATCAATCAGAAGCTCGATCTTAAGACCGACTCTGATACGAGAGTGCTGACGGCAGGTGATTTTCTTGCCTCGATGAAGTATCTGCTCCAGCTTAAGCAAGGCACTGGTATTCTAGACGATATCGATCACCTCGGTTCGCGCCGTGTGCGTGCTGTGGGAGAGCTTCTTGCCAACCAGTGCCGGGTAGGCCTGGCTCGCACCGAACGCCTAGTGAAAGAGCGCATGACCCTTTTCGATGTGAACATCGAGGGCATGACCCCGCAGAAACTTATCAATCCTAAGGCGCTCAGTGCTGTGGTTCGAGATTTCTTCGGACGTTCCCAGCTCAGTCAGTTTATGGACCAGACAAATCCTCTGGCCGAACTGACGCATAAGAGACGCCTTTCAGCGCTTGGGCCGGGAGGACTCAACCGGGATCGTGCCGGCTTTGAAGTGCGAGATGTGCACTCCTCGCACTATGGAAGAATCTGCCCGATCGAGACTCCGGAAGGACCAAACATCGGCTTGATCAACTCGATGTCCTGCTTCGCAAGGATCAATGAGTTCGGGTTTATCGAGACGCCTTACAGAAAAATCGAAAACGGGGTCGTTAAGAAAAAAATTGAATATGTCACTGCCGACCAGGAAGAGAAATACCTGATCGCCCAAGCTAACAATCTTATTGACGATAAGGGTAATTTTCTCACCAAGCAGATCACGGTCCGGCAGCGGGGCGACTTTCTTGAAGTCGATCCGAAAGAGGCATCCTACATGGATGTTTCTCCCAAGCAGCTCGTCTCAGTGGCTGCCTCGATGATCCCCTTTCTCGAGCATGACGATGCGAACCGAGCTCTCATGGGATCGAACATGCAGCGCCAGGGAGTGCCATTGCTTGAACCCGAGGCTCCATTTGTCGGTACAGGAATGGAATCGAAGGCTGCCCGCGACTCGCGTGCTGTCGTTGTTTCTGAGGCCGCTGGGAAGGTGGCTGCTTCGATCGCTACGCATATCGTTATCTCCAAGGATGGCAGTCTGCCGGTTTCGGACGAGGAGTTTCTCCTGCACCCCGACGGCGTGAGCAGTGATCCTGAGAATGGCCTTTACGTCTACCCTCTCCGTAAGTTCATGCGGTCGAACGCAGGGACCTGCATGAATCAAAAGCCCCTTGTGAAAAGAGGTGACCGGGTGAAGAAAGGACAACTCCTTGCGGATGGTCCTGCCACAGAGAATGGCGAACTGGCGCTCGGGCGAAATGTCCTGGTCGCTTTCATGCCCTGGCATGGCTACAACTTCGAGGACGCCATCACCATTTCGGAGAGAGTGGTGAAGCAGGATGTTTACACCTCGATTCATATTTCAGACTTTGAAGTTGGGGCCCGGGATACCAAGCTTGGCCCGGAAGAAATTACCCGTGACATTCCGAATGTTGGCGAAGAGGCCCTGCGTAACCTCGGCGCGGACGGCGTTATTCGCATTGGTGCAGAGGTCAAGCCTGGTGATATTCTGGTCGGAAAAATCACCCCGAAAAGCGAGACTGAACTTGCTCCCGAAGAACGTCTTTTACGGGCAATTTTTGGTGAGAAAGCTGCAGATGTGAAGGACACTTCGCTGCGGGTTCCTTCAGGTTGCACAGGCATCGTGATGGATATTCGGGTTGCCTCGCGAACTGACACAAGCCAGGAGAAACTCTCTCCGACCGAGCACAAGCGTCAGCTCAAACAGATCACCGAAGAACACAAGAAGAAGCGTGACCTGCTCACGGAGCAGCTTACCGAAAAATTGTCTGACGTCCTGCTAGGTGAAAAAGTCTCACTTGATGTGGTGAACGGGAAAACCGGAGAGATTGTTATTCCGGCTAACCGCAAGATCACGAAAACTTTACTGCGTAAGCTTGCGGCTCAATACGACGCAGTCGAGATCGACCCAAGTCCGGTCAGAACGACGGTCATGGAGATCGTCAACACCTTCCGGCAGAAGTTTGCCGATGTTGATGTCGAACGCGAACGCGCCCTCGACAGGATTGAAGGGGGTGATGACATCGAACCGGGAGTTATCAAGCAGGTCAAAGTTTACGTAGCCTCAAAGCGGAAGCTTTCGGTTGGTGATAAGATGGCCGGACGCCACGGCAATAAGGGTGTTGTCGCCACAATCGTCCCGGAGGAGGACATGCCCTTCCTTGAGGATGGCTCGCCGGTCGATATCTGCCTGAACCCTCTTGGCGTTCCATCTCGAATGAACGTCGGCCAGGTTCTCGAGACCCACCTCGGTATCGCAGCCAAGGCCCTTGGTTTTAATGTCGCCACTCCGGTTTTCGACGGCATAGCCGAAGAGAAAATCATGGGTTACATGAAAGAGGCTAAGGCCCAGCCCGGTTACGAGTGGATCGGACTGAATGGAAAATCAGTGCTCTTTGACGGTCGTACAGGCGATCCGTTTCACCAGGAAATTGTCGTCGGCTATATCTACATGATGAAGCTCGGCCACCTGGTTCAGGATAAGATTCACGCTCGGGCAGTTGGCCCTTATTCGCTGGTGACCCAACAGCCGTTGGGTGGTAAAGCGCAGTATGGTGGCCAGCGCTTCGGTGAGATGGAGGTATGGGCGCTGGAGGCCTATGGAGCGGCCTACACGCTTCAGGAACTTCTCACTGTGAAATCGGACGATGTGCAGGGGCGAACCCGAATCTACGAGTCCATTGTCAAAGGTGACAACAATCTTGAGGCTGGCACTCCAGAATCTTTCAACGTCCTCATCAAGGAGATGCAGAGCCTCGGGCTCGACGTCGCCGTCGGCTCGAAAAAAGCCGAGTTCGACGACGCTTCCTCTTATTAAATCGAATCCATTACCTGAGAGCCTCAGCCTTAGCACCCACAACCTGACCCCAACGCATTGAACGACATGAGCGTAGAAGCCAATTTCAAAGATATGTTCGGATCCGAGCCCAAACTCGGAAATTTTGACCAGGTGGCAATCACCGTAGCGGCACCGGAGACCATTCGCTCATGGAGTTCAGGCGAAGTCAAGAATCCGGAAACCATCAATTACCGAACCTTCAAGCCAGAAAAAGGTGGCCTTTTCTGTGAACGCATCTTTGGCCCGACCAAAGACTGGGAGTGCGCCTGCGGAAAATACAAGCGCATTAAATTCAAAGGTGTCATCTGCGACCGTTGTGGCGTTGAAGTGACTCTCTCTCGCGTCCGCCGTGAGCGTATGGGTCACATTGAACTGGCCGTTGCGGTGACGCATATCTGGTTCTACAAATGCATGCCTTCTCGCGTAGGCCTCATGCTCGATATGAGCGCCAGGCAGTTGGAGCGGGTGATTTATTACGAAGATTACATCGTCATCGATCCGGGTCACACCGACCTCGAGTCGGGTCAACTCCTGACCGAAGTGGAGTTCCGTGAAGCGGAAGAGCAGTATGGGGAGGGCACCTTTACTTCTGGGATGGGTGCGGAGGCTATCCGTGACCTGATGTCTCGTATCGACCTGAAGGAACTCGTCGTCGAACTGGAAGAGGCCATGGAGAAGACACGCTCCAAGCAGACGCGCAAGAAGCTTGCCAAACGGCTCAAGCTTGCTCAGGGATTCAGTGGTTCCCACAGCCGTCCTGAGTGGATGGTTCTTGAGGTGCTCCCAGTGATTCCTCCGGATCTCCGTCCGTTGGTTCCGCTCGAAGGAGGGCGTTTTGCAACCTCTGACCTCAATGATCTGTATCGGCGCGTTATCAACCGCAACAACCGCCTCAAAAACCTTCTCCAACTGAAGACGCCTGACGTCATCATTCGGAACGAAAAAAGAATGCTGCAGGAGGCCGTAGATGCCTTGTTCGATAACGGAAGACACGGTCGTGCCGTGACTGGTGCAGGCAATCGACCCCTCAAATCTCTCAGCGACATGCTTAAAGGGAAGGGCGGGCGTTTCCGCCAGAACCTTCTCGGTAAGCGCGTCGACTATTCAGGTCGGTCGGTTATTGTTATCGGCCCGGAACTGCTCCTTCACCAGTGCGGTCTTCCCAAGAAGATGGCGCTCGTTCTCTTCGAGCCGTTTATTATTCGCCGACTGAAAGACTTGGGATATGTACATACTGTCCGATCAGCCAAGAAAATGATCGAGCGGAAGACCACCGAGGTCTGGGATATCCTTGAGGAAGTGACCAAGGGTCACCCCGTGCTCCTCAACCGCGCACCAACCCTGCACCGGCTTTCGATTCAGGCTTTCGAGCCGGTTCTCATCGAGGGCTCCGCGATTCGTCTTCATCCGTTGACCTGCTCAGCATACAATGCGGACTTCGACGGCGATCAGATGGCTGTGCACGTGCCCTTGTCGATCGAGGCTCAAATGGAAGCTCGCTTGCTTATGCTTGCTCCCAATAACATTTTCTCGCCCTCCAGTGGTCGGCCAATCACCACGCCATCTCAGGACATTGTGATGGCCTGTTACTTTCTTACTCACGAGCGGCATCACATTATCAAGCAGGATCCCGATGCCCACATCCCACTTTTTTCGAGCACGACCGAAGTCGAGTTCGCTCTGGCAGAACGCGCCGTTGGTCTGCACGAGAAGGTCCGTCTGGAAAATCCGGATCATGGCAAAGAGACAGTGTATGGGGATTCAGATCCCGTTGTTATTGAAACCACTCCCGGGCGGGTGCGTTACAATGAAATCTGGCCAGCAGGTGTTGGATTTAAGAACAAGACAGTCACCAAAAAAGATCTTGGGGATATGATCTGGCGTTGTTATCAGGTCGCAGGACAGGAAGAGACGGTAGAGGCGCTTGATCGTCTGAAGGCGCTTGGATTTAAGGAGGCTACACGCGCAGGGTGTTCGATCGGAATTACGGACATGGTGATCCCGAAGACGAAGCAGGCAGAGCTAAAGGCCGCTTACAAGGAAGTGGAAAAAGTGACCAAGCAGTACCGTTCTGGAGTGATCACGGACGGTGAGCGGAACTCAAAGGTGATCGACGTCTGGACGCATGTCGGGGACGAAATCTCAAAAGAACTTTACCGCACCCTTGAGTATAATGACGGGAAGGATCAAGCGAATCCACTCTATATCATGGTCAACTCGGGTGCCCGGGGAAACCAGCAGCAGATCAAACAGCTCTCAGGAATGCGCGGCCTCATGGCGAAACCTTCAGGGGAGATTATCGAGCGTCCGATTACGTCAAACTTTCGAGAAGGTCTCTCGGTACTCGAGTATTTCATCTCCACCCACGGTGCCCGGAAGGGACTTGCCGACACAGCGCTCAAGACGGCGGACTCTGGCTACCTCACGCGGAAACTCGTGGATGTAGCGCAGGATGTCATCATCACGCAAGAAGACTGTGGAACCAACAATGGAATCACGGTCGCCCCAATCTACGAAGGTGACGAGGAGGTTGTCGACTTGAAGACGAGAACCTACGGTCGTGTAAGCTTGGAGAAAATCATCGATCCGATATCGGGCGATGTGATCGTGAAGAAGGGTCAGATTATTCTGGAGGAAGAAGCCGATAAGCTTCTCTCAATCGGGGTTGAACAACTTCGAATCCGCTCGGTGCTAACCTGCGAGAGCATCCGCGGTTGTTGCGCCCAATGCTACGGGCTCAATCTTGCATCCAGTACGTCGGTCAAGCTCGGCGCCGCGGTAGGGATCATCGCCGCTCAGTCGATCGGTGAGCCTGGCACGCAGCTTACTATGCGGACCTTCCATGTGGGTGGCGTTGCCTCAAATGTCTTCAAGCAGCCGATCATCAAGGTCAAAAACGCTGGTTTCGTGCGCTACAATGACCTTCGGGTGGTGCAGTCGGTTGATGGCAACTGGGTTGTGCTCAATAAGAATGGTAGCCTTTCGATCCTCGATAAGGATGGCAAGGAACTGGAGTCGTATAAAATGGTTGTCGGATCGGTGATCACGGTTGAAGACGGTGGTGCTGTCAAAAAGGATGCCGCGATTGTTTCATGGGATCCATATTCAATTCCAATCATCACCGAGCGCGCAGGTAAAATCGAGTTCCGTGATATGATCATGGGAATCACCATCGGTAAGGAGAAGGATGAGACTACGGGCTCAGAAGGACTCGTTGTCATTGAGCACAAAGAGGATCTCCACCCTCAGATCGTGGTGGTGGATAAGAAGTCGAAGGCCATTCTCGCTTCCTATTCGATTCCTGCTGGTGCTCACCTTGCGGTCAAAGATAAGAAGTTGATCGCGGCTGGTGAGTTGCTTGCCAGGACCCCGAGGAAAGTCTCTAAAACCAAAGATATCACAGGAGGTCTTCCGAGGGTGGCTGAGCTCTTCGAGGCACGAAAGCCGAAGGATGCCTGCCATATCGCAAAGATTGACGGTGTCGTTGAATTTGGGGGAATGGTGCGAGGGAAACGAAAGCTTATCGTTCGCGATCAGGAAACCGGCAACGAGGAAGAGCACCTGATTCCCCGCGTCAAGCACACCATTGTCCACGCAGGTGATTTCGTCCGCAAAGGCGATCAGCTCACGGAAGGCCCTGTGGTTCCGCACGAGATTCTTGAGATTCTCGGCCCACACGCCCTTCAAGAGCATCTGCTCAATGAGGTGCAGGAAGTCTATCGTCTTCAGGGGGTAGAGATCAATGACAAGCACATCGAGATTATCTCCCGTCAGATGATGCGCAAGGTGAAGGTCACGGATCCTGGTGACACGCAGTTTCTGTGGGGTGATCAAATCGAACGAGTTGACTTTGAGGTGGCCAACAAAGACATCATCGAGCAAGGCGGTAAGCCAGCTGAAGCAGAGCCGGTCCTTCTGGGAATTACCAAGGCATCACTGGAGACGAACTCGTTCATCTCTGCAGCCTCGTTCCAGGACACGACCAGAGTCCTGACCGAAGCGGCCACTCTCGGGAGAGTTGATAAACTCAAAGGCTTCAAAGAGAACGTTATCATGGGACACCTGATTCCAGCTGGAACAGGTTTTGCTGAGAATCGTAACTTCGAACTACGCGAAACAGTCGAGCCGGCGGCTCTTCCCGAGGAAGATGAGTTGGATGAGTTTGTTGCGCTGGAAGAGGCGTAGTAAGCTTTGATCTTTGAAAGAGACACGAGACTCGAGCTAAGCAGGCAAAAAAAGGCGCGCAGGCGCGCTGTGGCTTGTCGTTGGGAGCCCCCTTCGGCGGGTTCAGCCCGCCGGACCGGCTTAGCGGTTCCGTGGTTCCGTGAGTCGTTGGTCGGTCGGTGATCTCATTCACGCCAACTGCAGTCGGCAGTCGTGGGCAGCGATGGGCAACATGATCGCCGAGGAAGAAAGTTGAGGACTCTCGCGTGGCGCAGGGGAAAAAGCGAAGCCAATCCGTCAATCTGCCAGTCTCAGTGACAGCGCGGGTCAGCGTATGGTGACGGAAAGTTTTGCTTGGAGTGCCTCAAGAATTCTGGTGTGCGCTTTGTCGACCTGTTCAGCCTTCAAGGTGGCTTCAGAATCCCGGTAGATAAGCTTGTAAGCAACAGAGCGGCGGTCGGTGGGAAGTTTTTCTCCGGTCGGGTCCATGAAGACGTCGAACAGGGAAGCTTCGACGAGAAGGGGTTCTTTTTGCTGGGCAAAAAAAGAATCGATATCACCGGCTGGAAGGTCGGCAGCTGTCTCGATTGCCACGTCTCGGGTGATGGCGGGGAATCTTGGGAGATCACTGACCTTGAATGCAACAGAACTTTGCTTCTGGAGGCAGGCGAGGTCTATTTCTGCGATGAGAATGGCGCCGTCGACTCCGAGTTCCCGGCTTCGTGAAGGACCGACCTGCGCGGCGAGGCCGGCAGATTTTCCGTTGACCTTAATCTGTGCAGCAAGCGGAAAATGCGCATGTTTCACTCTCGTAAAGGCGATTGAGCAGCCAGGAAGAAGTGCCTCCAGAGATCCTCGTAAATCGTGGAAGGTGGCTTCATCGGGATGTTTGTTAAGCCACGATTCTGGGGCAGCGTGACCCGTGATCGCGATCGCGAGCTGTTGGATCTCAGTGTGGGTCGGGTGCTTGGCTTCGTTGAGGAAGCATGTGCCAAGTTCAAAGAGGCGGATTTCGGTTGCGCCCATGCGAAGGTTGCGCCTCATGCTGGCGAGAAGACCTGGGACGATACTGCTTCGCATGTGCGTGTGATCTTCAGAGAGCGGGTTTTTGAGTGCTACAGTCTCTCCTCTGCGCATCCCTAGCCCGAGTTCGTCATGAGTCTGGGTCGTGGAGATGAGCTTGAGGGTAGTGCACTCATGGAAGCCCTGGGCGGCCAGGTGGCGCCGAAGCCGCATTCGGGCATCGTAGGCGATGTCAGCTTTGGAGATTTCTGCCGTGGGGCCGAGGTTCCGCGAAGGAATCTTGTCGAGACCGTAGATGCGGGCCACTTCCTCGACGAGGTCGATAGGGCGCTTAAGGTCAAGCCGGTAGCTGGGAATGATCCACGAGGTAGTTTCTCCTTGATCACTTTGCTCAAGTCCGAGTTGGGAAAGAATGGCAGCGATTTCATCATCTTCGATTTCGGCCCCAAGAATTTTGCGGCAGAAATCAGGGTCGAAGGGGATCGCGGTGGTTTTTTCCGGAGCGGCTCCCACTGCGCGGATGACTTCGTCCGCGGTCCCGCCAGCCAGCTGGACGATGAGAGCTACAGCGAGCTCCGAGGATTCCAGAACCTGGGAGGGATCGGCTCCGCGCTCGAAGCGGTAGCTCGAGTCGGAACTGAGGCCGAGCCGGCGTGAGGTCTGGCGAATGCGAGAAGGTAAAAAATAGGCGGATTCCAGGAGGATGTCGGTGGTGGAAGCTGTGACACCGCTCTCGATGCCTCCCATCACTCCAGCGATGGCCAGGGCCTTCGAGCAGTCACTGATGACGAGGTCATCGGAGGTGAGAATGTGCTCCTCTTCATCGAGGGTCGCCAATACTTCGTCCTCGGCGGCACGCCGCACATCGATCCCTCCATCGAGTTTGGCGACGTCGAATGCGTGAAGGGGATGCCCTCTCTCCATGAGCAGGTAGTTGGTGACATCGACAACATTGTTGATCGGACGCAGGCCGATACTGGTGAGTTTATCCTGCAGCCATTGAGGTGATTCCTTGACCTCAACTCCAGTGATTTTGCGTGCGGTATAAAAGGGGCAATCATCGGGCGCCGAGAGAGCGATTTCGTCAGAGGAAGTCGAGAGGCTTTTGCCGCCTCCCTCACTTGCAATGGAACCTTTGAGTCGCAGCGGTCGCCCTGTGAGGGCAGACAACTCTCGTGCCACTCCGAGGTGGCTCAGGCAGTCAGGGCGGTTAGGAGTGATCTCGAGTTCAAAGATGGTGTCGCTCTTAAAAAGTTCCCGTATCAGGGTGCCAGGCTGTGGATTGTCCTGGAGGATGAGGAGTCCTTCGTTCTCATTCCCGAGGCCGAGTTCTCGGGCGCTGCAAAGCATGCCCAGAGATGCTACACCTCGAAGCCGTCCCTCCTTGATCTCGAATGCTCCCACGGTGGCACCGGGAAGGGCGAGCGGGACACAGTCGCCGGGCGTGTAATTTTTCGCCCCGCAGACAATCTGTCTGGGAGTTCCAGATCCATCATCCACCTGACAGACGCTGAGCCTGTCGGCGTCTGGATGTGGGTCAGAGGTGCTGATGCGGGCGACGATAATGAGCTCGGAGGAGACGCCGGATATCTCGACATTCTCGACTTCGATGCCTGAGAAAGTAAGCAGACCAGTGATCTCCTCTGTCTTTAGATCAGAGATGTCAATGAGATCGTTGAGCCAGTTGCGGGAGATTTTCATGGTGGCGTGGCTTAGGCAAACTGCTTGAGAAAGCGAATGTCGTTTTCGATGAGAAGCCGAATATCAGAGATCCCCCAGCGAATCATGGCAAGCCGTTCAAGGCCCATGCCAAAAGCGAATCCAGTGACACGTTCTGGATCAAAGAGATGATCGCCGCGTGACTGGCAGACAGCTTCAAAGACAGCAGGGTCAACGATTCCACAACCAGCGATCTCGATCCATTTAGGCTGTTTGCCCTTGGCCTCGAGGCGGATGTCGATCTCGTAGGATGGTTCCGTGAAAGGGAAGAAGTGAGGGCGGAATCTGATCTCAGTCGCTTTGCCAAAAAGGCAATGGAAAAAGTATTCCAAGGTTCCCTTGAGGTCTGCGAGGGTGACTTTTTCGTCTACGTAGAGGCCTTCGAGCTGGTTGAAAGAGGACAGGTGCGTGGCGTCGATTTCGTCGCGCCGGAACGCACTTCCCGGGGCAATAATCCGTAGCGGAGTATCCTCAGCGGTCTCCATGGTGCGAATCTGTACGGATGAGGTGTGGGTGCGAAGGAGCTCTCCGGTTTCGAAATAAAAGGTGTCCTTCTCATTTCGTGCGGGATGATCCTCCGGAGTGTTGAGGGCGTCGAAACAGTGGAACTCGGTTTCGATTTCAGGCCCCTCGGCCACGGCGAAACCAAGGCGGCGGAGGACCGAGACAGCTTCATCCAGAATGAGGGTCAGGGGGTGAAGTCCTCCGGTGAAAGCTGTGCGGCCGGGAAGAGAAGAGTCGATGCCATCAAGCGCATGGGAATCGGCAGCAGCCTGAAGGTTGGTTCGCGCAGCTTCGAGTCTTGCGGTGATAGCAGAGCGGACGTCATTGAGTTTCTGTCCGACGCTTTTCTTCTGGTCAGCCGGGACATCACGCATTCCGGCGGCGAGCGCGGCAAGCGACCCTTTCTTGCCGAGGTATTTCACCCGGGCAGACTCAAGGGCCTTTGCATCGGGGATGGTCTCAAGGTCAGTGAGAGCAGCGGACAAAAGCTGATCGAGTGCGGTCTCCATAGTTCTGCTTCAGAGGGGTGAGAGGTTCTGAAAAATTGTAGGAATGAAAAAGGCGTGCGCTCTGGATGAGAGCGCACGCCTTAGCAAGGTTCAAGGGTTTTGGGTTACGCGGCCGTGGCTTTTGCCTCTAAACCTTGTTTCGCCTGGGCGACGAGTTCGTCGAATGCAACTCCGTCGTGGATGGCAAGGTCCGAGAGGACTTTGCGGTCGAGGTCAACACCGAGGTGTTTGAGCCCTTCGACAAAGCGAGAGTAGGTGATGTCACGACTGCGGCAGGCTGCGTTGATTCGTTGAACCCAGAGGTTACGAAAGGTACGCTTACGGTTTTTGCGGTCCCGGTAGGCCCAGGTCTGCGCTTTGTAAATGGCGTCTTTGGCGTAGCGGTAGTTGGTGGATCGCTTCCCGCGGAAGCCTTTAGCTTTCAGAAGCATACGCTTCCTGCGACTGCGGCTTGCGGGGGCATTGGTTGATCTAGGCATTTCTTGGTTCTCCTGAGCATGCTGTTTTTAGGTTTCCAACTCCCGTCTCGCTTGCTCTCAGAGATCAGTTTGTTTCGATCTCAGGCGGGATATTGGTCCGGTGTATGCCACCGAAAGGAAAGAACGGCGGACCGCTCTTTCAGGGCTAACCCCAGGGCATGTTGGCTTTCACATTCGGTGCATCTGCAGCGGATACGAGGCCGGCTTTGCCGAGGTTCCTTTTGCGCTTGGCGTTCTTTTTGATCAAGAGGTGGCGTTTTCCCTGCTTGCGACGGAGAATTTTGCCTGTTCCTGTAATCTTGAAGCGTTTCGAGACCGCTTTGCGCGTTTTTGCTTTTCCAGCTGTTCTGGCCATGGGGCGGAGAATCTAGGCGAATGACTCCCGGGCGCAACTGGTTTTCTGAGACCTCTCTCTTGGATGCACTCAAAAACTTCCAGTGCGTGCGATGCAGGTCCGAGAAGGAGAGAAGATGGGCTTCATTTTCGCCCTCGCATGCCTGTCTGGAAAGTCGGTCGATTATTTTTTTTGTAAAGGTCGGTGGGCCTCCTGCATGATCTTTTCGATCCTCTCGACAATTTCCGGATAGTGGCTGGCGATGTTGTTCTTTTCGCCGGGATCTTTCTCGAGGTCGTAGAGTTCGAGCTTGCCCGGCGGTTTTTTCTTCCACCCCAGAGACACAGCTTTCCACTTCCCCATCCGGACCGCCCGGTCACGGTTCTTCGTCTGCGGGTGTTCCCAATAGAGGTAGCTGTGTTGCTCCTGGTCTTCGGGCCTGCCGAGCAGTTCGGCGAGAAAGGAGATGCCGTCGGATTGATCGGGAACTTTCTGGTTGGTCAGCTCGGCCATAGTAGCCAGAATGTCCCAGAAGGCGCTGATGTGGCTGCTTTGGCTTCCCGGGGTGATTTTCCCCGGCCAACGGGCGAGAAACGGGGTGCGGATTCCACCGTCGTAGAGGTCCCTTTTAATTCCACGGAGTGGGCCATTTGAGTTCCAGAAGTCGGGATTGTGCCCGCCTTCGCGGTGGGTACCGTTGTCGCTCGAGAAGGTCACCAAGGTGTGATCGTCGACCCCCAGTTCCTCGAGCAGGGCGAGGAGCTCGCCCACCTGGTTGTCGAGGTTTTCCATCATGGCTGCGAAGCCTGCGATCGGGTTCTGCACCTCCGGGCACGGCTCGCCGGGCCCGGCACTATACTTGCCGATTTTCTTGTCGAATTGCGGGAACACCTTGCGCCACTTCTCATGCATTTCCGCCGGTGCATGCATGGCCGCATGTGGCACCGCGGTCGGGATGTAGCAGAAGAACGGCTTGCCCTCCTTGACGCTGCGGCGGACGAAGTCGAGGGCGTCGGCCATGATCAGGTCGTGCACGAAGGTGTTGGGATCGAGCGCAATTTCCTTGCCGTCGCGGACGATGCTCGTCGGGTAGTAGGTGTGAGCGATTAACTGGCTTTTCCACCCTGAGAAATGGTCGAATCCGTGCGCCATCGGATTCTGTGGGCCTTCCAAGTGGGTGTGTCCCAGCCCCCACTTTCCGAAGGCTCCGGTGGCGTAGCCGGAATTTTTGAACAAGCGCGGGAGAGTTGTCATTCTTGGGTCGAGCGCAAAACTGTTCTCGTCGCCATTGCCTCGGCAGTGCACGCGGCCGGGATGCTGTCCGGTCATTAAGACCGCCCGCGATGGAGAGCAGACGGTGTTGCCTGAGTAGTGGTTGCTGAGAAGCATCCCCTCGGTGGCCAGACGGTCGATGTTCGGGGTTTGAAGTTTCTTCTGGCCGTAGCAGGAAAGGTCTCCCATTCCGAGGTCATCGGCGAGGATGTAGACTACGTTGGGCCGCGGGCTCTCAGCTGCCTGCAACCAGACTCCCGGCACTGTCAGTAGCAGGCCGACAGCTATTCTTTGTAATGTTGTCTTCATAAAATCATGGCAGCGGCTGCTGCGCCTGCTTGATCATCTCAAGCATTTCATTGACCCGCTCGGGCATCGCAGAAGCCAGGTCTTTGCTCTCGTAAGGGTCCTCCGCCAGGTTGTAAAGCGCGGCTCGATAGACGCGCCTGCGCGCCTCCCGGGAGCTCGCCTGGCAATCCATTTCTTTGATCAGCTTCCAATCTCCCACGATCAGCGCTTCTTTGGAGGCACCGGTCGAATTGTGCCAGAACAGGAATGCGTGTTCCCGCTGGCGGCCCTCGCCGGTCAAGGTGGGCAGGATTGACAAACCGTCGATCGCCACGGGGATTTCCACGCCCATGATCGCGGCGAAGGTCGGCAGGATGTCGTAGACCGGAGTGCGCCGCTCACTCTCGCTGCCGGGTGTAATCTTTCCCGGCCAGCGAATGATAAATGGCACATTGAGCCCGCCCTGGTGGTTGCTCCTTTTCACGCCGCGCTGCCCGAGCGTGCCATCGAAACGGTCCTCGCCCCGCTGGTGACCACTCCACAATCCATTGACGACATCGTTCCTGCCGGAGACGTCAAGGTAGGGCAAGGTCTCATGCCCGTTGTCGCCCATGAAGATGACCACCGTGTTGTCGCTCAGGCCCAGGTCATCGAGATGTGCCGTGAGCGCTCCTACTAAGGAATCCAGCTTGTGCATCATCGAGGCATAGACCCGCTCCTGCTGTGTCCACTCGGTCCTGTCACTGTAGACGAAATCCTGCGGCGCGATCGATGCCGGTCCATGCGGCAGCTGGGTCGCGTAGATGGCGAAAAAGGGGTTTTTTTTCTGGGCCTGTTCGGTGAGGTAGTCCCGACATTTTTCCAGCCAGATGTCCTCGCTGTAAATCATCTGCTCGCCACCGACCAGCGGACAGTGCGGGGTCGCCCTGTCAAATTTCGGATTACCCGGGAGCGGCACTTTCTGCCCGTTTTCCCAGTAATACTCAGGATAAAACCCCCAGCAGATGACCGAGTCATAGAGGCCGCAGTGAGCATCGAATCCGTAACCGGCGATGCGTTCAGCCGTCTCCGTGTAGCCAATGCCGAGCTTGCCGAAATATGCGGTGTGGTATCCCGCCGACCTGGCCATCTGCCCCAGGAAATAGCGACCCGGCCGCTCGGACTGGCGATGCGCGACGCCCTTTTCGAACTCCTCCCGAGATATCAATCCCGCCGCGAGCTCGCACTCGAGACCGCCCTCGTTGGGCAGCGGGGAATGCGCATTGCTGGTGCCAGTGAGCAGGGAGGCCCGCGCCGGTGCGCACACCGTGCAACCGTAGAAGTTCGGCAACCGCATCCCCTCGGAGGCCAGGCGATCGATGTTCGGGGTCTGGAAATGCCGCTGACCCCAACAACTGAGATCCCCGCGCCCGATGTCGTCGGCATAGATGATCAAGACATTCGGATGATCCGGCGCAGGAGCTGCCTGCGCCGCCACGACGATGCCCTCAGGAAAAAATCCCAGCCCGGCCACGATCGGGCAAAACAGAGGCCGCAGCGATCGGCCTACGTACGTCTGAAGTCTTCTCATCTCTGCGAGGAAAACAGGTGGTCACCGGGCGCGTCGGGGAGGGATTTCTGCCAGGCTTGAACCTGCTCGAGCAATTGTCTCACGACTTCTGGATTGCTCTCTTTGAGGTCGGTCGCTTCGAAGGGATCGGCGGTCAGGTCGTAGAGTTCCACGTAGTTGAGATTCTTGTCGGCAAGGAGCTTCCAGTTCGCGTCGACAATCGCCCACGAAACCCAGTGAGAAGATCGGACTGCAGGCGCAGGACCACGACCTCCCATTTTCCAGAACAGAGGTTTTTTGCGGGAGGATGTTACCTTACCCAACAGAGCATTGACCTGGCTGAGACCATCGGGCGAGTAAGACGAAGGCAGGGTGACCCCGGCGATTTCGCAGAAGGTCGGGAGAAGATCTACCGCAGAAATCAGCGTTGTTTTGTCCTCCCTGCCCGCGGCAATCTTGCCCGGCCATCGTGCGATGAAGGGAACCCCGATCCCGCCTTCATAAAGCGACGCCTTGTAGCCCTTGCGCCCGCCGGTGATGCCACGGGCGGCGGCAAGGTTGTAACCGGCTCCGGTGGCTGTGTCGTGCATCAGCTTGAGTGGGGATGAGGCGGCTCCACGGGCGGGCCCGTTATCAGAGCTGAAAATCACCAGCGTCTGGTCGGTGATCTGCAGCCGATCGAGGGTCGCGAGTAAGCTGCCTACCCGGTCGTCGGCGTGCGAGAGGACTGAGGCATAGATGTTGTCGCGTTCCTCGAGGTCGGGAAAGCGCCAGCGGTATTTGGGTTGCGTGTGGAACGGGGTGTGGGGTTCGTGCAGCCAGACGTTGACGAAGAAGGGCTTCCCTTCGCGGTGGCTTTTTTCCATGAAGGCAGTGGCGTGCTGGGCGTCCTCGTGCACCGGCATCTGCTCGCCCGCACAGTTGAAGGCGCCGTAGCGATCGAAGCCGTAGGCGCTGGGCAGCGGCGAATCGGCAATCATGTTGTTCGAGAGGTGCCACTTCCCGAAGTGCGCGGTGGCGTAGCCGCCTTGTTGGAGAAATCGCGAAAGGAGCGGAGCCTCGGGATCGAGCCAGTCCGGCATGTTGCGCTGGGCGTTTGATGTGGCCCCCGCGAAATGCCCGTCGATGTGGTGGCGGGCGGGAAATTGACCGGTCATCACCGCTGCCCGACTGGGTGAGCAGACACCACTGGCTACCGTGAAGCGATGGAAGTCGGTCCCCTCTCTGGCGAGGCGATCGATGTTGGGGGTTTTCAGGTAAGGGTGACCGTGGCAACCGAGATCGCCCCACCCCCAGTCGTCGGCGAAAATGAACAGGATGTTAGTAGCTTGGCTGGCACCGGAAATCGCCTCGACTGGCATCGCTGCATGGGCCAGCGCCGCGAGCGCGAATAAGGCGCGTTGGATCATCGTGTTTCTTTTCACTGCTTGTTTTCCCTTTCCTTCTTTGCCGGCTTTTTTTCCGTCGGGACGAAGGAAGGATCGAATGCCGGATTCAATCTGTCAGGAACGGGAGCCTTTATCTCAGCACGCCAGGCGCCGAGTTTTGCCTGCAGTTTTTTCGCTTTTTCGGGCATCGTCTCGGCGAGATTCTTCCGTTCGCCCGGGTCCTGCTCGAGGTCGTAGAGTTCAATGCCGCCATCCTCGAAGTATTCGTGCAGCTTCCACTTGCCGTGACGGATTACCGATCCAGGACGGGTCCGGAAGAGCGGGTCGCGGGCATCATCGATGGCGTACTTCTGAAGGTAGATGGGGAAATGCCAGTAGAGGCTCCGTTCAGGCAGCTTGCCGCTGATTCCAGTCAGCAGAGGCAGCAGACTGAGCCCGTCAACGTCCTTGCCTTTGGCGACGCTTCCGCCTGCGACCTCCACAAAGGTTGGATAGAAATCCAGTCCGGTTACCGGCACGTCACAGGTCGATCCCGGTGTGATTTTCCCCGGCCACCGGGCGGTGATGGGAACCCGGATGCCGCCCTCGTAGTAGGAACCCTTGCCTGCTCGCCAGGGCTCCTGCGAACTGATGTGCCGGATTCCCCCGTTGTCTGAGGAAAACAGGACGAGGGTGTTTTCAGCGAGGCCTGATGCATCAAGGTAAGCGAGCAGGCGGCCGATATTTTGGTCCAGTGCTTCCACCATCGCGGCATAGTCGGCATGGATTCCCGGCCGATCCTGGTACTTTCCAAGCAGATCCTTTCGCCCCTGCAGCGGTGTGTGTACTGTGTAGTATGGCAGGTAGAGAAAGAAGCGTTTCTGCCGGTGGTTTTTCAGGAAGTTGATCGCCTCATCGGTGAGGCGGTCGGTGAGGTATTCTCCCTCAGGCCCGTCTTTTAACCGAGGATTTTTATAAGGACTGAAGTAGCTGGCAGGACCACCCGTTTGCAGGCCGGCAATGTTGATGTCGATCCCCTGTTCAGTGGGGTCTTTCCCAACATGCCACTTCCCGATCTGGCAGGTCACGTAGCCACATGCCTTCAGTTCATCGCCAATGGTCATCATGTCATTCGACAGGTGCGGCGTGTTCTTGGTCGGGATCAGCTTGCGTGTATTCGTCGCGCCCCGCTCAGAGGTGCCCACGGTGTAGACGCCGGTGCGTGGAGCAGCCTGCCCGCTGAGAACGGCAGCGCGACTGGGTGCGCAATTGGCGGCCGGGGCATAGCCATTGGTGAAGATGATGCCTTCTTTGGCAAGCCGGTTCAGGTTGGGTGTGTGGTAGCGCCTGTCACCCATGAAGCTGACATCCATCACGCCGAGGTCGTCGGCATTGATGTAGAGGATATTCGACGGAGTTAATTCGGTCGCAGAGGCTACGACCCACAGGCCGGTCAGGGCAAGAATGAGCAAGACTGTGGGACTGTAGGGGGTCAGCATGTTACTTGTTTCGCCAATCGTTTGTCTCGCGGTAGGCTGCGTTTGGAGTGGGCATGCGGGCGCCGGATTTTTTTCTCCAGTCGTGCAGCATCTTCGTGAGTCTGGCTGTCAACTCGGGCTTTTCCTCAGCCATGTCATGCTGTTCCTCGGGATCGTCACGCAGGTTGTAGAGTTCGACCTCGCCGGTCTCAAAAACCTCCACCAGCTTGTGGTCACCCATGCGCACTGCTCCGGCCGGACCCATGCTGTTGATGTGGTGGTAGTGGGGGAAGTGGAAATACAGGGCCTCGCGGTCGAGCCCGTCGGCCTCGTCGGTAAGCAGCGGCTTCAGGCTGACTCCGTCGACGTGTTGCTCCGGCCGCAACGGGAGTCCGGCGAGGTCGAGAATGGTCGGGTAGATGTCGGTGCTTACGGCGGGGGTATGCAAGCGCTGCCCCGCCTTGATCTTTGCCGGATACCTGATGATGAGGGGTGAGCGGATGCCACCTTCGTAGACCCAGGCTTTGCCTGCACGCAGTGGGAGGTTCGAGGTCGGCATGTTCGGGCTGCTGCCGGTGGAAAGCCCGCCATTGTCCGAGAGAAAAACAACCAGGGTGTCTTCCTCGAGCCCGAGACGTCCGAGGGCGTCCATGATCCGGCCGATGTTTTCGTCCATGCTTTCGATCATCGCGGCGTAGGCGGGGTTGTCCTGGCGCGGGCGGGAGAAACTCTGCCGGACGGACACCGGAGCCGGCGGGTTTTTATCGAGGCCCAGGCCCTGCGCTTTTTTCTGGTATTTTTCCCACTTGTCCTGTCGCGGCTCGATCGGGGTGTGCACGGTGTAATACCAGAGGTTGAGGAAGAATGGTTTGCCTTCGTGCTCCTCGATGAAACTGATGGCGCGGTCGGTCAGAATGTCAGTGAGGTAATCACCTTCCTTCCCGCCTTTCATGCCCGGGACATTGGTCGAGGGATGCTTGTCGCTTTGGTAGGGGAAATGGTACGAGCCCGGCTGCCCCATCTTGTGTCCGGCAATGTTGAGGTCGAATCCGTTGGCCTCCGGGTAGTGGTTGCGGCCGCCTTGGTGATGGGCCTGAAGGTGCCACTTGCCGATGTGGGCAGTGGTGTAGCCCGCCTCTTTCAGGGCCTCGGCGAGGGTGGTGTCTTCAAGTGGCATGTTGCCAGCAAGTTCCGGTGGGGTCAGCCGATGGCCCGGGCCGAATGGACCACGCGAGCCGCTGTGGTTAGTCAGATGGATCCGGCTCGGATACTTCCCGGTCAGGACACTCGCACGGGTCGGCGAGCAGACCGGGTTCGCGGCGTAGGCATCGGTGAAAAATGCTCCGCCGCTGGCAAGCCGGTCTACATTCGGCGTTTCGTGGAAGGTGCTGCCGGTGACCCCGAGATCCGCCCACCCGAGGTCATCGATCAGAAAGAGAACGACATTCGGGCATCGGGGGTTACCACCCGAGGCAGCAATGTCCGCTTGAGCTGGGACGGTCAAGGCAACTGCCAACAGGGCGGGGCAGGCAAGGAGTCTGATCAGCATGCGGGGAATCATGGTTTGACGAGCTTTGGAGGGAACGGGTCTGACGGCTGGCTTCTTCCATGTTTTTTCCCTGCCAGGGAATGGGGATGCCTGCTTCGGAAATCGCGGCGAGCGCGGCCACAGAGCAGTCAGCCGAGTTCCGCGAGGATTGCCTCGGCAGCGCGTGCGCTGGCTCCGGGCCCTCCCAGTTTTTTCCGTGCCTCGAGAACACCGGCCTCGACTTTGGAGCGATAGTCTGTGTCGGCTATCAGGCGGTGGAGTTCCGATGCGACCGCCCGGCTCGTGCAATCGCCCTGGAGGAGTTCGCGGATTACCTCGCGGCCGACAAGGATGTTGGCCATGCCGATATGGTCGAGTTTCACCACGGCCCGACCGACCCGGTAGGTGAGCCAGTTGACCCGGTAGACGAGGCAGTAGGGGAGTCCGTGGGCCGCGGCTTCAAGGGTCGCTGTTCCCGAAGCGACAGCCGCGGCCTGAGCGGTCGCCATGATCTTTCGCGCGGCACCTTCGCCCCGGCGGATTTCGCAGAAGCCGGTGTCGAGCCCGTGCTCGGTGAGAATTTCAAGCATCTGAGCCGCACGTTCGGGTGAGGCTGCGGCGGTGACGAACTTGAGCTCGGGGTGCTCGGCGTGGAGGAGCCCGGCTGCTCCCAGCAGGATCGGGAAAAGTTTGCTTACCTCGTGCTCGCGCGAGCCGGGGAGGAGTCCGACCAGCTTTGGGTCGCGCTCGGTTTCGGGAGCTGCCAACTCATCGACGAGCGGGTGGCCGGAGCAGACTGCGCGGAGGCCGGAGTCCTCAAAGAGCGGAACTTCAAAGGGGAAAAGGCAGATGATGAGATCAAGAAGGCGCGCCATTTTTGGAATTCTTCCTTTCTTCCACGCCCAGACCTGCGGGCTGATATAGAAGAGGATCTTTCCCCGGAAGTTGCCTTTTCGGAGTGCCTCGGCGAGCCGGAGGTTGAAGCCTGGGTAGTCGATGAGAACGATGGCGTCAGGCGGGTCGGCGAGAAGTCGGGCAGTCAGAGCAGTCATCTGCTGGCGGAAGTAGCCGTATTTTTTGAGCACCTCCCAGAGCCCGAGCACGGCGGCATCTGCCAGCCAGTCATCGACTTCGCCGCCGCCCGGAACGGCAACCATCTCCGGTCCGCCGGTGGCCGAGAGAACAAGCGACGGATCATCCTTCAATAATTCGCGCATGAGGGCTGCACCGTGGTGGTCGCCGCTGACCTCACCGGCGAGGAGGTGGATGCGCTTCATGTAGGAAGAATGGGTTCAGGATTGTCGGGCGCGCTTAAAATTCCATGCGCCCTTCACCGCTTTCGATGAGCCCGGTGATTTGAACGGCGACTTGCAGGGCGGCGGCGGCTTCATGTCCCGAGACTTTTGGCGTGTAGCCCTCGGCAGCGCACTCACAGAAAGAGGCGAGTTCCACTTTGAGGGGCTCTTCTTTTTCCACTTTCACCTCCTCTTTCTTAATCCCGAGCATGCCTTTGCGATAGATTTCCCCGGACTGTTCCTGGTAGTCGAGCGAGAGGTAGGCATCACCCTGGAAGACACGAATTTTACGCATTTTCTCTGGGCTGATCCGCGAGGCGGTGAGGTTGACGACACAACCATTGGCAAAGCGAAGTCGCGCGTTCGCAATGTCCTCACGCTTCGTCAGGACAGGCACTCCCACCGCATCGATACTTTCCAGCTCTGACTTCACGAGGTGAAGAATGATCTCGATATCATGGATCATGACATCGAGAACGACGCCGATATCGAGGCTGCGGTTCGGAAAGGGTGAGAGGCGGTGCACTTCGATGAAGCGGGGGTCGCTGATGCGGTCCTCCAGTTGCGCGAGAACAGGGTTGAAACGTTCAATGTGTCCTACTTGAAGGATGCGTTTCTGCGCGTTGGCCAGTGCGACGAGGGATCGGGCATCTTCGATGTTGTCGGTGATTGGCTTTTCGACAAGCACGTGCTTGCCAGCTCGGAGGAGGGCGGAGCTGAGCTCAAGGTGCAGACTGGTCGGTGCTGCGACGGTTGCCGCATCGACGAGGTCGATAAACTCATCAAGGCTTCCCGCAGCGACGGTCTGGTATTCCTCGGCCAGTTGCTGCGCGAGTTTCTCGTCGCGGTCGAAAACAGCAGTCAACTTGCAGTGGCCGATCTCAGCCAGGCAGCGGGCGTGGTTTCTGCCGATGGCCCCGACGCCGATGACGCCGACGCGGATCGGACTGTGAGGTTCCTCGGTTCTCATGTGGTGGAGACACTGGAACCCGCTTCCGCCCAGATCGCCACCTTCAAATCACGGCAGAGCGTGCTGACTTCATCCTGCTCGAGGAGGAGGGTCGAGCCCGCTTCGATGACAATGAGGTCGATCTCTGCTTCCGCGGCCGTGCGGATAGTATCAGGGCCGACGACAGGAACATCGAAACGAAGGTCCTGTTCCGGTTTGGAGACTTTCACCATGGTGGCACCGCCTTTTCCCAGTGCGCCGCCTCGACGCATCGTCTCGTTGGTTCCCTCAAAGGCCTCCACTGCCAGGACCGTGCCTTGGTTCACGACGACCGTCTGGCCGATGTCCAGCCGGCTGATTTCTTTTGCTATCCGCATTCCAAAACTGACATCCGCCAGGCGTTTCTCCGAGAGGGGAGGGCCTGCAACCTGTCCCGGCCCGGGGAGGAGTGAGTCGAGGTAGGTGGTGGCAGGAAGGAGTTCGATGTCATCTTTGGCCAGCTCGTCTGCGATCCCGCTGAAGAGCGATTCGGCATTCCGTTCCTTCAACTTCGCGATCATCAGAGCGGTTCGGATGTCCGGGCGGAGCTCGTAGAGGTTCTTCGGGGCGATCTGGCCTACCATGACGGCACGGTCAATGCATTCTTGTTTGAAGAATTTGATCAACTTCCCCAGCTGCCCGACTCGGAACCAGGCCAGCGAGTCGACCAGTGCCTCGAGCGACGGGTCGGTTTCGTTTTTGAAAGCAGCGGCGACGAGTTTACTGACGCCCGCTTCGCGTGCAGCACGTGCGAAGGTAGCTGGGTAGATCCCGTTCCCGGCGATCATGCCGATGGGTGGTTCTTCTGGCATCGGGAATTCCTAGACCGTGAGCTGCCATCTGGCCAGTCCGATCTCGTTGTGTAGTTTTTCTCGGCACCAGCGAGGTTGCCATCGAAATTGGGATTTCTGTTAGCGGCTGGAGGGGATGCCTTCTTCTCACGGTGAAGTATTCAGCTCACGCCGAAGGAGAAGGCAATTGATGCAGCGTGGGACTTTGTGAAAAATTTCACAAACTTCCTTGCGCTTCCCTCAGGTCTTGGTTAAAGGCTTGGGGCACGTTGGTAATCAACCCCAAAAATTCTCTGGAAAAGTGATTCAGGAAGCAGCCATCACATCAGCATTCGGCGAAATTCAGCCGCTTTTAGGTCTTTCTATTCAGGCTTCGGAGCTCTTTGGACAGGAGGGAATCTTCGGATTCTTCACCAATTCGATTCTTGTTGGCCTTGTGGTTCTCGGAGTGATCTGGTTTATCGCCTCAAAGGGAACCAAGGAGATGAAGCTTGTGCCCTCAGGGATTCAGAACGGAGTCGAATTCGTGGTCGAGTTCCTCTACAACCAGGTGGAAGGGATCGTCGGAGAGAAAGTGGCACCGAAAGCGTTTCCACTGTTGGCCACTCTGTTTCTCTTCATTGTGATCGCGAACTGGATGGGTCTGTTCCCCGGCGTGGGAACCATCGGCTTTGGCCAGACGACTGGACCGCTCACCGTTGACTCACACGATCCGAATTTTGTTCCGCTCCTCCGCCCTGCCACCGCCGATCTCAACATGACCTTGGGGATGGCCCTCTGTTTCATGCTTGTCTGGATCTGGATCACGATTGCAGAACTCGGGGTCTGGGGGTTTATCAAGCACACTTTCGGACCAAAGGGCGGCTTGACTGGAATCATGGGAATTGGTATCGCCGTGATCTTTTTCGTGGTCGGAATCATTGAGCTTGTCTCGATCCTGTTCCGGCCGGTTTCGCTCTCTTTGCGTCTGTTTGGAAATATCTACGCAGGCGAGACCTTACTCCACACTATGGGTAGCATGCTGGATGGTTTTGGAGCGATCCCATCGTTCCTTGGCAGCATTGCCCTGCCGTTGCCATTTTACTTTATGGAGATTCTGGTCGGCGTGCTTCAGGCGATGGTGTTTGCTCTTCTCTGTGCCGTTTACATCAAGCTCTCAACCACGCATGATGAGGATCACGAACATTAAGCTTTAACCACTCATGCTTCCGGGACCATGGGCAAACCGTGGGCGGGGCATCCAACCAAAACCAAATAAAACGAAAAGGAAAATAAGATCATGATACTAGATCTCCTCCCACTACTTGCTGACAGCGCAGCTGCCGCCGGTGAAGTTGTCGAAACCGCGAGTGATATCGCTCGCGCCGGTAACATCAACGGTTCCATCACCCTCGGCCTCGCCGGAGCAGGTGCCGCCATTGGCGTCGGCCTTGTCGGTGCGAAAGCAGCCGAGGCTGTCGGTCGCAATCCTAGCGCCTTCGGAAATATCCTCACCATTGGCATCATCGGAATGGCGCTCGCCGAGGCGATCGCAATTTACGCACTGATCCTGGCTTTCGGTGGCCGCTAAAATCTGCAGTCAGGTCTGACAAGAATTTTTACCGGTGGGGCAGGTTCCCACCTCCCCGCCGGTAACTTTCCTTGCCTTCCAGTAAATTTTCTTTTTCTTCCCCCCTTCGTCGATTTTTAACAGCACACACGTCATGGGAGAAATACTCAGCAGCTTCGGGGTGACATGGGCTAAGCTCATTGCCCAGGTCCTCATTTTTCTAATCGTCTACTCCATTCTTAAGAAGAAAGCATTCGGACCGGTCATGGCCATGCTGGAGGAACGCAAAGCGCGCATCGCCGAGGCCGAAAAAAATCTCGAAAAAACCCGCTCTGAGCTTGAGGGCGCAGAGAACCGTGCCAAGGAGATTGTTGCTGAGGCGAATGCCGGTGCCGATCGCATCGTCGAAGAAGCCAATGCTACTGCTCAGATCACAGCCGACAAGAAACTCGCCAAGGCCACCGTGGAAGCAGGCAACCTGCGTTCCAAGGCACAGGAGGAAATGGAACTCGAGCGCCAGCAGATCCTCGGTGAACTTAAAGGCGATTTCGGCCGGATGGTAATCGAGGCGACTGGTAAAGTTTCTGGAAAAATTCTCACCGAGAAAGATCAGGAAAAAATTAATGAAGAAGCTGTGAACCAGGTCGGCCTCTGATTCTCTGCTTCTTTTGTTGTTACCGCTTTTCCCGTTTTCACTTATCACATTTTACTATGAGCGCCCGGTCAGATGCCCTCAGTGCAGCACGACTCCTCCTCCGCGCGAGCCGAGGTGAGGATGGTACTGTCGATGGCAGCAAGGCAAAGAGCCTGGTCAGACGCATCGGTGAAGCCAAGCCGCGAGGTCACATTCTGATTCTCGATACCTTTCGTCGTCTTCTTCGTCTCGAACTGGAAGCTCGCGAAGCGCACATTGAGAGTGCGACCGTGTTATCCGACGAGGCGAAAGCATCGCTCGAGGCCGACATCACCGCCAGACATGGCAAAGACATTTCTTATCATTACCAGACCAGCGCTGACCTGATTGGTGGCCTGCGGATCCGCGTCGGGTCCGACGTCTGGGACGGGACGGTCAAGGCTCGTCTTGACCGCCTCGGCCTCGCTTTTTCCTGACCCAATCCAAAAACGGCATCCAGCAACTTTTTTTTCGACCGCAAACCAACCATTCCAGTTATGAGTAATATCCTCCAGGAGATCGAAGCAGAGATCGCAAACCTTAAGACCTCCGTCACCAAGTCCAATGTCGGCACTGTCCGCGCGGTCGGAGACGGCGTAGCCAAAATTGAAGGCCTCAGCGACGTTCAGCTCAATGAGATGGTCGAGTTCCCCGGCGGGCTCTTTGGCCTCGCCCTCAACCTCGAAGAAACTGAAGTCGGAGTGATCATTCTCGGCTCGTCTGACGCCATTCGCGAGGGAGACGAAGTGAAGACGACCGGCCGACTCCTCGAGGTGCCGGTAGGGGAAGCCATGCTCGGGCGTGTTGTCAATGCCCTCGGTGATCCGCTTGATGGAAAAGGCGACATCAAAAGCAGTGAATCTTACCCTGTGGAGAAAATCGCACCTGGCATCATTAAGAGAAAATCAGTTTCGGTGCCGGTGCAGACCGGCATCATGGCGATCGACGCCATGATTCCTATCGGCCGTGGCCAGCGTGAACTGATCATCGGCGACCGTTCGACGGGGAAAACCACCATTGCGGTCGACACTATCATTTCCCAAGCCAAGCAGAACAAAGCTGCCGCTGCCGGTGAGTTGAAAGGTCACAAGGCGATGGTCTGCATCTACGTCGCAGTGGGTCAGAAAAACGCCAACATTGCCCGGATAGTAAAAATTCTGGAAGAGGCGGATGCTATGGACAGCACGGTGATTGTCTCTGCCTCCGCTTCGGATTCAGCCACCAATCAGTATCTGGCGCCTTATGCCGGATGCGCGATCGCCGAGTGGTTCATGGATCAGGGACAGGATGCCTTGATTGTCTTTGACGACCTTTCCAAGCACGCGGTGGCCTACCGTCAGGTGTCTCTGATTTTGAAGCGCCCATCAGGGCGTGAAGCGTATCCCGGAGACGTGTTTTATCTTCACTCACGCCTTCTCGAGCGCTCTGCGCGTCTCTCAGAGAAAGAGGGCGGTGGTTCCCTGACCGCCCTGCCGATCATCGAGACCCAGGCAGGTGATGTCTCGGCTTACATCCCGACCAACGTCATTTCGATCACCGACGGCCAGATCTTCCTCGAAACCGATCTGTTTTACCAAGGCATCCGCCCTGCGATTTCCGTGGGACTTTCCGTCTCGCGGGTCGGTTCAGCTGCGCAGACGAAAGCGATCAAGAAAGTCTCTGGAACCACCAAGCTTGACTTGGCTCAGTTCCGTGAGCTCCAAGCTTTCGCCCAGTTCGGATCTGATCTCGACGAGAAGACCCAGGCGCAGATTTCGAGGGGCCAGCGGATTGTTGAACTCTTCAAGCAGAATCAGTACAGCCCGAAAAGTCTGGAGATCATGGTCTCCACGCTTTTTGCCATGCAGAACGGTGCATTCGATGACGTGGCAGTTGAAAAAATCGAGGACTGCCAGGAGAAAATGGAAGAATTCCTGGCAACCCGAAAAGACAGTCTGATGGCAAAAATTCGGGATGAAAAAGCGGTTACAGATGAGATCAAGGACGAACTGACGACTGCGATCGCCGACTTCAAGGCCAGCTACGGAGCGTAATTAAAAGATTCCCCTCCTCAGTAAGCGCCGAACCCTGACCCATGGCTAACCTCCGCGACATCCGCCGACGCATTAAGTCGGTTAAGAACACCTCGCAAATCACGCGAGCGATGCAGCTGGTTGCTGCTTCGAAGATGAAGCGGGCGCAGGATCAGGCTCTCCATGGCCGCCCCTTTGCCATCACTCTCAACCGAGTGATCAATCGGCTCAAGGAACGGGTCGATATGGACGACCCGCACCCTCTTCTAGCCGAGCACGGCGGTGGCGGCAAGGAACTCGTGGTTGTGGTCAACTCAGACAAGGGGCTTTGCGGTGGTTTGAATACCAACATGCTCAAAGCTCTTCTCGCTGATGTCGGAGAGGATGCTGATTATGTCACAGTGGGAAAGAAGCTGGCGAAAAGTTTGGCAAGGTTGAAAAAGAATCTCGTCGCTGAATTTTCAATCCCTGATCCGATAGGATTTGGCGAATGCAAAGTGATCTCGCACTTTATCACCGAGAAGTTTCTCGCTGGGGAATACAGTCGGGTAAAAGTTGCCTTTACGAATTTTGTCAACACGCTGAGGCAGGTGCCCACCGTGGAGACTCTCCTCCCTATCAGTGTGGTCGCTTTGGGTGACAAAGAAGATTTTGCAGGCATGGGGCAAGATAAAAAGTGGGAGGCAGCCGAGGCCGAGGTCAAACCCCTCAGTGACGCCGGTTACATTTACGAACCGACGCCAGGCGAGGTCTTCTCGCACGCCCTCCCGATGTACATCAACTATCAGTTTTATCAGATGGTGCTTGAGGCACGAGCATCCGAGCACAGTGCGCGCATGGTAGCCATGAAGTCTGCCACCGACAATGCCAACCAACTGGCCAAGGATCTCACTCTCGAATACAACAAGGTGCGCCAGGCAGCGATCACCAATGAATTGCTGGAAATCACGACTGCGATGAAAGCCCTCGAGTAGGCAGTCTCTTATGTTTTTGTTTCACAGTATCTCTCTCACATCTGCTTTTCTTTTTTAACTCTACCCTCCCCATTCTGAATATGGCCAAGACCGCAACAACATCCGGTAAAATCGTCCAGGTTATCAGCGCCGTCGTCGATGTCGACTTCTCCGCCACTGAACTCCCTGAGATCAATAACGCCCTCGAGGTCGATTACGAACTCTACGGCAGCAAGACCACCCTCGTCCTCGAGGTCCAGTCTCATCTTGGTGACGGCTGGGTGCGCACCATCGCCATGACGACTACTGAGGGCTTGAGAAGAGGGATGGAAGTCCGCAATACCGGTGCTCCCATTTCAGTTCCAGTCGGTGAAGGTGTGCTTGGGAGAATCTTTGACGTCTGCGGTCGCGCTGTGGATGAGAAAGGCGAGGTCAAGGCGGACAAGTATTATGCGATTCACCGTCCTGCGCCAACCTTGGTCGATCAGGATACTTCCGCGAGCATTCTCGAGACCGGAATTAAAGTGATCGACCTGATCTGTCCGTTTACCAAAGGGGGAAAAGTGGGTGCCTTCGGTGGTGCAGGTGTGGGTAAGACCGTGGTGATCATGGAACTCATCAACAACATCGCGAAGAATCACGGAGGATTTTCCCTGTTCGCGGGTGTGGGAGAGAGGACGCGTGAAGGAAATGACCTCTACGAGGAAATGTCCGAGGCTGGGGTCATCGATCAAAACGATCTTTCGAAGTCGAAGGTGGCGCTTGTTTACGGCCAGATGAATGAGCCTCCAGGTGCCCGTCTTCGAGTTGCGCTCTCCGCCCTCTCGATGGCCGAGTATTTTCGCGATGAGAAAAACCAGGACGTGCTTCTCTTTGTCGACAACGTCTTCCGATTCTCGCAGGCAGGATCTGAGGTTTCCGCCCTCCTCGGCCGGACGCCTTCCGCCGTGGGATACCAGCCTACTCTGGCGACGGAGATGGCCGGACTTCAGGAGAGAATTACCTCAACCACCAAGGGATCGATTACTTCGTTCCAGGCGGTTTACGTCCCTGCAGACGACCTCACTGACCCAGCGCCTGCAAACACCTTCGCTCACCTCGATTCGACAGTGGTTCTCGAGCGTTCTCTCGCCGAACTCGGGATCTACCCGGCAGTTGATCCTCTTTCCTCGGTGTCGAATGCGCTCGCACCAGACATTGTCGGTGAAGAACACTATCGCGTCGCTCGAGGCGTTCAGAATGTTCTCCAGCGATACAAGGATCTCCAGGACATCATCGCCATTCTCGGGATGGACGAACTGTCTGACGAGGACAAGCTCACGGTCTTCCGGGCTCGAAAAATCCAGCGTTTCCTCTCTCAGCCATTCCACGTGGCCGAGGTGTTCACGGGAAGCCCAGGCGTTTATGTCTCGGTGGAAGAGACCGTGCGCTCGTTTGCCGAGGTGCTCGACGGCAAGCACGATGATATCCCAGAGGGTAATTTCTATATGAAAGCCGGAATCGACAGCATCGACAAAAGCTAACTACGCGCACCTTCCAGCTAACGGTTAAGAAGACTTCCAACTGTCGCTTGCACGGTTCCTGCTTTACACTCTTTCTATTCACCTATGCCACTCCATTTAGAGATCGTGACGCCCGAGGCGAAAGTTTTCGCTGACGAGGTCGACTCGGTGGTCATTCCTGGGATTGATGGTGAGGCAGGCCTGCTACCCAGTCACGCCCCCCTGGTTACCACCATTCAACCTGGTGAGCTTCGTTATACCAAAGGTGGCCAGGAAGAATACCTCGCTCTGGGTGAAGGTTTTGTAGAGATTTCCAGTGATGCTGTCGCGGTGATTACCGACCTCGCTGCATCCGAGGCGGAAATTGATGAGGTGACGGTTGAGGAGGCTATGGCGCGTGCCCACGCGACCCTTGAGGATCCTGGTGACCACTCTGCGGAGGAGCTTGCCTCGGTTCAGGCTTCCATTCAGAAGTCGATGGCGCAGCTGCGGGTCAAGCGTCGTCGTCGCTCCCTCTAAGACCGGCGAAGCTGGTAAGGCCGTGCTCTGGTGGAGTGCCTTCTGCTTCTTTTGCCAGCCTTTACTTTCCCTCGCCTGATTGAAGAGGCTTGCAGGGCATGTTTTTTGACACTGGACAGGGCTTCGTGCCGGCAGGATCCTCGACGATGCTGGTTCTCAATGAAGAAACCTACGCTCGGGTCATCCAGGAACAGGTGCCCGCGGCCAAGAAATTCGTCTGGATTCTCACCGCAGACGTCAAGGATCTGCATGTCGAGAGCACGCGCGGCAGGTTCCGGCCGTTTCTTGCCGTGCTGGCCGACCTTGTGGATCGCGGTGTCTACCTGCGTCTCGTCCATGCCAAGGAGCCGGGCCCCAGATTCCGCAGTGATTTCGACAAGCATCCGGCATTGGTAGAGGGCGAACTCTTTGAGCGAGTTCTTTGCCCGCGGATGCATATGAAGGTCGTCATTGTCGACGGGAGATTTGCCTATGTCGGCTCGGCGAACCTCACCGGAGCCGGCTTGGGAGCCAAGTCGCCCACACGACGAAACTTTGAGGCAGGTTACACGACGACGCATGTCGATGAGATCGATCGGCTTATGGAATTTGTCGATGCTCTCTACCTCGGCGATCACTGCATTGGCTGCGGGAGGCGGGACACCTGTCCGGAGCCACTCGCGTAGATGAGATTGGCAGGGAAAGTTCGCAGCTGACATCTGCCTGCCTTTTTGGCTCTGCAAAACGGGGAATGATATCCTCTCTTGCAATGTGCGGCTTTGCCCCCACTATAGGCACCCGCGCGCGGACCTGAGGCAACTGGATCTTCTATTTCCAGAACAAGCGATGAGGCAAGACGCGCGAAGACGATCCTCAATTCCAGAGACGTCTCACGTGTAAAAAACCAGCCACCTCGCATGATGAGTGACCAAGATACCCCCGAGCCCGATTCCCAATCCCAACTCCAATCTCAATCCCAGAACGAACAGGAAGTCGAGGCGCCAGCTGATACTCGCGATTCTGCCCCCAATCCGGAGAAAGAAAAGCAAGAGAAGCCCCCGGAAAAGAAGAAGACCGGTTTCCGGGATCTCGGTCTGGATAGTCGCATCCTCGCTACCGTTGACCGAATGGGTTTTGACAGCCCGTCACCGATCCAGGCCAGGGCGATCCCTGTGGCTGTAGCCGGCAGGGATATGGTAGGCATTGCGCAAACCGGATCCGGTAAGACAGCAGCCTTTGGATTTCCTTTGTTACAGAGAGTCGATCCGAAAATTTATAAACCTCAGGCCTTGGTTGTCTGTCCGACCCGTGAGTTGGCAGTGCAGGTAGAGAGCGCCCTTGTCGACTTCGCTCAGGGTCTGGAGAATTTTCGGACCGCAACGCTCTATGGAGGGGCGGCCTATGATCGGCAGATACGCGCTCTTAAGGGAGGCGCTCAGGTTGTCGTGGGAACTCCAGGCAGGATCATGGATCACCTGAAGCGAGGTCTTTTCGACCCGTCTCAGGTCGGCTATGTCGTGCTCGACGAGGCCGATCGGATGCTCGACATGGGGTTTCGCGACGATATGGAGACATTGCTCGGGAAGATGCCAACCGAGAGACAGACACTTTTCTTTTCTGCCACCATGAATCCGCCGGTAAAGCGGCTGATTCAGAATTTTTCGAATGATCCTGAGTGGATCGAAGTCAAGTCGGATACACGTTCGGCAGATACTGTCGAGCAGGGATATTATGATCTGCGCTGGCAATCAAAAGCGGAGGTGCTTTTCCGGCTTCTTGAGATCGATCCTCCCGGGCAGGCGATTATCTTCTGTAACACCAAGCGGGTTGTTGACGAGTGCACGGAAGTTCTTCTCTCCAACGGCTTTCCGGCTGATCGTCTGCATGGTGATATGACCCAACCGATGCGCGAGCGGGTGCTAAAGAAGTTCCGCTCCGGCCAGATCTCTCTGCTTGTAGCTACCGACGTGGCAGGACGAGGATTGGATATTGAGGGAGTCGAGTTGGTCATCAATTATGATCTGCCTCGTGACCCGGAAGATTATGTGCACCGTATCGGACGCACCGGGCGGGCGGGGCGGGCGGGAAAAGCCGTCAGTCTGGTCGCTCAGAGAGAAGGGGGCTTACTCAGGGGAGTAGAGAGATATGCCCGCAGATCGATCCCTCGTCTTGAGATTCCCAGTCGAAAAGAGATTCAAGCGAAGCGAGCCGGCAATCTCATTGAAACCGTCCGTGACCAGATAGAGACCGAGCGGGTGACTGGTTCTTCTGTTGGAAGTGAAGTGCTGGATGAACTGATCACTGACGACACTCCCTACGAGGCAGTAGCCAAGGCGCTTTTCTCGCTCTGGGCTGGGGCTTCCAACAGAGAGATCGAGACGATCTTTGAGGATGGAGACAGGTCGTCGCGTAAACGCAGGTCGCCAGAGGATCGTGGCGAGAAAAGAATGCGGGAAGACCGGGGGCGTGGTAGAAGGGACGGCTCCCGGGGCGAAAGTTATGAGGAGCGACCAAGCAAACGATCGCCCCGAAGACAGAGGGAGGAACGCCGGGAGGACTCTGGATTTGAGGAACGTCGTGAGCGCGGCGATCAGCAGGAGAGAGAGGAGGGGCGAGAAGCTCGCGACGATTCACATGATAGAGGCGGACGGGAGGGTCGAAATCCAGCTGTGCCTGAGGGTAAGCGGCGGGTCTTTATCGGTCTTGGTAAGCTCGAGAACGTCCGGCCGGGTGAACTCGCCGGAATGCTTTACAACGAAGCCGGAGCACCTGACGGAGTCATTGGAAAGATCTATCTTTTCAATAAGCATACGCTGGTGGATATCGACGGCGAGTGGGCGGATAAAATCGTTCAGGGCGCCCGGAAAGCGCGCTACCGAGGCCGCCCTTTCAGGATTCGTTTTGACGAGTGGGAAGAGAGGAGCTGACGCCTGATCTGATAGCCGATGCTTTGCCGACGTCGCTTTTTGCAGCTCAGGAGTGAACCAGCGGAAAGCGCTTATTCTCGACCTTTCCGCTGTTTGCTGGGAACAAATTTGAGCGCCTGTTTCTTTCCCCTTGCGATGACATACATCACAGCCTCTTCGCCAGAGGGAAGTCCGGAGAGCACCTTCCAGAAGGAGTTCACATCTCCGACAGGCAGGTGATTGATCTGCATGACCAGGTCTCCTTCTTCAAGCGTCTGGAAGAAGGGAGATCCAGGATCAACATCAACAATGAGCACGCCTGGGCTGACCGGGAAACTTCCTGCTCGCAAAAGTTCCTCTCTGGTCAGGTTCCGGCTGGTGATGCCCAATCTGTTTCGAATGAAGGCCACGACTTTCTCGATCGGTTGGTTTTTTTGAGCAGTCACTTTTTCTGGATCTGGACGTTCACTCATGACTGCTTGAAGGTCGATGCTTTTGTTCTGGCGGAGGACCTTGAGAGAGATTTTTTCACCGGGTGCGCTGCGCAGGACGCTGCGCAGGAAAGTCTTAGCGCTCCTGGTAGGGGCTCCATTGAACTCAAGAATGAGGTCTCCAAGCTCAAGCTGCGCTGCTTGGGCAGGGGAACCTTCCACAATCCCGACGACGGCGATGGCACCGCTTACTACTTCTCTACCCACGGTGACTCCAAAGTAGCCAAAGAGAGGCTTTCCTCGTTCTTGAATGGCTTCGAAGGTTTCGCGCGCGGAGTTTGCCGGCACGGCGAGGGCGACCCCTTGCCAGCCTGATGCTTCCTTTCCTCCTTTGTAAATGGAATGGGTGATTCCGATGATTTCGCCTCTGGTATTGACCAGCGGCCCGCCGGAACTTCCCGGATTGATGACTGTGTCCGTCTGGATCAGATCGGTCGTTCCGTCCGCCAGGTCGCGACCTTTTGCACTGATGATACCGCGCGTGATCGTGCCGGAGAGACCGAGGGGGTTTCCTGCCGCAATGACCGATTGCCCGACTTGAATCTCATCGGAATCGCCAAAAGGAAGAGCAGGAAAATCAACTTTCTCCGAATCGATCTTCAGGACCGCGATATCGAGGAGAGGGTCGGAGCCGATAATCGATGCCTGATACGCTTCCCCGTCGTGGGTGGTCACTTCGATGCCGTCAACTTCTCTGATGATGTGATGATTAGTGAGAACATGTCCTTCTTTGGAGACAAGGACGCCCGAACCGAGACCGGGTTGATGGAATTGCTGGTTTTTTGTTTTCTCCCCTGACGAGTCACGAGAAATTTTAGCAACGCTCCCTGCTCGAATGGTAGTGATGCTGACCACAGCTGGGATCACTCGGCTGGTCAGCAAGGCATACTCCTGATCGAGCTGACTGAGCAAGGGAATTTCCTCGGGGCGCAAAGGAGACATGGATTCCAGAGCGGACTCAGCACCGACACCTGCGCTCGGCGCCGTAAGCTCTGCTTTGGGACGTTGTTGTCCCTGGAGGAGCTCGAGAAGCCCATAGCGATCAGCTGTTCCCCCTCGAAACCAGACGAAACTTGCGATGGCAAGAGTGAAAATGGTCAATGCAACGAGGATGCGGCGGGTCAATTCCATGGCCGATAAAAGGATAGGGCAAGATGGAGGCGAAGATAGACAAAAAAAGACCCGATCGTCGCAGGACGATCGGGCCTTAGTGATGAATTAATCTTGTCTAAATGGAGAGCAGTTACTCAGCAGGAGCTTGGGGAGCAGGAGCAGCAGGAGCAGCAGGAGCAGCAGGAGCTTCGGCTTTTGCAGCGGCAGCCTTTGCTTGCTGTGCAGCTTTTGCTTTGGCTTGCTGTGCAGCTTTTGCAGCAGCGGCCTTGGCAGCATTAGCAGCTTCTTCAGCGGCTTTGGCCTTGGCAGCTTTAGCTTTTTCAGCGGCCTTGGCCTTGGGCAGCTTTAGCTTCTTCAGCGGCCTTGGCCTTGGCAGCAGCTTCTTCAGCGGCCTTGGCAGCAGCTTCTTCTTCGACTCCAGTCTCTGCTACAGCCTCAGTGGCACTCTCTGCAGCAGATCCAGCAGCTTCGCCGGCAGCTTCTGCAGCTTTTTCTACTTTGCCGCAGGCCGCGAGGCCGGCAACGGTGAATCCAATGGCAATAAGTTTGATGATGTTCAGTTTCATGATTGCCTGTAACTTAGGCACAACTTTGAAAAATGACAATGATGATGTCAGCCGATTGTTGACTTGTTTTCAGTGGCGGAACCATTCACGGTCAGTGACGAGGATATGAGCAAAGAATCAGGCATCTACGCGTTTTTCGGCAGTGATTACATCCGCGTCAAGGAGGCAGCTGCCGAAATGGTTGCACGCCTGGCTCCTCCGGATGCCGGTGATTTCGGGATCGAAACGATCGATGGTGTTGCTGATAACGCGGCAGCGGCAGCGTGCATATGTCACCAGACGATTGCAGCGCTCCAGACGCTGCCATTTTTCGGAGGCGAAAAAGTCGTCTGGCTGAAGGGAGCTACCTTCCTCGGGGATGATCAGACGGGTAAGGCAGCGGCTACCCTCGAAGGAGTTGCTCATCTGGGAGACGTTCTGGCTGAGGGTATCGGAGACGAAGTCAGTTTTGTCATTTCCTCGTCGTCGGTCGACAAGCGGCGGGCGTTTTATAAGAGAGTCGGGAAGTTGGCGAAGAAGGTGGAGGAGCTCGATAAGATTGACATTTCCAGAGATGACTGGGTTGAGAAGGCGATATCGGTTTTTTCAGGACGGGCACGTGACCTCGGCTTGAGCTTCGCTCCTGGGGCGATGGAGGCCTTTGTGATGCGGGCAGGAGAAGACACGGGTCAGGCTGAGAGCGAACTCCAGAAGCTGGCGCTTTACGTTGGAGAGGGCAAGGAAGTGACCGAGGAGGTGATCTCGGAGATTGTCTCGCCAACCCGGCATGGTGTGATTTATGAAATAGGGGGTGCCATTGCCCGGCGCAATCTTTCGCGAAGTCTCCAGCTGATGAATGAGCTGTTGGGCCAGGGAGAAGGTGGAGTGGGTATTCTTCTGGGAGCCATCGTTCCCAAAGTGCGAAGTCTTTTCTGGGCGCGAGTGCTTGGTTCTTCCACGGGCTGTACGCAACGGGATCGTTACCCCCGCTTTTCAAGCTGCGTTGTCGCGTCTTCCCCAGGCCCAGACCGCGCATCTCCCACGGACGAAAGAAGGCAAAATCAATGCCTACCCGATTTATCTTTCTCTCAGAGATGCGAGTCGCTTCACCGGCAGGCACCTGCGGCGGAGTCTGGCCGCCTGTCTGGACGCCAATCGTGCCATGGTCACTACCAGCAACGATCACGAGGTCATCCTGACCCGGCTTCTCGTTGCGATCCTGGCACCTGCATGAGAGAAGAAGGCCCGGCAAGGAGCAGGCTTTGGTTGCATCTCCTTGCGGATCCACGGTAGTCTTTCCCTATGAAAGTTATCTTGTTCTTTGGTGGCCTCGTTTTACTCGGGCTGGTGAGCGGGTTGGTTGCGGCGCTCTGTGGAGTTGGCGGTGGGATTGTGCTGGTGCCGGTATTCAAGGCGATCGGAATCGGACACAAGACAGCGGTTGCCAGCTCCCTGGCGGTGATCATTCCGACGGCGCTGATCGCGACTATGAAAAACCACCAGGCAGGTTTGGTCGATTGGCGACTCGTGGGCGGCGTCGCGTTGGGTGCGGTCGTAGCTGCTTACTTCGGTACGGACCTGATGCAATCGCTCAGGAACCCTGTAGTGGTCAGAATTTTTGCAGTCCTGCTTTTGATCACCGGTCTGCAGATGCTTTTGGTAAAGCCCTGATTGGAAGGGGACGAGGAGTTTGCCTGACGGCAAGGCTTTCAGGACGTCGTGTTTGCCTCACCGGTTGTCAGCGGGCCGTTTCCAAGTCCTTCAGAATTTACCCAGTCGACGGGAACTTCCTTCAGGTTTTCGAAGCGGTCGGTGTAGCGGACGTAGCCATGCTGGCATCCGAACTCGTGGACGAGCCGGGTCACCTTGACGTCAAAGCAGCAGTATTCGGCAATTTTCATGATCTGACCTTTTTTCCACCAGCGGATGGCATCAAGCCCGTCTGCGCTTTTTCCTGTGCCGAGGGTGGCAGAGGCGACGGCTTCAAGTTTCGGGCGGTGGCCGAGATGTTTTTCAAGATCAAGCATGAGGTCGAGGCTGAGAATCTGGCTTTTCAGGTCGAGGATCGTGTAAGCCTGGAGCACTTCATAATCGAAGCTGATATGGTTGAATCCGATGCAGAGATCGGCCCTGGTCAACTGGGCGACAAGAGCCTGAACGGAGGTCTCGTCGTAGATGTGGTAGCGCCCGGTTGCGGTGCTGAAGGTGACTCCAATGGACATTCCCATCTTGTCCTTATGTGACCAGCCGCCTACGTCATTGGCGGTGCGCATGGTCTCAAGGTCGAAATAGACGAAGTCTTTGGCCATCGGTGATCTGGATCGGGATGATTCAGTCGGAGAGGAGTCCGGAATCACTGGGTTGCGTAGATAATAGAGCTTAGGCGGTGGGTCCCTCTAGGCTCCGATCGGTGGGTTCGCGAGGCGAAGGCCTGTTCGGGAGTTCAAAGCCCTCCGGGAGTTCGAGTCCTTCCGGGACTTCTCCAGTCTGCATGAAGTGGATGGTGTGGCCGATGACTCCTGACTGGGCGACGATGGCGAAGAAGCCAAGCACGATGGCTGCGGTGATGGCGAGTGAGGACGGAAGAGGGTTGCTGTAGGTGACCCTGAGCCTCTGCTCTCTGTCCCAGAGAACTGTTCCGCGGCGTCTGACTTCAAGGTAGCTGAAGGTTCCGAGGATCAGAGCGAAAAGGGGGTAGCCGAGCCCGAGTCCACGGAGCCAGACGAGCAGGCTGCGTCGGAGAGCTTCACCCCAGGTGAGAATTTCTCCCTTGGCCGAGCGGACCGTGATGCCGAGGAGGGCTTTCCCTGGGGTGGTTCCGAATGAGCAGAGCAGCCCGGCTTCCATCAAAAAGGTGGAAGCGATGAGGACAAGTGGGAAGAACATGCCCAGGCCGGTGATGAGGACCCCGCCGGCGAGGGAGAAGAGAATGCAGGCAGCTGTGCCGAGAAGAATTGAGTCGACAATGCGAGCCGCGATCCGCGTCCAGATTCGAAACGGCTGGGGCGGGTCGTCACTGCTTATTTCTGCCGCCCCGGCGAGCGGATCAGGCGCCAAGGAAGCACTGTCCTGATTTTCCTGATTTTGCTCGTCTGAAGACCTGCTGTCCGGGTAGGGAGGTGGTGTTCGTGCATCGAAGGACTTTTCGGCGCTTGCAAGCTCTGGCCCTTCTGATCCGGCATGGGCTCTTTGCAGCACATCCTCGAATTCCTTCAACTCACCGAGCGGCTGCCAGCTGTCGAGGTCCTGGTGCCAGGCCAGGCAGTCAGATCCTAGTTCCCCGGCATCGATGCGGTGGTGCACCTGGAGGTGGGTGAGCGGTCCTTCGCGCTGACCGCCGGGCGCAATGTGATAAATGACTGACATGGTAGAGGATCATCGACCCGTCACGAGGGCAAGACAACTGCCAACCTCTCACGAAGGGTCACTTGGGAGAAAAAAAGAAAGTTTTTCGAGAATGAAATCTTCTGAAAAGCGCCCCTGGTTTTTTGTCCGGCAGCAGCTTCCGCAGGCGGTTGGTCCGATGATTTTGCGAACACGCTCGACGATGTGACCACAGCTGCGGCACTGGTATGCGTATTTCCTGCTCTGTCGGCGGCTTGGAAGCGGCAGTTGATGGGTGGCTTTTTCCCCCGGAATTCCGAGTTCGGCACAGGCATCCTGCCATTCCTTTCCGTGTGCCTGGATGGGCTTTCTGCCGGCCCGATGTTGAGCGAGGAGGTGGGCGAGTTCATGGCGGAGGGTGCGCTCGACTTCGGCTGCCGAGAGGGCTTGCAGCATGGGATTGATATCGATCCGTTTTTCCTGCAGCCATGCCCTTCCTGCCGCCGACCGCATCCTCGCATTCCAGCAGACGATGATGCTTTGAGAGAGTGATGTTTCACTTAGGTTTCGAAGCAGGTTACGCGCCTTCTCCGTCAGGCCTGGGTCGGTGGCGGGCTGCATGGGCGCATTTTGGAAACTTGGAGAATGTGAGGGATGGAGGAACCGTTCACGGTTGCTACCCACCTCGCCCGGCTTTCCTCAGTCATTGTTCCTGAAATCGCGTTTATCGAGGATTCTGATGCCCCCTTCTTCGTAGGCGACGAGAGAGTCGGGGGGAATGGAGCTGAGGATGAATGCGTTTCCGCCGATGGTGCTGCGGGCTCCGATTACCGTACCCCCGCCGAGAACAGTGGCGTTCGGGTAGATGGTGACGTCATCTTCGACGTCAGGATGGCGCTTGATTCCTTTGACAATGTTACCTTCTTCATCTTTTTCGAAACTGCGGGCCCCGAGGGTCACGCCATGGTAGAGCTTGACGCGATCACCGATGATGCACGTCTCGCCGATCACCACACCGGTGCCGTGGTCGATAAAGAAATGTTCGCCGATGGTGGCACCGGGGTGGATGTCGATTCCGGTCTGGCTGTGAGCCCATTCGGTCATGATCCTTGGGATCAGGGGCAGGTCGGCTCGGTAGAGGAGGTTGGCGGCACGGAAAATGGCTATCGCTTCAATGGCAGGGTAGCTGAGAATAATTTCCTCGTTACTGCGAGCCGCAGGGTCACCCTCATAGGCGGCGCACACGTCGGTGGCGAGAATGCGTCGAATTTCAGGGAGCTTACCGAGAAAGGCGCAACAGAGGTCCGTGACGTCCTCGCGTGAGGCCTCGGATCCTCCGCCTCGGAACCGTAGGCTGCGGGTCACCTCGGTGGCGAGGCGAGCCTCGATAGAGACGACGTGATTCCGCGTCAAAGTTGCGAGCTCATTTCTCGCAATGGCTTCCTCGTCGAGAAAGCCAGGGAAGAGGAGCCGCAGGAGGTCCGCGCAGAGACCACCAATTTTGGCCTTAGACGGGAGGTTGCTGCAGTCGACCCGGTTGATGCCCCCTACATCGCTGTACGAGGTAAGCAGCTTTTCGGTGATTTCGTCGTGGCGGCAATCATTCATCAAATCAGATCGTTACTATGCTGGGGAGCGTGGGGGGCGGACGGCCGGCTGTCAAGAGGCGAGGGCTTGAAGAAGGCGTCAGACGGCGGCGGTGGAAGACAGGGAACAGTACTTGCCCTCGGCTATCTGGCATTTTAACATCAACGCATGAGTCTTTTACCCGAGAAGAGTCCTGAAAGAGATCAACGAAGTGGATCCAAGAGATTGAAACTGGGGAGACGCAGATTTCTTTCCACGGCAGGGCGTTTGACACTCGGCCTTGGGGTTGCTCCGATGGTTGTGCCCTCGTCCGTGCTCGGACTCGGTGGCGCGACGGCCCCGAGCGACCGGATCACAGTCGGGTTGATAGGAAACGGGCAGATGATGCGCGGGCACCGAGCCTCCATGCTCGGTCGGGGCAATGTGCAGGTCCTGGCGGTCTGTGATGTAAAAGCATGGCTTCGGGATGCGGCGAAGGCCCACGTAGAGAAAGCCTATGCAGCGGAGGCTGCCAGTGGCACTTACCACGGGTGTGACGCATACAACGAATACGAGCGGGTGCTCGAGCGTCCAGATATCGATGCCGTTCTCGTGGCGACACCCGATCATTGGCATGCCGCGATCTCGATTGCCGCCATGCGCTCGGGGAAAGACGTCTACTGTGAGAAACCCATGACTTGGACGATCTCCGAGGGTCGGGTGGTAGCCGACACGGCGGAACGCTTCGGCAGGGTATTTCAAGTTGGATCGCAGCAACGTTCGAACGCAGCCTTCCGGCGTGCCGCAGAAATTGTGCGCAATGGACGGATCGGAAAAGTGAAGACAGTCTGGGCGCGACTGGGAACCTTTCCAGAGGGCGGAAACCCTCCGGAGGAACCGATTCCTGTCGGGTTCGATTACGAACGCTGGCTCGGGCCGGCCCCGTATGAGCCCTACAGTGAAGAGAGGACCAAGGGGAAATACACAGGGGGGTGGCGATGCTTCTGGGATTATGGCGCGAAGAAAAACGGAGACTGGGGAGCCCACCACTTCGACATCATCCAGTGGGCTCTTGGCATGGACCACAGTGGGCCGGTGGAATTCTTTCCAGGTGGACAGAATGGGATTGATGAGATGCATTACCGGTATGCGGATGGGACAACCGTGATTAAGAACAAGCCTGGGGCCAAACAAATGATCCAGTTCTTCGGTGAGAACGGAACGGTGGCCACCGGGCGCGGCAACGTTCTGGTGACCGAACCGGAGGAAATCAGCAGGACCCCTCTCGCAATCGATGAGGTCGGGCTCATCGAGTCGCAGGATCACCATGGCAACTGGCTGGACGCGGTGCGGACGCGCGGTACAACAATCTGCGACGCCGAAGTCGGTCATCGCACGGCAACAATCTGCCACCTCATGGGGATCGTCGAACGTATCGGCCGTCCTGTGCGATGGGACCCGGAGCGAGAAGAAATTGTCGACGATGTCTACGCCGCCCGTTGGGTGGACCGCGAGCGGAGAAGCCCATGGTTTCTTTAGGTGTTGAAAGCTGGCAGGGCTAAGCCGTCACTTTGAAGACAGTCTCAAGGGAGCATTCTCAGGCTCTGATCATGCGGCCTGGCAAACCACAGTGTAAGAGTTTTCTGACAACCATGACTAAACGACCCCTAGCTACGGTCCTCGCGATCGCTTTTCTCGGCATGCAAGTGGTAACCGGTGCGGAGGAGAATCATTCCCTTCCACACATTCCCGCAGCTTCTTTTGTCGTGCCTGAAGGCTTTGAAGCCACGCTCTGGGCAGCCTCGCCGCTGCTCTACAACCCCACCAACATGGACATCGATCATCTCGGTCGCGTCTGGGTGGCGGAGGGCAGAAACTATCGCCTGTTCAGGAACAAGGACACCTACTCGGGAGACCCCAAAGGGGATCGCATCATGGTTTTGTCTGATAAGGACGGGGATGGCAAGGCAGACGAGAGCCATGTTTTTGTCCAGGAGCCGGAATTGATTGCTCCCCTTGGAGTGGCAGTCATCGACAATAAAGTGGTCGTCTCCCAGCCGCCCGACCTCATCGTCTACACAGATGTGAACCGTGACGCTGTTTTTGACCCGGAGGTCGATGAGCGGGAGATTTTATTGACCGGATTTGGCGGACAGAATCATGACCACAGCCTGCACGCCGTGACCACTGGCCCGAGCGGCCAATGGTATTTTAACACTGGGAATGCCGGCAGCCACATTGTCACCGACAAGGACGGCTGGTCGCTGCGCGTCGGCAGTGTTTATAAGGGCGGAGCTCCTTCGGTGACCGATGATGGCCCAAACCAGGGGGGGAAAGCAGGCCTGAAAAGTGATGATGGCCACATCTACGTGGGTGCTGTCGCTCTGCGTATGAATCCGGACGGCTCGGGCCTGCGCCCGATAGGCCATAACATGCGTAACAGCTACGAGGAAACGGTGAACTCTTTCGGAGATGTTTACCAGAATGACAATGACGACCCTCCCGCCTGCCGCACGACCTGGCTGATGGAATACGGGAATCTTGGCTTTGCCTCGGATGATGGAGCGCGCAAGTGGCAGAGCGAACGCCGCCCCGGACAGGCCGCTCCGATCGCCGAGTGGCGCCAGGAAGACCCGGGAACAATCCCCGCAGGCGACGTCTACGGCAATGGCTCGCCCACCGGGATTTGTTTTTATGAAAACGGCAGTCTCGGCGACGACTACCAAGGGTTACTGCTCTCAGGAGAAGCTGCTCGCAATGTGGTCTTCGGGTATTTTCCCCAGCCCGAGGGTGCGGGATTCAAGTTAGAGCGCTTTGATTTTTTCCGCTCCAAACGAGCCAATGAATTCCCTGCAGGAGATGGCGAGAAGGCAAATCTGGCGACCCAGTTCCGCCCGTCGGATGTCGCTGTCGGGCCGGATGGAGCCATCTATGTTGCCGACTGGTTTGACCCGGGTGTCGGTGGTCACGCGATGCGAGATAAAGACCTCGCTGCCGCCATTTATCGGATCACCCGCAAGGGAGAAAACCCGCGCCCGCCGAAGATTGATATCAACACCGAAGAGGGGCAAATCGCAGCGCTGAAGAGCCCAGCAAACAATGTTCGAGACATCGGCTTTACCCGGCTCAAAGCGGCCGGAGAGGCATCGCTTCCTGCCGTCAAGGCGCTGCTTGCCGATTCTGACAGCTACCTGCAGGCACGCGCCATCTGGCTGCTCGCCCAGCTCGGCGACAAGGGCATCACGGAAGTCGAAGCCGTGCTCGCATCATCGAAGGACCCGCAGATCCGTATCGCCTGTTTTCGCGCCCTGCGTTTTGTCGATCACAAGCTGCTCGAGCACGCCAAAACCCTCGCCGAGGACCCCTCCATCGCCGTGCGCCGTGAGGTGGCACTCGCCCTGCGTAATCTCTCAGTGGCCGACACCAAGGACATCATCCTCACCTTGGCCAAACAGTATCAGGGAGAGGATCGCTGGTATCTCGAAGCGATCGGCACGGCCTGTACCAACAAGGAGGCAGATCTCTTTCCGATCTTGCACAAGGAGCTCGGAGATGAGGATCCTCTCGCGTGGAGTAAGGCTTTTGCCAAACTCGCCTGGCGTCTGCACCCCGCTGCCAGCGTAGATGGCTTCAAAGCCCGTGCTCTCTCGGTGGAGGTTCCGCTTTCCGACCGCAAGGATGCGCTGACAGCTCTCGGCTTTATTCCGGACGAAGCTGCCGCTATGGCGATGGTTGCGGTGGCTGAATCCGGTCCGGATGACAACAAGCCACTCGCGAAGTGGTGGCTCCAGAACCGCAGTCAGCACGTCTGGAAAAGCTTCGCCAGTCAGATGAATGGGCTGCACGTAAAGCCCAACGCACTGAAGCCGGACCAGGACTACAAGGTGCCGGTAGATGGCCCGGTGGCCAGCAAGCTTGATGTCAAGGAGGTCATCGCCCTCAAGGGTGATCTGAAACGCGGACAGGTGGCCATCGCCCGCTGTTACATGTGCCACCAGGTCAACGGCACCGGCATCGACTTTGGTCCTGCTCTCGACCAGTGGGGACTGGGGCGCTCACCGGAGGCCATCGCGACCGCCATCATCGATCCCAATGCCGGTATTGCGCACGGCTATGAAGGCACGGAAATCATCACCAAAGAGGGTCACACCATTCAAGGGTTCTCCCTCTTTGCGGGCGGCTCATCGATTCTCAAGGTTATGGGAGGAGGCGAAGTTTCCATCAGTCGGAAGAATATTGAAAGCAGCAAGCAGTTGGATAAGTCGCTGATGATGTCAGCCGGTCAGCTTGGCCTTACCGCCCAGGATGTGGCGGATATTATCGCCTACTTGAAAGCTGGAGCACCAGTAGAGCCAAAAGCCCTTGCAGTTAGTGCACCGGCCCGAGCTGCCGCTGAGGAGAAAAAACCAAAACCAAAATTAAAGCCAGAGTCAAAGCCCGAGCCGCAGCAACAAAACAAGCAGGCGAAGAAGCAAACAGGGCGCGCCAACAGCACGGATCCTTTGATCAACCCCTTTGCCAACCCGAAGGACGATCCGGGCCTGCCGCGCGTCCTCATCCTCGGCGACTCGATCTCCATCGGCTACACCCCCGGGGTGCGTAAGCGTCTTGATGGCAGGGCCAACGTCCACCGTGCCCCGTTGAACTGCCGCTGGTCGGCCAATGGCGATGCCTATGTCGAGGGCTGGGTCGGTCACGCGAAGTGGGACGTCATCCACTTCAACTTCGGCCTCTGGGACTGGTATGGCTGGGGGCAGGAGACGAAAGTCACCCCTGAATCCTACGCTGCCAGTCTGGAGAGCATCGTCACCAAGCTCAAGAAGACGGGCGCCAAACTGGTCTTCGCCACCACCACTCCGCCGTGCATCGGCCCGGAGCGGAAGGTCAAGATTATCATCACCGAGGACCGCGCCAGGGAGTTCAATGATGCCGCCGTGGCCGTCATGCGCAAACACGGGGTCACCATCAACGACCTCTACGCCGCCATCGGCGACCAGCGGCAAAAATACCAACGCGGCGAAAACGACGTCCACTACACCGAGGAAGGCCGCAAGCTGCTCGCCGGCAAGGTTACCGAGGTGATCTCGTCGACCCTGGCAGCGGCACCCGGTAAACCGACTGCATTGCCGGTCGCACTGAAACCGGCTGGCGATCCGGCGGCGGCAGCAAGACGGGCCGCGGCGCAGGCGCTCGACCACGTTGGTGCCCGCGACCTCACCAATGCACCGCCGATCAGCTGGGGGGATGCCAACGGGAAAAAACGGATCCTCTTCCTCGCCGGTGCTACCACCCACCGCCACGGCATTCACGAATACAAGGCCGGCTCGATCCTGCTGGCCGATGCCCTCAACGCCAGCGGCCTGCCGGTGGTGGCTCGCGTTCACTGGTATGGCTGGCCGGAAGACGAATCGGTCTTCGACGGGGTCGACGCCTGCATCCTCTACGCCGATGCCGGCGGCGCCTTCGCTGAGGAGCAATACGCTGTTCTCGACAGGCAGGTAAAGGCCGGCATGGCTATCATGTTCCTGCACTACGGCGTGCATCCGAGCAAGGAAATCGGCGAGCAATTCTACAAGCCGTGGGTCGGCGGCTACTACGACGACGCCTTCTCAGTCAACCCGAGCTGGATCGCCGACCTGGCAGCGAAGTCCGGCCACCCGGTGGCCCATGGGCTCGCTGCCCCGATTCGGGTCTACGACGAACTCTACTGGAACTTGAATATCGACCGCGAGAACCCGGAAGTCTTCGCGCTGGCCACCGCGGTTCCGACCGCGCAGAACATGGTCCGCTACGGCAGCAGCAAGTTCTGGAACCGTCTCGCCGCGGACAAGCTGGGTACTGCGCAGGAGCTGCTCTGGTGTCGGGACCCTGCCAACGGCGGGCCGCGTGGCGCAGGCTTTGTGGGCGGCCACTACCACTGCAACTGGGCCATCGACGACTACCGCAAACTCATTCTCAACACCATCGCCTGGGTGACGCGCGTCGAAGTGCCCGTGGGCGGCGTCCCGTCGCAGCCGCTGACCAAGGCGCAGCTCAACGAGAACCTGATTCGGCCCGAGTGGCCCGAACAGGTAGAGCTTCCCACACCCGATCTGCTTGAGCAGCCGGGCGGCACGCCGCCGGAGCTGGGCCCCGACGGACGAGTCCCCCCGAGGCCCCGCAAGCGTTAGGGAAGGTCGGGCACCGCCATTAATCAGACCCTCCTTAGAGCCAGCCAGAGTATCTTCACCAAGACCGCGTCGCACCCCATGCAAACAAAACAACAGAGCTGCCGCTGCGCGGTGACTATTCTCCTGGCGTTGGTGCTTGCTGCGGCACTCCATGCCGCTCCGCGACCCAACATCGTCCATATCATGGTCGATGACCTCGGCTGGCAGGATATTGCCAGCCACAGGATCGACGGCAAGCCGGTCTATGAGACCCCGCAGCTCGATCGGCTGACCCGCGAGGGGCGCCGCTTCACTCAGGCCTACTCGCCGGCGCCGACCTGCGCCCCGTCCCGGGTGGCCTTCCTGCGCGGACAGCAACCCGGTGCACACCGGGGTCTATCACGTGCAGGGCGGTCGCCTGCCGCGCCCCTGGCGCGACGACACCTCGCACATCCCGCCTTACTATCCCTACGGTCTTCCTGACTCGGAGCCGACCATTGCTGACGTTCTCGGCGAGGCAGGCTACATGACCGGCCACGTCGGCAAGTGGCATGCGGGCGGCAAGCACGCCGGTTACCCCTTTCCCCTCGACCAGGGCTTCGCTTTCGGGTTCACCGAAAAAGACGGCCGCCACAAATACTACAACGACTCGGATCTGTGGGATCCCGAGGATCGACTTCGGAACAACTTCTTCGGCTCATGGGGTCGAATGAAGCCTGAGCGCCTGTCCGATTTCGCCACCGCAGCCGAAGACGATCCCTACCAGACCGATGCCGACGGCCGCCCTTTCGACAAGCCACACGACCTCGCCCTGGGCTTCATCCGCAAGCACAGCGACAAGCCGTTTTTCCTCAATTACTGCCCCTACTACGTTCACACTCCGATCCAGACGCGCGACCGGGTACGCTTCGAAAAATACCTCGCCAAGATGGGCTACGATTTCCCTGCTGATCCCGCTCCGCTGGACAGTGGAAAACCCGGGCACAGCAATCCCTACTACGCCAGTATGGTCGACACCGTCGACTGGATGATCGGCCAGGTGATCGCCTGTCTGGAGGAGACTGACGATCCGCGCAATCCGGGTCACAAGCTCATCGACAACACCTACCTCATTGTCGATTCAGACAATGGCGGGGTGCTTCCCTACACCGACAACGCGCCGCTGCGGGGCGGCAAGCAACAGAGCTACGAGGGTGGTGTGCGCATTCCTTTCCTGATCCGGGGGCCGGGGATCCCCGCCGGCACGACCTGCCACACGCCGATCTCACTGGTCGACCTGTTTCCCACTTTCATGGAATTGGCTGGAGCGGAGCCCGACCCGGCGCTGGCCCTGGATGGCTGTAATATCCTCAAGCAGCTGCACGGCGGCGATGCCCCCGCCAGACTGGCAGACGGCACGGTGCGCGAGGCGATCTTCTGGCACTTTCCCATGGACAGCCACATGTGCGTGGCCATGCGCAAGGGCCCGTGGAAGCTGGTGCATAACTTCGGGGTTCGGGGTGGTGGTTCAGGAAAGCCCAACACCGAACTCTTCCGCATCCTTGATGAGTCCGGGGCCCCGGCCGACCTCGGCGAGGAGCAGGACGTCGGCAGCCAGTATCCCGAAGTCCGCGACGCTCTGGCCGCCGAGATGTTCGCCCGCGTGGAAGATGCCGGAGCCAGAATGCCCTACCGAAACCGCGAGGGCAAGGGCGCTACCCAGGCCGAGCGCGATGCCATCCCCGCGTTCCTCTCGCTGTCCTCCATAGAAGAACGCGTGATCGCCACCTTTGAGATTGGTGCAGGCAAATCCGCCATAACCAAGGCAGAGCTCTACTACACTCTGAACCCGAAACCCTTCGACACCACACGTGGCCACCGTGAGGAATGGTTTCCTGCTCCAGCCACCCTCGGTAACGGCAAGGTGGAAGCCACGATGCCCCCCGGGGCGACTCATGCCGCCTTTGTCATGCGTGACGCCAAGGGCTTCCTGGTCACCTCGGAGGCGCTACCGAGTTATCAGCGGCAGGACGTCCAGGTCAGCGACAGCGACCTGCTGGCCAATGGTTTCGCCTGGCGTCCGGGTCTGCATGGGCTGGTCAAGCTCGGCAACAAAGCGCAGGTCTCGGCTAAATCGAAAAATCTCAAAACAGCTGCCCTGGATCAAGCCCTCGCCAGCGTGGCAAGCTTGCTGGCTGAAGAAAGCACCTCAGCCGATGCGTTTGCTAAAGGCATTCATACCTTGAGGAATGCGATCCGCGGGCTTGAAGGAGTTCCGGAAGCCAAGCATCCCTGCCTGCACCGCTTCCCCACCGAGCCGCTTTTTTAAAAGACCCTGGCACACGACGACCGTGCATCCGACTTCGGTGCAATACAAAATCTCATCGACTCTCAGCCTGAAGTGTTGAGAATGTTGGCAGATCAAGCCGTGGCCTGGCTCGGCGCCGAGGCGGAAGTGGATGAACATTCACGACCAACGGGCAACAAACCCACACAAAACGAACAAGAACCTGATTTCCTTACAAAGCCACTGCTGGGAGGGCGCTTGTTGACCATATTAGAAAAATGGTTACGATAAATGGAGATTCGGACGGTAAGAGTAGGTCTTTTCTGGGGTTCCAGAACCTGAGGTTTCTTGCGCCGATCTGGTGAAGAAAGAGGAACCAATTTTCTGTCGAAACATGAAAGCATGCAAAGTGAGCTGTTTTTTCCCCGAAAGGGCAGCCTCTGTCCTCCTGGCGGCTGGGCTTTTGGGTTTTTTTGCGGACGCCGCTGAAGCCGCTCCAGTGGCACAGGATTCCGCCGCTGTAGACCTGAGTTCTGCTGGTAGCTTGAGAACTGACTGTGCGAGGTATGTGAAGGCGGTGCTTCAGGATGACCACCAGCAGATGGTGGCTTACATGCCTGAGCAAGTGATTGCACTTGCAGGAGGGAGGGAGCCGGTCATGCGCTCCCTGAAGCAGGCAGGGGATCAGATGCGAGCAGCTGGGTATAGCCTCGTTGAGGCGAAGATCGAGAGCTTCTTCCCGGTGCAGAAAGTCGGTGCGCAAAGCATCGCTTTTGCCCGCCAGATGACAGTGGTTCAAGTTCCGGGCGGAGGGCGCACGACCTCCCGCTCTCTGCTCCTTGCAGTTTTTAAAGACACGGGAAAAAATTGGGTATTTCTGCCGCTTGCTGAGGATCCAAAGGCAGCAATCGCAAGGATTTTCCCGGATTTGGAGGGGAAAGTCACGGTGCCAGAAGAAGGAGAGCCGACAGTGGAACTCGATGAGAAGGCACAAGCGTCGTTTGAAGACAACCGTCGCAAAGCAATGGCGGCAGCTATCCGCAACAATCTGAAATTACTCGCCACGGCAGTGGCGAGGTATTATCTGGAGCATGCGGAGGCTACGACGGTCACTCTCGAGGATCTCACAGGCCCGTATTTACCCGGTGCACTGCGCTCGGTTGATGGAGAGAACTACAACTCCCTGGATCTTTCGCTGGGGGTGACATCCTGGACTGTCTCGGGGAGCAGCGGTAACTCTGTGACCTGGGAGCACCCGAAAACACCCGCCGCCGAAGATACTGCTGCCGAAGAGTCCGCCAAGAAAAGCGGGGAGCCGGATTTGGCGGCAAAGGAATTGGAAGGAATGCGGCGGTATGCCTGGGTCATTGCGGGCGCGATTGGCAGGACCTTGGAGAATGCGCCTGCCGACGCCTTTCCTGCTGTGCATGCCATGATGAAGGAGCTTCGCGCGGCGATAGCTGACATGGACGGCAAGCAGCCGCCTTCCGAGTGGCCGGTGATCGATATGGAGAAACTGGTGAGCCACAACCCCGGTTACTGGGCTGCCTTCTACGAAGTCGAGCCGGCCGATCCTCTCATGCTGTGGTTTCATGCGGCCCTTTATGCGGTGAATGGAAGTGTTCATCGCACGCTCTACAGCCAGCAGATCGCCTTGTATGCGGCGCGGGAAAGTAAATGGCAGGGCGAGATGTCGCGGCTCGTGGTGTCTGCGGCGCGTTTAATCCAGCATGGCAATGCCGAGGTCAGAGCGGTTGCAAAGCTTCGCGACGAAGAGAAGCTCGCTGAGGCAGCGCAAAGCTATCGGGAGATTCTGACCGTGATTCCTTCTCATTCGCTCGCACTCTGTGAACTCGGCGCCGTGTTGAAAACTGCAAACCAGGGGCAGGACAATTCTCATCAAGCGTATTTTGAGCGAGCCAAGAAATTCGATCCACTGATGATTTTTGCGTATCAGGGAGACATGCAAGCGACAGAAATGCAGCAACTCGTGGCATTGAGAGCGCAGGCGAAGCCTGGCTGGGATCGGTTTGCAGGCGAAGCACCGGAGGCACCGGAGGCACCGGAGGCACCGGAGGCACCGGAGGCACCGGAGGCACCCGAGGCACCCGAGGCACCAGGACCTGATGATGTGTCAAATTTGGAGAGCCTATCGGTAGGGCTCCAAGCCGCAGGCGTTCATGACCTTGCTTTGCTCATTCGGCAATTGGCCGTGGCCCAGCGGGGTGGGGCGTATTCGGGGGAGGATGCGCAGTTTATCGCGTTGAGCTTGCAGGCTCTCATCCCGGCGAAGGCCTCCGAGGCGATTGTCGAGGGCCTTGGTCGAAAGGCGCCCCGGTTGCGATTAAAAAGCCTGACTATGGAAAGATAAGGAGTTCTGGCTTCGTAGTGCAAGGGGAGTGGTCGGCTAAGGGATTCATGGCGAAAGAAAAGCACGATGATTGGCATCTGAAAAACGGCTTCAAGGCTGATGCAGGGATGCCTGTGCGGAGGAAAAATCAGGTGCGCGCTGCCTCGATGCAGGCCTTTGAGGCGCGACTGATCCTCAGAGTCTCGCTGGGCATCGTCGTGGTTTCCCTCATGATGATGGCAGGTTCCCGCGTTGCAGCAGCGGAAAAATTTGTGCCGGATGAAGTGCTTACCTACAAGGTGGTTGACCAGCCTGAGCAAAAGACCGCTCTCAAGCTCCATATCTTCTATCCGCCAGACTTCCAGAAATCCGATCAACGCCCTGCCATAGTGTTTTTCTTTGGTGGCGGATGGGCTGGAGGACATCCAAGGCAGTTCTACGATCAGGCACGCACTTTGGCGGAGCGCGGCATGGTCGCGATCTCGGCGGAGTATCGGATCAAAAGTATCCATAAAACATCTCCTTTCGAATGTGTCCAGGACGGGAAGTCGGCGATCCGTTGGGTGCGTCAGCATGCGGCTGAACTGGGGGTGGACCCGAACCGCATTGTCGCCTCGGGTGGATCCGCAGGTGGTCATGTCGCCGCATGCACCGGGGTGATTCAGGCAATGGATGAGCAGGGCGAAGACCTTGCCATCAGCTCGGTCCCTGATGCCATGATCCTCTATAACCCGGTGCTCGATACCACCGCTAAAGGTTTTGGCCTGGGCAAAGTCGGTAAGGATCGGCAGACGGACATCTCTCCCTGCCACCAGGTGCGAGCGGGAATCGTTCCGACCCTCGTGCTACATGGTACCGCGGATAAAACCGTGCCATTTGAAAACGCGGAACGCTTTGTCGGGCTGATGAAAGAGGCAGGAAACAGCTGCCAGCTTGCCGCTTTTGACGGCCAAGGGCACGGGTTTTTTAATAGCAAGGTTTTCCGTTCCAGCATAAAAGATCCTTCCCTGTATCAGCGGGGAATGAACGAGACTGTCGCATTTTTAAACTCTCTTCAATATCTCGCCGTCACGGCGCTTACCCCTCGGGTCTCTCATGCTGATGTTTTATCAAAACCAAACATCGTCGTCTTTCTCGCCGATGACATGGGCTGGGGTGATGCCGGCTGCTACGGGCATCCACAAATCAACAGCCCCAACATCGACAAACTGGCAAGCGAAGGTATCAAATTTACCCAATGCTATGCCGCCGCCGGAGTTTGCTCACCTTCACGTTCGGCAATCTTGACCGGTCGCACCCCCTACCGAAATGGTGTCTGGCGTCACCTCTCCGGGCACAATGTGGCGTATCTGCGAGCCAGTGAAATCACTTACCCGACGCTGCTCAAATCCAGCGGTTACCAGACCTGCCACGTTGGCAAATGGCATCTGAATTCTAAAGATCAATTCAACAATCCCCAATTCCCGCAGCCGCATGATCACGGCTACGACTACTGGATGACCACCCACAACAACGCCGCGCCCAGCCATGAAAACCCGGTGAATTTTTTCTGTAATGGTGAGCCTGTTGGAGAACTCAAAGGCTTCTCTGCTCAGCTCGTGGCACAAGAAGCGATCCATTGGATGAAGGAAATCCGAGATCCTGACAAACCATTCGCCCTCTCGGTCTGGACTCATGAGCCACACCACCCCATCGCCACCGATCAGCGCTTTCTGAAGCCCTATGCAGGTCACAGGAACCGCCGGTACATGGGCAACATCAGCCAGCTCGACCACGCCCTCGGCATGGTGATGGAGGCACTCGAAGAGCAAGGGATAGCCGACGACACTCTGCTCATTTTCACCTCCGATAACGGGCCGGAAGGGATGGGGCCCGGCGGTGGCTCAACCGGAGGGCTGCGGGGTCGCAAGCGTGACGACCATGAGGGCGGCATCCGTGTGCCCGGGATTGTGCGTTGGCCCGGACGCATTGAGCCCGGCACCACCAGCGACACCCCTGTCATTGGTTCCGACATCTTTGCCACCGCCCTTGATGCCGCAGGCATCCCGCTCCCGGATGATCGTATTATTGATGGAGCCAGCCTGCTTCCAATTTTTAAAGGACAAGCACTGAATCGAAGCGTTCCGCTTTTCTGGCGCACCCACGTCGCGCCACCAGCCAGCCGCGTCGCTATGCGTGTGGGTGACTGGAAACTGGTCGCGGATGAAACGCTGACCAAGTTCCAGCTCTACGAGATCCAAATCGACTGGAAAGAAGAACATGACCGGGCAAACGAAATGCCAGAGAAAACCGCCGAGCTCAAAGCACTACTACTGGAAACGTGGCAGGGAATCGTAGAAGAGGGACCGAACCAATGGTGGGAGACCACTCCGGTCCAGAAGAACTTAAAAGAGCGAGGAGCAACGCTGTCTTACTAAGAAAGCAGACGGTAAGGCCGTCGCCGCTGGAAACTTAAAAAAATTAAGAATACTCACATGAAAAAATCTCTCTCTTTGATCGTGGGCGCCGTGTTATTGGCTTTTCCATTGGCTATGGGAGTTGCTCGAGCCTCCGCAGCAAAGCCAAACATCATCTGCATCCTGGCAGATGACCTCGGCTATGGTGATGTGCAGTTTCTGAATCCTGAGCGTGGAAAAATCTCCACACCGCACATCGATCAACTGGCCAGGCAGGGCATGGTCTTCACCGATGCGCACACGAGTTCGTCGGTGTGCACGCCGACCCGCTATGGCCTTTTGACCGGCCGTTACAACTGGCGTACAACGAAACAAGCGGGTGTGCTCTCGGGTTACAGTGCACCCATGATTGCGAGGGATCGCTTGACGGTAGCAGGCATTCTCAAGCAGCAAGGCTACAGCACCGCTTGTATCGGCAAATGGCATCTGGGACTGGGCTTGCCCACCACCAATGGCAAATCCTTAAATATAAAAGGCCTGACAAATATCGACTGGAAGGGCGTCATCGAAAACGGCCCGACCGACCTTGGTTTTGATTTTTATTATGGGATCTCCGCCTCGCTGGATATGCCTCCTTACATTTATATCGAGAATGATCGATTCGTTGGCGCATGCACAACCCAAAAGGCCTTTCATCGCAAAGGTCCTGCGCACGCGGACTTTGAGGCCGTGGATGTGTTGCCGGAGATTGGTCGTAAAACGGTCGCATTTATCAAAGGGCAGGACGCCTTAAAACCGTTCTTCGCATACGTAGCGTTCACCTCTCCGCATACCCCGATCGTTCCCACCAAAGGGTGGCAGGGAAAAAGTGAGCTCGGCCCGTATGGCGATTTCACCATGCAGACCGATGCCGTGATCGGTGAAATCGTGGCAGCGATTGATCAGCAGGGCTTCGGCGAAAACACCCTGATCATCGTCACCAGCGATAACGGCTGCTCGAAGGCGGCCGGTATTGCTGAGATGCAGGAAAAAGGCCACTTCCCAAGCGCCAGGTTGCGTGGCTCTAAGGCCGACCTCTGGGATGGTGGGCACCGGGTTCCGTTTATCGTTCGCTGGCCGGCCGGTATCGAGGCGGGCTCATCAAGTGATCAGCTGATTTGCCTGACCGACCTGATGGCGACCTGCGCGGAAATCACTGGCGCTGTCATTCCTGACAGCGCCGGCGAGGACAGTGTCAGCTTTCTTCCAGTACTTAAGGGCAAGCCGATTGCCTCCGACCGTGAGGGCGTGATCCACCACTCGATCAGCGGGCATTTTGCCTACCGCCAGGGAAAATGGAAGCTTCTGCTCGCCAAAGGATCAGGCGGGTGGACATCACCAACCGAAGCCCAGGTGCCGTCCGGCAGCCCGGAAGCACAGCTTTACGACATGGAGAATGATCCCGGTGAAACAAGGAACCTTTACGAAAATAAACCCGAAATCGCGAAACGCCTACTCGCTCAACTGGAAGCGGACGTCGCTCGTGGTCGGAGCACCGGTGATGGCCCGGCCAAAAACGACGCGGACCGGATCAAGCTTTGGAAGAGCGCAAAATGATGGGCGTCTCCTTGCAATCCTCTTCATGCAGCGGAAAAAATGATCATGCCAATGACAAAACAGCACATTTCAGCGCTCCTGCTATGCGTTGTCATGCTGCCGTTTTCGGTTGTAGTTGCTCAACCTGAGACAGTCACACCCGAGCGATCACGGCTGAAAAAATTCATGCCCAATAGGCATGAAGCGAAAATTCAACAGGCAAAAACCAGCCGGGTCGACCTGGTCATGATCGGTGACTCGATGACCCACAACTGGGAGGCGCAGGGGAATTATGAAGCCACTTTTGCGGGCCGCAATATGCTCAACCTTGGTTTCGCTGGAGATCGCACCCAGAATGTTCTCTGGCGGATCGAGAACGGCGCGCTCGATGGGGTTTCACCGAAGCTCGTCACGATCATGGTAGGCACGAATCATGCCCATGCCTCGAGAAAAGATTACGCCCCGGATACCCCTGAAGATATTTTCTCCGGGATCGAGGCTGTGGTGAAAGAAGTGCGCACGCGCCTTCCAAAGTCAAAGATCCTGCTCTTCTCGGTCTTTCCACGTAAGCCGGAAGCGTCTCATGCGATCCTGAAAGCGGTCAACGCCAGGCTCCCCGAACTGAACGATGAGGCGATGGTCCGGCATGTCGATCTCAACCAGCATTTTCTCGACCAGACGGGCGAGGTGAACCCAAAGCTCTTCAGCAGGGACGGCCTGCACCTGAGCTCGAAAGGCTACCAGACCTGGGCAAGTGCCCTCACTCGGCTTCTGGATGAGACAGGGGTGGGGAAGTCCGCAGAACCAGAACAGACGGAGAAGGCAGCTGAAAACAATACATCTCAAATAACCGCTGCCGCGGCTGTGCCAGCTAGCGGTTTACGCCCCATCGACAAAGACTGGGTAGAGAAAAGAGATTCCGCGAGCACCATCTGGTTCGGTCAACCGGCTGAGGGTTTTTACCAGGCACTCGTCTTGGGGAATGGCCGGGTGGGTGCCATGGTCTACGGTGATCCGGATCAGGAGCGCATCGTGCTCAACGAGGAATCGGTTTGGTCAGGCTCCAAGGTAGAGAATAATATCCCCGGTGGCTACAAGCACCTGGCTGAGATCCGCCGCCTGCTTGCTGAGGAGAAATTTAAAGAGGCGAACAGCCTGACCCGGCAGGCATTCAAGGCTCAAAACACCCCCCAGTACGCCAGCAGGATTTCCGCTTTCGGCCGTTTCCAGACCTTGGGTAATTTGCATCTGAAATTCAGCGGCAATGACAACCCGGTCGAGGATTACCGACGAAATCTCGACCTGATCACCGGTCTTGGTACGGTGACCTACCGGCGTGGTGAGACTTCGTTTAAACGCGAACATTTTGTTTCCACACCCGATGATGTTTTTGTGTCACGCCTGACAGGGCCGGTTTCCTTTACCGTTGAGATGGATCGCCCGGAACGATTCAAGACAGAGGCGGTCGGCGAGCGTGAGCTTGTGATGCGTGGTCACCTCAATGATGGTTTTGAGAAAGACGGCTTGCTCTACGTCGGGCGTTTACGTGTTGTCGGCGGTGAGGTGAAAGCGGAGGGCAACAAGCTTACCGTGCAATCGGATGGCGAGGTGCTGTTACTCTTTGCCGCGGCGACCGATTACCGCGGCATTGCCGGGCGTCAGTTGTCCGATCCACTCGCGGCAACGACGCAGGATCTCGACAAGGCTGAGAAAAAGTCCTTCGCTCAGCTACACGCAGCCCAGCAGGCCGACCATGAGAAATTCTTCGAACGTGTCAGTCTGAGCCTTCCGGAAACAGAGAACAGCAAGCTGCCCACAGATCAACGCCTCGCCAATTACAGGAAAGGGCAGAAAGACCCCGCACTCGCAGCACTGTTTTTCAACGTGGGGCGTTACCTGTTGATCAGTTCATCACGCCCCGGCGGCCTGCCCGCCAACTTGCAGGGGATCTGGGCCGAAGAGGTCCACACCATGTGGAACGGGGATTACCATTTTAATATCAACACCCAGATGAACTACTGGCCGGCACTCACCTGTAACCTGACTGAGACGCAGGAGCCCATGAATACCTTCATCGCGTCGCTGGTGGAGCCGGGATCAAAGACTGCCAAGGCCTACTACAACTCGCGCGGATGGATCGCGCACCGCCTCACCAATATCTGGGGCTACACCGCTCCAGCCGGCATGGATATTGGCGGCGCTGCCTGGCTTTGTGAGCACCTTTGGGAGCAGTACACCTTCACTCAAGATAAGGAATTCCTGAGCAAGGTGTATCCGGTCATGAAGGGCAGTGTGGAGTTCTATCTCGATAACCTTTATGAGGAGCCAGAAAACAAGTGGCTAGTCACCGGACCGTCTGCGTCACCGGAAAATGGTTTTATCGTGCCGGGAGGGAAGACAGGATCCGGCGTCTGCGCAGGGCCCACCATCGACTTACAGCAGCTCCGTGAACTCTTCGGCAATACCATCCGCGCCACCAACATTCTGGGAATCGATGAGGACTTGCGGGACGAAATGTTAGAGAAGCGCCCGCGCATCGCGCCTAACTTGATTGCGCCCGATGGCGTATTGCAGGAATGGCTCAAGCCTTACGAGGAAAGGGAGCCAACCCACCGTCATTGCTCTCCTCTCTACGGTCTTTATCCCTACTATGAAATCACCGCGGACGGTACGCCAGAGCTGGCAGAAGCTGCTCGCAAGTTGCTCGAACGCCGCGGCGTGGGGCAGAGTACGGGGTGGTCAAACGCGTGGCGCATCAATCTCTGGGCACGCATGGGTGATGCCCAGAAGGCCTGGGACTTTGTTCACCTGATGCTCAATGACAATTGTGTTTCGATAACATGCTCAGTCTGTTCCGCCCGCTCATCAACGGCAAGGGCAAGAAGCTTTTCCAGATCGAAGCCAACTTTGGCCTCACTGCCGGTATCGCCGAGATGCTGCTGCAGAGTCAGCCTGACAGTGGTGCCATCGATGCCGTGCCCGTGATCCGCCTGTTGCCGGCCCTGCCCAAGCAATGGCCGGAGGGTAAAGTCACTGGCTTGCGCGCCCGGGGTGGTTTCGAGGTCGATATCAAGTGGCAGGACGGGAAACTCGTTGAGGCCGAGATCCACTCACTGCACGGCACGCCCTGCATGGTCCGTTACGGCGACCGGACCGCAGATCTCAAGCTCCAGGCCGGCGAGAGTGGGAAGGTTTTTTCCAACTTGTAAGCCTGAAAACAGCACCAGGGTGGAGCAGTGTGTCATCTTAAGGAGCTTGCGACGCGGGATCAAAGAGCCTGCGGACGGGTTTCGCACCCCCCTCCACCAACACCGGCCAAGCCAGAGATCTCGCTTGGTCATTGTCTGCCCATCTGCGCTTGTCTGCGCTGCCATTTTCACGCTCGCTTGAAGCTCAGTTCAAGGGAATAAGACTCGACTTTCCCCACCGTGAGGGATTCATCCTATGGGTGTAGGGACATGCCAGAGATCTCGCTGACCACCCATGTGCCTTTGAAGCAAAGCGGGTTTCTCTTGCCGTTTTCAGGCCCATGCAACCGGGCGGGCATGTTGCCCCAGCCCAGCGTAGCTCACTGAGGATGTCGTAGGCCACGAGATCGGAGGTGGCAAAGGGAAGGGGATACTGGCTTGCCCGCCCGGAGGCCATGGCTCGTATATGCCCCCCCCCGGTGCTCTGTGGCCTGTGGCCTGCATCACCCGAAGACCTCGACCCTCAGGTCGCGCAGCACCCGCAGCTCTCCCCACTCGCCCGCCCCGCATCCCACGGGCACCGGTCTTCCGAGCCGTCCCGTAGCGGTCGCGGTGCCGCTCGAAGGCCGAGTCCACAAACTCCCTGCTCCCGAAAATTCCACCGTCGCAGAAGTACCGCACCCGGCACCGCAACGCCTGCCAGAGCGGCAGCCGACCGCCACCGGACATCTCCCGCAGTGCCTCCTCCTGCGAGAACCCCGGCTTGGCCGCCGAGCCATCCGCCTTCTCCCCGCGCTCGAACCCGACCCCGTAGAGGAGCCTGCGGTATTCCGCCCCCACCTGCCGCCAGCCCGGGGGTCTCGCCAGTTTCCCGTCCGGATCGAGCGCCAACGCGAGCCCCCTGCGCGCGATCGCACGCCCCGCGCAAGCCTCGCCATAGCCCGAGTAGGTGTAGTCCGCCGGGTCGTCCACGATCCCCGCCCGCACCGGGTTGAGGTCGATGTAGGCCGCCATCGTCAGCAGCGCCTCCTCCGTGTCGCCCACCAGCACCGACTTGAAGCGGTCCTCCCAGAGCGTCCCCCTGCGCCCCTCTTTGCGGTTATACCACTGCGTGAAGCGCTGCTTAAGATCCTTCATGAACAGGTCGAGCCGGCCGCGCCTTTGGAGGAACCCCGCGCGGATCTGCGCCTTCTTCTCCGCGAAGCCCCACTCGTCGCAGTTGGCCAGTTCCAGGGCCAGCCCCCTGGCATGCTCCGCCCCGAAGAGCGGGCGCACCATTTCCACGAGTTCCGCATCAGAGACCTCCTCCGAGGGCTTCAAATCATCGGTATCGGGGACCCGCAGAAGAAGGTGAAAGTGGTTGGACATCAGAGAGTAGGTGATTACCCGGACACCCATCATCCGCTCAAGACCTCGCATCACCCTCCGGAAGTAGCGCTTCTCGATATCCCCAAAAATAAACCGCCCATCCACCACCCGGGACATGCAGTGGTAGTGGGAGGTTCCCGGTTCGATGAGGCGTGCCTGACGCATGTCCAAACCCTGCCATCCTTCAGCAACACCTGCAACCCCATTTATAATAAAAGGTCTGTCCCTTTATTGTACGGAGACCCTCTGCGAGCACCCGTGGGAGCAGGGCGACGCGGTCAACAACGGCGTCGTCTCCGACCGCGAGGTCTCCACCAGCCAGGGGGTGAGCGTGCGCCAGGTCATCTACACCGATCCCGCCACCGGCAGGGAGTTCACCTTCATCACGAACCTTCCCAGATCGATCCCACCAGGCGTGATCGCCCAGCTCTACCGGATGCGCTGGGATGCGGAGAAAGTTTTCGACGAACTCAAGAACAAGCTCGGCGAGAAAAAGGGCTGGGCGTCCTCCCCGAATGCCAAAGCGATGCAGGCGTCCTTCCTCTGCATGGCCCACAACCTGATCGAGGTCGAATCCCTCCGGCTGGAGAGGGAGCACGACGTGAAAAACGTCGCCGAACACAAACGGAAAAAGAAGCGGCTGGCAAAGGAGAGAAAGAAGGCCAAGGAGCCGCTTCCAGAACTCTATGTGAGGCTCCAGCGTCTCACGCAACACTCAGTAAAGCTCATCCGCTGGATACGATACCACCTCTGGAAAGAGACTTCACTGGAGGAAGCCCTGCCGCAGCTACGCACCCTCTACGCGAAATTGTGAGCAGGAACTTTGGACACCGTTCTCCACACAATAAAGGGTCAGACCTTTTATTGTGTTTTGGTTCACTCCTTACTGAAGTTCCGCTTTTGCGACATTCGCGACCATTCGCGTTCATTGGCGGGCAACTCCTCGTCTGTCCGGACCAGAGCGCGTCATTCTGACTAGCTGGAAAAAAATGACAGGTTTTGCTGGCCGGGGCGGGGATTTTCTGCTTTCTTGGTCCCTGTAAAATCCCGATTCGATGCAAAAACGCCCTGCAGGAACACGTTCCATGCCGGCGGGCGCGGTCCTTTCCGGCCGCCGCTCCGGCGGGTGCATTGTGGGTGGCGGTGGTGCTGGGGTTGATGCTGGTTGGCGCCGAGACCGCGCAAGCGGCGCCGTTGACCTGGAGCGGCACCACCGACGGTGACTGGAACGACGCGACCAACTGGGGCGGCAGCGGCCCGCCCACCAATGGCGACGACCTGATCTTCAGCGGCACCTCCAACGCCACGACCAACAACGACCTGGCCGCCGGTACTGACATCGCCGGTATCCAGTTCACCAACTCGGGCAATGGCCAAAATTTCACCCTCGCCGGCAACGCGATCGACCTGACCGGCAACATCACCACCACCGCCCCCGCCGCGAATAATACCGACCTGCTTGATACCATCTCGCTGAACATGCAGCTCACCGGTGGTGACCGGACTTTCACCACCAATCTGTTTGATGGCAATGACAGGCACGACATCGACGTCTCCGGCGTCATCAGCGAGGACGGTTCGGCGCGCTCACTGATCAAGGAGGGCTCCAGTTTCTTATACCTCACCGGCGCCAACACCTACACGGGTGCCACCACGATCAACGGCGGCAGGCTGTATCTGGGCCGTAACACTACGACTGGAACGCTGGACACCGCCAGCGCGATCAGCATCGCCAGCGGCGCGAGCTTTCGAAATCTGGCGGAGCAATGACGTCACCCAGGGCACCGATTTCAGCGGCGCGGCGATCACCGGCGATGGTCAACTCCGAAAATCCGGCGGCGGCACCCTGATCCTCAATACCGCCAACAACTACACCGGCGGCACGTTCATCAACCGTTCCCCGGTTCGGATTGAAGACGATGATGCCCTGGGCACCGGCGCGGTTACGCTTTGGCAAACCAGTGCGCGGTTGCAGCTCGTGGACGGGATCACCCTGGATAACAACATAACTATTGTCAATAATGGCAATGGCGAAGTTCATCGAATTGCTCAGTGGCACTGCGACCATTTCCTCCAGTTCGACGATCACGACGCACGAGACCGCTGGCACCAACGCGCGGTTCACGGCGTCGGGCGGGGGCACCTTGACTCATGGACGCGCAGATCACCGGAGGCGGCGGCACCGTCCGCTTCCATGGGGGGGGGCACGGCGATCCTCACGAACCCGGCTCAACAACTTCACTGGTCTGACCTGGGTGCTCAGTCAGACGGACCCTCCAAGTCAATGACGGCGCTGCCTTGAGCAACACCTCCCTGATCCTCGATGACAGGGTACCAATGGCCGAGCTGCGCCTGGCCGACGGCGTCACCATCGATAGAAATATCCGGTATCGACGGCGAATGGCAACATCAAGGAGATCGCAGTCCTCGACCGGCGGCACCGCCACGATTACCGGCGGGATCGACATCCGGGAGACAGGCCCCGTGCACTTCCAACACTCACATCTCCCTTCTCGACCGCGGTTCCCAGCTGACGATCGACGGCGTGATCGGCAGCACCGCCACTGGCACCGCGGGGATCGAACAGCAGAGCGGCAACGGCACGCTCGTCCTCACCGCCAACAATACCTTCCTCGGCGAGAGCCGGATCGCCGGCACCGGCGCCACGATGCGCCTCGAGGACAGCGGGGCGCTGGGGGACGCCACCGCCACCCTGCGGATGCGGGCCTCCGACAGCACGCTCGACCTCGCCAACGGGATCAACGTCGGCAACACTCTGGGTATCAATAACGCGGGCGGCAACAAGACGCTGCATGGTCGACGACAGCGCGGCCACCTCCTTCGCCGCCACCTACAGCGGTAACATCGCCGTCACTGAAGCGGGTGCCGGCTTCTTCGACCTCCTCGCCGGCGTCGACGATACCCTGACGATCAGCGGGGATATTTCCGGAACCGGAGCCGCTGGAATTACCAATATCGGCACCGGGACCGTGATCCTCGAGGGCGCCAACTCCTACACCGGCGCCACCACCGTCAGCGCCGGCGAACTCGTCCTCTCCGGCTCCGGCGCCGCCAATCACCGATCGGCCACCACCGTCGAGAGCGGCGCGACGCTCTCCTTTACCAGCACAGGGAACGTCAATAACACGCAGGCAGGCAGGTCAATCGTCCTGCAAGACGGTTCGACCCTGCAGAACACCAACGCCAACAACTTACGTGTTTTAGGCGCCGCGGGCGGTGGTACCACGGTCGATACCGGGGCCAGTGTCATCATCAATCACACAAGTAATGCAGGCGCTAACAGGATTCTACCTGGACGATGGACTCAAAAGCACGGGAGCGGACACGACCGCCACGGTGACGATCAATGCGACCAACGCCGGCAACGGGGTGAACTTGCGCAACAACAACACCACCTTCGCCGGAACCCTGATCGTTAACGGCATCGCCAGTGCGACCGAAGGTGCCGGCAGCGGCATCGGGGTCGCCGGCAACACCACGGGGCTGCAGAACGCGGACATTCAACTCAATGGCACCATGGAGCTGAAGAGATCCTCACGAGCAATCGCACTCAGTTGGGCCAACGAGTGGTAGCGCTGCGCAGCACCTTCCAGATGGGGGCTCTGAGCGGAAGCGGTGTCATGGTCGGTAACAATAGGACAGCAGGCGGCACGGCATTGGTCACCCTCGGCAATACCGACAACGACGGCACCTTCTCCGGCGTGATCGCCGACGGCGTCAACAACACCACCAGCATTACCAAGGCCGGTGGTGGTATCCAGACCTTCTCCGGCGCCAACACCTACACCGGGACCACCACCGTCAATGACGGCACGCTGAGTCTGGGCGGCAGCGGCGCCACCCTCGGTGGCTCGATAGCCACCAGCTCGCTCACCACCGTGGCCAGCGGTGCAACCCTGGCCGGTTCCGGCACCACCGGTGCCCTGACCATTGCTGCCGGCGGCTTCCACAAGCCCGGCCAGAGCCCGGGAATTACTGCTTCTGGAGACTACACGCTTAACGGCGATCTGGAAATCGAAGTCGATGACTCCTTTACCGGCGGATCGCCCACTGCCGGCACGGATTTCGACCAGGTTGACGTGACCGGCACGGTGACCCTGAACTCCGGCACCTCGACGCTTTCTCCGTTGGAATTCGTTAACGGCGGTGGCTTTGATCCCGACTTCGGCACGGTTTTCTCGATCATCAACAACGACGGAGCCGATGCCGTGAGCGGCACCTTCAGCAACTTTGCCGACGGCGCTGATGCGATCACCATCGATAGCCACACCCTGAAAGTCTATTACAATGCCGACGGCGGCGGAGACGGTAACTGCAATGACGTGGTGCTCGTCAATGCAACCGGCCCGGCCACCGAACTGTATGTCGACGCGGACTTTACTGGCTGGCGTGGTTGACGGCAACCAGGAAGCGGCTGGCACTCAGCAGGCCTTCTTTGGCTGGATGCCTTCACCACCACCGGCCATGCCTTTGCCGCGCATGTCGGAGACCTTCAACGGCACGCTGACCCTCAATGCGCGACAACACCACATACGACGTCGACCTCGACAGCGGCCAATGCCGGCACCGTGACCGTCAACCTGGTGGCCGACACCGACGAGAGTGTCAACGACGTCACCATCGGCACCCTGACCGGAGCCGCCGGCGACTCGATCGTGCTCAACTCGGAGGGCGCCGTGCAACGGCAACCTGATCGTGGAGGATGGCACATTCGGTG